>CAJVYQ010000055.1 GCA_913009825.1 uncultured Deferribacteres bacterium
TGCCGTGAACGACAAGGCTAAGAAATAAAAGGGCGCTAAAGCGTCCTATTTACGATAGCATCCTTCAGGATGCTTTCATGTCTTAGCCTGAGGGGTTCACTCTCAGGCGACCTGAATAGTTACGATTCATTTCTTATGCCGAAGTGATATCTGTGCGGAAACTTTGTAGCTGCTTTCCTGATGACATCTATTTTACCCCGGTAAAGGTTCTGAAAATAAAACTAATATGTTGTCAGAACTGCTTCGTTGCCGGGCCCGGTGCAAAAAAAATGCAGCAACTATTCAGAGCCTGAAAATAAACTCATAGATTGAAAAGCAGCAGTTTTCATCCAGGCACTATTTATTTAACAAAACAGGATGTAATAAAACTTTTTCTACTTCCCCTTCACAATACTCACAATGGCGTCCACTGCACGTTTATCCCCGCTTTGGCCCAACCAGAAAATCGCTTTTTTTCTAATTCCCGGATTTTTGTGGGTTTTGGCTATTTCAATTAATGCAGGCACACTTTTATCGTTTGGCAGTTGAGAAATAGCAAATACTGCTTTTTCCTGAATTTTTGTGTCCGAATCATTTTGCACAACTTCATCCAATGCTTGCGCAGCTTTTTTTGAGGCTTTTTGTCCTAACCAAAAAATCGCTTTCTCCCTGATTTTCCGGCTTTTGGAATTTTTAGCTAAATCGATCAATTCATTTATCGCTTCTTCCGAATTAATCTGCTGGATTGCGAAGACTGCTTTCTCACGAATTTTGTAAGAATCATCTGATCTTACAATTTTTTTCAGCACAGACAATGCTTTTTTCTCATTTTTCTGACCAAGCCAAAATACCGCTTTTCCCTGAACCGCCGGATCATTTGAATTTTGTGCCAAATCGATAAGCTTGTCCGTAGACTCATCCAAATCCATCTGACTAATCGCAAAAACAATCTGTTCTCTAACTTTCACCGACTTATCTTCTTTTACTGCTTTTGCTAATATCTGCAGGGCTTCTTTTTCATCCCTTTGCCCCAGCCAGAAAGCTGCTTTTTTTCGAATGTCGGCCGGTTCATTTCCGGCCAGCTTTTCCTGCAAAAACGGAATTACTAATTTTGAATCTTCGTGGGCTGAAACAGCAAAAATTATTCTTTCTCTGTTTTTTTGTGTTCCGTCCTGCGAATATATTTTCTGTAAGAACGCGATGCTTTCCCGGTCTTCTGCTCCACCAAGCCAAATTAAAGGAAGTTCATCCAAATCCACAACAAGAGAAAGATTGCTGAATTTCATTCCTTTAATTGCACTGTAACCTTCTTTATTCGATGAAAATTGAAATAAAAACGCCACGTCCTTCCAGACTTTTTTTTCAGGTTTCTTTTTATTTTTGATTCTTTCCAGGGCTTTTTCCGCTTCTTTTTTTATCACTTCCACATCTGAAACATTTTCATATCTGTTTTTTCCCGGGTTCGTTGCCAAAATTTCCCGTAATGTTTTTAAATCTTTCCTGGGTGGATCATAGGAACTGCCGGTAAATGAATTTTTCCCCATTAACCGTTTTATGCTGTAACCAACCCAAAAACCATCTTTGAAATGTTTGTTTTTTGCCTGATCAAATGCCCAATTCCAGCGGCTTTTCAGCTTTTCATCAGGATTTGGGTGCTTAAGTACTGTTTGGGAAAATGCCGGGAATACCCAGACAAATGTTATGAAAATGACAGGTAAAATTTGCTTAAATTTTTTCATGTCAGGCCTCTTTATTTTTGATCGATTTTTTTTTCATTGCAAATCTCATTTTTTTAATGGAAGTAATCTCTATTAAATCTCAGGTTGTAAATGTTATTCCCTGCCCGCACAGACAGAGAATGATAAATTGTTTCATGCTTATTTTTTCCCACTCACAATTTCCATCAAAGCTTCCTGCGCTTTCGGGGAACCAATTTGGCTTAAAGCCGAAACTGCCGTTGTTCTTATTCTGATATGCGGATCATTTTTAATGATATCAACCAAAATGGGAACAGCTTTATCACTCTCGGTGCTTCCTAAAGCCCGCACCGCAATTTGTCTGATTTCCGGATCTTCTTCATCTTTTAAAATCCGGTTTAAAATTTCAATGGATTGTTCATCCGCATCACCGGCGAGACTGTACAGGGCGGCCTTTTTCACTTCCAAATATTTTGATTCCTGCAATATCTTGTAAAGAAAATTTGTGCCGCTTTGTTTCCGAAAATTTGCCAAACTATAAGTTGCCGCTTTCGCCAAATCTTTATCTGCATGCCCAATGGCTGTTTTCATCAGAAATTGTTTTGCTTCGGCGCTGTTTTCATAATTTCCAATTTGATAAAGGGCTGCTTTTTGCGCACCTTTATGAATTGCAGAAGTAACAATTTCTTCCAAAATCTTCAACGCCTCATTGCTTTCATTATTTGCGATAGCATAAACAGCCATTTTACTGAGCCTGGATTCCTGATCGTTTAAGGCAATACTTCTTAAAAGTGAGAGAGATTCTTTATCTTTACGATTGCCCAATGAATGCAGAGCAGCTTCCTTTGCTTGTACCGATTTTGCTTCTTTCAAAATTCGATTTAATTCTTTGGTAGCTGCCTGCGTGTCAATATTACCGAGTGAATATGTAGCTGCTCTGGCCAGGGATTCGTCAGCTTCAGTTCGGGCAATATCACCCAAAAACGGAACGAGGTCGTCAATTTCCTTATTGCCCAAAGCATAAAGAGCTGTTTTCCTCAGGTCTGCATTACTTTTAGATTTGACAATTTGTTTCAATGCTGCAATCGATTCTTTTGTATCATTATTACCAATAGCATATACAGCTTTTTTTCTTACCGATTCAGACGGATCATTTTGGGCAATATCAATTAATTTGGGCAATACTCGAGGAGCCTCAAAATTGCCGAGAATATAAACAATTTTACCACGAATTCTTTCATTTTTTGCACGATCGTACAATTCAATCGCCGCTTGCAGGGCTTTTTCATCACCAATGTTTTGCAGTGCATAGAGAGCGGAGAGCAGCACTTCCTCATCACCACGCTGTCGCAACGATTGAACCTTTGCTTCGTATTCGACCTTACCGGATTTGGCCAATTGGTAACCGATGCGAATCATATTGGTTTTAGCGTCATCCGACCATTTGCTTCGGGGATAAGCTTTGATGAATTGATCATACAGATCGAACGTTTTTTCCGGAGATTTCCCTGCTTTTTCGTAGCTGTAACAGTACCAAAATCTGGCGTCATCCGTGTACTTGTTTTTAGGAAACTTTTTCACAAAGGCGTCGAAGGCGTTTTGAGCTAACTGCCATTTTTCATCAAGAATCAGGTTGTAGGCTTCCCGGTAAGCTCTGCTGACTTTATCCTGTTCGGGCGAACCGTTCCATGAAAATTGGGCGGCCGGTTCAGGCAGACCGGGGTTTTTTCCCATTACTGTCAGTGCCGGATTTGCCGACAATTGAAATAGATTTCTGTTCAGCGCCGCCATTCCAAGCGCAAGTTTCTCCATCTCTACATGAAGGTGGATCCGTTCCGATTGGAGCCCGCTCTTTTCGCTACCCGGTTGTTGTCCGTAAAGCAGGATCGGCAATACGAAGAAAAACGCCACGAGAAAAAAGTTCATTTTCCTACTACTCATAAGAAGACCTCTTTTGTTTAGATTTTATTTTTTGAGTTTTTCGGAATATTTTTTTCAGATTCCATCTGCTGTTTCTGATTTTTCTCCATCTCTTCAATATTAATTTTCAGGAATATTCCTCTTCGTTCCACTCCGCTCTTTACCATTTCGATAGCCGGTAAGTCATAATCCGATTCCAGATTGGCAATTTGCATCAATATCACTTCCAGATCGGAAACCAACCGGCATAATTGCTCTTGATGCGACTGTCTCAATTGTCGCTTCAGAACAAAGGCTTCTTTTACTAATTTCCGTGATATTTTTTTTTGCTCCGGGAAATTAAGCACATACGGGTCATCTTTTTGCGGATCAAAATTAACCAACCCCAACAGCACCACTTTACTGCGCTGCAGATAAGCGGAAGTAGTGCCCGCCAATTCCGCATTCATACTAAAAGCGGGAGAGGTTGTCTTTATTCCGGTTGGTTCGGCGCCAAAATAGAAACGGCCGATCAGAATGCCGATGAACAAAATACCGGCCATACCCGCTATTTGCACGGCCCATTTCGGTTCAAATTGAAAGATTGCTTTTATTTTTCCCAACCAGGATGTAAAAGCTTTTGCGTCCACTTTTCGGGTTTCAATTTTGTCGCTCAATTTCTGCCAAAATTGATCCCAATCCGTTTCGGACAATTGCGGCCGCTCTTTTTCATCCATAATACCCAGCGTTAATTTCAATTCGTCATATTGCCGGCGGCAGGATTCGCATTCATGCAGATGAGCATGAAACGCAGGTCTTTTTTTCTCCGGTAATTCATTGTAAACCGCATCAGGAAACAGGGTGCGACATGCTTTACATTTCACTTTTGCACCTCCCGGCCAAAATCATTTCTATAAAACGATAACTGAGTTTGCAATTTTTTGAACGCGCGATGAATCTGACTTTTCACAGTACCCGGTGAAATATCCAGTATTTTAGCGATTTCTCCCAACGGCAGATCGTGGTAATGTCGCAAAATAAAAACCGTTCTCTCCCCGGGTGAGAGTTTCTGCAATGCGTTTTGAATATGCCGCTGCATCATGCTTTTTTCCGCCTGCTTTTCAGGATTATCACCGTAACTGACCGGCCAGTATTTTGGGGGAACAGAGTTAGTGTCATTAAATTCTTCCGAATGATCGTAAATTTCTTCCTTTTTTTTCCTCGCTTTATCGATGCAGGTATTCACGGTAATACGATAAAGCCAGGAACCAATTTTCGCATCGCCGCGAAAATGCTGCATGGCATAAAAAGCTTTGATAAACACCTCCTGCGATAAATCCTCCGCATCCTGCCGGTTCCCGGTCATATCATAGGCCAGATTGAATACATCCCGCTGATGCAACTCCATAATTTTTCTGAAGGCGATAAGATTCCCGTCACGCACCCGGGCAATCAATCGTGATTGTTCGCTGCTCATCCGTCCTTTTTTTCCCTTTTGAATAGTAAGACGAGTCCGGTTAGAATTAGGTTTACAAGATTTTTATTTAATAAAGAGAGGTGGGAAAAATATATCCCCTGCAGTATCGTTAAAAGAGCAGTAGCACGTTGGCTTTTTGAAAAAGAAACCTGTCATAAAAAAAATCAAAATTCAGGACGATTCTTTTTCTTTTTCTCTTCTCAATCTGTCTAAAATTTCTTTTCGTTTTGCCCGGGTTTGCTTCGTTTTGGTTTTCATGAAACGGAGAGAAAGCGCGAGAAGGAGTACTAAAAAAATAATGAGGAGAAATTTACCGTTGAACAGATTGAATTCAAACATGCTACATTATCCTTTTTTAATTATTTTCACCACCTTTTCAGCCAATACCTGTGAGGAGTTATAGGAGATTGTCCGAAAATGAATACGTCCGGCGATAACGGACAACTCTGTGCAGCCTATGATCAGCGCTTCGGCCCGGTTGTCCGTTAGAAAATTGGCTGCCTCCTGCACGTACCGCATATCGTCCCTGCCGTATGCGTCCGCTTTTACTTTTTTGATGGTCTGCAACACCCGGCTCTGCATCTTTTCCGGCGGATACAGAATGGCAACACCCTTTTCCGCTAAAGCCTGTTTGTAAAGACCGGTGATCAAAACCGCAGAAGAAGCCAACAGACCAACCTTTTTTATACCGGGATTTTCTGCAATAATTTTCTGCACGGTAAGTTCTATCATGTCCAAAACAGGAATTTTAACGGCCGCCCGGATTTCCGGCAAGTAAAAATGAGCGGTATTACAGGGGATGGACAGAAAATCCGCGCCGCTCTTTTGCAAACCTTCAGCCATTTCAACAAGAACCGGCAACGGATCGGCGTTGCTTTTTTCAATGATCGCTGCAATGCGCGACGGTATTTTAGGATTATTGTCCACAAGCATGTGAATGTGATCGCCGTCATCTTTTGCCGGTGTTAAACGGATAATTCGCTGCATAAAATCCACCGTCGCTTCCGGTCCCATACCGCCGAGAATGCCGACAATCTTTTCCCGCATATTGAATTCCTCTGTTTTCAGTTCAGGTTAGTTCGTTCTTGTTGCCATTTATTGGTCATTTATTTTCACCGTCATTTTGCTGTGCGGCCATTTATTTGTCCTTGATTTGTAATTACCTGAATTGAGCGATTCTTTTGTTTTTAAGTTTGTTCCTGTCACCAAACGGGTTTATATATTTTTAGTGTAAATTCTGTTGGCGATTCAGCGAATCGCTCTACAATCGCTCAATTCAGGAATTATTCAAGCAGATTCAAAGAACATTCCCCGTACCCCCCTTGGGGGGTACGGGGAATGTAACACAACTTCCAATATAATCGTACTGTATTCTATCAGTTACTCTTATTTCTATATTTCAGGAACATTTTGAATTACCAAAATAATCTTTCCCAATATAATCCGGTCGCAAATCCAATACAAAAAAATTCTGTGGCAACTCTTTTCTGTACCTAAATTGAGCGCTTCTCATGTCATTCAGGAGGAATCTTTTTGAATATTAGCAAAAAATTAACAAGATTCTTACTGAATGACATTTCACTCTTTGGGTGGTTGTCTTAAGTATAGAATCGCTCAATTTAGGCTGAAGTTAGAAACAAAAATCCAAAAACTTTATTTCACTTGGACATCTTAAATATCTCCGAGCCCGCCAGCAAAAATGCGCCCACACCGTACACTTCCGTCATATTTTGCGTCACTGTTTTCGGATCGGCGCCGATGGGTTGAACCCAGCCCAACTTACCATCGGGATAGACCGCAGTTACCAGCGCCTGCCAGGCTTTTTTCAGCGCAGGAAAGTACTTTGCCCGGTCGAGTAATCCGGTATTCACCCCGTAAGTCAGTGCATAACAGTAAAACCCGCCGGCGCTGGTCTCCGGATTAGGATAGCTAACCGGATCCGGCAGACTGGCATGCCAGTAGCCGTCGTTATCCTGCAGCGTCACAATTTTTTCGGCCATTTTCCGGAACAATTTTTCGTAAAACCCGCGGTATTTACTTTTTGCCGGCAATTCTTGGAGGATAGTTACCAGTCCGGCCATCACCCAGCCGTTTCCCCGGCCCCAGAATATTTTTTGACCATTTGCTTCCCGCTGTTCAAAATAACGATGATCCCGGTAAAAAAGATGTTCCTGTTTATCGTAGAGAAATTCATACGTGGCTTTGTACTCTTTGTTCATGAACTTGAGATATTTTTCCTCCCCTGTGATAGCCGATAATTTTGCATATACCGGCGGCGCCATAAACAGGGCATCACACCAGGACCAACGGTCGAGTGTGTGCGGATCTTTGTAATCCAGTGCAAGGCTGGCATGGGACGGATGTTTCATTACCCAGTCGATCCGGGCTTTGGTGGGAATCAGGATGTCTTCATTCTTTTTCAGGCGGTACATATCCAGATACATCTGCATCACTACAAAATCATCCGCATGATACATTCTGAAATAGGGCTGCCAACCGTATTTTTTGCCAATGCGGTACAACCAGTCCAGGTATTTTTCATCCCCGGCCATTTTCGCCCACGCCATCATACCGGCGTAAAGCGCGCCGTTTGTCCAGTCCGGCAGATGATGTTTCACCTGTGCAAAATGATCGATCTGCCAGTCCGCAACTTTACCCATCACTCGTTTTACATCCGCTTTTGCAAATCCGGTGGAAAACCCGGCAGCCGGTTTGTCCCCTTTTATTTCCGATTCAAACTGAGTATAATGGCGGTAATTTTTATTGTACATCCAGAGTACCCGGGGAGATTTTTCCGCCGGTGCATGCCGAACCACAAAAGGTCGTACGTTATCGTATCCCGATTGGGCGGTTAGCAGCGTATGCGTCCAGTTTTCACCGCCATCCGCAGTCTGCCAGCGCTCGATCTCAAAAATATCATTGTGCGGCACGGAAAGATAAACAAGCCCGGTATTTTCATGATCCAGATAAATCCCGCCGGAGTAGTGCGGTTCCGGCTCCCGTTCTTCTTTCTTTTTTTTGAACCGCGGGAACCAACTGCCGCCCCGGCATAGTGTTACATTTTTCCACTCAGCGCCGTTCCACCTGGCATAATGGTAGAAATGTTTCGATTCCTCCGGGAAAGTGGCGTAAACCAGCGCCGGATTACCCTGTGCATCAGGCGCAATGTCCCAGATCCACGCCCGTGTCAGTGTCTTTGTACCGTCGTACACTTTGGGCACCGTATTCTGATCGATGGGCAGCGAAGTGGTGTCACCCAAAATATTTCCGGCGGCGTCATAAAATTTGCCGTATTCATATTTTAGATAGTAGATGGAATTGTAAGCCTCGTTTCGCGGGTGCCCGTCGGTAATGGCAAAATGGATGGCCGATTTTCCGTCCGAAGCAACCTTCGTATACGGCCTATTGTATTTGGAAGCCCCCGGTTTGGCCACCACAATTCCCGGTTGTGACCAGGTTTCACCCAGATCGTCGGAATAAATGTATGATGGTTTCCAGTTGTACCCGCCGCGGGAAAAAATATAAATCCGGTTGTTTTCCGCAGATAGTATAACCGGATTGGTGTAACACAACATGCTGCCAAGGTCTAACTGCTTTACCGGCTCAAATTCAGCAATGTCCTCCGGCCGGAAAGAACGGGTATAGTAAAAACCGCCGTTATGTCCGGTGAAGAACAGCATTAAACGGCCGTCCGGCAGGAACAGCAGAGAAGGCGCCGTATGGTCGTCTTTCTGAAATTCCGGCCGGATAATTTTACCGGTCATTTCTCCGCTTTCGTAATTATACTTGCCAACAACGATGTCTCCCTTCGAGCTGGTCCAGCCAATATACATTTTTCCATGATGATAAACCGCGCGCGGATCGGAAAACCAGCACCAGGCTCCGTCTTTGGTAATGGAGATAAAATTTTCCGCACGTTGGGGAGTTATTTCGACACCGCTCTTTTTGGGGATTCGATCTGTATCGTTTCCGTAAAGATAGCTAACATTTACAAAAAACAAACTGAGGCAAATCATTGAAATCGCAACTAATTTTTCCGGCTTCATTTTTTTCCTTTTACTTTCGGATTCTTTCATTTCTACACAATTTTTCAAAACACGAAACATCCTGCAAAAATTGTAACAATTTACTTTTTGATCACCGCCGGCCAGCGGGCAATCAGCGGTGTGGAGATGCCGCCTTCATGAACCCAGTGCTTATGCAAGCGAAACGGTGTATTGCCGGCATTCGACCAGGACCGGCCGTAACTCATGTAGGAATCGACTCCGCCGGCAGGCAACCCGTTCTTGCGCCGGTCGAATCCCAGCGGGCCGCCTTCATAACAGGCACCGTTATCAGACAGAAGAAGCACCAGCGTATTCTCTTCCTGTCCCATCTCTTTCAGCTTGGCCATGATTTTCCCCGCGCCGATATCCATGCGATGAATCTGCGCCGCATAGACGGCCATGCGACGGGACAGATCAGCCTTTCCGTTTAAACTCCTTTTATGATAAATAACTGCAATTTTTTATTCATCTTCAAGAATAAAAAACAGTCAACAATCGTTTCTTGTAGTTTTGTAGAAAAAATTCTCGATAAGTGTTTTAGATATCATTGAATAGAGATTCTATTTCTTTTTTGTCGTAAGAATTGCTTGTTATTTCTCAGGAATGTTACTGATTGACAGTGTTGTCTATATTTTAAGCAGTGATAAATACCGAGGCAGCAGATTTAGAAACATAGTTCTTTGAAAAATGTGATATTACCTCTCCTGATCTTTTCTTTTGGTAAGCCCGGGACAGGCATCGATAATGGGAGATATTTTCTGACGGTTTGTCTTTTGGTTTTACTTACAAAAATATAGGTCTGTTCAAATTAATTTTTAATAAATTATTCGGTTTTTATATTAAACCTATCGTCCGTACTTCCTGAGGCTGCCCCCATTGACGATTTCGGGGGACAGATAAAAACAATCAAAAATCGTAACACTTTAGTTTTTACTGATATCTGCGTCCTTTGCACTCTCTGCGTCTCTGCGTTTTAGAACGTCTGTTTTTTAACGCAGAGGCGCAGAGGACGCAGAGAAATTGAAAAAATTGAGAACTGAAAATTGTCGGCAACTATTTAGTTCCCTACCGGAAACTCTGTTTTTTTATCCTTTCCGTATGGCCTGTTGCAGACAGGCCGATAAAAGCATTCGGGATGGACAGGTTTCCTGATAATTGTCGTTTTTCAAAGAACTAATGTGTTACCAAAAATCTTTTTAAACAGAGATTTCACAAAATCAAAAAAGCCCTGCAATCTAATATGACTGCAGGGCTTTCGGTGTGGCGCCTCCCAGAATCGAACTGGGGACACACGGATTTTCAGTCCGTTGCTCTACCGACTGAGCTAAAGCGCCACTTGCATAATGCGGTCAAAAATATAACAAAATTAATGCTGCATGTCAAGATTAAAATCCAAATAATGGGGATATTTACTGAAAATGCGCAAGAAGCTTCGATATTCCACAAGCACACTTCTGCACCGATAATCAGGTAATCTTTGGAATAACACAATGCCGTCGAGAGTTGGTTGGGCAAAACAACGATCCCATCAAATTCAAGAAATAACCGCCTTTTGCCGATAAATAATCAGGAGAACAAAATAGTTACACTAACTTGAATCGAGCGATTGTATGGCGATTCGCTGAATCGCCAACCGGATTTACATTAAAAATGAAAATCTGTTTAGTAACAAAAACAAGAGAATCGCTCAATTTAGGACCAAATAATTTGGACGGATCGGGAGGCATGGATTAAAAATAGAACGGTCATAAAATATGTTGTATCAGGCCTGTTTCTAACCCTGATGCTGTTGTCCGGTTGCAGCATCGTCAAAGAAGGGATCAAAAAGCGGAAACCCGGCCTGATGGGATTGGAGCGGGCAGGTTCTTTTGCTGTAGTTTATGCTCCGGTGAAAACGGAACAGCTCATGCCGTTCGATTTGTTAATTCTTGAAAGTGATGCGTTCACAAAAGGTGAAGTTACGACATTGAAAAAGCAACATAAACTTGTATTAGCCTATCTGAACGTGGGTGAATTGGAGACGTACCGGAAATACGGGTGCAAAATTCCGCCACAGTGGCTGGTGAGTAAAAATCCCCGCTGGCAGGATCATTATTTCATTAATCCGGGAGAGAAGGGTTGGCAGGATCTGCTGATCCATAAAATTATCCCCCCTCTTTTGCGCCGGGGATATCAGGGGTTTTTGTTTGATTCGGTGGACATGGCATCTCCCGCCCGGTTTCCCGAGTACAAAGATGACATGGCTCACCTGATCAACCGGATTCGCCGGGCATTTCCGCACATTCTGATTATTCTCAACAACGGAGATTTTCTCCTGGATCAAATTGCCGGGGATATTCAGGGACTTCTGGTCGAAGAAGTTTTTTCAGATATAACCGACGATGGAAGCGTAACGGTTCGACCCGATATGGAAAGACTGGCCATATTATCCCGTTGGGAAAGGATAAAATCAAAATGGAATTTGCCGGTTTTTTTTGTGGATTATATTCCCGGCGATGATAGGTTGCCGCTTACGGCGATCCGGGATATTTACCGGAAAGCAAAACTAATCCCATACATCACGGACAAAAATGCACAAGCAATTCATAAGGAATATTTAATACGGAAGGAGTAATTGCCGGAAAGTGATGAAACGGTGATAAGCAGTAACGGAGAAAAAAATGCAGATAGAAGTTCGACAGGAAAAACAGTTCATTTATGTGAAATTCATCCGAACCTGTAATTTGAATTTCGGCAATACTGAAGATTTCAAAACTCAGGTTCTGGAAAAATACAAACCGACACAAACGCTTATTCTGGATTTTAAAAATCTGGATTTCATTGACAGCGCCGGACTAACCGTGCTCATTCATCTCCGCAGAAAGATATCGGAAACAAAAGGGCAGTTAAAACTGGTAAATATTAGCGACAAGATCAGTAAACTTTTACAAATAACCCGGCTGCACCGTATTTTTGATATCTACGAAAACTTCGAAGCGGCATTCAAATCGATTGAACAGAAAGAGCAAACAAAAGACAAAACGGCCCCCTATGCCATTCACCTGCAAGTGAAACATACACTCTCTTATTCCTGGGTGAAAATCAAACAGCCGGATTCATTGATCAAAGCAAACACGGCACAATTCAGGACAAAAATCCGGGAATATCTGAAAAAGGCGCCGACCGTTATTCTTAACTTCGATAATATTCGCAACATCGACAGTTCCGGGATCGCTTCACTCATCCATTTGAAACGCCTGTCACGGGAGCAGAAGAAAAAAATCCTGTTGGTTTATAACAATCGTGTTCTGAACCGTTTGTTCAAACTCTATTCATTGGATGATCTGTTCGCACAATTTGAAACGGACAAGGAAGCCATTGCCACCGTGAAACCGGTTGTCATCAAAAGGAAAGCAAAAGCGCCGGCACCCAAGGTGGAAGTAAAACCAAAACCGGCCATAGCAGGTATGGATTTGCAATTCAGTGACATCCTTTTTCTAACTTCGTTCAATAAATAATGCTGAGGCAACGATGAAAGATAAATATTTTCGCGATATTTTATTTAGTTTAGCTGCTTTTTTCCTCCTGGTCATTGCGGTTAACATCTTTCTGTTTCCGGAAACACCGGGATTCATCGGTTTGAATCCTCATCCATACCTGGTGGTGATCCTGCTCATGTCCGGCCGGTTCGGATTAAAAGAAGGCTTGCTTGCTGCTGTGGTTTCGGTACTTATTTTGAGTATTTATGTTTATCTGGACACGCAGCCTTATTTTACCTGGAGTATACTGTCGCAGAAAACCATGCTGCTTTCCTTTGCTTCCTTTTTCCTGGCCGCAGCTATTGTCGGTGAAATGCGCGGGTTCAATAAAAGTTATGAACGAAGTTTGCTGCGCGAGAATGATGAGCTGAAGGGAGAGAGAAGCCGTCTGCATGAACAATTGGACATCGTTACGCAGATAAAAGAGGAACTGGAAAACCGCATCATCGGTCAGGAAGAAACCATTCATTCACTTTATCAAGCTACAAAAGCTTTGGAAACTTTGGAAGAAGAACAATTTTTCCAGGCTTTGCCGCAATTGACCTCCAGATTCACCGGCGCGACAAAAGTATCCCTCTACATGATCGATTATTCAAATGATTGTATTTTTCAGGTTGCCCGTTACGGTTGGGGGAAAAACGGAAAATCACAAAAAAAACTGCCTTTGTACGAGGGAATGTTTGGCCAGGTACTCAAGAACAACTTAATACTTACCATCAAAGAGATTTCCGACCAACCGGAACAGTTGAATATTTGGGAAAAATGTCCCAACAAAGCGTATGCATACGTGCCCATCTCCATGGCATCTGTCATCGTAGGTATTTTAACGATCGATGATATCCCATTTCTCAAACTGAATGTTTCCACAGTACGCATCCTTTCCCTAATTGCCGAACTGGCCGTTCCAACGCTGAAAAACATCATCACTTATCAGGATCTGCAGGAGATGATCAAAACCGATCCGGTCACCGAACTGTTGAAATATGATTCATTTGTAAATGTGACTGAAATTGAATTCAAAAAATCCATGCGCTATAATCTGAATTTTTCGCTGGTGGCTGTCGAGATAGAAGGAATGATGGAAATTGAAGAAATTTACGGTCACGATGCGAGAATTGAAGTTCTTAAATGGATCAGCGCCCGTATTAAAGAACTCATCCGTAATGTGGATGTCGCCGGCCTGGGAGAAAGAGAGAATCAATTTTTACTGGCATTACCGGTAACTGATACCGAAGGTGTTCTGGCCGTTATCGATCGATTCAAAGAAAAGGAAAGACGAGCCGGGGAACAACCCAAATGGCACAGTCACCTGCAATATTATTTCGGGGCAGCATCCTATCATCCTTCCGTCAAATCGTTGGCTGCGCTTTTAAAGATGATGAACGAATCGTTGACCATCAACAAATCTTCAAAAAGGCAAATTTCAGCCATGCAGAGAAGGAAAGCGGTCTGATGAACTGGAAACGATATTTAGAGATAAAACAGAACCATCTCCGGGAAGAAAGATATTTTATACCGGAGAATCAAAAGGAAGCCAAGCAGGCGCTGGCTTTGGGCATTATCGACATTAGCCGGTATGTTGAATTTTCTTTGACCACCGAACCGCTTCTGGACAGTATTCACGACCCGGATCCAAACGCCCGTAAAGAAGCTATACGCAAGATTGCCGGGAAGAAATCTCCTTTTTCCGTGCGAATGCTGCATCAGATGCTTGCCGACACCGATGAAGAGGTGCGCCTTTACGCCGCCTCGGAAATTGACCGGTTAGAGGCAGAGCAACAAAAACGGATTCATAAATTGAGGAAAAAGCTGAATTCAAACCAGGCCAACCCTGATTCACGGTTCGAACTGGCGAAGCAATATATCGATTATGCGCGTATTTTGTTGATCAGTCCGAATCTGCGTTCCTTTTTTCTGAACCTTGCTATCGACCTGCTCAATGCAAATTTGCGCGAACGGAAAAATGACCCGGCTTATCTGTTTTATCGCGGGCTGGCGTATAAAACCTCCGGAGATAAACAGAATGCGCTGAAAGATCTGAAACAGGTGGTACGCGCGGATAAAAATTATCTACCGGCTTTTGTAGAACTGGCCGACGTCTATTACTCGGTTAAACGGTTCGATTACGTAAAAAAAATAATGAACATTATTTCCATTGAAAAACAGAACGTTGAGGAGTTTCATGCCCAACTTTTTTGGCAGGATAAAAAATCCGTACATTAGTCTGCTCACAATCATCTTCATGATCTGCGCCTGGGCAACGTTTTCGGCAGGTCAGAATTTGGTACCGAGAAAAATACTGGCATTGTATAAAAGCAGCGAAAACCGCACCGAAGAAGTGAACGAAATCTACCAGCGCGCACAGATATTCCTGAACAATTTAGGCCTGATGGTTGAGTATGCCGATGCGGAAAAGCCTCTTCCTGATCCATTAAAAATGACTGAATACCGCGGCGTATTAACCTGGTTTGTTAGTGAACAGATGAAAAATGTTCATCGTTATCGTCGCTGGTTACAAAGGATCATTACAGAGGATCATCTCCCTGTAGCAATTTTAGGACAGATGGGCGCCTATCGTGAATTTGGCCGGGATATAAACGGTTCGGACCAAGTGGAAACCGGCGCTATTTTTTCCGACCTGGGATTGAAATCATCCGGTGAAATCTGGGAAAGTGACCAAATTCTGATCACAACCAAAGATACAGCATTTTTCGACTATGAATGTGTCCTTAATTCCGGCGACATCCGCAGTATCGAAGACGTTGTTTCAATCGATTCCCGCAACCGGGTTCTGCTTGAATTGAGTCTGAATGAGGTCCGTAACAGCGCCGCTGTGTTAAGTCCCCATGGTGCTTATCTGCAGGATGAGGTGATTTTCCGGCAATACGATGACGGCTACACGCAGTGGTATATCAACCCAACCAAAATTTTTGCCCGGGTTTTCTCCTGCGACCGTATGCCCCGTATCGACATCAACACACTGGGCGGGAAACGATTAGCTTTCATCCATGTAGACGGCGACGGATTCAGCACCATTTCAAAGATCGACCGTTGGCACCTCTGTGCCCAATTGATGCAGACACGGATTTTTAATAAATATCCCCTGCCCTACTCTGTTTCGGTCATCGCCGCCGAAATCGATTCCGCTTATATGGGCAATGAAGAAACGGTGCAAACGGCACAGAAGCTGTACCGCTCGCCCAATGTGGAACCGGCCAGCCACGGTTTTGCTCACCCGTTCAATTGGCGCACCGGCAAGCTGGAGTTGGATTCCATTCCGGATTACACATTTGATCCGCGCATGGAAATTAACGGATCGCTTCACTACATCCAAAACAATTTGTTGCCACAAGGTAAAAGCATCAACCTGTTCTTCTGGTCGGGCATGTGCAACCCCACTTCTGAACAGATTGGATTGACGCAGCGATCGCATGTTCTACAGATCAACGGCGGCGCCGGGCGACTGAATACCGAAAAAGCTTCACTCAGTTCGTTTGCACCTCCGTACGCCCAGACAGGAGATCAATTTCGCATCAACGCCAGAATCAGCAACGAATTCGAGTTTACCAACCTGTGGCGCGGTCCTTTCAACGGCTACCAGGATGTGATTCATTCTATCCGTTACACCGAAAAGAACCGGTTCATTCCTGTGGACCTTTATTTTCATTTTTACAGCATGGAATTCAACGAAAGCGCCAAAGCGTTGCAAAAAGTGTTGCGATTTGCAGCACATCAGGATTGGAATTTTTTGTACACTTCTCAGTACGTGCAACTGGTAAAAGATTTTCTGAGTGCGGAGATCGATTCCACCGGCGATCGGGAATATGTGGTAAAAGGCAGCGGCTTTGTCCGAACCGTGTTTTTGCCGGGCGAAACCGAAAATATCAATCTGCGGGAATCCCAAAACATTCTGGGCTACACACACCGTAACGGCCATTTGCTGGTGCATCTGAATGACCAGCCGCAACACCGGATTGTATTGAGCGAATATCCGGCGCAAGAGCCGTTTTTGCAAATCTTCAATCGTATGGTAGATTCTTACACCAACCAGGCCGACACGGTAAAAATGCGGATTTTCGGCTACGGTAATTTTGAGGTGAAATTGCAGAATCTACTGCCACAGCGGAATTACGAGATTAAACAGTTCACCAATTTATCACAGGATGAATATGCAAAGAGAACCTATTCACCCCGCCGTTTTGATCGCCTTTTGGGAGAGAAAAACAGCTTTGCGAAAAGCAAAAAGAATGGTTCTATGTTGGTAAAAACATTTATTAAAAATCGAACCGTTCTGCACATCTATCCGGTGCCGGAGACAAAAAGACTGTTCGCCAATTTCAAACTCATTTTTCTGGGTCTTATTCTGGCCGGATTTTTCGGCGGACAGATTGTATTGTTCAAAAGGAAGGGAAATAAACCTGCCACAGACTAATAAACCTGCCGGGTTTTTAAAACCCGGCAGGTTTTAGGAAACCGGCAGATTTAATAGATGTCAAAGACAAAAGGGAACCTGATGGCACTCATCGGCAATAACAGCAGCCACGTAAATAAAATCCGCATTTGCCTGATAGTTGAAGGCGCATACCCATATATCGTGGGCGGTGTTTCTATCTGGCTTCATCAACTGATAGAAAATCTGCCGGATATCGAATTTGTTATCTGGACGATTGTGCCGGAAAAGGGACAAAAATACAAATTTAAATTACCGGACAATGTGGTTGATTTGGTTGAGATCGCATTATCGGATAAACTGCATGGCGGCAAGCGAAAACATAAAACTCAGTCACAGTGGAACATCATCCATGATTTTCACGACCGGATGAACCGCGGAGATTTTTCCAAATTCGAGCGGTTCCATGCACAGTTTTCGCCGGATGAGCTCCAAGCGCTCACACCGGAAAATATATTTAAAGATTTTCAGGGATGGGAGTTGATCACAAAAAAATACAACTTGAATCATCCCATCTCGCCTTTCATCGATTACTACTGGGCATGGCGCGCCATTCATATCCCCATAATCCAGATGATGCAGACCACCATTCCGGAGGCGGATATTTACCACGCCATCTCAACGGGATACGCCGGCCTGCTCGGTGTAATTGCCAAGCTGGGAAAAAACCGGCCACTTTTACTGACCGAGCACGGTATTTATGCCAAAGAGCGGGAGATTGAAATCAATCAATCCGAAATATTTAAAGGGTATCAAAAACGGATGTGGAAAAAGAGCTACCAGGGTTTAGCCAACATCGCTTATCAATATGCCGACTCCATCATCGCTCTGTTCAGACGTAATCAGGAAATCCAGATCCAAATGGGCGCACCCCGGGAAAAATGCCGGATAATCCCGAATGGAATTCATATTCAGGATTTTGAGAATCTGCCCCGAAAGCCGCATAAAGGCTGCAATGTCGGCTTCATCGGCCGTATGGTTGCCATCAAAGATGTGAAAAACTTTTTAATGGCTGCACGCATTATCAAAGATAAAATCCCTGATGCGGTTTTTTACCTGATCGGCCCGCGTAAAGAGCAGAAAGAGTACTACGCTGAACTTGAAATTCTGGCAGACAATCTATATTTGATCCAATCCTTGAAATTTACCGGTCGGGTGGATGTAAAAGACTACTTCCCCATACTGGATGTGATGTGTCTGACCAGCATCAAGGAAGCGCAGCCGTTATCGGTTATCGAAGCCATGATGGCCGGTGTTGCAGTTGTTGCTACAGATGTTGGCGACGTTTCCGACTTGCTGCGGAATGACGGCATTGTCGTTCCGCCTAAAAGTCCGGACAAGCTGGCCGAGGGCGTCATCGAATTTGTCCGGAATCCCGGATTCAGAGAAACCTGCACAAACAGAGCCAGAAAACGGGCGCTAAGAGAATATAATCTTAACAAGCTGATCAAAAAATATGATGACATTTATCATCGGTACAGCGGCAGAGAGGAGCAAAAATGGCGGGCGTAGGTTTTGAGCTGCAAAAACTGGTTAAAAAAGGAACCCTGTTTTCCACGGTGAAAGCTTTTTTTTACGGTTCCGTTTTGGCAGCGGGACCACTTATTTTAACGGTGCTGACGGTGGGCATTATCGGCTGGATGAGCTATGGCCTGTTCAAAATCGGCGTTTTAAACTTGTTCACCGTCACCCTGGTTTACACCTTCGCTTTTTCTCTGATCCTCACCGGGCCCACACAAATTGTGTTTACGCGTTTTGTCGCCGACAAACATTTCAGCAAAGAGGATGAACCGATTTTTCCGGCTTTCATGACCTCCATGATATTTGTCGGTTTTTTGGCATTGGCCATTTCAATCCCTTTTTACATTTTCCTGGAAATTTACTCACCGGTCGGCAATCCGTTTTTATACAAACTGTTTGGTGTGCTCACCTTTCTGGCGGTCAGTCTGGTGTGGCAGATTATGGGTTTCATCAGTACCACTAAAGAATATCAAAAAGTAGTTTGGATATATCTGGGAGGAACCATTTTCAGCATTTTCCTGGCCTATCTACTGGTGCCAAGAATTTCCGTTTCCGGAGGTTTGGCCGGCTTTTGTGGCGGACAGTGGCTCATTATTTTCTTTTTGGTTCGTATCACCACCAAAGAACTGCCGCGGGAAAAATTCTGGAACAAAGAATATTTTGCCTATTTTCGCCGTTATTCTACCATTTCCCTGACCGGCTTATTTTACAATATCGGCTTATGGTCGGATAAATTTATTTTCTGGGGCCATTTCAAACAACAGCAGGGCGCTTCTTTTTTTTACACTTTTAATTTTTACGATGTGCCCAATTTCCTGGCTTTTTTAACCATCATTCCGGCGCTGGCTTATTTTCTCATTCTCACCGAAACCAATTTTTTCAAAGATTACAAAGGTTTTATAGATGATGTTCTGACACAGCCGCTTTTGATTATTGAACGTAAAAAAAGCGACATGATTGAGACGCTGAAAGAAGGGATGAGGGGGATGACCAAACTACAAGGAATTGTCACGCTGCTTCTCATTGTCTTCGCCGAGCCGTTGTTGGTTTTTCTGGGTTACCGGGGCATTTCTATCTGGTTGTTTCGTGTTCTTCTGGTCGGCATTTTTTTTCATGTGATCAATTTGAACATAAGTATTATTTTCCTTTATTACGAAATGCGCAAAGAAGCACTGATGCTAACCATTTTATTCGCCTTTTTAAATGCGGCATTGACCTACTTTTCCATCCTTTTGGGTACGCCTTTTTACGGCTTCGGATTTCTGCTGGCTGCCGGAATAACCTGTGCCATCTCGTGGCCCCTGCTCATACGCGCCATGAAACGCATCGATTTCATCATCTTTTCCTCACAGCCTGTCGATGCCGTGGTGAAAGTAAAAAAGAAGAGATTCCGGGAAAGAATTTTACAGCCGTTTGCCGCTTTCCGCAACCGCAGAGCCAACGGCAACGGCGCAAAGGTTCAGGCTGAATATTACAGTTAAAAGGACAAAAAACGATGAAAAAAATAAACGGATCGATCCGATTCATTTTGTTGTTTTCCCTGGTGCAGGCTTTCACGCTTCGTCCAGACCTGCCGGCCCAGGAAAGAATGACTGTAAATTACGCCACAAAAATGAGATCGGAACAGGAAGTTCTCACACTCTGCGATCAGTACGTGGAACAGGATAAAATCCCTGCCGCTATTGAATTTCTGGAAAGTGAAAAGGAGAATTTCCCATATTCAATCAGATTGAGAAAAAGATTGGCTGATTACTACCAACAGAGCGAACAACTTTCCGCTTCCATTGCCACGTACAAAGAGATCATCAAAATCGACCGGAAAAACCCGGCTTATTGGCGCGAATTGGCAAAATTATACACCTGGAACGATAAACAACCGGAGGCTATTTTGGCTTATCGGGAAGCACTGGTTCTGCAGCCAAACGATGTGCAGACCATGAAGCAGCTCAGCCGGTTGTACATCTGGAACGACCGGCAGGAAGATGCGTATGCTCTGCAAAAAGAAATTTTACGGCTCGAGCCGGACAACATTGCACTGTGGCGTGAACATGGTATCCAGGCACGCTGGCTCAAAAAAAATGAAGAAGCCATCGATTCGTTTAAAAATATCATTCGCCGGGACCATGAAAATGTGGAAGCCTATTATCTGTTGGGCGAAACATATTTGTGGATGGATAAAACAGATGAAGCAAAAATTTGTTTCGATCAGGTTCTGAAAATGCAGCCCAACCATATCCAGGCGACTTTCTACTCCGCCCAGTTGCAGCAGTGGCAGCCTTCCGGTTGGTGGGAAGCACGAAAAAAATATCGCAGAATTCTGCAGCAGCAACCGGATCATGAAGGCAGCAAAAAATACTATGGTATAATCCGAAAAGAATACGGCCCGTTCTGGCAAAACGAGGGACAGTACATTCACGATTCCAACAATTTAAAAAAGAGGGAAGTTACGTCTTCGTACGAGCAGTACCTGTCGCCGCGATGGAAAATCAGCGGCGCTGTGCTGTACAGAAACCTGGAGGAACAAAAACCGGCAGGACATTTTTTAGCCTACGGTCAAGGTGGAAATCTGGGCAGCACCTGGTACCTAAGCGCGAAAACACGGGTCGTTGCTTCGGCCGGTTACATTAATTTCAATGAGCGGGAGAATTTCTTTCTCTCCAAACTGCAATGGCAGCAAACTCTTTCTTCCGGCGAAAATTGGCCGGGACAGCTTTTTTCGACACTGTCCTTTAAGTATGATCAAGTACTGGACGGCGTTTTGGCCATTAAAAACAGATACACTGCCGGAATTTTGCAGCATCAATTTTATTGGAAGCCGGTTACAAAAGCAAAGTTTGGCAGTGATTTTCAATACGGCTGGTATTCGGATCAGAACCGGAAGACCCAATTGTATGTAACCGGTGAGTATCAATTTTATGCCGGCAAACCCGTTCTGTTTTTTGAATCGGTTTATTCTTACCAAGACATGAAAATCATGTACCCGGATGCCGTTCCGTACTGGACGCCAAACAATTTCTGGACAATTTCAACTGGGCTGGACGCAGTTTTTCCGGTTCGTTACAATTTATTGTTCCGCGTCGGTTACGCATTAACTCAGCAAACCGGCAACGAATTAGCCAACAATTACAAAGCGGAATTTAACTGGCATCCCAATGATTATTCCTACCTGTTCGTTCACTATTACGATTTCGGCTCGCAGTATTATGCGTTCAAAAGTTTTATGGCGGGATTTTTGTACCGGTGGTGAAAGAATGAATTTTTGCAATGAGTGAATAGGAATACAATTTCTGCCCAAGCCATGAAATCCACTTGCTTACTCTCTCTATTCTGTTACCCATAATAATTCTACAACGATACTTACCGCAAAATTGTTATTTTGAATTCCCGCTTTTCAGGGTGAAATAACTTGTCTGTAGTTGAACTCAAATAGATCCTTCGTCTCTTTTTCACCCCGTCTTTTTAAACATTTCCATATTATGAGCGAATAAAGCTGCCTGATCGCGGGTAATTTTTCTGTTTTTAATATGCTGCATCAGGCTTTGATCCATGGTTTGCATGTTGTATTTACCGCTGGTTTGGATAATGGACGTAATCTGGTGGGTCTTTCCTTCACGGATTAAATTTCTGATTGCCGGTGTTGCCACCATCACCTCCATGGCCGCAACCCGGCCTCTGCCGTCCTGTGTGGGCAGCAGCCGCTGGGAAATGATACCGATGACGGCATCGGAAAACTGTGCCCGGATCTGATCCTGCTGATCGGCGGGAAAAACATCGACCACACGGTTGATTGTTTCCGCCGCACTGTTCGTATGCAGTGTGCCAAATACCAGGTGACCCGTTTCTGCAGCGGTTAACGCCAGCGCTATCGTTTCCAGATCGCGCATTTCACCGATCAGGATCACATCGGGGTCCTCGCGCAATGCGGCACGCAAAGCGTTGGCAAACGATTTTGTGTGCGGACCTAATTCCCGCTGGTTAATCAGGCATTTATTACCGCAGTAAATATATTCGATAGGATCTTCAATGGTTAACACATGTAAATATTTTTCGTTATCGATCAGATCGATCATGGCCGCCAACGTGGTTGATTTACCGGAACCGGTTGGTCCTGTAACCAGCACCAGCCCCTCCTGCTCCCGGGCTAATTGATACACCCCCTGCGGCGCGCCTAATTTCTGCATAGAACGAATTTTTTCCGGAATTACCCGAAAGGCGATGGAGATGCCATACAATTGATTGTAAACATTGGTCCGGAACCGGGCTACATTTTTAATTGGATAAGCAAAATCCAGCTCCTTTTGCTGCTCAAAATGGCGCAGTTGCTCTTCGGAAAGAAGTTCTCTGACAAGTTGCTGCAATTGAGCCGCCGTCAATTTGTTTGAATCAAATCTTTTTAATTGCCCGTGCACTCGAATGGTTGGCGGCGTTCCGGCCACGATATGAATATCCGAAGCTTCTTTTTGCACCGCAAAAGTGAGGATTTTATTCAGAGTTTCTACATTCATGGAATATCAACGCAAAATATGCGGCGTAATGAATATTACCAGGTCTCTCTGCTGCTTTTTATAAGAAGAGTGGCGAAACAGGTTGCCAATCAGTGGAATATCACCCAGCAAAAAAACTTTACTTACCGTTTTCTTGCGATCCTCCTTGATCATGCCGCCGATAACGATAGTTTCTCCGTCCTTCACCGTTACCACTGTATTCACCGTTCTCTTCGATGTGATCGGCGCCCGGTTGACATCGATCACCACTTCACCGGTGATTTCTTCGATGATGGGATTTACATACATGATGATTTCATTCTCATTCACCACGTGAGCCGTAACATTCAATTCGATATCCACATCTTTATAATTGAATGTAACAATATCTCCCTGTCCGGCTACACCGCGGTTAATCTGTGGCACCGGAAAAGTAGTGCCCACACTAATCCGGGAAGTGACATTGTCTGTGGCAATTACACGGGGGTTGGAAATCAACTTGGTTTCAGTCGTTTCTTTTAAAAAATCCAGCACCACTGAAAACTGGCTTGCGGTCAAATGACCTAATTTCCAGGAACTGTTTCGCTGCAGGCCGTCATTCATGGCGCTGTATTTGATATTGTCGCCGGATGGCAGCACGTCGTCGGATACCAGCGAAGCAGTCAGGGTTTTGTCCCAGTCGATACCAATGGTTTCTTTTTGCAGGGGTGCCAGCTCAAGTAATTTGGATTCGATAACAATTTGCGGCGACGGAAGATCCAACTGCGCGACAATCTCATCGATCTTGGCAATCACATCGGGACGTTCTGTTACAATTAAAGTGCTCGATCTTTTTTTTAGCCCATTCTTATCTACCACCGCATTTTTTGTCCCTGTCTCTAATTGATTGTAAAATTCCGGTGAAAGAACCTGGATTTTGCTTTTTTCCGGCAGCATATCCCGGATAATTTTTTTCAGGTTTTCCGCATTGATATATTTCAGATGATACACTTTGGTCTGCGATAATGATGGGAAAAAAGTGTCATTTTTTTTCACCAAAATTACATCTTTATTGATCACATAATCGAAACCGCCGGCGTACAGAATATTGTCCAGCGCTTCTTTTAAGGTTACATTGCGCAAGCTCAGGGTTACATTTCCGGTCACATCATTGCCGGCAACAATATTCACCTTATTTTGATCCGCTAACAGACGCAGCACATTGGCTAAATCGGCGCCCCGGTAATCCATTGTGATTTTATTGTTGGCGTACAACGGCCCCTTTCTTTCAATGCGATTCTTCTGATCCCTGCCATCCCTGCCGCCGGCAGACGATTCTTTGCTCAAAGGTGCGTCACCTTCGATGTAAGTGACAATATCCAGTCCGTCATAATCGATGGCGTATTTGCGGCTCACTTTAAAATCAACAATAAATTCAACCACGCCGGCATCCCCTTCGGATTGGCGAATGAACATTTTTTTCACCGGCCCTTTTTTCGGAACGATAGTATCTTTATCTCCGCCCCAGACAGAGCCACGAATATAGACAACCAGCCGTTTATTTTCCGGCAGCCAGATACTGCCAAACGGAACTTTATGGCTGGAAATTACCCTGCATTGGTATTCAAACTCGCTTTTCGCATAAGAAATCTGGGTAAGATAATTTGTTTGGCCAAAAAGTTGTGTAAACCAGAGCAGCATAACGATTGTTGCACTTATTTTTTTCAATATCATGTTATTCACCAAATCTTAAGATAGATTTTTTCCCATTGAATGAATAAATTACTTTGTTTCCTATCACATCAATGACATGAATGCCGTTTTTCTGCTCCCCTTCCCGGTAGACATCATCATTGATAATGACATACGCCACACTATCGCGCCAGGAAATAGCCTTCAGTACAAACGGTTCAACCTTTTCTCTTTTCTGCAGCGAATCCAGAATATCCGGAGTAAATGATCCCAAAAACGGATCTCTTTTCCATTTGGTTAAAAATTCAGAATTTACCATAGAATTCATATTAACCCGTCTGATTGCCGATTTAACGGGGAAATCAAGCAACGGTGTTTCTTGTACTCCCGGTTTTAGCGTTTGATCTCCGATCACCTGAATTTTATTTTTTTTAGCTGGAGCCGGTTTTTTGTCATCAGATAAAATAAACGTATTGAAGACATAAAAGGTAACCGAAATAGTCAACATGCTAAGCAATCTTTTTTCATTTTTTTTCAATGCCATAATTTAAAATCATCCTTTTTTTGCTGGCGGCGCTTTTTTCCCTGCAACCGTCCGGGCTTTTTCCTCGTTCAGCAGAAAAAGAAAGCCTTTCACCGTGATTCTCAATTTGGGATAGATTTTCGCATCCGCTTCCAGATAAACTTCATCGGGGGAAAATACAAACGGTAATTTATCGGTGTCGGCAATAAATTTTCCCAGAGAAACATAGCGCCCGGTCAATCTTATTTCCAACGGCACTTTTACCAGCGGCTGTCCCTTTTTATTCATCGAACCTACGGGAAACAGGACATCGTAATTAGGCAGCATGGATTGAACCGATAACCGGTGCGCCGAGGCAAACCGGATGATCTGTTTGGCAATACCCGGCATATCATCCAGATAATATATCCGCTCTTCAATCTTTTTTATTTGCACATTCAGTGTATCTACATCCTGCGCCAATTTATCAATGGCATCTTCCGAAACGGTAGCCATTCTGATTTTCTGTGTCCATTGGGAAATATTATGAGAAAAACCACTTATTTTAACCTGGGTCGGTTGATAATAAATTAGAAACCAGACGACGATCAACCCGGATAAAATCAGAGTTCCAATGATAATTTTTTGAAAAAAACTTTGCTGAATTCTGCCCGGCAAGTTTTTATTTTTTTTTGCCAACAACATAGAATGCCTGTCAATTCATTTTGCCAACGATTTCAAATTTAAGCTGATCAAACTCTTCCAGGTAATGCTGGCTGACTACCGTCAGCGAAGAAAAAAGACCGGTGCTGTTTAATTTTCGTAAATAATCCGCAATTTGAATTCCTGCATCAGGCCTGGGATGATAGCAAACCCCAAATAATTTAATGGTTCTTCCTCCCACAACTTTTTCCGGTGCTTTTTTCTTTTCTTTTCCGGATATCTGCCCCGCATTGGCATTTACAACGGTTACATTTGTTACTGCCATTCCCCTGGGAAACAGGTTTGCTATTACTTTTAATGCAGCCGGAAACGGATTTTGCAATTTTAATTCTTTGGTGTAAATATCTTTTTTATTTTTCAGATAGACGTGTTGTTTCTGCAAAGTATCATATTTTTGCTTCAGAGGAGCCAATTTTTCGTATTTATGCTTCAAATAGTCAAATTGGCTGTTCAGGTTAATCGCATTCATAAATGAAAAACCGGTCAACATGGCAAGAAGCAGCAATCCTATCAGCGCAGAATAAAGCGAAAATCGTTGGATTAATTTTATCTTCTCAATTTTTTTAACCGGGTTTGGCAAAAGATTGAGTTTTTTGTTATAATCGGTTGCCGAACTGTAAGCCACGGCAAGCTCGCCGAACCGGTTCCGGAATTCGTCGTAATCATCTTCACTTAATTTGTGCGGGGTCTCATCGGCCAGGGGGAAAACGCCCATATCGGTATCGATAAACCCGGAAAGAAACGGGATGATATTCTTAAATTGTGATGTACCGCCTGTCAGATAAACATGGTGTAACGAATCGGCTGAATATTTTTCCCGGAAATAATCGATGGAACGCTGAATCTCACTGCCCATCCGTTCGAGGATCGGCCGCATCAATACGGAATATTCTGCGACCGGGACATCCTGAGTGGTTCTGTCTTCCAATTCTTCATCGGGAAAACCATATTCAAGCTTCAACGATTCCGCTTCGACCTGATCAAACTGATACGGCTTGCCATCATAAAAAATGGTACCGGTGAGAGATTCCGTGATATCTCTGCCGCCGGTAGGAATTTCCCTGGTAAACTCAAGCACCCCGTTACGAATAAAAACAATGATGGTTTTTTTCGCACCCAGGTCAATCAGTGCAACCGTTTTATCTTTATGGTAAACATGGGAATTTTTATACAGATCCCAAAGAGAGACAGCCAGAGGCGCGGCTTTAAAAGGGATTAATTTTCTTGCTAAGAAGGGTTCTACCATTTGGTTTATCATTTGTTCTTCACAAGCGATAAGCAAACAGTCTTCATGTTCAACTCCCTTTTTCTCGGTCTTACCGATCGAAATGGAATCGAAAAGTGCCGGCGTATCTTCAAAGCCAAATTCCTTTTTTGCCGTCCAGAAAATAGCATCCTTCATCAACTTTGCACTCATCTTGGGAAAAGCATGGCGTTTGACGCCCACATTGCGGCCATGTACCGTAAATGCGCAGCGGATACCCGGATAATTTGATTTGATATTAAGTTCATCGATCAGATAGTCGACGATTTTGTCGATCTCGCCACTTTCCTTAAAAGGATTGAGCAAAAAACCGAACGCCTGAATTTGTCCACCGTTTTTCTGCTTTTTAGCGATTACATATTTTATTTTGTATGAACCGATATCTAAACCGATTTGGTAGGTACTTTTTCCTTTCAAAAATTGCATTTTCTGCTTGATACTATGCGAATGGAATGAGTTGGTAACAATCCCTGCGTTGTTCAAATCTATGTTCTCTTCCCTGTCATCCTGATCGACATTATTTTCTATTTCTGGAGCCGTAATGTTTTCTTCCGGCTGAACAGGGATTTGACTTGCAGGCTGATCATCCGTATCGTATTTAGTCATTAGATCGATAAACTCATCCTGTAACTGGGAAAATTCCTGGGGAATATTGTTGTTCTGATTTTCATTTTCTTCAACAGAGAGAGGAATCATCTCCCTTTCTTCTGCGGCTGTCGCGGCAAATTCCGGATATAAATCACTTTCCCCAAACTCATTTTCGTTGGAAAAATTTGCTTCCATCTCATCCAGGACATGATTCATTAAAAAAGAAATATCGCTGAGTTCCAAAATATCGATATCCTGGGGAGCATCCCGGCTAATATCAACCTTCACCCGGTTTTCTTCTATCTCGTCTTCAGAATGCTTATATTGTAATATTTTATTTTCCATATACTTACTATCTTATCTAAGTAAAACAATTTGCTGTAACTATTCAGGTTGAGGTAGTAAACATTCCTCTACCCCCTCAAAGGGGGAATCCATAAGTCTCCCCTTAAGAGGGTGCGGGGGGTGTAAAACAACTTTTACCATAACCAAATCTTATCCTAAAAGTTACGATCTGCTTATATATTTTTGATCCTATAATTAAGTCGACAATTTTAAACAATTCCTTTAATCATATTTAACCGGACAATTCTATGAGTTAAACATACTTTTTCAGTTGAATTGAATTGATTTAAAATTGAGGAATAAACGTGAAATGGGTATAAATTGAACATTTTTGCGTACGTTTTTAGCCACAAAAAAGAAATGCCACAGATTTTTGTTTTGATATCATTTCTGCAACATTTATAATTCTGTGGCCGAATATTATTGAGGAAATATTTGAGATGGTGAACATTTTATGACACTTTTGTTTTTCGAAAAACTGCAATTATCCGGAGACCTGCCGTTCCCGAATGCTTTTATCGGGAATCCATTTTTTAAATTGATGTGGATTCCCGCTTAAACCATGCGGGAATAACAGAAAAGTGGGGTTTTCGTTCAGACACTAATTATCAAATGATGCGAAGAATCGTTTTAGCAAAAAATGTTTTGCCAAACTTTTTTGAGAGAAACTTGATATGGTGACAATTTTTAATTCGATCCTAATAAAAGCCGGCGGAAGTACAATGGGACCGGTTCTGTTTTGCTGGCCGGCAACCGTTAAAAAAAAACAGTATAATTTAACCGGATGTGCGGCAAAAATAACGGCAGATCCATAAAAAAGGCACAACCTACAAAAATATTGTGCCTGAAAATAAAATATTTGATATTGGTTTCGGCAAAGAGGAATATGCACTTATTCCAGAGGTTTTTTCAACTCTTCCTTGAGTAACTTACCAGGTTTAAAATGAGTCTTTCGCCGTGGAGGAACATACACAATTTCACCTGTTTTTGGATTCCTGGCTTTGGGTTTTGCTTTTGTTGTTTTCACTTCAAAAACACCAAAGTCCCGAATCTCAATCCGCACTTCCGGATTGGCTTCTGCCATAACTTCCCGTAAAGAGGTAAAAAGAGCAGAAACGACTTTTTCTGTAATCGGCAATTTTTCTTCAATTTTTTTTGCCACTCTTTTTGCGATATCTCTTTTAGTCACAGTTCTTTTCATATGAGCAGACCTCCCTCTTAGTTTTTAATTGCGTAAAAATTAAACATAATCATAAAAAAAATCAAGTAAAAAATTCAATAAAATCAAATATTTTCGAAATTCAAATTTTTTTCTGTCTCCATGCGCCAAAATGAAATACGATAGCCATCAGAATGCCTTGCAAAATATAAGATGAACAGATTGCCAGCCAGATTCCGCTCAAACCCAAGTTCCCTAAAGTCGGTAGATAGATAGCAACAGAAATTTGGAACAGCAGCAGGGAAAATCCGATGACATACATCGTTGATTTGGTATCTCCGGCGCCGCCCAAACTCATCCCGGGCACAATCCCCAGTGCGATAAACGGAAAACTGACGGAAATGATGCGCAGATAAGTTGCTCCGGTTTTCACCACTTCCGGTTCGGTATTAAAAATACTGATCACCGGTTTGGCAAAAATAAAGAGAAGCAAACCGGTCGCTGTGAGAAACGCACCGTAAAGGAACGTAGCCAGCCAGCCGCTTTTTTCCGCCCGCTCCGGTTTACGGGCGCCCAGATTTTGTCCGACCAGCGTTGCCGCTGCGCTGCCGATTGCCCAACCCGGCATCATCACCATCAAAAGCAAACGCAAACCGATCCCGTATGCTGCGATGGCGATGGTACCGTAAACCGCCACAAATCGCATCAGAATAAGGCTGCTTACACTGCGAAAGAATCCGTTCATGGACCCCGGCACTGCAATTTTGACAATACGCCAGACCATATTAAAATCAAGCCGAAACTTTCGCCATTCGATGCGGATGTAGCTCATCCCTTTCAGCAATGCATAAATGGCAATCAACAGGCCGATCCCCTGTCCGAAAACGGTGGCAATGGCGGCACCCAGTACTCCTAAACGGGGAAACGGACCAAGGCCAAAAATAAGCAGCGGATCGAGAATAATATTCAATACGGTAGCGATTGTCCAAATTTTTACCGGTGTCACCGCATCGCCGATACCCCGGAATATGGCGCAAATTAAAAATGTGATGATCAGCGTAAATGTGCCGCCAAAAACAACCCGGATGTAAGGCACACTGAGGTGAATCACTTCTTTGGAAGCGCCTAACAGAACCAACGGCGGTTCGGGCCAGAATATCCCCAAAATTCCTAACACAACAGAGGTGATCAATCCTAAAAACAGCGTCTGGTTGGCCATTATTTTTGTCTGCCGATAATCTTTTGCGCCGAAAAACCGGGAAACCATGGCAGTTGTCCCGATGGAAAGACCGCTGATCGCCGTCCAGACAACCATCATCAGAATACCGCTGAGGGAAACGGCAGCAATGGCGTCCGGGCCCAATCTACCGACAAAAATCATGTCCACCAGATTGAAAAAATTTTGTAAAAGGTTGCCCAGGATCATCGGCCAGGCTAATTTAAGGAGATTGCGGGAGATTTTCCCTTGTGTCAGATCAATATGGTTTTTTACGCTTCCCTTTTCCATCGAATAGTTTACCGGTACCGTTTTCTGGCTGATAGACTGATGTACGAATTGAAAAAATCATTTTAAACTGAGGGTTTATTCTCAGACTCTGAATAGTCGCTGCATTTTTTTGCACCGGGCCCGGCAACAAAGCAGTTCTGATAACATATTATTTTCGATGGATTAAAACCAATTTATTTTTCAGAACTTTTGCCGGAGTAAATATAGATGTCATCAGGAAGATGGCTACAAAGTTTCCGAAAGATCACTTCGGCATAAGAAATGAATCCTTCATCGAGCAAAATGGAATGCCATTCTGTCAACATCAGTTAGTCTCCCACTATTGATCCGCCGGTTCGGGATTCATGACAAAATCGATCTTTTTTGCTTGATGAACGGTTCGGGAAAAAACAGCGCGATTCTCAGTTACATAGTAATCGGAAAAGGTTTCATCTAATAATTTTGTTGATAAAATCCACAATACCCTCCCGCAGATTATTCTGAATTAACTGATCTGAACTGGTATATTCAAATTTCATGTCAGGAAAAATCTGCGGGAGGGTATTAAAACAACGAACACATAAATGACTCTGTTGATTTAATAAACTTCCAAAGTTTTCCGCCTAGTTAGTATCAACATATTGTATGATTTGAAATTTAATACTACAATTTTACGCCCCATTTATAAACTTTGGAAGTTTTATGGGAGTTAATCAACAGAATCATAAATGTATTACCGGTTTGATACTTGGCGGGAAGTTTGTATATTATTACATTGTAAAACTTTGTTTTAAACAGACTTTTTCAAATAGTAACTGTTCTTTTTTGACAGAATGAACAAAAGAGGTAAGACATTTTTGAATCATGATTATCCCTGCCTGCGGCCGGACAGTCTGTTGATCCTGACAAAAAAATGCAACACAGGCACGGATAATAAGACCGATCCAACAAGCAGCCGCACTCAGACATGCTCCTTAAAGAAAAATATGGAGATGAAAACGATACCGGTGAAAACGATATAGAAAATCAGGATAAGCGATTCAGGCGGCTGCCGGAAAACAAGCTCATAAAACAAACCGGCAAAACCGAGTGCGGCATAAGCGACTCCCCGGGAAGTGAATTTATCTTTTGGCCATATTTTTGACAATCTGTTTTTCATGGGTGGCACCTTTTATGGTTAGGTGTTTCAAATGTCTGAATGATTATAAAATAAATTGTATCCGCTCAAAAATTAAGAGTAAAAATAAAATATTGGTTAAGTAGTGTCTGTCCGAAAACACCCTTTTTTTGTCATCCCCGCGAAAGCGGAAATCTACAAACTTTTATTTTTATTGGATTCCCTGCCTGCGGCGGGCAGGCTGCTTTCGCAGGAATGACACTTTTCCTTTCAGATGCCTGTCAGGATTTTATCGTTTTACATGAACGGAAAATGTAACATACATCCCTGAAAGTTTTTATTCTTTACCTCAATTTGTGGTATCTACCCATAATCCCCACAATTTCCTTGCTTTAAATTTTTCAAAACCCTATATTTTATTCCTGATATCTTCGGGGCAGGGTGAAATTCCGGAGCCGATGGTAACAGTCCGGATGAGAGAGGATATCGGTTGTGATTGGAGTATATTTTAACCCCGAAGATATTTTTATATCCCGGGGTTTTTTTATTGTGAATTTGCCGCAAAGGCACGAAGTCATAAAATGAAAGGGATTAAAATTGTTCCGGATAATTTTTTCTTTGTGGATTAATCTTTGTGTTTCTAAGTCTTAGTGGCATAATAATAATTGATATAATGAGTAATAAAACCGGACAAAATTCAGATACATTTTTCATGAAAAAAGCTTTCTCTCTGGCCAGGAGAGGTGCCGGCAATACTTCGCCCAATCCGCTGGTGGGAGCTGTGGTAGTAAAGAATGGCCAGATTGTCGGCCGGGGTTATCATAAACAGTACGGCGGGCCGCATGCGGAATAACGAAGAGTTTATAGAATCGCAGAGGGAAAAACTTAACTTTTTATCTCCGCCTAGAACCCGTTATCAATCAGAAAAAAACGATAAAAACGGATAATATCTCTCAGTGTATGAAAAACCTGCTTTTAGGTGAATCACTTTATATGTATCCCTTTTCAAGGGTAATTTTCTTTTTTGATTGTTGATACATCCTTATCCGCGAATGCAGGGGCGAATAAAAAAATTAAGGTTAACCAATAGATTTTTATAGATATACACTTAATTTTAATTTTGATAAAAGTAAATTTAAAAAATTACAAAACGTTAATATTCTCTTGCATTTTAAAGGAAAATACTTATCTTTTAAAGAGAAAAATTGTTCTTTCCTTTTTTACTGATTTCGGGATTATATCGGGGTAGAATATTCTTGAGCGGGAACCCATTTGAGGCTGAATATATTTAATATTATAGTAGTTTGGCAAATTTTAGAGGGGAGTGTCATTCTGAGCTTGTCGAAGGATCTCCGGTGGGGGGAAATAGATTCTTCGCTACGCTCAGAATGACGTTTTTGCCAAACTACAGTAATATTAATTGACTGTTTTAGTATTACTAAAATGGTATATTGCAAATCAAATTTGTTTGAATATCCAAATGTTCGGTATCCGAATATAATATTAACTTTATTAAAAAATGGAAAATTTATTATCCATTATCAAAATGATTACTATTATGAAGGGAAGCAAATTATTCTTTATAATTTTTCTTGTTTCAATGATTTTTTCCCTGTCCATTTTTCAGATGAGCGCGAATCCTCTTTTTGCACATTTTGATAATTTAGACAGAAATTATGATCCAATCATTCTTACCGGCAATAATTTCTTAAAATTTCTTCTTGTCTCTGATTCAAATTTGCTTGTTTATCGTTACATAGGAGTTACCGGAACCTGGGAACGGATACCATTCCAAATTGATGACATTGGTAATGATGGCAGCTATTTTAGTGAATCCGATGGTATATTGGATTCCAATGATGAACTGGTTTTTATGGCAAAAGATATGGGGGATAAAGCGCCATATTATCAATGGATATCAGACAGTATTAACCATGATCAAATACGTTATGAAATTGAAGTAACGGATAGTCTGAATGAAGGTAAACATGCATGGGTTTATTTTTATCGCTCTGAGTCTATCCAACCTACAACGTCGGTTGATTATATTTCAGCTATTGCCGATTCGGATAAAATAACTTCTCACTTTTATCTGATCGGCCATAATAGTGAAGGTATTATGGATGAATTAAGATTGCAGACGGGAACTAATGGTTTTAGTAATGATATTTTAGATCGGCAGAAATTTCGGGTTAAAGGGAAATTATCAGGCATGCGGTATGAGTTTACTGATAATGCACTGCGTAAAAATAAGTTGTTTTATAAAGACGGTCCGGTCCGCGTTGTTCGTGAATTGACTGTTGGATTGTCCGGAATTTTGAGTTCCGTGAAAACCTCTTTTACAGAGCGTTTTTATGAAACTTTTTCAGTTACAGGGGGAGGAGCCGGAACACTTTCATCTGAATATGGCGTGCTTTATATGCGGCAGTCTTACGATTTAAATGGTGATGCGAAGGGGATGTATTTTTATAATAATAATAACCAAAATGGCGTCCTGATTGATGGAATACCGGATAATATCGATTTGAAAGTACCTTCACCGGGTTTGTCCTGGGGGATGTTTTCAGGAATACACGGCTCTTTTTTGCAGTTGCTGTATTTGCCGGATATTGGCAGGCCGCAACTACTCTATTACAGAGATGATTCAACCGGCGGAACAAGCGATGACACCTGGGATACCGGTGATAAAGTTTCTTATGGCGATGTTGGAATTCAATTTCTAAACCCTGTCACCGGTACCTATGCAATGGGATATACAACCATTTATCTACCGGCAAATCTCACTGTTGAAGATTGCAAAAGGTTAGTTGCAAAGTTTGAACATCCATTGGATGTTAACATTAAACTTCAACAGAAGCCGGCTATGTCTGAAATACGGAATATCGATGAATTGGAAAATTTTATTCTGCTGCAAAATTATCCTAACCCTTTTAATCGTTCGACAACAATTGAGTATAATCTACCCGAAGAATCAAAGGTCCAGTTACAAATCTTTAATTTGGAAGGTAAAGTGGTCAAAACACTAATTAATTCCAGACAGATTGCCTTTTTTTATTCTGTGATCTGGAGAGGGGTTTCTGATCAGAATCTGCCTATTCCTTCAGGGATATATTATTGTATTTTAAGGACTGAAAATTTTTGTGCTAAAAAGAAAATCATTCTTTTAAAATAGATTGGACATTTTTAATAGAGGTCGATGAAATTCGTCTTCTGTATAATACAGAACAACATTTTAAAATTGGGGTCAATATGAAGAAATTAAATATTTTTAAATCAACTGTTTTTTCACTAACTGTTTTATTTGTTCTTTTATCCGGTTGCAAATCTCTTTTTGCTCAGCAGGACAATCTTGATCGCGATTATGAACCGGTCGTCATTACAGGTAATAATCTTTCGGAGTTTCTTTCAGTCTCCACATCACAGCTCTTTGTTTATGAATATGATGAAATTGGCGACACCTGGACACAAATTCCGTTTCAGTTTGATGATGTTGGAGATGACGGCAGCTATTTTAGCGAAACGGATGGAACATTAGATTCGAATGACGAACTGGTTTTTATGGCAAAAGATATGGGCGATAAAGCGCCGAATTATAGTTGGATTGAAGATTCGGATTCCAGAAATTACAAACGCTATGAAATATTAGTAACCGATGGCACAGACGCCGGTAAAAAGGCCTGGGTTTATGTTTACAGATCATCTTCGTTAACGCATGCCGTAACTACTGATTATGTTACGGCAAACCAGGGTTCGGATGAAATAGTAACTGAAAATTATTCTGCCGGGCACAATACTTCTATCGGTTTTCTTGAAAATATAAAAATTAAAACGGCCGGCGGGGGAACTGATGTGGATATTATTGACCGGCAAAAAGTGCGAATACAGGGAAGTATACTGGGAGTGCCCTATACAATTACGGAAGACGGTCTGGTAAAGAAAAGGCTGCAATTTAAAGATGGTCCGATAAGAGTGCTTAGGGAAATAACGGTTGAATTATCCGGTGCGGGAGAAACCACAGAGACAAGCATTTCGGAACGTTATTATGATCGTATGTCGGTTACCGGCGGCGGTTCGGGAACGCTTGAATCCTATTGGGGGGTAACTCATTTAAGACAATCAAATGATATGAATGCAAATGCCTCAGGAATGTTGTTTTATAATCCTTTGAATGATGGTGTGACAATTGATGGCAGCGGCGGGCATGAAGCGGCGGTGCAGCTTCCGGAAAGCGGCACAACCTGGGCAATGTGTACAGGCAGTCAGGGAACGATGGTGCAAATTGTAGATCTGCACAACCTTGGCAATCCGCAAATGCTTTATTATTATGATAATGCAGGCGGAGGCACAGCCGATGGCACAAGCGATACCGGTGATGGTAAATCTTATGGCGATATAGGCATAAGATTCGAGGATCCAAACACCGGAACAATTTCCATCGGTAATACCACTTTTTATTTGCCGGCAAATCAATCAAGCAGTACCGGGAGTGAAATGGCGGATTATTTTGATAATCCGTTGGAAAT
>CAJVYQ010000056.1 GCA_913009825.1 uncultured Deferribacteres bacterium
CAATACCGTAACACTTTAGTTTTTTGAACAAATCCGCTTCCTTTGCGCTCTCTGCGTCTCTGCGTTTTAAAGCGCCTGTTTTTTTAACGCAGAGACGCGGAGGGCGCAGAGAAATTGAAAAAATCGTTTGCCTGTTCTACCCGCGAATTACACGAAATCATACGAATAGGACAAAATAGTTAACGATTCTCGTTTTTTAGCGATATTAGCGTGCAACCTGAATAGTTACCAGAATTTATAGATTCCCCGCCTGCGGGCGGGCAAGCCGCTTTCGCGGGAATGATAGAAAAGTGGGGTTTTCGTCCAGCCAATAATTACAATAATAAAGAAGATGGAGGTTTAAATGAATTTTGATGTGGCACGGGTGGGCGGGATTGTTGTTCCGGTCATTACCCCGTTTAAAGAAGATGAGTCCATCGATGAATTGGCTTTGGAAAAAATAGTACAGCGTTTGCTCAATAATCATGTCCATGGTATATTTATCAACAGTACCACCGGCGAGGGTGTTTGTCTGTCTGATGATGAGAAGAAAAGAGTTCTGGAAATTGTTGTGAATTCCGTGCAGAGTAAAATCCCTGTTTATGCAAGCGTCAGTGATGTCGGCAGCAAGAGAGCCATACATAATCTGCAGGAAGTTGAAGCAATGGGTGCAGATATTGCCGTTGCACATCCGCCATATTATTATTTGCCCAATTCTCAGGAAGAGATTTATTTCTATTTCCGGGATCTCGCCGCTGTATCATCCATTCCCATGATGCTGTACAATATCCCGTCCACGACAAAAGCGCCCATTTCTCTGGATACCGTAAAAAGGTTGTTGGAATTGGATACGATTATTGGTATCAAAGACAGTTCGGTTGATTTTGTATTTCTGCAAAATTTAATCGAATTAAAGAAAATCAGGCCGGATTTTAAAGTATTGATAGGCAAATCGAATTTATGGACTGCCGGCATTCTGTCCGGAGCAGATGGCGGCCTGGATGGAATTTCCAATTTGATCCCCGGTCGCTGCGTGGCATTATACAATAACATCCAAAACAGCTCCGATTCTGTTTTTCAGCAGCAGAAGGAAATTAATGAAATCTGGCGTGTGTACGAATGCCGTTCTTTCCTGGGCGGCATAAAAGGGGCGATGAGTTTATTGGGATTGTGTAAACCGTTAACCGCCCGGCCAATTTTAAGCGCAACCGGCGCTGAGATGAAAAAGATTGAAAATATCCTGCGAAAATGGGATATTTTGAAATGATAACTATTTGGTATCTGTCCGAAAACTCGAGGAATCTGTATGTTACAATAACTTAAAGGGTTAAACAGATTTCTCTCCGCTTTTTGGCGGATCGAAATGACAAAAAAAGGTGTTTTCGGACAGACACTATTTAATTCTGCACTCATTAACAAAGCAATTTGGTATTTGAATTTTTCTTAACTTCTTGTATATTTATTTTATATTCCTGAATTGAGCGATTCTAATGTCATTCCGCCCGCCCGGCCGCAGCGCGGGCCTGCCCGGCGAACCGCCCGCCTGTGCGGACAGGCAGAATGACAAAACTCTGTGGCCGGTTGTTTCAAGCTAAGAATCGCTCAATTTAGTACCTTGATTCTGAATTGCTTGTTTTTTTTGGCAGGAATTGTAAATTTTCCCTTTTTGCTAAGAAACCGTTGTCATCAGTCATTGGTCATTGAAAAAAGTGCAGTTTAACTTTCAACTTTCAACTTTTAACTTTTAACTTCTGGTTTATCCAGGACAGGATATTATAAATTGTTGTGAACCGTATTCATTCATCTTAACGAAAGGGAAACGAAAATGAAAAAAATGACGGAAAAATCGCTTAACGAGGCATTCGCCGGTGAATCGATGGCGCACATGAAATATCTGGCTTTCAGCGACATTGCCGAAAAAGAAGGTTTTACTAAAATAGCCAAACTTTTTAAAGCCATTGCGTATGCCGAACAGGTTCACGCCATTAATCATGCGAAGAATCTCGGCATGATCAAAAAAACGGCGGAAAATTTACAGGCCGGAATCGATGGCGAGAATTTTGAAATTACCGAAATGTATCCGGCTTATGATGCAATTGCCAGACTCCAGGAGGAGAAAGCCGCGCAACGGTCTTTTCATTATGCAGTGGAGGCGGAAAAAATTCATGAAGAACTGTACGGCCTGGCGCTGAAACAGGTTTCTCAGGGAAAAGATATGGCTATCGAAACTGTTTATATCTGTCCCGTTTGCGGTTATACCCACATCGGTGAACCGACGGAAAAGTGTCCGGTTTGCGGTATGCCGCCTGGAAAATTCAAAAGATTTTAAGGAACTACATCTTTTTATTTCACAAATTTGTCAGATTAGGGCATTAAATCAGGAAAATCCCGGATAATAAAAAAAATGAAAAGACTCAAACTTGCCGCCATCGGTTGTGGCGCCAGAGCGCAGACCTACCTGTCGCTGGCCGCGCAGATGCCGCAGAAATATGAAATTGTCGCGGCGGCAGACCCTGTGCCGGAACGCGTGGAAAAGATAAAAGCGCTTGCCGATAATCCCGATTTCCGCGGTTACAGCAGCGCAGCAGCGATTCTTGCCGGGGATAAACTGGCCGATGTGATGATTATTGCCACGCAGGATCGGTTTCATTTTGAACCGTGCAAGCTGGCCATGGAAAAGGGGTATGATATTCTGTTGGAAAAACCGATCTCTCCCGATTTGTCGGAAGTGCATCAACTACAAAAAATTACCCGCCAATTGCAGCGCAGGGTGGTAGTGTGCCATGTACTTCGCTACACCGAATTCTATGGGAAAGTAAAAGAGATTATCGATTCCGGTGTACTGGGGAATATAATCACGCTCAATGCCAGCGAAGGTGTCTTGCCCTGGCATCAGGCTCATTCGTACGTCCGCGGTCATTGGGCGAATGTGGAAAAAGGTTCTCCCATGATTGTCGCAAAAAGCAGTCATGATATGGATATCATTCACTGGTTAATAGGGGAACGATGTACTGCTATTTCCAGTTTCGGTGCGCTTACCTATTTTACGCCGGAGAACGCACCGGCGGGAGCGCCGGAACGGTGCACGGACGGTTGTCCCATCGGCGATCATTGCATGTACAATGCAAAACTTTACGCCGGCGTTCATCGCCATGAATGGCTTTCCCTGATTTATGACCGCGCCCGGGCAGCTTCCGATGAGGAGGTTTATCAATGGCTCAAAACCGGTCCGTGGGGGCGTTGTGTTTATCGCTGCGACAATACGGCAGTGGATCATCAGGTAGTATCCATGCAGTTCAAAGGAAATATCACCGCCACGTTCACCATGACGGCCTTCGAACATGAACGGCATCTGGACATATTCGGCACCGAAGGGATTTTGAAAAGCGGCAAGTTTTATAAAGATCAGACCGGTGCGGATATTATCGTCACCCGCCATGATTCCGGTGAAGTCACACGCTATCGATTGGATTCCTCTGATGATCTGAACGACGGTCATTATGGCGGCGACAAAGGGTTGATGACGGCATTGTATGATGAAATGAATAAAACGGATACCGGAGAGATGCACACTTCTCTTTCCTCTTCCGTACACGGTCATGAAATGGCATTTGCTGCGGAAAAGGCGCGGCTTGAAAACAGGGTTGTCCAACTACAACAGATGAAACGATCGCCATCGTCGATGAGAATAATAAAATTGTCGGAGCGGAACCGCGCGCCAAAATGCGAATATTAAGTTTGAAACACCGGGCAACTTACATTCCGGTGTTCAATTCCGCCGGCCGACTGTTTGTGCAAAAACGTACGCAAACCAAGGATGTTTATCCCGGTTAATACGATGGGGAAAGGATACCAAAAAGGTGATGCCCTGGACGGTTAAACCTGAATTGGTGTTGTGTGGCGGCAGCGATGCGCCGGATAGACAACTTGGTTTTAAAGATTTGTGCAAAAAATCAAAACTTGTTATGTGTCAAAAACATTGGGAAAAATAGATGAATCGCACGGTTTAGATTGTAAAAAAGTTCATGGAGTTAATCGTAACCGATCACAGAAACACTCGCCTGAAGCTGAAGCAACAGGCTTAAATATAGAAGCACCCTGAAGGGCGCTTTGGCGTCCTTCCACTTTTGAGCCTGAGGATTTATCCTCAGGCGGTATTGCGAACATCCCTGTGATTGGTTACAGTTAATCGGTTCAAGAGGAAAGGAGAAAAACATGAAAAAGTATCTTGTTGTTGTATCACTGGGAGTTGCATTATTCCTTTCGGCATTTGTAAGTGAAGGAAAAAGCTGTACTAATTTTATCGTTACCAAAGGCGCTTCACAAAACGGATCGGTTATGATTTGTTATTTATGTGATGCACCTTTTCCATCCCGGCTGCATTACATTCCCGCAGCCGACCACGAGGCCGGCTCTTTTGTCGACATTCTATATACCAGAACCACAGTAAAAATAAAACAAGTGCCGCATACTTATGCGGTGATTGCTTCCAATGGGATCGGCCATATCAATGAGCATCAGGTTGCCATCGGTGAAACGACCTTCGGCGGCCGCAGAGGACTGGGGAATAAGGATGGTTTGCATTATTCCGATTTGATGACTATTGCTCTGCAGCGTGCGAAAACTGCCCGGGAAGCGATACGGGTGATAGCAGACTTGATGGCGGAATATGGATATAAGGAATCAGGCGAATCGTTGTCAATAGGAGATACGGAGGAAGCCTGGATAATGGAATTGATCGGGAAAGGGAAGGACCGGAAAGGTGCTGTTTGGGTGGCGGTGAGAATACCGGACGGCCAGGTTTCCTGTCATGCCAACCAGTCCCGGATTCGCGAGTTTCCTCTGCATGATCCGGAGAATTGCCTGTATGCGAAAGATGTTATTTCCTTTGCGATCGAAAAAGGATTCTATGATCCCAAATCCGGGAATCAGTTCCGTTTCAGCGATGCATACAATCCGGCCAATGATCGGATCAAAAAAGGTTGTGCCATGCGGGTGTGGAGTCTGCTGCGCCGCTCTGCTCCATCTCTGCACCTTTCTTCAGATTATGCCCGCGGTGTCGCTAACGCCAGGCGCTATCCTCTCGGTGTGACGCCGGATCATAAACTGTCGACTGCCGATGTGTTTTCTCTGCTGCGTGATCATTATGAAGGAACCGCGTTTGATATGACAAAAGGTGATTACGCCGGCGCTTTTGGCAGTCCCTACCAAAAACGGACGGAACGTTCCATTTCCATCCGGGGAACGGTATTTTCCATCGTTACGCAATCGAGGGCATCTTTACCCGATCCGATTGGCGGTGTGCTATGGTATTCGCCCGATGATACCTATTTTTCCTGTTACACGCCGTTCTACTGCGGTATCCATGCGGTGCCGGAAGCTTATGCCGTTTGCGACCGAAAAAAATTTTCATGGGATTCTGCGTGGTGGACGTTCAATTTTGTCGATAATTATGCTAATTTGAAATATGCTAAAATGAAAAAGGATATTCAAGCCGTGCAAAAATCCATGGAAAGTAATTATCTGACTCTGCAACCCGTCATCGAAAAAACGGCTGTCGATTTTTATGAGACAGATCCCAAATTAATGATGCAATACTTGACCAATTATTCCGTTTCCGGGGCAGAGCAGGTATTAAAACGCTGGCATCGATTAGCGGATAAATTGATTGTGAAATATAATGATCGATAAGGAATTTGAGTCATTTTAGACTATCCCGGTAAAAACAGATTTCTGCAGTAGGGTGGGAAAACGTACCGAATCACAGGATAAGCAAACCGTTGCTTTAACCCAAAAAATGAGACGCCGCAGAATGGCTGTTTGTCAATTGATAAGTTATCCCCCGGCAAAATGTTACATTTATTATTTTGACTTTCATTTTTTCCCTTGGTATTTTACCAACCGGTTCCTTGTTTTTATTGTTGTAAATACAACAAACCTTCCCGCAGGTCATTTTGAATTGATTAATTTGAGCTTGAATAGTTGAATTTTTTATCAGGAAAAATCTGTGGGAAGGTCTAAATCAACAAACACATTCACATTGACGGAATAAGGTATTGACATGATTCAGATTAGAGGCGGACTGACCGAACCGGAAGTGCGTGAAAAATTACAGTGTGTGACAGCGTTTGTCATTGATCAGGATGGCACAACCTATTTGGAGCAGAAAGTGTTTCCGTGGACGATCCCGTTTTTGAATGGTCTGAAAGCCCGCGGCAGAAAATATCTGTTTTTAAGCAACAACTCCTCCAAAAGTTTGAAGGAACATCTTGAAAAGCTGATCTCAATCGGGATTGATGTTATTCCCGAACAGATACTAAGTTCCACGGACGCTACGCTGGAATACTTAAAATCGCTCAATTATTCCGATGAAATATTTCTGATGGCAACTCCCCCGGTGGAGCAGGATTTTGAAAAAGCGGGCTTCAATATTCGGTCGGATCATCCACGATATGTGGTTTTAGCATACGACCTGACGTTGACATTTGATAAATTGGATCGGGCCTGCCGCTTCGTTCGCAAGGGTGTTCCTTTCATTGCCACTCATGAGGATGCCAATTGGCTGATCGGTCCCAATGATTTTCGCCCGGACGTGGGCTCCCTTGCCGCTGCCATTACCGCATCGACCAAAGTGGCACCAAAATTTATCGGCAAGCCCAATACGGAAATGGTCAATGCGTTTCTGAAAAGATTAAATGTCTGTAAAGATGAAGTTGCACTCATTGGCGACAAGTTAAATACGGATATTCGCATGGGACAGGATCATGGAATTTTTTCCTTTCTGGTATTGAGCGGTCAAACGAGTGCGGAAGAGATTCCTGATTCGCCCTGGCAACCGGATGTACTTGTCGGGAAAACAATTGATATTTTGGATTTTTTATAAAAGTTCAATCTGGTTTGTTTAACCGGAAATTCGGTTTCCGGCCGGCCGGTCAAAAAAAAGACAACGTTTTATAAACAAGGAGACCGCTTATGTCATTAGTACCTATGGCTGATCTGTTACAGAGAGCAAAGGCCTGAAAATATGCAACAATTTAGTTTTTACTGAAATCTGTGTTCATTGCACTCTCTGCGTTTTGGAACGCCTGTTTTTTAACGCAGAGGCGCAGAGGACGCAGAAAAATGGATGTTGCCGGCTCACAGGAAGGCAACAGTACGGCTGCCGGCCTGGTTATTGGTGCCGGCTCCATTAGTGCTGCAGCTATTTGATCGTCTCGATCAATTTGAATTTACTGTAGCCGGTAATGTGTATTCCGACCAAAAAGTGAAAATTGATTTGGATAAAATTTATGTAGTTCCCGATCCTTACATTGCCGCACACACGTTGGAACCCCGTTTGATCCGACAGACCGGCCGGGGGCAGCGTCGCATCGATTTTGTCAACCTGCCGCCAAAATGTAAGATCGCTATTTTTACAATCAGTGGTCATAAAGTGCAGGAAAGCGAGCATAACTCACTCCTTGATAACGGTCGTGAACCTCCGGAACATGCGCACAAAAGACGGACCGGAAGTAGCGTTTGAGGTCTATATTTTTTATGTGGACGTACCCGGAGTGGGAGAAAAAATTAGTAAATTTGCTATCATAAAGTAAGATAATTAAACCTTCCGGGAAGAAGGTAAACTTTCCGGGTTTTGAAAACCTGGAAGGTTTTTTATGCCGGAAGGTTTTTATGCAGGAAACATTTTTAGCAATTGCAAAAAGAACCAATGATTGCTATATTAACCTGAAAAATAATGTGAAAATTGCAGAAAGGATCTGTTGAATGAGTAAACCGGCATGTTTGGGCGGCAGCCCCGTTACCAAAAATATTTTAGAGAAAAGTGATTTTACATTCCGGCGTGATTTGGAAAGAAAATATCTGCTTGAAGTGTACGAGAGTCGCGTTTGGGATGACTGGCCGGATGAGGAATCGATGGCCTCCGTATTCCGGAAAGAATGGGCGGAATTTAACGGTTCAAACTATTGCGCGCTGTTGACCAACGGAACACACACACTGCAGGTTGCGCTGGAAACTTTGGATATCGGTTATGGCGATGAAGTGATCGTTCCGGGCATCACCTGGCAGGCGACGGCAAGCGCCGTATGCGATGTGAATGCCGTTCCCGTTTTGGTGGATGTGGATCCGGAAACGCTGTGTATCGATCCGCAAAAAGTGGAAGAGGCCATTACGGCAAATACCCGGGCGATTATCCCGGTCCATCTCTACCACAGAATGGCCGATCTGGACAGATTGCTGCCAATCGTTGATAAACACAATCTGTTCATGGTGGAAGATTGCGCACACACGCACGGTTCGCAATGGAATTGTAAAGCGGCAGGCACTTTTGGCGATTTCGGCTCCTTCAGTTTCCAGAGCAGCAAGCTGATGACCGGCGGCGAGGGCGGTGCGCTGTTGATGCAGGATGAAGTGAATTACTGGAAGGTTGTCAGCCAAAAGAGCTGCGGGCGGGAATACAAGCCGGGTGTCCGGCTTCACAGCGGCAACTACCGCATGACCGGCTTTCAGGCTGCCGTGTTGCGCGGTCAGTTGGCAGCATTGAAGCATAATGCGCCGATTATGGATCGCAACGGCCTGGCGCTTGACCGGGCGGTAGCAGAGGCACCGGGTGTGAAACCGCTGCGGCGTAATGAACATATCACCCGTCAGTGCGGTTATTCGTACGTATTTTTGTACGACAGAGAATTCTACGATGGGTTAGAGCTGACGGATTTTCGCCGGGCGCTCAGCGAAGAACTGGGTTTTGAATTCGATACCGCATACACGCCCTTGTCCCACAGTGAGTTGTACACACCACACTACAAAAAGCGGCATCATCTTAATAAGGCTTATCTGCAGGCCATTACACCTTCCCGGTGGCATTTGCCGGTTGCCGATGATTTATGGCAAAATAAAGCGGTTGTCGGACTCTGGCAGCTTTATGGCTGCCCGCCGGATCGGGCTAAATTGCTCACCGATGCCATCACAAAAATTTATGCAAACCGGCATGAGTTGATGAAGGCATCGAAGTAACATTTTCCGAACCATCATCCGGTGCAACACACTTTAGTTCTCTGAAAAATTCTACTTACACTCATTTTAAGTGAGTGAATCATAGTTGGCGGTACGTATTCTCCCCTAACCCCTCCCTTCGGCGGGCTCAGGACAGGCCCCGGTAAGGAGGGGGACTTCTCTCCTTACCAAGGGGGGCAATTTTGTTGACTTCAGAAAATGGAAAAATAATCTGCTTTTTGGGCTAAAGCTGGGGTGTTACGTCTGTTGGGTATAGAATCCCACAATAGTAGAGATTGGCTGTTACATACAGCAAAGGTTGTATAAGGATACAAGAAGACATGAATATTTAAATTGTTTTGCATAAAAAAGGGCAGTTCACTACATCCTGGCGAGAAATTACCTATCGTCCCTAAAGATAGAGACGATATGTGGATTTTTACCATAATAGTTTCCACAATCTGAAGTGTTTTTTTTTATATTGTCGCTACGCGACTTTTATCTTGTTTTAATTCCTCAGGCTATAAACATCTCGTCCCTAACGGGACTCCGATATTTTTTGTGTACATTTTTTCTATAAACATTTCGTCTCTAACGAGACTTTTGTCGGGGGCATATTTTTACCAATTTTATTAACGATGCCGTAACTATTCAGCCACTAAGGTACGAAGACACGAAGTGACACAACAACAGATCATTGTTATAGTGAACCTTTGTGCCTTAGTGTCTTTGTGGCACAGGCACATGAATAGTTACACGATGCCCAATTATTTAAGCGGGCGTCATTTATAATTCTGTTGATTAACTCCCATAAAACTTCCAAAGTTTTTAATCAATCCTGTAAAATGTATTTATCACTTCCAAAACACACAAAATGGTGATAAGAACTGACAAAGAAACTTTGGAAGTTCAGTTAATCAACAGAATCATTTATGTTATTCACTGTCTGCGCAGCCGGGCTTGCCTGTTTAGTCAGGAAATGACATTTTTGGCGTAGAGATCCCTGTAGAATTAAATGATACAGATACCACCCTTTGATTTTTGTAAGGGATTTAAAAGAGGCCAAAGACAAAATTCTGTCCCAGGGAGGTTGTAAAAATGAAAATACAAAAAAACTTTGTCTTGTCTTTGATTGTTCTGTTGTTGTTTCTATGTTGCAATTTTGCAAACAGTCAGGAAAAGGCACCCAAACCACCGCACGGATATCCCAATTTAACGTTGTTGAAAATTGCCGGCGCCATCGGTCTGGTAAAATTGATGGATGTAAAACCGGAGATTCCGGCAGATATCCGGGCATGCAAAGATATTGTTTACAAAGAGATTGGTGAACGGAAACTGAGATTGGATATTTATCAACAGAAAAAGCTGCAGAAAGCGGCGCCGGTGTTAATTTTTATCCACGGCGGCGGCTGGAAAAAAGGGGATAAAGCGGATTATTTGGTTTATCTGCTGGATTTTGCCGGAAGAGGGTATGTTACGGCAACCATCTCCTATCGCTTTTCTCAGGAAGCAAAATTTCCGGCTGCGGTGGAAGATGTAAAATGTGCTGTGCGCTGGCTGCGTACCCATGCTGCCGAATATCATATCGATACGAATAAAATGGCGGTTATCGGCGGTTCGGCAGGGGGGCATCTTGCCATGATGATCGGCTATTCGGCGGATGTGAAAGAATTCGACAAAGACTGTGAGGTCGATTCTGTCAGCAGCCGGGTGCAGGCCGTGGTTAATTTGTACGGCCCAACGGATTTGACCACGGAGTTCGCCATCAAACAGAAATCTTTACTGGAATTTATCGGACAGCCTTATGATAGCGCAGCGGAGATTTACCGCCGGGCTTCTCCGCTTACCTATATCACCAGCGACGATCCGCCGACGCTGATTTTTCACGGCACCATCGATGACACGGTTCCGGTCGGGCAATCCGATATTTTGAAAGCTGCACTGGATAAAGCGGGCGTGGCCAATGAATATCACCGATTGAAAGGCTGGCCGCACACCATGGATCTGGCTGTTTCCGTGAATAATTATTGCCGGTATTATATGAATGCTTTTTTCGAGAAGTACATTCCCATAGAAAAATAGAAAAGGAGAACCTATGTTTTGGCAAAGAATAAAATTGCTATTTGTACTTGTTTCTTTTGCATTGGTTTTAACGTGTGGCGGTGGAGACGGTTCATCCCGTCAACCGGCTGGTGCGGCGGCAACCTGGGCGGAAAAATTGGCCTACCCCAAAGGTAAACGGGTGTTAATTTTACATGCAGATGATACCGGCATGTGCAGCGAAGCCAATGCGGCGGTCAAACCGTACCTGCTGCACGATCAGATTCAATCCGCATCCGTTATGATGCCCTGTCCCCGTGCCGCTGAATTTGTCGCCTGGTACAAGGATCATCCGCAGGAAGATGTGGGTCTTCACCTGACCCTGACCAGCGAATGGAAAACCTACCGCTGGGGCCCGGTAGCAGATGCGCAGTCGGTTCCTGGGTTGGTCGATCCGGCGGGAAAAATGTGGCCGGAAGTGGTTGATGTGGTGCAGCATGCCGGCGCGGCGGAAGTGGAGAAGGAAATTCATGCCCAGATTGAAAAGGCGCTTGCCGGCGGTATCCATCCCGGACATCTGGATACACACATGGGTACTTTGTACGGCAGCGCCGGTTTTGCCGGAGTCTATCTTAAAACAGCCATGGAATATCATATTCCGGCCATGGTCATTGAATTCACGCCGCCGGTAGTCAAGCGATTTCGGCAGCAGGGTTATCCTATAACAGATGAAATGGTGAAATTTGTGAGCGACTACACTCTGCCAAAATTAGACGATTTTTATGCCGCACCGGAGGCTTCTACCTACGCGGAGAAAAAGCAAAAATTCTTTGCCCTGGTAAAATCTTTAAAACCGGGAATCACGGAGATTATTTTTCATCCTTCCATTGAAAGCGATTCGCTCAAAATGATTACCAATTCCTGGCAGCAGCGTGTGTGGGAAGCGGCTTTATTCAGTGATCCGGAAGTGATTCAATTTTTTAAAGATGAGGGGGTTTTGTTCACCAATTGGAAAGAGATGATGAAACGGTTCGAGAAAAAGTAAGACTTCAAAAGTTTAATAAACCTTTGAGGTCTTGATTTATGGGAGTAGGAAAAGTCATGCAAATTTTAAAAAATTTATTCCAGGTCAGCGGCGATCTGAATGGACTCACCCGGACTTGTGTGGATGCCGGTTACGAAGACGCCAATACGTATATTTTAAAAAGACCGGGAGGGCTGATCCTTTTCGATTGTGGCTGCGGAGAAACGCTGGAGCAGATATTTGCCAATATGCGTTACTGGGGGCTTCTACCCGAAGAGATCAAATATTGCCTGTTGACACATCCTCATCTGGATCATACCGGAGCCGCCGCCAAACTGCAGAAAATGGGTGTAAAACTGATTGCACACAAAGAAACAGCCGATGCGATCGCGGCCGGGGACGAAAGGTGTTGTGGGTATCTGTATCATAAAATATTTTCACCCTGTGTGGTGGATCAGGTTGTTAGTGATAATGAAATAATCGATCTTTTCAATGTTGAGATCGAAGTGCTGCATCTGCCGGGGCATACGATGGGATGCACAGCCTACCTGTTCAACTATGAAAACAAACGGATTGTGGTCAGCGGTGATATCATCGGCACCTTACTGAAGGATGATTTCGGCTGGGCTGGTTCCATCGATTTTAACAAAGTAGAATATCTGAAATCGCTGCAGCGATTTGCCAAAATTGACACGGATATCATGCTTCCCGGCCACGGTCTCATCTATTTTCATCAACCGCGGCGCCGGGTGGAACAGGTATTGACGGCAGCCCTGGAGCAATGGCGGTAGAAGATTAGTAACTTTAGTTTTTTGAGAATATGAAGTTCAACTCCTACCGCCCCTTGATAAAAGGAAGATTTTCCCCTCCTTTACAAGACCTGTCCCGAGCTTGACGGAGGGAGGGATTAGGGGAGGTTGCATACTATCAAGTATGAATTATTCACTTTAAATAGGAGTTTGGTAGAATTTTTCAAAGGAATAAATGTTAAGAAAATGCAATATTCCATCTCTTTTTTTGCAACAGAATATATATTCATCAGAGGGAGTTGTACATGCAGTTAGCCGGAATTGATTATTTCATTGTGATTCTGTACCTGGTGGGAATCCTGATTTTGGGTTTGTATTTCCGCAAATTTGTCAGCACTTCCGCCGATTATTTTTTAGCCGGCAAGGTGCTGCCTTTCTGGGCAATCGGTATGTCGATTGTTGTCACCGATATCGGGGCAGTTGATTTTGTCGGGCTCACCGGCCAGGCGTATCGGTTTGGCATTGTGGTCGCCAATTTCGATTGGATCGGCTCGGTTCCGGCCATGATTCTCGCCGGATTGGTTTTTGTCCCTTATTACTGGCGCGCCGGTGTTTTCACCATTCCGGAATATTTAGGTCGCCGTTACAATGTTTATGTCCAAACGCTGAGTTCACTGATCTGGATCGTCTTTTTAGTGTTCAGCCTGGGTGTAACCTTGTGGGCATCCGGTGTGATGCTCAGTGAGCTGATGGGGTGGTCCATCATCACGTCTATTTTCATTACGGCGGCTGTTGTCGGCTTTTATACGGTGCTGGGTGGACTGTCCGCTGTGGTGATGACCGATGTGGTGCAATTGGTCATCATGTTCATCGGCGCCATTGCCATTTTAATTTTGGGTTTCTGGCAGATAGGCGGTTGGACGGCGATGGTGGATAAAATTCATGCACTGGGTCCCGAATATGCCCATCATCTTTCCCTGATTGTCTTGCCGAATACAAACAATCCCTATCCATGGACAGGGATTTTGTTTGGGCTTGCCATTGTTCTGGCGCCGGCCTATTTTATTGCTAATCAAACCATTGTGCAGCGCACACTTGGCGCCCGCGATGAATGGAATGCAAAAGCCGGTATGTTGTTCGCTGCCTTTTTTAAGATGATGATTCCGGTTTTAGTTGTATTTCCCGGTCTGCTGGCGCTGGGACTCTATCCGGGTATCGAAGATGCAGACCGTTCTTTTGCCACGCTGATCAAAAATCTTTTACCGCCGGGGATGACCGGTTTGGTGTTCGCCGCATTTTTTGCGGCGCTCATGTCCAGTGTGGATTCAACGCTAAATTCTGTGGCAACTTTGTGGACGAAGGATATATATCAGAAATTTTTGAAAAAGAATGCGGATGATCGACATTATCTTCGTACCGGGCAGCTTTTCACCTTCCTTATTTTAATTCTGGCAATCATCACTTCACCTCTTAGCGCAAAATTCCCGGGGATTTATGTTTACATTCAAACGCTGCTTTCCTTTATCCAGGGTCCCATTTTAGCCGTTTTGGTTCTGGGCATGTTTTGGGCACGTACCACGGAATGGGGCGGTCTGATTGGGTTGATCGGCGGTATGTGTTTATCCGGAATCATGTATTTATTTAAGGGCGGTTTGTTTACTATCGAGGATCCGTTTTTGTATTTAGCCTGGTGGAGTTTTCTCGGATCGATTATATTGACGTACGGCGTCAGTTTGTTTACCAAACCGAAATCTGCTGAAAAATTACGCGGCCTGGTTTATGGATCGGTGCTAAAAGATACGGCGCTGCAACAAGTTCTTGAAAATAATATCGGAGAAGATGATCATGTTTAATTTTGATTGGTGCAGTAATTTGTCCGCAGGATGGGCACGGTTTTTGGTGATTCTTGCATTCATTTTCCCTCTGGTTTTTGCATTTACCATGCGCCGTCAGTATATTTACCGGGGCGCCGAGGATCAGAAAATTTGGCGCAACTTAAAAATTTGGGTGTTTTTTCTGGTCGCGGCGCAGGTTCTCATCTATCTTTATTTTTAGGATATTGTAACATTTTAGTCCTTTGAAAATTGGTTGGCAAAAAGAAGGTTTATGATTCTGCCGCCAAATTCGGAACTGTTAATTGGCTTGCTGTTTTGGGCTAAAATCCGGGGAGAAATGATTGCAAAACTGCTCCATGAGCTTCAGATCATGGATTTATATAGACAGCCAAACTTTGAGTGGCTGCAGCCTAATCCTATTTAATTTTAACGCACCAGGTTATTATTTTCCTTTAAACCGGGCGCGAATAACAAATCGATTTTTTTTTCAAAGGATTAAAATGCTACAAACAGAATTTAAAAACAGGATTCAAATATGAACGAGAATGAGAGACAGGAAACGTCCAAAGCGGAGGAGATAGAAGCATTATTGGTGATCGGTCTTTTTCTGGGCGCTTTTGGCGTAGCGGTTCTAACAGCCGTCTTTTTTACCGATACTTATCACGGTAAAATTACCAATCTGATCAGCGGCGGTTTACTGATTGTTATTTCTGTATATGCCGTGGTTCGCTCGCGGCTGAACAAGAAACGCAAAAACGCAGGCAAATAGCATGTACGTCGTTCCGGAAATCGATAAGGCCAGGGCACAGGCGGTATTAACCCGGCAGCCGCGCCCTTTCACCCGTAAACGCAATATTCTGAAAACCGAGTTACTTTACCTGCCTTCGTTTCTTTTCTTACTACGGGTTAAACCGGGGACAGGCAGCCATTTCGTGGAATATGTTACTATCGAGGCAATCCACGGCGAATTTGCCCTGATAGAAAAAAGCGATTATTCGCCGGAGCCTGTTACACCTTCCCGGATTTATAATTTTGTCCTTCCGTCCGATGAGGCTGAAGCCGTCGCCCTCGATCTGTATAAACGAATTTTGCTTAAAAAAAGCCTCAAAAACAAATCGATGGCCGTGGTCGAATCCATTGAACTGGAACAGAAATTTTACTATCCCTACTGGATCGGCTATTTCCATCACAAAGGAGCGCTGGATTTTGATGTTATCGATGGCATAAGCGGAAAACATCAGGGGCCTAAAATGCGTTCGGTGTTTATCGAGCTGTTGCTGCAACAGAAAAAAGAGGCAGCGGACGCGGTTCAAAAAAAAACAGATGATTAAAAAAAAGTTCTTGACAATGTAACATTAATTTGTTAAAATTAGGGCAATCGATTGCATTGATATTATCGGACCTATTTTAAGTGCATTATCACGTATGATTTTTTAACCTCTTGATGCCGAGTGAATTGAGTTTTTTAAAAAATTAATTTAATTCTTTAACTTATTGTGTTTATATGAACGCTGCTATTCCAGCCCAATTTTTTTTAACCGATCTGTTCATCATCATGCAAATCAGGAAAAAAAGCAGCACTTTATCCAAATTACAGAATTTTAAAACCAAACCTGAATCAGTGGTTTTTGCCTTAATTAAAATATAAAGATCGCGGGTACCATTCATTAAAAATGTCGAGAATCCAAATCAGATAAATTGCGGAGGCTCATATATGAAAAAAATATGTTTTTTATTACTTTTGATCATGTTAACCTTCCTGATTTCTCTACCGTTGTTTGCCGGTACGACAGGGAAAATAAGGGGAGTGATTAAAGATAAGGCGAATGGTGATCCATTACCGGGTGTGAATGTGGTGATTACTCATGTTTGGCGGTTTGGTAAAGCAGTAAAATTGACAACACCGTTAGGGGCCGCGACCAATTTGAATGGTGAATTTATCATTTTGCAGGTGCCGCCCGGTATCTATTCTGTAACCGCAAAAATGATGGGATATACGAACAAAGTGCAGCAGCATGTGCAAGTCTTTATCGACCGGACGACAACCATTAATTTTACTTTACCTAGTATCGTTCTGGATCTGGGTAAAAGTGTGGTTGTCGAGGCAAAGCGGGATGTTGTTCAATTAGATGTGGCCAGCACGGAAAATTACATTTCCGAAGAAGATTATAAAGAGACTCCCTTTGCCAATCGCGTGGAAGATGTCATCGGAATGCAGTCGGGAGTCAGCGGTAACATCATCGAAGGTGAAATAAAAATTCGCGAGGGAGAGGCTTATGAAGTTGGTTTTCTGGTCGATGGCATGTCCATGGTGGACAATAAATTTAACCGGCCGGTTATTTCGATCAACCCCGGTGTGGTTCAGGAGATCAAAATCATCCGAAATGGATTCAACGCGGAATACGGACAGGCGCAGTCCGGGCTTATCAACGTCATCACAAAAAATCCCAACAACAAGCTTCATTTCAGTATGGATTACCAATTTGATCCGCCACATCGCCCTAATTATGGCAGAAGTTGGTACGATCCGGCAAGCCGTTGGGAATACCGTTTGATTTCCGATCAATATAAACCGGATAGCCTGTTTCTGAATGAAGGGAGAGCAGGTGAATGGAAATATTGGAGAGGTTGGAAAAAGTACGCGGAAGACCTAAACAGTGACGGCGACCCCAACAACGATTTAACGCCGGAAGAAGCCAATGAACTGTGGAAATGGCGTCATCGGTCGGTAGATTATGGCAATCTGGCCGGCCATAATGCAGATTTTTCTCTTTCCGGCAGAGTTCCGTTGATTCCGTGGAAGGCAAATTTTTTAGCCGGCTTCAAATATGAATTCCATCCGTTTACATTGGCTCAGACCAGAGATCATTATGGCGAAAAGATATCTTCCTTAAAGCTGGTAAATCAGATCACACCCAACCTGAAAATAACTTTGAACGGAATGTATTCCAAAGTGAAAACAGTGACGCAGGGGACTTCAACGAGTTCCTGGAGTGAGGAAGACCGGCTGTCTTACAGCGGCGGCGGTGTCGACATTCACTATCGTTTTAGAAAACCGATTTTAGACCGGTCTACTTCCATCGCCGGATTAAAATTGGTTCATACACTTTCGCCGAAGATGTTTTACGAGATCAACCTCAACCATTTTTACATCGATTGGAATATTGGCCGCGGCGATTCTTCCCGCGCGGAGGATGGCAGATATTTTCATGGTCGACTGTATTATGACCCCAATTCCGGATGGATTTCACGAGCGAATGGAGTAGATGATGCTGCGTCGGGATACCGCATGTGGGGTGCGCCGCACACCTGGGATGATTCTTACAATCGACGGACTGTTCTTCAAACCAGATTTACGGATCAGTTTAATGAATATAATGAACTGAAAGCGGGATTTTCTTTTAAATATGAAACCCTTTATGAAAACCGTGTCCATTGGGATCATGAAGATCCGGAACAGGAGTTTCAGCGAAAAATGAACGTGAATCCGTTCGAAATCGGGTGGTTTGTGCAGGATAAAATTGAATTTAAGGGGATGATTGCCAATGTCGGAGTTCGCTTCGATTATTTTAACACCAATACTGATGTTTGGGCAATCCACCAGGTGCTCGATCATGACGAAAATGATCAGGCGATCTGGACGAATGATACATTGTATCAGGCGGTAAAGTTGGGTATTTATCCCAAATACAGGGCAAAACCAAAATACTATGTCAGTCCCAGAATCGGCATTTCGCATCCGTTGACCGATAAAAGCAAAATTTATTTTAATTACGGCCATTTTGTTCAAACACCAAGATCGGCTGCTCTTTACGAATATGTTTTGGACGGGCGTATGCCGCGTATACAGTGGATGGGCAATCCCGATATCGGTTACGAAAAGACCATTGCCTACGAATTGGGTTATGACCAGGCTATCGGTGATTACCTCAGTATTCATATCGGTGCGTTTTATAAAGACTATCACGATGTGGTGAGCGGCATGGTGTATGCGCATTTCGATCAAAGTCTGGTGATGGAATGGGCGGCGCAACGGGAGAACAGGGAAATCCGCGGTCTCGAGATTGAACTGAGAAAAAGCTACGGCAAATGGATCACAGGCTGGATCAATTACAATTTAACCAAGAAAAGTAAGAGCGATCTGGAAATTCCTAATCTTAGTGATATTCCCATTATCACCGACGAACCTTCTGTAGGCATCAATGGTGAATTGAGAGGAGTTCCCCGGCAGATCGTATCGGACGTGGTTCCTTACGGAAGAGGAGTGATTACGTTTCGGGTTCCCGCACGATGGGGACCAAAATGGAAAGGCCGCTCTCTTTTGGGAAATACATCTCTGAGTACACAGGTATTTTATCAACGGGGCGGACAAAGAAAACATCCGCGCTCCAGTTTCCGGTCGGCTCACCCCGATGTACGTTTTCGTGAAATATCCAAATACTGGGCAAATATTCGCATTTCCCGCTCGTTCAATCTCAGAACCCTGAGGCTCGATCTGTATATGGATGCCAGCAATGTTGTGCACAGTAAATTCAGATATCCTCCCGGTGGCCGTAATGGAGTAGATTATTATGATGACCTTTATGCCTCGGGGCGTCTGGATCAGGTGGGTACCGATAAACTTACAGACCCCAATATTTTTAACACGGAATCGGATAATGTCTATTGGGCAAAGTTGAGAACCTATATCTTCGGGATCAGGCTGCATCTCTAACACCAGATATTCGAATAGATTTTGTTGCCTTAATCGCAGGAGGTGTTTTGTGAAATTTACGTATATGTTGAAATTGTCCGTTTTAATCTTAATTGCTATGATTGTGATGGCTGTAACCGCTTTGGCACAGTTGCAAAGTCATGAAATCGGACGTTTATGGGATACACGGTTTCCTGTTGGTTCGCTGCCGGACTACGCTCCGGTGCAGGATCAGATGTGTTATCCCGGCGGAGATTATTTTTTTCAAACCAGAAAAAACCTGGAACGGCGCGGCCTCTGGATCGGCGTAAAAGACTGGACGGATAAATTCGGAAAATTTTATCCTTATTATGTTTCGGAAGGCGGCCCCCTCAATTTTGACGCACTTGAATATAATACACAACTTTCAAATAAAAAATATACCCGTGTTCGTTTACCCAATGTAATTGTGAACGGTTCCCGGGAGACACGTCTCCTGGATTGGCGCAGCGGTCATAAAGTGTACAAAAAATCCACATTGGCAAGCGATGAAAAAATTATCACGGTCTGGACTACAAATGTTGGGGTTACTGTCACCCGGAACAGCTACGCTTTTGCCAATCGAAAACATGATAGTTACATTATCCTGGAACATGTATTCCAAAATACCGGCAATGTCAATGGAAGCACCGGCTCAAGAGAATTGGCGAACCAGAATCTTCATGATGTTTATTTTGGCTTCATTTTCAGATTTCTTCCTTCCGGTGATATCGGTCATGAACAGATGGGCGGGGAGAGGGATGATTGGGTGCATTATTACGGCAACCGGTTGGCTGACACATTGAGAGGGCTGTGGTATTGTTACGATGGAGATTCCCAACGCAAAGCGGGCGATGATATCGGTGATCCCAGCGATATCAATGGTGAGTTCTTATCGCCGCAATATGTCGGTGCCGGCGTTATCCATGCAGATAAGGCTTATAACGATGATTCGGATGATCCGTCTCAACCGGCAACGGTTAATTATTGGGCCGGAGACCGCGCCCGTTCTCATACCAAAGGCGACCCCGAGCAGACACTTTATTTCGAATTGAATTCCGGTATTCAAAGTCATGGAACGGATACGGGAGCATTCACGCATCCCTGGAACCCGGAAATTCAGGGTCCCTGGGTTTTTATGGCCTTTGGCCCTTACGATATCCCCTATAATAAAGAAGTTCGCATTGTGATTTACAATGCGGTTGGCATGATTTCCAGAAAAAAGGCAATCGAATACGGGCAACAGTGGAAAAACGGCGAACTTACCTATAACGGATTAACCGGTGATGAAGCAAAAGATGCTATTGTTGCAACAGGTAAAGATTCTCTGTTTCTGTACGCTTCCCGCGCCGAGAAAACCTGGAAAAACGGTCTGGCCTCGGTACCCGACGGCCCCCCTACTCCGGATAATTTTAAACTGAACTCAGGTCCCGGCAGAATCGATCTGGAATGGGACCCGGTTGATGATAAAGAGGATCCGGATACCGGCGAACTGGATTTTGCCGGATATCGCTTATATCGCACGGAGGGATTTTATACTAATGAATATACCCGAATATGGGAATGTGGCGGCAGTTCGGGAATACCGGTATCAAATTCATATACTGATAGAAACGTGGAACGGGGGAAAAATTATTACTATTATGTGACCGCCTATGATGAACAGGGCAATGAATCCAGTTATTTTTCTAACCGGAATTACCAATATGCTGCCGTTCCGTTTTTGGGGGCAAGGTCAAAACTTGATTCTGTTTATGTCGTTCCGAATCCTTTTCATGCGCAGGGGCTGGTTTACGGCGGCAGTTTGGAAGAAGATTACAAAGAGATCCCCAGAAAAGAAGATCAAATTCGTTTTGTGGGTTTACCGGCTCAGGCAACCATTCGAATTTTTACCGTAAGCGGTGATCTTGTTTCTACGCTGCATCATCCCAATCCGGAAAATCCTTTATCGGTTCCCGAATCTTCCGGTGAAGCTTATTTCCAGATTTCACAAAGTTGGCAGACCATTAAAAGCGGTGTATACTTCTATCATGTGGAAGGCTGGGATTTGGATGGCAATTACCTCGGTTCAACCACCGGAAAATTTGTAGTTATCCGATAAAAGGAGAATAAAATGAAAAGAGTGGCAATTTTCATTTTGATATCGATGCTAACCCTGGGAGCATTTCATACAAACTTGTTTGCCTTAAAGAAAAAAGTAGCGCAGAGTGGTATGACTTATCTGGCGATCAGCTTAGGAGCCAGGGAAAGCGCCATGGGGGATGCTTCCGTTGCTTCTGTACGCGGTATACAAGGCACGTTTTACAATACGGCTGTTTTGGCGGATATTTCCAAATTTTCTTTTTGCATCGATCAGGTAAGCTGGTTGGTTGATACAAAGGTTTACGGTTTGGCGGCAGCATATTCTCTGGGCGGGATCGGTACGATCGGACTGGATTTGGTCTACATGGATTATGGTGAAATTATGGGAACCAAAGCTGTGGATAAGTCCGTTGATTATCGCGGATTTATAACAACCGGTGATATCGGTGTGGAAGAATATGCATTGGGATTCTCATTTGCCCATCGCGTGAGCGATCGCTTTGCATTTGGCATACATGTGAAAAAACTGCATGAAAATTTAGGCAACGCAGAAATCGCCGTCAAACAGGACCCTAACACAGAACAGGTTACCGAATATAAAATGGAAACCTGGAAACTGAATCATTGGGGTATGGATGTGAGTACCATGTATTTTACCGGATATAAAAACCTGGCCTTTGCCATGTCCATGCAAAATTTTTCAACGGATATGAAATATTGGTACGAGGAATTTCAACTTCCGATGGCGTTGAGAATGGGACTGTCCATGGATGTCAGTCAGATATTTATGCCCGCAAACGAAAATTTTCAATTGAATATGGCCATCGATGCGATCCATCCCAACGATTTTTTGGAACGGGTTCAAATCGGGACAGAGTTGGTGTATCTGAAACGATTTGCTCTGCGCGGCGGTTACAAATTTAATCATGATGTGGAAACCTTTACCCTCGGTGTAGGAATGGAATTTAGTTTTGCCGGGTTGGAGACCCGGTTTGATTTTGCCTATACCAACGCAAATTATTTCAAAGATGTGAATCGTTTTTCGTTACAATTTTCTTTTTAGTTGCAATAATTGTCTATAAAAATAAGCAGATGTAACGATGCAGCCCGCAAATAAAGCGGATCATACGAATAGTTACCGGTCCTTAAAATGAAGGTAGTGCTGTTTTATAATAAATTGTCTTGCTCGACCGGTAAACAACCTTTTCTATTAACTAACTGATTGGAGGTGTGTTATGTTACAAAAGCTACTGATATTTGTTGGTAGTATGTTACTTATTGTTGCCGCATCCGGTTTTGCGTTGGCGCAGCAGCAGTACCCAATTATTTGGGAAGATCATTTTGAAGATGTTGACTCCCTTGCCCTCAAAAATGTCGGCTGGATCTATTATCCGGAGCAGGATGTACCGGGACAGGTTATCCGGCAAAAGGATGGCGAACTGTTTATCGAAGCCGGCTCCTATGGCGGTCTGGTTGGCGTCGGCCTGGTTGCAACCAACGGTATACCGGAAATTACATTGGATGAAGATGGAAACATCGATAGTTCAACCGTTCAATTATCACTGCAAAATAAATGGGGTGATCCCAACCAGTTGCTGACATTTAAGGTTCGTTTTGCCCGTTTTACCACATCCGCATTTGTAGTGGGAACCCGTATGCCCATCGATTCCAGCCGGGGTGATTCCGATCCTACGGAGGCGCCTGCATACGCTTTGATGATCAGCCCGCTGGATAATACGGTTATGATTGGCAGATATAATGAAGCAATGCAAGTATTAGCCCCGGACACCTGGAGCTATTTTGCCCAGGCAGGTTTTGATTTTGATCTGGAAGTGGACTATTGGGTACAATTCTACCTCAAAGAAGGCGATCTGAAAGTGAAAATCTGGGAAGGTGAATTGGGTGATGAGCCTACAGAGTGGCTGGCAGAAGGGGTGGATGCTGAGCCGAGAGTAACCGGAAAATTCACCATGTTTGCTTCCATGGGTTCGCCGCCGCAGCCGGGCCAGGGCGACCGGTTCTATCTGGATGATATCGTAATGCGTGGATTGTCCACGACAGCGGTAAAATCCGAGACGGAAGTTATCCTGCCGACGGAGTTTGATCTGGAACAAAATTATCCCAATCCTTTCAATCCAAACACCTCGATTTCTTTTTCGCTGACGGTGAAGAACCATACTAAACTGGTCGTTTACAACACTATGGGACAGGTTGTCAATACAGTCATCGATGCGGATATGCTGCCCGGTTCCCATAAAATTGTCTGGAACGGTATGGACAGCAACCATCATCCGGTAACAAGCGGTATCTATTTTTACCGTCTGACCAGCGGTAAACAATCTGTTACCAAACAAATGATTCTGATGAAATAATCTGTAACATCTCTCGTTGTGCCGGGATGATTCGACGAATACCCCTTTTCATTGGCGCCGGAATCTTTTATCCGGTGCCAATGATCATTTGTTTTGGTTTGTTTTTTTTTGAAGTATTGTAACACTTTAGTTTTTTGAAAAATAACAGTAACTACTCAGGTAACCCACGAAAGACTCGAAAAAACACGAAAAAAAATTAGATAATACTTTTTGAGTGTTTCGTATATTTCGTGGACTGAATAGTTGCCGGAAATGATAGAAGAGCGGAGTTTCCGGTCAGGAACTAAATAGTTGCCGACAATTTTCAGTTCCAATTTTTTCAATTTCTCTGTGTCCTCTGCACCTCTGCGTTAAAAAACAGGCATTCTAAATCGCAGAGACGCAGAGAGCGCAAGGGAAGCAGATTTCGGTAAAAACCAAAGTGTTACGAATTATTACTTTTCTCGCAACTATTCATGTATGTTTGTTATTTTGATGCGTTATAGGTCTTCGACTCCGCTCAGGCCGGCTTAATAGCTGTGCTGAGCGCCTGCCTGCTGCGGGCAGGGAGTCGAAGCGTGATCGCAGCTAATTTTTAGTGCATACCCGAATAGTTATCTCCTGTAAAAAAACATAATGTAGAGAGACGGGACTCGTCGCTCTACAAACCAACCGATTGAAAAACTTGGCTAAAAAAACAAACTTTTACGATGCAATAATTTAAATACCTGTAAATTTACCAAACACCATCCTTCCCTTGTGTGAGAAGAAAGTTAACGATATTCGAAATTCTTCAAGCCCATAAAACATCAGCCTGTGGCAGACCGGTTCTTAATATAGCAAAGGTAGTAGAATATTAAACATCGCTGATTATTTAGAGTCTGTCCGAAAAGTGGAAAACATGCATCTTGCTTGTTTAATAAACTGTTTAGTTTCCTGCTTTTCAATAAGATTATAATTCAAACAGGATGTTTGATATACAATTTAGATAACTATTCAGGTGTTTTCTTTCAATCTTTTTCGCCTTGCCGTGAACGACAAGGCTAAGAAATAAAAGGGCGCTAAAGCGTCCTATTTACGATAGCATCCTTCAGGATGCTTTCATGTCTTAGCCTGAGGGGTTCACTCTCAGGCGACCTGAATAGTTACCAATTTAGATACTTTTCGTTCAGACACTAATTAATGCTTTTCGTGTGTTTATAAATAATCTGAGCCTTTATTGTCTGAACGAAAATCCCAAAAACTGTAAAAGTGTCATCCCTGTGATAGCAGCCTGCCTGCACAGACAGGCCTGCCTGGGGCACGACGGGAATGATGACAGTGAAAAATAAAGAAGGAGTTTCTTGTCATGTTAAAAAAATATTTTGTAATATGGCTCTCTTTGGGTTTATGGCTGCAATTTTCCTGTGGTCATTCCGTAAACGGTTACCGCACCACCGTTGGCAGCGGCCAGGATGAAATAACGGTGGTTGTCGTCCATGGCAGTCCTTATGAAATGGGGTTCGCCGCGGGGAATTTGCTGCAAGCAGAAATCAAACCGTGTCTTTCCGGATTTTTAGATTTTGTCCAAAAAGCAGAACCGGAGCGTTTTTCAGATTCCGTTCTTGATGATGCATGGAACGCTATCTCACCTTTCGTCAGTGAACGCTTCAAACAAGAACTGAAAGGAGTTGCGGATGGCGCCGGTTTCTCCCTCGATCTGCTGCGTCGTGCGCATGCCATACCGGTGGTTGCAGATTATGCCTGCAGCGGCGCGGCCGTTTGGGGAGAGGCGACAAGTAACGGCCATCTGTACCAACTCCGTAACCTGGATTTTATAATGCAGGCGCATCTGCAGGATTATCCGGTGGTTATTATCTACAAACCGGTCGACGGTATCGCCCATGCTGTTGCAACCTTTGCCGGTTACATCGGCGCGCACACCGGCATCAATGCAAAAGGGATTGTACTGGGTGAAAAAGGAGTTTCTCCCCAAAGCGAGTATCCGTTTGATCTGAACGGCGTTCATTTCTCCACTTTGTATCGCGATATTCTTTACGATGCATCCACATTGCAGGAAGCGGTTGAGCAGATAAAATCAGCACAGTTGATCAAACGGTATTATTTTTATGCCGGTGACGGCAAACCGGCGACCATGGGAGCGGTAAAAATTAAAGTAACCTCGCCGGATTCTGTTAAATTGACCGTCTGGAAAGATGACGATCCCACTGATGAAATGGCGCCCGACATTTTGAAAAATGCTGTTTATTACACTATGAAAAATAAAATAGCCTTCGAACAATTAACCGAAAACAACGGCAGTTTTAATACGGACAAAATGATTCAATTATCCCGCGCCGTAGCCGATGATGATGGCAATCTGGTGAATGTAGTTTATGATGCCACCGGTTTGCAAATGTGGGTCGCTTATGCCGAAAAGATGGAGATTGCCGGTAAACGTCCTTATGTGCATATTAATTTGAAAGATTATGGTTGGAAGTGAGCAGGAGATCAGTTTGAAGTGACTAAAGTGAGCTAAAGTGAGCTAAAGTGAACTAAAGTGACTAAAGTGCCTGAAGTGAACTAAAGTGAGCTAAAGTGACTAAAGTGAGCTAAAGTTGAAAAGACATGATTCCTCACCTGTACTTACGAAAAAATGTCATTCTTAATCCCGATTCATTGGGATGGGAAATCTCTGCTCACAAATATATGTTTCATTTTAGTTCTTTGAAAACACAGAATTCGCTTCCTGCTAATCTTCTCTTTCGGAAAATTCAGGAAAAACATTGTTAAACAACGGCAAATGGAAAATAATTATCGCGCCCTTTCAGGGCTACGGGGAAATATGATAATAATCAATCCCGGGGTCTTCCCTGGACGTTATATTTTGCTCTTTCAGGGCGTATTTATGCAAATATTTATCACCCTAGAAAGGGTGAAATAATACAGCCCGGTGCGAAGCGCCGGGATTCGAAGCAAAAACATATTCATAGCCCTGACGGGGCGAGATAAATCGTTAAAAACAATGGCTGTGTGCAGTAAATAGGATTACACTTTTTAATGCAGGGTGTAATTACTCAGGTGTGCTCCATCAATTATTTGTAATCACACTTTGACAGGGTTCATCCTGAGCTTTTCGAAGGGCTCAGCAAGACTGTTTGAGCCATCCGCATCAGCCGGAATTTGCTTGCCTGCTCGGGCAGGCTTGCCTGCTCGGGCAGGGAATGACATTTTTGCCAAACTACAATATTCAAACTCAAATTAATCAATTGAAAATATCCTGCGGAAGGTTTTCGGACTTAATCAACAGAATCATTAGTTTTCGCTTTCTCCCGCTTCTGTAGACGGACGGAGATGACAGAGAGGAGGAAGATGGCCAACTTTAGTCACTTTAGCTCACTTCCAACTTTAGTTACTTCAAATCAGGGAGATGATCGATGAGAAAAATTTATTTTGTATCTGCGATTCTTGCTTGGCTTCCGCTTTTTACCGCTTGCGGGGGACGTCAGAATATTCCCATCGCCAACTACTACGATTACGATCCCACTTTTCCTTTGGAAGATTCCGTTCGGGTTGAGCAGGAAACGGATCAGTTCACTTTGTATTATGTGACCTACCGTAGTTTTCACGAGGCAATTGTCACCGGGGTGCTGTCTATTCCCCAAAATGTGCCCGCGCCCATGCCGGCAATTATTTTTCTACATGGTATCGGTGACAACAAACAGGCCGATTACATGGAAGTGGGAAATCGCTATTTTGTCCAGGCCGGTTATGCCGTTTTGCGCATAGATATTGCCAACCACGGCGACCGGAAGATTCATGATTACAAATACGATTTTGTTTCCGGCTACCGTTACTGGACGCGGGATATCATCGCCCAGACGGTTTTTGATCTGCGCCGGGGGATCGATTTTCTTAAAACGCGTGCGGAGATCGACAGCCGGCGCATCGGCTTTTTCGGCATCAGCCTGGGTGGAATTATCGGCACGGTTTTTTGCGCTGTGGATCAGCGCATCAAAGTGCCGGTCATTACACTGGCAGGGGGAGGTTTGCACCTGGCTTTTAAATTCAAAGCCTTTACGGATGCAACCAAAATTTATTTCAGTATCATCGATCCGATCAATTTTGTCGCCAGGATTGCTCCGCGGCCGCTTTTAATGCTCAATGCTTCCAAAGACGAAATTGTGCCGCCGTTTACTACCAAAGCCATGTTCAAAAAGGCAAAGCAGCCCAAAAAGATTATCTGGTATCCCACTAAACACCGGGAGGTTCCTCTGGATCAGGCATTTCCGGAGGGGATAAAATGGTTCAGGGAATATTTGTAATTGTGGTTTTGTTACATTAAAAATTCGGTTTTTTTAACAGGATCGACAGGCGGCGCTGAATAGAAACCGGATTATCGATTTGATCGTAATTTTTCAGCTTGCGATTAACAGGAATCATGTAAACGGGAATCATCCTGTTGATATGATTCTAAGTTAGTTGAGAAAATGTTTATAAAACAGATGTTAGGGCTGGAATGTTGGTTAATAGATATAATTGAGAATAATCTTGAAAGTTCTTATCTCTAAGTATATATTATAGTATATACGGGAGGTGTATAATGATTAGTGCAAAAGTATTCAAATCAGGCAATAGTCAGGCAATTCGTTTGCCAAAAGAATATCGTTTGGATGTAGATTCTGTTCAAATAAATAAAATTGGAAATTTATTGGTTCTAATTCCCAAAGATGATCCATGGGTAAGCTTTATTGAAGGAATAAATGAAGCGGATGAATTTCCAGATATTTATAACAATGAGCTAAGTCTTAAAGAGGTCAAAATTTAATGAAATATTTGGTGGACACGAATATTCTAATATACTTGATGAATTCGAAATCTTTGAAGTTACGGAAAAAATTTACCAGCAGAAGTATTGAGGAGTTTTGTGTATCATCAGTTACCGTGGCGGAATTGATATATGGAGCGAAGAAAAGTAAGAATGTTGAAAAGAATTTAAATGCTGCAATAAAAGTATTATCACCTTCTTAAGGTTGCAAAAGCGACAAAAAAATAAATGATAAGAACAAATTATTGAATTACTTTCCCACTCCGGTAAATTAAGTTCAGGGGTAAAATTCATTGCATTTTATCAGGTTCTACGCCGCTGTTTCAAGCGGGTTAAACCAAAAAACCGTTTGTCTTCTGCAAATTTAATCGGAGAAAAAAATGAACAAAAAACTTTCCCGAAGTATTCTGGTTTTAATCGCGTTGCTTCTGATATTGTCCATTGTCTTTTGGGGGCGTCTGTCCGGTTCTTACACCCTGTTTCAAATGACGGGTGAATTTACCCGGAGCTGCATCACCGGAAAAGACAATCTTAATCTAAAAGTAACCGGCAGTTGGGGACAAAACGGCCGACTCGATTCTCTGCGGGCGACTGTTCATTATAAAAAAGATCATCACTTTCTGGCAGATGTTCAAGTGAAACACAACCAGTATGTGGTGCAGAGTGATCAAAAGCAGACATTGGTGCTGATTTCCAACCCGAAATTGATTATTACAGGAAACGGGCCGGAACAGAAAAATTTTGACATTCTGCTGCTGCTTGGTGAAATTGTGGGCAGTCATCCTCAATTGGCGCAGATGCTTGATCTGAATTGGACTAAACGTCTCGGCATATCGGTGTGGTCATTTATGAAATGTGATTTTACCAAAAAGGAATGGCAGGGAAAACGGTACCAAATCATCAGGTTCCCGCATGAAATAAATGAAAACAATCCGACAATCTGGAAAAATCTGGATCAACCGGGTGGGTTCCGGATTGTTGCCGGCGATTCACTCAATCCGTTTTCGGTTACCTTTTCCCCGGTAGATTCTGCTTATCTGCCGGCAAAAATTGATGAAAGCGGGGCGGAAAAATTGCTTGTAAACCGTCGGGAACTGAATACAGCCATTTATCGCGGCGCGGTTCGGGCAGCGACCATCTCCATAGAAAATAGGATGCCGCCGAAGCCGGACGGGAAAGACCGGGTTTGGGGAAAAGGGCTTTTGACTTATGTCAATGGCAACCGGGTACTCATCGCTAAAGGAACGCACAGGGAAATTGGCCGGGCCCACGGCGCCCTGCTGAAACAGGAAGTGAGGCAGATGGCAGACGCCACGCTTTACACCATCTGCTGGGTTTACACGCTGGAGCGCCGTCACTGGTTTCTGGATGATATGCGCGGCGCTTATGCCCGGTTAGCACCGTTTATCCCGGAAAAATATGAGGAGGAGATGGCCGGCCTGGCTGAAACAAGCGGCATCTCGCTGGATGAAATCCATCTAACCAATGTTTTCCCGGCGCTGTTTCATTGTTCCGGGTTTGCGCTGTTTAACAAAGCAACTGTGGACGGAAAGCTTTATCATGGCCGTGTATTGGATTATATCACTGATTTAGGTTTGCAGTATAATGCGGTTGTGTACATTTTACAGCCGAAAGGCAGCTTTGCATTTGCCAACGTGGGATTTGCCGGATTCATCGGTTCCGTCTCCGGCATGAACGACCAGCAGGTGGCTTTTGGTGAAATGGGCGGCGCCGGTGAGGGCGATTGGGACGGGATGCCCATGGCCTTTTTGATGCGGGAAGGACTGGAACGGGCAAAAACGTTAGCTGAAGCGGTAACTATTTTTCGCGACACGCCCCGTACCTGTCAATATTTTTATGTGATTTCCGATGGTAAAATTCCCGATGCCCGCGGCCTGGCAACCACGCCGGCAAAATTTGAAGTAGTGAAGCCCAACCAATTGCATCCGCTTTTGCAGCATCCGGTTGAAGATGCCGTCCTGATGTCAGCCGGCGACCGGTATGAAAAGTTATTTGAAAGGGTGAAACAGAACTACGGCAAAATCGATGCGGAGAAAGCGATTCGTTTGATGGACCGGCCTGTGGCCATGAAAAGCAATTTGCATGATGTGTTGTTTGCGCCGCAATCTCTGGAATTTTGGGTAGCCAACGCCGGCGCTTACACGCCGGCCAGCAGCGAGCCTTATACCCATTATTCGTTACCGGAACTGCTGCAGAGATTGAAGTAGAAAGAGGGGCTTTTAAGTTTGAAGTTTGAAGTGTGAAGTTTGAAGTTTTAAGTTTTAAGTTTGAAGTGTGAAGTGAGCTAAAGTTGTTCTACGGTAAATGTGAATATCGGAGCAGCCGCCCCGAAGTTTACTCCGGGACTGAAAATAGAAAGGACGCTGAAGCGTCCTGTATTGTGAGTAATACCCGCTTCCTCCTGAAAGAGGAAATCTAATAGTCTCCCCTTGAGGGGAGTACGGGGGATGTTCTCTCAATCTATCTGAAGCGTTACTTATTTTAACTGAAGAATTGGAGAAAATGAATGAAGAGACGATTTGCATTGGTGATATTTTTTGCAGGTTTGCTGGTAACCGGTTTTTTGTACGGCCAGGAACCGGCAACGTTGTATACGGGACCTTATTTACAAAATGTCAGTCAAAACGGTATTGTGATCATGTGGGAAACAACGGATTCCGTTTCCGGTACGGTTGAGTATGGCCTGTCGGCTGAAAAACTGGAATTGTCCGTAATGGAGACTGAAGCGAAAAAGATTCATGAAATCAAATTAACCGGGTTGAAAACCGGTACCCGCTACTATTACCGCTGCCGCTGGGACGATGCCGTAACAAAAGTTTGGCATTTTAAAACGGCGCCGTCCGAAAATTGTGAGCGGATAAAAATAGCTGCCTATGGCGATTCCCGCAGCGATCCGGCCATGCATCTGAAAATAGCAAAATTAATTGCCGCAGAACATCCGGATCTGGTGCTTCATTCCGGGGATCTTGTGGCGGATGGGCGAAAATTTGATTTATGGAAACCACAGTTTTTTGATCCCATCAAACCTTACGCCGCGGAAGTTCCCATCCTGCCGGTGCTGGGCAATCATGAGCGAAATTCGGTTTATTATTACAATTTTTACTCGCTGAACAACAACGAAGCGTGGTGGTCGACCGATTACGGCCCCGTTCATATCATCGGTTTGGATAGCAATCAGCCGGGCGGACCCGGAACGGATCAATATAAATGGCTGCTTCAGGATCTGGAAAAATCAAAAAATGCCGGATGGAAAATCGTCATGTTTCATCATCCGTTATTCAGCGCCCATCCTACCCGTCCCGTTCATGAAATGCGCTCGGTCTGGCATCCTCTGTTCCGGAAATACGGCGTTAAATTGGTAATAAATGGCCATGATCATTATTACAACCGTACCTATCCCATCGGCGATGCGAAAAATCAGGTGGTTTATATTGTTACGGCCGGCGGCGGCGCCCCACTCTATCCGGTTGTCGACAAGGAATATGATGCATTTACAGAGAGTATTCACAATTTTGTGATTCTTGACATTTCCGGAGAAAAAATATCCGGCACAGCAATAGATGATAACGGAAATGTCATCGATACATTTACAATCGATAAAAACCCGGCGAAACTCCCTGAAAAGATCATCTCTTTTGCGTTGTTGAACCTGAAGAATTCCGTGCAAAAGGAGGTATCTCAACTCAAATTGGTTCCGGATGAACAGGGCAATTTCCGGCTCACCGGAAAACTTTTCATTTCTGTACCCGTTCAATACTCTGCTTCCCTCTCTTTTCGAACCGTTTCGTCTGCCGGCTGGCAGGTGGAACCGGCTGCATTGACAAAAGTTGTCGGTCCGCAGAATGCGGTACAAATTTCCATCGAAGGAACAGCGCCGAAGGGGAATGATTATCCGCTGCCGGTTTTTCATTTTAAAATGAGCAGGCAGGGAACCGGACAGGGAGCGGTTCCTTCGGCACCGTTAGCCGAATTTTCCGTGAGCCTGGAGCAGGCTCAGATCGATCATATTTTACAATTACACGGGACCGTTCCTATCATCAGAGCAGGCCTGGATTTTGTAAAAAATTTTCCCCACAGTCCGTTTGCTTATCGGGTTGCCGCTAATTTACGGTTGCTGACCGGGGTGAAAGGCGAAACAAGAGTTGAAACCATTGCCGATTTACATCGGCTCATCGACGGGCTGGATGGTGATTCGCAGGCGGCGATCTTTTATCCCGGGCTGTTTCTCTTTGGTGATTTTTCCGGCTGGCACGATTGGCTGGCTTTAGCAAAAAGAGCTAATGTTGAACAGGGTAATGCCATCGCCACAAATCTGTACTATCTGCTAAAATCGCGAAAACTGCCCGGCAGTGCGGTTAAAAATTGGCACATCATCGGCCCCTTCGATAATTCACACGACGAAGGTTTTGCCCGGGTTTACGATCCCGAGAAAAAGATCGATTTTACCGCGGATTATTCCGGCAAGAACGGCCAAAAACTGAAGTGGCGGAAAATAATTATTGCCGGTAAACAGATCGATTTTACCCAATATGTCTCAGATCCTGAAAACGGCATCGTTTACGCCGCAGCCAAAATATCGGCAGAAAAGAAAACCATCGCCCCGTTACTATTGGGCAGCGACGATGCCGCCGTTGTTTGGGTGAACGGCACAGAAGTTTTCCGTTTGCATCAGAATCGCGGCCTTAAAGTGGCGGAAAATTTTATCCTGGCGGATTTCCACAAGGGTGAAAATACGGTTCTGGTGAAAGTAAGCCAGCTTGGCGGAGATTGGGGACTTTCCCTGCATGTTGTCGATAAAGATGATTTGTTGACGTTTTAATCTTTCGTTTCTTTCGTGTGTTTAGTGGGCTGAACAGTTACAATATTTCAGGAATCTTTCTTGTTGATTTTTACATAACGATGTATTAGAATTGGCAGGGAGGAACAAACCAATATTATTCTGAACCACTTTGATTTTTGAAAAAATAGGTAAATAATCTCCAAAATGTCTAATATTAGTAATGACCAAATTCCTGCTAGTAGGAGTAAATTCCAAAAATGGAAGTTATTTCCTGTTGATGGCAATAAATTTTTGGTAATAAATTGAAGACTAGTTATAGGTTAGGGGTAAATAAACCAATTGATGTATCTATTTTTTAATACTATATTAAAATATGAAAAATGTTTTTAATCGAAACTTTTTTAAAAGTCGTTCAATTCAAGCCGCATTGATCGGTATTATTGGTCTTCTTTTAGTAGGGACAATTTTTGCTCCAATTAGTAAAAAAATTATTGATTCAATTTTCACAAAAACTCCAGATAAAAGGATTCAATACGAGATCAAATCAATCAAAAATTTAAGTAAAAATGAAATTATAAAAGCTATAAATGAAAACTTTACTTATTCCAAAATTGATTTTAGTTATGATGATAATATTTTGGATGATTATTTCCTAACTACTATTGATATTAAAAATTTAGGAGATCCAATCCAAGATGACTTCTTTTTAAATTTAATTTACAAAGAAGAAAATATCAAAATCATGGATGTATTATGCAAATTTATTGAACCTTTGAGAAAAGAAGTCAATATAGAAACAGACAGACCTCCTTTAGAATATGAATTCCCCAGTAAGGATTCTATAAAAATTGAGATAAGTACTTCACCTGATTTTGATCAGTCTGCAACAAATAGTTTTGTTTATAGGAGCTATTCAAAGGACGTAGGATTTGGTAGAAGGAATCCTTCTCCTATTGTTGATAACACATTTCAAGAAATTGTAAAAAACGGTGGGCATTATTGGTATAAAATATCTTTAGAAAGTTTACCTGGTAGTGAATTAGGAATATCGGACACATATCCATGGCCTGAAAGTTGGTTTAATCGCCCGTTCTTTAAAAATACAAAAACGATTTTTCCTGTATTTTCAGACGACAAATATGACATGGATTGTCTATATGATAGTCTAAAACAAACTTTATCAGAATTAAAAGAGAATGAAAAAGTATATATCGATATTGAAAAAAATGAATTCAAAATAATTTTATCAAAGAAATTGAGCGATGCTCCCATTTATTTTAAAAATGATATTGAATTTTTATTTGGAAGGACTTCCATTTATATAGACGATTTGTTAGAAAACAGCCTTCTTAGAATATTTTTAATTTCAAAGACTTATTTAGAAATGAAAAAATTGTTAAACTTAGAAATATCGCTAAAAAATATTGGGAACATAAAAGTTATAAAAAAGAAAAATATAAGTTATGATAAACCTAATTTGAACAAACAAATTACTATAGATAAGAATGCTGCACTAACTCCTTTTAGAACAAGATTATTTTTGGGAAAAAATAAAATCATTTTAGCTTGGTCAGAACCAGAAAATTCTAATGTTGAGGGTTATCGTATCTTCAGAACTCATTATTCGCAAAGATCAGAGTTTGCTATGACATTAGACAATGAACTATATGATGGAGCAGGTAAAAAAGGTTTACTACTTGGTGCATCTCCTTATATTCGATTTTTTAGAAATAATGAACCTGCTCAAATAAAAAGAAAGAAAATATTACATATTTCATTACCACCCAGAAAAATAAAACGAAATTATCTGGACAATCGACCCCCTACTCCCATAATTAATTCGATACGACTAATGGCTAATTATCCAGTAAATGTTTATAATGGTAATCTCATGCGATATTACATCGACAAAGATGTTAAATTAGGTGAAACATACTTATATACATTATTTGCATATGATAATAAAGGAACTTACTCTTATCCAATCGAATCGATAATAAAATATGAGCAAAGCGAAGTATATACTGAAATAATTGATGTGGAGAATTATAAAAGTGATATTAAGTCGCTAAATATTCTTAAAAAATATTACCTCGAAAACAAATATTTAAATGAAGCAAGCAAACTTGATAGTATAATAACATATATTGATTCTTCTTTGAGTTCTTCTTCAAAATTATCAGATTCAGGATTAATAATAGATTTTGTACAACCACTAGACAAGTCAGATTCATCAAAAAATGTTAACATTCAACTTAAGGTGCCAATTTCTATTTCAGATTCTGTAAAGAGTAAAAAAGAAAAAGACAATTAAAATAAATGCAAGTTTCCCCTAACCAACGTTTCCAGGCAACCCAAACAGCGGTTGGTTTTTTGAGTTTCAGAGCAGATTGGTTGAAATATTTTGCTCTAACAAAGTGAGTCTCCTGCTGTTTGTGCGCCTGAAACCAAGTCCGTTAGCATTAAAAATATCTCAAGCCAGATGAATTCAAATGATTTTCTTTTCTCAAACAAATAAATTGATATATTATAGAAAGTTTAGTATATT
>CAJVYQ010000057.1 GCA_913009825.1 uncultured Deferribacteres bacterium
CTAAGACATGAAAGCATCCTGAAGGATGCTATCGTAAATAGGACGCTTTAGCGCCCTTTCATTTCTTAGCCTTGTCGTTCACGGCAAGGCGAAAAAGATTGAAAGAAAACACCTGAATAGTTACAATTAATTTTAATATCACGCTTGCCACAGTTCGACTCTGCTCACAATGGCTTCCTTTTTAAGCCGGTCTGGGCCCTTCGTCAAGCTCAGGATAAACTCAGTCGGAAGACTGATTTCGTTAAAAAATTCAACTGATCATTCATAAAATAAACTTTTTGAGTCATTCATGCCTGTCCGCATCGGGATTATTTTCAGTGGAGAAACCGTTACTGAAAACTTAATGGATCTGCATGGTTTCAAAGCGCAGGATTGTTGAACCCAACTTCAGCAGGCAGCCATGAATCAGGCGCTCTTTTTCCCTGATTTTTTTCCCATTGATGAACACACCGTTCTTGCTCCGGTTGTCCTGGATCCAAAACTGGCCGTTTTCCTCAAACACCTTTGCATGATGTTTTGATATTTGTGTATCCTGCAAGACTACTGTATTTATTTTATCCCGACCGATGAACGACAAACGCCTGTTGAGATGAAATACGGCGCTGGGCCTGTCTCCGTGGAGCATCACCAAACGGGGGGAGTTATCGGTTTTACCGGCTTCGCTAATTAGACGGGAGCCACATCGGGTACAAAAACGGTATTCCGCCCTGTTTTTATGCCGGCATTGCCAACAAATTTTTTCCATCTCTCCTCTCCACTTTACATCTCCATCGCAGTTTGAACTTGTTCAATCATCTGACCGGCCATGGGATGATTGGGATCCTGTGCCAGTACCTTTTTAAAATTTTCCAACGCCAGTTTGTATTTCCCCTGCTTCAGGTAAACCATACCCAGGTTTAAGCGGATATCGCTCACTTTCAGTTCCTGTTGTGTGAAGGAACTTGTACTTTGCTCTATTGTCAGATTAAAGCCGCAAAAGCCGCAAAACTTATCATCTTCCTGAATCTGTTTTCCGCATCTTGGACAAGTACTCATCTTCTTTTCTCCAAATTTATGGATTACATACCAACCATAGTCGACGTACGCAGGATTATATCTTCATACATATTTTCTTTATCGATCATCGGAAAAATTATTTGAAATCTGGTGCCGATACCCGGTTGCGACAGAACTGCCAGATTTGCATCATGCCTTTTGACAATATCACTGGAAATCGACAGTCCCAATCCGGTTCCCTTGTCCCGGTCTTTGGTAGTAAAAAAAGCCTGGAAAATATTATCCAGATTCTCTTCATCGATCCCCGGCCCGTTATCTTCAAATTCGATGAGAACAAACTGCTTGTGTTCGGTTAATAACCGGTTCCATTTGGCCGGTGACAGGCAATAATGTTTTCCCACATTTCCCCCGGTCTCCACCCAATCCAGAAGAACAACTTTACTGCTCACCCTGAGTAAATTACCGTTCGTTTTCATGGCATCGAAGGCATTTTTTGCCAGATTCAAAAAAATTTGGTTGATTTGATACTGATCGCCTTTTATCATCAACGGCAATTCAAAAATCTCTTTTTGCAACTTGATCCCTTTGGGAATAATCATCTCGATGGTGGACATACTTTCTATTAAATTTTTGTTCACATCAAACAGGACAAAATCTTCCTGCGATTTATAGGCCATGGAACGAAAGCGGTTCAGATAACCGGACAATCTCATCACTTGTTTTGATATTTGCCGCAACTGCTCCTGCAATTCGGCAGGAGGATCCATCATCAGGGCCATCTCGGCATGGGCGGAAATGATTGTGAGCGGATTTTTTAATTCGTGGATGATTTCCGTAATAAATTGCCCGATTGACGAAAGTTTCTCCAAATGAACCAAAAGGTTCTCTTTATTGGATATTTCTTCATAAGAGCGTTGTAACGCCTCAAAATTATCCTGAAGTTCCCTATAGGCGATCTCTTTTTCCTTAGAGGCCTGCTCGACAACCAACTCCAGATTTTGGTAGGAAACTTCCAGTTCTTCGAGCAGTTTTATATTCTCCTGCTCCAGATCTTCAACTGTATTGAGTGTATGAGACATGGTTTTTTAGTTCCCTTTTATGTTCCACATTTTGAATGCCGGCAAATATTTGTGAATCCGTTTTTTGATCCATATCTTCTATTAAATTATTGATTTCGCGAACTTTATCCCCCAATTCCAATTTTTGATAAGCTTCGATGGCCTTTTCGTAACAAGTCCGTGCCTGTTCCTTTTTGCCGAAATTCCGATTCAAATTTCCATAACTCAGGTAATTTTCCGCAATACCGTCGTAGTATTCCTGTTTTTGGTTTATTTTCAGGCTTTCCTTGAAATATCTTTCAGCTTCCTGATAATTTCCTTTCGCTGCGGCAACCATACCGAACACATGATGCGCTTCCGCTATATTTAATTTATCGTTCATTCTTGTGAAAATTTTCATCGCTTTATTCACATTTAATCCGGCTTTTTTCAGATTGCCCTGCCGCACATAAGCCCTGCCCAGATTCAGAAAAGTCAACGCCCGCAACTGTTTATCTTCCACTTCATCGGCCAGAGAAAAACATTGTTCAAAGGATTTAATCGATTCCGGCCAACTTTCCAGATCGGCATAAGTCATACCCAAATTGTGGTATACCCGCGCCAGATTTTTGTTGTTTTTCTTTCTCTTATAAATTGCCAATGCCTGTAAATAGTTTTCCAGGGCAGCCTGATGCTTACCCTGAATATTGCAAACCGTACCTATGTTTGTCAAAGCGTGTGCTCTATCAAACTCCCCCATTACGCTATCCACAGATTGCAGCGTTTTTTCAAAATACTGCAGTGCATCAGAAAAATTTCCCTGCTGGAACTGGATCAGACCTATATTGTTATAAATCCGGCTCATTGCATTTTTAATATTATACTTATCAATTAGCTTCAGACATTTTTCATAGTGTTGCAGGGAGATATCCCATTTTCCCAATTTGTCATAAATCCGGCCGATCCGGCGCAGTGCATCCTCTTGTTTTTCGTACTGTCCGGATTTTTCGCTGATCTCATGCAATTTCTGATATATTTTCAGGCTGCTATCCCATTTTCCCAATTCCTCGTAGCAAATACCCAATTGTAGATACAAACCAAATTCAGAAACAGATTCGAAAAACGGATTTTCTACATATTCCGCCGAATCGAGGAATTCTTCGAAAAAAACACTGGCCTCACGATAGGCGGAAATTTTAAACGCCCGTTTGCCTGCTTCGAAAAGCAGCGGCAGCGCTTTTTGATGATCGCCGCCTTTCCGGTAATGCAAGGCAATTTCACCGGTAAAGGCGCCGGGATCAGGCTTGTGCATCTCTTCTAATTCCGCCGCTGCCATCAGGTGATACTCTTGTGCCAGAATAACGGGCATTTCATTATACAACAGATCGTGCAGCATGGGATGTTCAAATTGAAATCCCGATTCCGTGCTGCTGATAATTTCCAGATCCCGCTCGATCCGGTGCAATTTTTTAATCAATTTTATTCTCGGCAATTCGAGCAACTTTGCCAGCAGAGATATATCAAATTTGAATCCGGTCACAGCGGCAACCTGCAACATTTCCCGTTCATCTTCGGAAAGATCATTCAGCCGGCGCAGAAAAACATCCTCCACCCGTTTGGGCACCTCAACGACAAAATTGCTCTGTTTATCATACCATATTTTATCTCGCCGGCAAATGATCTCTTTTTCCTGGAAAACTTTCAGCGTCTCGATAACGAAAAACGGATTCCCCTTGGTTTCATCGAATATTTTCTCATAAAATTCTTCTGAGAAATCGGTATTTACCAAACATTCATCGATCAGCAGGTCGCATTCTTCACGGATCAGACGATACAGATTCAGCAACTGGGCATGTCCTTCCTGGCGCATGCGGGAGAGCATATCGACAATCATGGAAGGTTTGCCGTTCTGTTGCAGATCGTGGCGGTCCGTCCGGCTGATCCCCATGAGGATAATCTGCTGATCTTGTATATTTCTGGACAGATAGTGGAACAAACGTAAGCTGGCTTCATCTGCCCAATGCAGATCGTCGATAATGAGCAGCACGGGATGAACAGCCGCTAACTGAGATAAAATATAATAGATGCCTTCAGAAAGATTACCGGTTTCCCGGCCGGTATTATTAGAAATATCCTGAGCCTCACCGGAGAAAACCGTATCGAACCGTTTAGTAAATTCACGCAATACCGGCACCTTTTCCCGAATAGTCTTTTTAAATTTTTCTCTCTCTTCGACGGAAAGTCTATGACTTGCTTTGGTAAGAAAACGGCGTAAAGCATCGATATACGGTAAATATGCGTTCAACCCTTCCTGATAGAGAGATTCACCATATAGAATGAACGCTTCATCCTGTTCTACATATCGTTTGAACCGTTGTGCCAGACTGCTTTTACCTACACCCGCTTCACCTTGCAATATTACGGTCTGTCCATTTTTATGAGAGGCCTTATGGTATAAACCGATTAATTTTTTAAACTCTTTTTCTCGGCCAATGAAAACCGAACGAAATTCCTGAAAATCTGCCGATCCATCTTCACCGGATTTATCAATCATGAAATCGGCGGAAATAATTTCTGTATTTTGGTCTTGTCCCGTTCTTTTATGCTGCGTATTTTCAAGTTCCCGGTTAAACATGTCCGCAGAATCCCAGCGGTCTTCTTTCTCCTTTTTCAAGGCTTTCAGCAGAATTTGATTTACATCTTCGGATATTTCTTTATTCAAAAAGGATGGCGGCACCGGTTCTTCGTTCAATTTTTTAAACAGAATATCAACCGCGCCGGTCCCGGAAAACGGCAAACGACCCGTCAATAATTGATACAGGACAACGGCGGCTGAATACAGATCGCTGCGGTTATCGATTTGTTCTCCCAACATCTGCTCCGGAGGCATGTATTCGATAGTACCCAAAATATCTCCGGTCATGGTCAATTGCAGGTTCGATTGAACTTTTGCGATGCCAAAATCCAGAATTTTCGCCACATTATCATCGGTCACCAGTATATTTTCCGGTTTGATATCGCGATGCAGAATCCCTAATTTATGGGCAGCGGTAAGGCCCTGTAAAACCTGGCCACCAATTCTGATGGCATCCGCCAGTGAAATTTTTTCTGTATCACGAATCAAATCCGTTAACTGACGGCCGGCCACATATTCCATCACAATGTAACGGCCACATTCCGCTTCGCCGATTTCATAAATGGTTACTACATTAGGATGAACCAACTTGGCAGCCGCTCTGGCTTCGGTGAGAAATCTCTCTGCGTTTTTTTCATTCTCTAAAAGATGACGATGCATCACTTTGATGGCCACATCTCTTTCCAGCCGGGTATCGAAAGCCTGAAAGACCTGCCCCATGCCGCCGACGCCTATCTTTTTAAGGATATTGTATTGAGCGATATTCTTGAGTTCCATCCCGGCCTTCACACCTTTTCGTGAACAAAATCAGCCGCTTCTATCCTGCTTTCATTCTTTTCTTCATTTTTGCTTAATTGAAAACGAACCGTTTTTTCTTGTTTGTTTTTTTCCAGATTGATACGCCGGAAAATTTCCTCAGCCAGTTTATAATATTTAGCGGCGCTCTCTTCACTTTGGGTCTCACCGATAAATTCCGCATATTCTTTGTAACAGTTTGCCAGTCCCAAAGGAATGCAGAATTCCTGATAAAGTTTGATGCTCTCTTCGTAAAATGCGGCAGCGGTACCCGTTTCTTTTGATTTCCAGTAAATCCGGCCAAACAATTTATTGGTTTTGGCAATGCCGATGGGATTTTTCAGGCGGACCAAAATCTCCAACGCCCGGCCGCAGGTAGTGGCCGCCATCGGGTAATCGCCAACATCGCAATAAAATTCCGTCTTGTTCATGTAGACAAAAGCCAGCAGCGGAAAATTACCGTATTCCTGGCACAATTGAAGCGCTTTATCGAAATAACTAACCGCCTCACGAAATTCACCTTCTTTGAGATACATAAATCCCAAATTGTTCAGACTATCTGCCGTCCCATGGTAATTCTTGATACTCTGAAACTCGATCAGCGCTTCCTGAAAATGGGTGAATGCCGCTCCGTAATTCCCCTCCATGCGCTGAATAATGCCCAGATGATTACTGATAGTTGCCCTGCTGAATACATCACTTACCAGTTCCGAGGTTTGCAATGCTTTCCGGAACAAATTTTGGGCAATCAGGTATTCCCCCTTGCGGTAAGATATTTTAGCTGATTCTATCTGCGCCAGCGCCAACCCGGCATGATTTCCTACCATCTGCAGAAATACTTCCGCATCGCGCAGCAGCGTCTGCGCCTTCTCCCAGTTTCCTCGTTGGGAATAGATTCTGGCGATACGGTAAAGAATGTCGCCCTGCATCTCATGATTTTCCAGTGTTTTAGCAATTTCCAGTGCGGCGGAATAATGGTTGATGGCAGCGGCATAATTACCAAGGGTTTCATGGGTTTCACTAAGCACGGAAATAAATTTCACCCGCTGCTCGTCATCCAGAATGGGACCGCGAATTTCCTCGAACGTTTTCAATGCCAGATCGATGTAGTATGCCACTTTTTCCAACGAGTCACTTTCAAATTCACTGACGGCAATCAACTGTTCCGGTAAATCCCGGTTGGCCAGTTTGTTGATCGCTTTCGCGATGGAATATAAACTGCGATTCTCCGCAATGTGCGACTTTGATGCCGTGCTTTTGATAATACGCGACATTTCCGATAAATAGACACGAATCACTTTACTACTGTCTTTAGTCATGCATCACCTCAGCTTTCGCTTCAGTTTCCCGCCTTACAATTTCTGCCAATTTTTCATTCACAAACTTTACTTTTTCCTGAAGATCCTGGTTCGCAAAATCTTCTTTTGCTTTCTCCAGCCAGATAACGGCATTTCTCCGGTTATCCACTTCAATTTCCATCAGGGCGCGCTCATATTTTGTTTCCGCCACACCGAGTTTATTTTGCAGAGCCTGAAATTTCTCAATAGCTATTTCAAAGTGTTTCACGGCTTCAGACCAGTTTTTTTGCTCCCTTTCCAGAATGCCCTGAACTTTATGATATTCTGAAATCCCCAGTTCATCGTTCAAACGCGTTAACAAACGATACGCCTTAAAATTGTACTCGCGCGCCTCCTCATAACGGTTCAAATTAACTAAGGCAATTGCCCGGTTCAAAAATGTGATGGATTTTAACGGCACCAAACCCATTACATCGGAAACGGATAAACTTTTGCCATAAAATTCATTGGCCTTCTTCCAACTGGTTTCATCGGCATAGTTCATACCGATGTTGTGGTAAAGGCGGGCAAGGCCAAAATGGTCGCCTGATTTTTCAAAGATAGGAATCCCTTTGCTGTACATTTGAACCGATTTGAGATGGTTGCCTAAAATATTTTCGATGATACCCAGATTATTATACAGCGTGCCGATAAGGGGTTCTGCGTTTAATTGTTTGGCTAAATGCAATGCACTTTGATAATAATCAACAGCCTGGGGATATTCCGAAAGTTCCAGACAAACATTTCCCAACCCAAAATTGGCCATAGCTTTAATGAAGCCACTATCGGACGCGTCCGCATGTAGGCAGTTAATCAAACAATCTCTGGCATCCTGCCACCGGTTTAGACGAAAATAGGTCAATCCTTTTTGAATCAGGATTTGATTTTTCATTTCACCGTCCATCAGCTCTTCACTCAATTTAAGCCCAAGTTCGGCATATTCAATACCTTCCCGATAATTGCCTAAAACGCGGCTGAGCCAGGTCATTTTAAAGTAAAGATACAACAGACCGGAAGAATCATACAAATGGGTACCGTCGTTAGTTAGACTCACGGCATCCTGATAAAACTCTTTCGCTTCGATGAAGGCAAAATTTGCGAGGGCAGCATCAAAGGCTTTCAATAAATATGGAAATGCCTTCTCTCTCTCTGTTGAGCGAAGATAATGATGTGCCATTAAATACTCTTTTTTAGGATATTCCATCTTTCCGCTTGCTTCGATGGCCTGCGCTATTTTAAAGTGCATAACCGGAATTTGCTCTGCCGGAATGTCGGCCAAAATGGCTGCGGCAACTGCAGAGTTTTTGAATTTATAATTCCGGTCCTCCGACTCGATGAGTATTTTTTTATCCTTCAATTGCACTAATTCTTTAACCACCTTAATCCGGGGAACATTTAGAATCGTGCTTATTAGAATATAATCGAAGGAATTATCTAACAAAGCGCCATATTCAACCATTTTTTGCCGGCGGTCCGGCAGGTCTTTTATACCGGGCAAAATGTCTTTTGTGTTGACTTCGCCCAGAACAAGCCGGGTTAAATCATTTTTTTGCAGATTTTCCCGGTTAAACCAAACACCTTTCTGCTTGTAAATGATCCCCCGATCGAACAGGGTCTGCAAACCGGCAACCAGCGTTCCGGGAATTCCGCCGGAGAGTTCATATAGCCACGGTAGAAATTTGCTGCTGAAATCGGAGCGTTGAAAAACCGCGTTTAAAAATTCCCTGGTTTTTTGCAGATCGAAACGCTGCAAACCGATGCGGTCGACGAGACACTCCCTGTTCATTCTTTGCAAAACATTGGCATACGGCGGAATTTTTTGTTGCGATACTTCCCGTCCATCCTGACGCAACGTAACCAGCACCAGAATTTTTTGTTCAACCAAACTTTTGCTGAAATAGTGAATAAATTGCCAGGTAGTAAGCGGCGCCAGATGGAGATCCGCCAATACAAGAATCAGCGTCTCTTCTTTGGTATATTCTAAAATGGAGGCGACCAATTTTTGTTGTACCAGGCCGAATTGCGTTTGCAGCGAATAAAGAGAAGAGAAATCGGAAGTTATTTTTTTCTTGTCGCCGTTGCCATTATCCGGATTCATGAGTTTTGCCAATCGGACCTGCGCAGCACCGGCATCTTTCACCTTTTGCCGGCTTAGATGATCAATAAGGCGAAAAAAGATTGTATAGGGATTATAGCGGCTTTCCGCATCAAATTTTTCTTCTAACGCCACAATCCCCTTTCTCTCCGCATCGAGTATAAATCGATGCGTTAATTTTGTTTTTCCTGTTCCCGCTTCCCCGCTGATAACAATGAAATGGCCGTTGCCGGTCAGCGCATCGTTAAGAAGATGATTCAGTTTGTCCAGGGCTTCATTACAACCGACCAGGGTAGAAGCCAATGATGAGCGAAATTGATCTTCTTTGCCGGGGATGAATGTTCCTAACTCGAATCTTGACATGCTTCACATTTTGATTTTATGATTCTGACATTTTTTGGGCACTCATTTTTTTATCGACACATTCATGAAATTTATTAAGAACATTTGCTAATTTTAATGGTAAATGATGTAGGACAATTCGACGAAAAGACGCCTTGAATCAATTAAAATCATGGTAAGAAAAAACGGAATTAGTAAATCAGAATAGCTTGCGGAAGGATTCTCTGAACATAATCAAAGAGTCATCTAATGAAATAACATAGCGAACGACAAGACAGAATAATTTTCCCGAATAATCGGGGCAGTGCGGTAAAATAGCAAAACGGAGTAATTTGCGCCAGTTAATTCCTATCTACTTACCATCCGTGCAATTGCACCGGGAATGCTTGCCAATGGTAAAACGAGATCGGCCAGACCTTTCTCCACAGCTTCCCTGGGCATGCCATAGACAACACAGGTTTCTTCATTCTGGGCAATCACGAAACCGTTGTTTTTCTTGATCAACCTCAGCCCTTCTGTGCCGTCTTTGCCCATTCCGGTCATGATAACCGCCAGGAGTGGTTCGGCAAAATTTTCAGCGGCCGATGACATCATAACGTCTACAGAAGGGCAGAAGAGAGTTCCATTCGGTTCGGACGATACTCTTAAATATATTTCAGAATTATTCCGCCGGAAAGTTAAATGCCGACCGCCCGTAGCGATAAATACTTTCCCTGGTGAAAACTTCTCGCCATCTTCCGCTTCTTTTACCTGAACCGCGCTGACTTTATTTAATTTTTCCGCCAACGATCTGGTGAAATTAGGGGGAATATGCTGCACAATCGCCATGCCGACCGGAAAATCTGCCGGGAATCGAGGGATGATTTTATTGAGTGCAAACGGACCGCCGGTGGAGATGCCAAGAACAACCGCGGCAAATTTGCCTCCCGGGAGTAACTTTATTTTTTCAATATCTTCATCGTTAATAGTTTCTTGATAAAAACCGTTTCCTTTTATTTTTGCATAAAAACCGGGATGATTGACAACACTCTTTATTTTGGCAATAATCTCCGATTTCATCTGTATAATATTCAACGGCCCGTTCGCCAGCTCTTTGGGTACAAAATCGGCTGCGCCATAGCTTAAGGCCTCCAGCGTAACCTGCGCTCCTTTCGTAGTAACAGAACTGATGACCAGAACAGGAAGCGGATATTCCTTCATGATTATTTTCAGCGCCGTCAATCCGTCCATTCTGGGCATTTGGATATCCAGTGTAATCGCATCCGGCCTGAGCTGCCGGATTTTCTCGATGCCGTCCAATCCATCCCGGGCTGTGGCCACAACCTGAATATCAGGATCCGATTCCAGTAGCATAGATATGGATTTGCGCATAAAAGCGGAATCATCGACAACAATTACTCTAATCGCTTTCATCATACGGCTGCCATCATTTCTTTTTTTTGAACCGCGGCTGCCCCACCTGACCGGGATATCAACTCTTTCAGATCCAAAATCATCACCACACGGCCGTCACCAAGAATGGTCGATCCGGCAATTCCCGGCACATCGCCCAAATAGTTACCTAATGATTTAATGACAATTTCTTTCTGCCCCAGCAGTGAATCCACAATCAATCCCACCCTTTTTTCAGCAACACCTACAACAACTACATGCAACCACGTGGAACGAACTTTGTATTCAATACCGCTGAAAATATCACTCAACCGGATGAGAGAAAGAACAGAGTCCCGCAGCAAAACAACTTCCTTTCCGTTGATTGTCTCGATATCATCCGGTTTGATGCGAACTACTTCAACAACAGAATCCAGAGGTATGGAAAAAATATCAAAACCCACTTTTATCAGCAGCCCCTGAATGATGGCGAGTGTAAGTGGTAATTTTAAGATAAATTTTGTGCCTTTTCCCGGTTCTGATTCAATTTCGATAAGGCCCTTCAATTTAGATAGGTTCGTCTTTACCACATCCATACCAACGCCTCTGCCCGAAATGTTGGTAATTTTGGCGGCAGTACTAAAACCAGGCGTAAATATTAAATTGTAAATATCTCTTTTCGGCATTTCCCGTGCCTGGCTTTCGAAAATCAATTTATTTGCCAACGCTTTCTGTTTTATCTTTTCCGGATCTATCCCTTTCCCGTCGTCTTCGATGGAAATTACGATGTGGTTCCCTTCATGTTCCGCTTTGACACGCACAGTTCCTTTTGGCTCTTTTCCGGCAGCCGTCCTCTCTTCAGTAGATCCAATTCCATGATCGACGGCATTCCGGATAAGATGAACAAGCGGATCATTCAGTTCCTCAATGATCGTTTTGTCCAGTTCCGTTTCTTCACCGAAAATCTGCACTTCAACTTTTTTGCCACTTTCCTTACACAAATCCCGAATCAAACGGGGAATTTTGTTAAAAACTTTTGCCACTGAAACCATTCTGGTTTTCATAACCGCCATCTGGATTTCATTGGTGATAGTATGAATTTGAGTGCTGGAATCATATAAATCCTGAATTTGCGAAGAATCGTTTTCCCGATCCTTCGACTGGGAAATAATTTGTTGCAGACGATTTCGGCTAAGTACTAATTCTCCTACTAAATCCAACAAATTGTCCAATCGCGCAACATCTACCCGAATGGTGGTGTTTATCTCATTTTTGATAACACCGCCAACTTTTTTCTTTTTATTTTCTTTTCCCGATAGATCCGGGGCTTCTTGTCTCATCGTTTCTTCGGCTAAAACATTTTCTTTTGCCGGATCTTTTTCCGGTACCTGCAACTCGTTTTTTTCGGAGCTATTTTTCCGGTCACCTGCTTCACTCAGTTCTTTGCCATCATCCTGAGTAGCCAACTCCAATTTTTTCAATATATCCGTCAGGTCATAATCATCGTGCATCTCTGTTTTTACCTGCTGCAGAAGTGTTTTAAGCAAATCATACGCTGCAAAAACCACATCCATTTTGGCAGGGGTAACGTGCATTTCTCCTTTGCGCACACGGTTGAACAGATCTTCCGATTTATGCGCAAGTTTGCGTATATTTTCAAAACCGAGAAAAGAAGAAGTGCCTTTTATGGTATGAACCGAGCGGAAAATTGAATTTGCCAACTCAGGATCAACTTCTCCGTGATCCAGTTCCAATAAATCCCGGCCTAATTTTTCGAGAATTTCGTCCGTTTCAATGATAAAACTCTCAATAATTTCATCCATTTCATCATCTAATTCCGGCATATATTCACCTGGATAATAAATTTATTTTGTATCTACTCAGGTAGCGTACGAAAACACCCTCCTTGAGGGGGGTAAGGGGGGTGTAAAACAAGTTCTAATATAATCGTATCATATCCTTAATAGTTACCGTATTTTTAAATCATAGAATTCGACAGCAATGTTTTTTCAGCGAACGAAAGAATTTCTTCAAGTTCGAGAAGAATAATCATTTGATCATCGAACACAGCAACGGCAGTGATATATTTTGTCTCGACCCCGGATATCATATCGGGCGGCGGTTCAATGGCAGTAATCGGAATGCGCATGACTTCATTCACCCAATCAACAACAAAACCGACTATTTTGTCTTTCAATTCAAAAACCATAATTCTGGTATTTTTGTCCGCTTTTTTCCGGGGCAGGCCGAACCGGCTGCGCACGTCGACGATAGGAATTACTCTGCCACGCAAGTTGATTACTCCATCAACAAAATCCGGTGTGTTCGGAACCCGTGTTGATTTAATCAGGCGAATAATCTCTTTTATTTTCAGAATATCCACACCGAATTTCTCACTGCCGATATTGAAAGTGATAATTTGTATTTGTTCGGCAACCACGATAGGTTTTTTCTCAAATGTCGAGGCTGTAGTTAGATGATCCATCAATTTATATCCTTGTATTCATTATTCTTATGCGAATAAAAAGCGTAACCATAAAGGACCTAGTTATTGTAAATCGTTTCAGTTATTTTTTGCTGTAAAGCAGAATCATCCAACGTAATATTAATTCCTTTCTCTTTATGATTCATTTCTTCATCATTAGTATATTTAAATTGATTGAACATATCCTGTATCTGGTTAATTGACCGACTCAAACCTTCAATTGTCATGGAAATTTGCTGCATGGCGCTGGCAGATTCCTGGGTAGCGGTACTGATCGATTCCACGTTCTTTGATATCTGTTCGCTGGTTGTAGATTGTTCTTCGCTGGCCACGGCAATATGTGTCACCTTGTCCGTAACATCCGCTGAATTTGCCACAATCTCCTGCAAAACATCATCAGCCTGGGTAACAAACCGGATCCCCTCATTAACCTTTTCTGTCCCCGCCTTCATAGAAGTAACTGCATTTTTCGTCTCTACTTGTATTTCCCTAATCATCTTCGCTATCTCTTTTGTTGCATTGCCCGTTTTATCCGCAAGTGTTCTCACCTCATCCGCAACAACGGCAAAGCCCCTTCCCTGTTCTCCCGCTCGTGCCGCTTCAATGGACGCATTTAATGCCAGCAGATTCGTCTGATCGGCGATATCATCGATTACTGAAATAATTTCACCGATCTGATCACTGGATTTGCCAAGTTTCATCACGGTGTCAGAAGACAAATTCACAACGTCAGCAATATTTTTCATGATTTTTGTAGTTTTTCCCACAACTTCCCGTCCGTGTTCCGCCGATGATTTTTCTTTTTTGGCAGTATCCAGGGTAATGGCGGCGTTTTCGGAATTTTCAATAATAGTCCGGGTCATCTCCTCTACTGCCGACGCCAAATCGGTGGTTTGCAAAGATTGTTGCTGCCCGGTAATTGCCATTTCTTCCGTTGCACCGCTAATCTGCGTAACATCGCCGGCGACTGAAATTACAATTTGTGATAACTGCCGCAAAATATCATGAATTTTCACTACCGCAGCATTAAAACCCTGGAACAGGTTACCAATTTCATCATTCTCTTCAGATGATAAATTCACTGTCAAATCGCCTGCGGCAAACTTTTTCATTTCAATTAAAATTTTTTCAACATTTTTTCCCAAATATTGTTTGTGAGCATTGGATTCAGAAATCGCTTGCTGAATTTTTTGTTCTACAGAAACTTTTTCAGTTTGCAACTCATGAACTATTTTTTCATAACTTTCCTTCTCCACTTTTAAAGTATCGCGCATATTTTGCAAGGCAGAAAGTAATTCTCCCATCTCATCTTGTTTTCTTATTTGAATTTTTGTGTCATAATTTCCGGAAGCAATTTTATTCGCCAAAGAAATGCTCTTCTGCAATGGTTTTGAAAAATCACGTATAAAAAAGTAATTCATTCCAAATCCCATGATTAAAAGAGCTATAGTAAAAATAACCGCGGTGATCGTCATAGCCCTATCTTTACTCACAATATTTGCTACCATGGTTTTGTTAAAAGATTCAGCTATACCGAACATTTGACGCAATAAATGTTTCATTTTTTCTTTTTCACTGCCAACCTTTTTTAAAGTTTTGGTGAGATCAATCTTATTCTTTTGCTTAGATTGTTTTAAAACGTAATTTACTTGTTTTTGATAAAATTGATAATTTTGAATTGCTTCTTTTAATTTTGCCTGCAAACTTACATTATATTTTGGGGGTGTCAAAATTACATAATCCGCAACATTTTTAAATTCCGTATCAGTTAATCCGAGAGAATGTTGAATTGTGTTCTCAAGATTTTTATGATGATCAGGATCACTATTATTTCCGGTTAGGAGAATTTCCGACAAATTAAAAGCCTGTTGATCAAGGTTAGTCATAATATCAGAAATTGAATTCCTTAAAGAAAAACAGATTTTTGAAGTGTCCTTCACTTCACATGTAATTGATTTCATTCTAAACAAACCAAACACCACTATAGATACAACAATCAGCAGAACGGCTGATATATTACCGATAATTCTTGATTTTAGGTTTACTTGCATTATCCCGGCACTCCTTATTTTAGACAGAATTGTTGTATTTTAGTCCCAACAACAGACCTGTTTAGCGGTAAAACAACGATGTAATTCGCACCGGACTGAATGGCCTGTCGAACCAAAACAACATTCCAATTTTTTCCTTCAATCCAAAGCGGGACAGGCGTTGCAGCCAATATTCTTTTCAACTTCCTGCACAGGTGAATCCCCTTAAGTACCATCAAGCCAGCCTGGATAACAATTAATTTTATATTATTATAACGCATCTGCTGTTGTAATGTAGAGACTGTCGGGGCATAATTATATGGCATATTTTTTTCTGTCAACAGAGTTTCAAGCTCATTTTTATCATTTTTTGATATATTAATTAGTAGAATTTTCCCTTGTTTGTCTGATGTAACTGTCCCTGAATCGATGGTTTCATTTTTAGCATGTTCCGGTTCCTCTTCCTGTTCTTTCAGTTCACCATGGCCTATCTGAGAGATGAAAGAAGCCGGTAAAACAAAATCGAAAAATGCTTCATATTTACCATCCACCTCAAGCCGGTAACTAAAATTAATCAAATATTCTTCGTTAAAAAATTTGCCAATTGTTTTTTGGATTTCACTCTCTTCTTCAACAGTTGCCACATCTATTTGTTTGATATGGATCTTCTCCGGGAGAATTTTAGCAAACACCTGGTCACTCATACCGATCAACTGATTACACAGTTCATGAAAAGCGTCAAACTCATCCTTGCCAAATTCAAGAGAAGTTATTTTCTCTTCAATCACAGCTTTGCCAAACATAGAAAGTGTACAACCCAAAAAGATCGCATCGCGCTTGGAGAAAACTAAAAGACCTTCACCTTCCCCTCCTTTGTCCATAATTAATTTACTAAATGCAAAAGGAGTTTGAAGAGCAGAAAAATATTCATCTACGGTTAACTTTTGCCATTTTTGAATATGAATATCGACCTTACTTCCTAACAATAAGGATAGGTTCTCACTAAATAACTTATAACTATTTTGAGAATATTCAGTTAATATTTCTCTGATATCCATAATCATGCCGGTTTTATTAATTTTTTAACGTAAGCTGAATAAAGACTATTCCGAAGCTACCTTCGCAAAGGAATAAACGGTTATGATCCTTATTATAATTATTTGAGGAAAAATTATCTCCATCCAAAACAGAAGGAATTGATTGTTGAAACGGAGAGGTTCCCGTGTTAAATTTTGACTTAAAAATACCAACAATAATATTCGAAACTTCTCCGATAGCATCCCTTACTTCCGGTGTAACTTCATGAATATCGACATCTAACATACTCGATGTGATATGAGTTGCCATTTTGAGTGAACAATAGATAGATACTAATCCCGTCAATTCTCCAACAAATCCAACCATAGAAACCAAATGTTTCCCTTTAAAGCTGATTTGACCTTCCAATATTTTTGTTTTTTGTACGGTCATAATATCGAACGATTCGAATACTTCCGCCACACTTTCTTGTAACTTGGTTAAAATACCGTTATTTATGGGGTTAGTCATAATCTTCGCCTTTCTTACGATTCGACAGCTACCTGAATTTTTTCATTCAATTGATCCGGTGTGAACGGTTTAACAACATAAGCATCGGCACCGGATGTAATAGCTTCATCAACTATATCCAATCCGGCTACCGTTGTGATCATTACAATCTTAATATGATCCAGTTCCGGTTTGCTGCGCACGGCTTTGACAAAACTAAGGCCATCCATATTGGGCATATTGACATCGCAGAAAATAAGATTAACATTATGATTGGCAAGAGCATTTAAAGCTTCTTTCCCATCACCGGCTTCCAACTCTTGATCGATCCGGATTCCAGTTTGCCGGATACTTCTCCTGATGATTTTTCTCATCACAGATGAATCATCGACGATTAATACATTATAACCCATAATTCTTCCAACATTTTTTAGATTAAAACAAAAATATATCTATATAGTGTCTAACCGAAAACTCGCTTTTTCTGATCCTGATAGAACGTCTGAGCAGCAACAAATTTTATTAACTTGCTCTCATGCAAAATACCCTCTTGTAGATAACTATTCACATTAACTTCCCATTTTATCTTCCTTTTTCCTATAATTATTTTCGGTAAAAAAATTAGATTACTCAAAGATTTTTTTTACAGATTCAGTAATAATCTGAAATTGATCCGTTAATTCCATGGAAAATCTCTTCCAATCCCGTCCGGCATAATCGTTACAGTTTTTTTGCAATATTTTGAACGACGGTAGTTCATCCAGCGAAATCATCATTGCTTCATAAATTCCATAATTTAATCCGAGTAATCTTGTGAAAATATCAGACAGATTCACCGTTGCAACAAGTTTCTGATCATGTTGAGCCAATTCCGGAGAATGATGATATTTAATGGTTTGAATCAGATAAGGCGGAAATTTCCACATCATCGCTAATTTTTCACCTAAATCACAATGAGTGATGCCAAACAATTCATTCTCCCCTTCGAACAGGTTAATCGATTTTTCATTAGCATGATTATAAACAAATTTAAATTCATCCGGGAAGTATTGCGCCCAAATTAGTTCTCCGATATCATGCACCAGACCGGCCACATAGTAAACATCATCCGCCGGATAATCACTTTTCTTTTCCAGCAAAGCTGCACCTTTTGCGCACCCCAAAGCATGTTCCCAAAAATAATTTTGCGGTACAGTTGCCTTAGATAAATTAAAATGATTGATTAAAACAGTCGTCAGCACAATATCACGGATTTTTTTCAAACCTAATAGAATAATTGCATGTTTTAACGATGTAACCTTTCGCGCCGGAAAATAAAGAGTTGAATTAACAAGCCGGAGTACACCTACGGTAAGTGCCTGGTCTTTCATAATCAGAACTGCAATTTTCCGGATTTCCACATCAGGATTTGATATTTCTGCCAATATCTGATGCAGTACGGTTGGAATAGTGCGAATTGCCTGAATCGATGCCAATGCATCTAAAATTTCCGAACCTTTTTTTATCTTTTTCGAACTAACCATCTTGCCCCGCCGCCTTTTTGTAGGCCATCCCACCGGGAAAATGCACCAGTTTAAATTTCTCCGTTACATCGAAGAGAGATTCTGAATGGCCTAATAAGAAAAACCCATGATTTACTAAACTTTCACAAAAATTTTCCACTACCCGCTTTTTGGATACCGTATTAAAATAGATCAACACATTTCGACAAAAGATGATGTCAAAATTCCTCATTGGGATATTATCTCTTTTATTATTGAGGTTTGAAACACGAAAATTGACCAATCTCTTCAAATTATCATTAACAGCGAAGCCGTTATGGTTAGTATTGAAGAATCTTTTACGAATCTCAGCCGGCACATTTCTCAACCTGTATTCAGTATAAATTCCTCTCTTTGCCGCTTCAATAACCGACGGGTCAATATCGGTCCCCAATATCTCAACCTGCCAATTTCTGATTTTATCCTTAAGATATTCTAATAAAAACAGTGCAATCGTGTATGGTTCTTCTCCCGAGGAACATCCGGCGCTCCAAATTCTCAGTCGATTTGTCCCTTGCTTTTGCTTCATTTTTAAAATTTCAGGGACTATCAAATCTACCATCGCTCTGAATTGCGCAGCATTGCGAAAAAACGATGTTTCATTGATGGTAATTTCCTGTATTAGACGACTATATTCTTTCGGTCCTTCAGAATTCGTGCACAAGAAACGAAGATAGGCATGATAAGAATCAAGTTTTAATTCCTGCAGCCTGTGAGCAAAACGACTCTCAAAAAAATATCGTTTACTATCCGGAAAATACATTCCCGACGTTTCATAAATATAGTCTCTGACAAGAAGCACTTCATCGTTCATTGATTGTGGCATTCGCTCCATTTCCCTGTAACCGCTTCATCATCACTACACCGGTTCCGGTATTGAATTTTAATTTTCGGCCTTGATTGCCGCCAATATCGGAACTTACAATGCAGATACCTTCATCATTTAAATTATCTTTTGCTATTAAAATATTTTTTGTGCCAACGCTCACTCCTCCATTCGATCCCTGAAGTACCGCAGCACCGCCAAAAACTTTTGCTTTCAAATTTTGCTTTTGGCTGCCTAATTTAATCATCTTATCGATGAGTTTTTTTATGGCAATATTGCCAAACTTGGGCGATGCTAACCCATTTCCATTCCAGAGCGCTAACTGGAAATGATTAATTCCACCAATTTTTAACTCCGGATCCCACAAACATACCGCAACACAAGATCCTAAAACTGTTGTCACCACAAAAGGCAAATTGTTCGCAAACAGAGTACCGGGATACAAGTAGTGTTCTCTTGTGCTTGTCATTTTTTTCTCTTAGAACTCCAGCTCTTCTTCAAAAAATATTTCATTACCTTCTGCAGACGTAAATTCAAGATCGGTAGTTAATTGCGGAAGAATAATTGTGAAAACACTCCCTTTTTGTTTCTCGCTCTCAACAGAAATGCTGCCGCCAAGCAATTCCACAAGAGCTTTTACAACAGACAATCCCAGGCCATGTCCCGGATGATTTTTTGTTGTCCCGGTCTCCAATTGACGGAATCGATCAAATATTTTTTCCTGATTCTTCTTTTCTATGCCGATACCGTAATCTTTAAAAGAAATTTTAAAATTCATATCTTCTAACCAGGATTTAATCTCGATACTGCCGCCTTTTTCACTATACTCAACGGCATTTTGCAAAAGATTCGATCCGATCAGATGAATTTTTTCGGGATCTGTTACGATATACATATCCCTATTTTCATTTTGGGGAATTTCATTTACAAATGACACCTGAATGTTTTTTTGTTTAATTTTGTGCTGTATAGCATCGATAACACTATTTATCATACTTTCTATTTCGACGTTTGAGATGGATGGGGATATATCTCCGGCTTCAATTTCTGAAGCAGTAAAAATATTTTTTAATTGAAAATCTAAATTTAGTGACTCTTCATGAATTGTCACTGCCACGGCACGCATGGATTCCTTAGTGGGCCAGTCAAATAAAAAAAGATTTTTAGACAATCCCATCAGAGTAGTAAGAGGATTAACAATCTCATTTCTGATATTTGACAAAAAACTACTTTTTAGCTGTTCCGATTCCTGGAGTTTTCGGTTCAACGTCTCCATCTCTTTCATCAACTTTTTATGATCTTCAAGAGATTTTTTGTTTTGCTCAAATCTCTCCTGAAGTTCTTTTAATAATTCACTATCAGATAATTTTGACATAGATTTCTCCACAGTTCAAGACAGTTCAAGGTCCGATCGATTATATTTTTTCAAACTAATTCCCGGCTACTTTCAAAATCGAATGAGGAATTTTCTGCAAAGAGACAACATAGTCTGCTCCGCCAAGTTTGATTGCCTCATTTGGCATGCCAAAAACCACACACGATTTTTCTTCCTGTGCAATTGTTTTTGCGCCGGCTTCTTTCATCTCCAACAGACCTTTAGCGCCGTCGTCTCCCATTCCGGTCATGATGACCCCAACAGCATTTTTCCCCGCATAGCGGGATGCGGATCGAAATAAAACATCAACAGAAGGGCGATGCCGGCTGACCAACGGCCCTTCCTTCACTTCAACATAGTACCGTGCACCGCTTCTTTTTATCATCATATGAAAGTTCCCCGGAGCAATCAGCGCCCGCCCCGGGATAATGCTGTCACCGTCCGCCGCTTCTTTTACAGATATTTGGCAAATTCCATCTAATCGTTTTGCAAGGGCAGTAGTAAAATGTTCCGGCATGTGCTGAACAATAGCCATCCCCGGTGCGTCGGGCGGCATTGCTTCCAATAAAATCCGCAGCGCTTCGGTACCACCGGTGGAAGCGCCGATGGCAATTATTTTTTCCGTTGTCTGAATCATTGCTTTATTTTTAGATTTTGTTAAAAACGCATCTGCTGTAAGCTTGGGCGCTACTTTTTTCTTCGGAGTTATCCGATTAACTTTTGTCCGGGCAGCCGCTTTCACAATATCACAAACAACAATTTTCGATTCTTCTATAAACTTTTTTGTCCCCATTTTGGGCTTCTCAATAATTTCAACTGCACCATATTCCAAAGCTTTTAAAGCTGTTTCCGACCCCTTTTCCGTCAAACTGGACACCATCACCACCGGAATCGGATATTGACTCATCAGCTTACGTAGAAATGTCACTCCATCCATGCGCGGCATTTCCACATCCAAAGTAACTACATCCGGAACTTCCGACTTGATTTTGTTTGCCGCCACAAATGGGTCGGAAGCCGTAGCCATCACGGAAATATGCGGATCTGATTCTAAAATTTCCATCAATGTCTGCCTTACTATTGCCGAATCATCAACTACTAAGACCCGAATCCTCTTTTTCATGATTTTCCTCACACATCTTAAAAATTCCCGGCCAAATCCCATTCTCTATTTAAATGTACTGTAGTGTAGTTTGGCGAATTTTGGGAGGCGGCGTCATTCCCCGCCTGCACAGGCGGATGAGATTGCCGAAGAAACTCCTGCGGGAGGAAATGGATTGTTCGCTACACTCAGAATGACATGAGAATCGCTCCATTTAAGTAGTTGTTGCATTGAACTCATCCCTTACCAATTTATTACTAATTATTTCTCCAGCTTTCTATAAACTGTTGGCGCAACAGGAATAAACCGCACATTCAAATTTGTTATGCTTTCCGAATGTCCGAAAAACAGATATCCTCCATTTTGTAGGTGTTTGTAGAATTTATTCAATAAAATTTCTGTTTTCTCTTTATTGAAATAAATAATAACATTTCGGCAAAAAATGATATGAAATTTCTCTTTGATACCAAATGATGATTTCATAAGATTTAAACGGTGAAATTTAATTGTATCCCTCAATCGAGGTACAATTTTTACAATTTCATTCCCGGGATTTTTACTTTTCAACAAATATTTCTTTTTCAAACCGAACGGTACCGGTTCCACTTTTTCTCGCTTATATATTCCTCTTTCCGCCGCATCCAAAGCTCTGGATGAGATATCTGTAGCCAAAATTGTAAATTTAAAACCCGGTGTTATTTCAGCAAACTCTCCCAAAACCATTGCCAGCGTGTACGGTTCATCACCATAAGAACAGCCGGCGCTCCATACAAGCAATCTTTTTCTTGTGCCGGCTTCAGAAAATTGCTTTAATTCCGGCAGGGCGGTTTTAGATAGATATTCAAAATGTGCCGGTTCACGAAAAAAATCGGTCTTATTAGTTGTAACCACATCGATCATATTTACTAATTCATTCCTCTGTCCTTCGGGACTAAAAATGAAATTACAATATTGCTTAAATGATTCGATGTTTAATTGCTTCATCCGTTTTCTAAGACGAGATTCCAACATTGTTTTTTTTGAGTCAGGCATTTTAATGCCCAATTCATTTTCAATGAATCCACTCAATCTCTTAAAATCTCTGGGAGCAATTCTTGCACTATTCAAGGAAACTTCAGTCATTTAAAATTCTATCCTAAATAAAACCTTAATTGAGCGATTCCGAACTTCAGACTATCACCTATCGAATGAAATGTCATTCAGTAGGAATCTTGTTATTTTAATGCTTATAATCAAAAAAATTCCTCCCCGCCTGCTGCGGGCAGGCTGAATGGCAGAAAAATCGTTCAGTTAAGGAAAATAATAATTAGTACTGTTTCCTATTCTTATATCGTCATACTTTTTAGTTTCTTGAATTTTGGTGAGTTTCTACATTCGTTTTAATTATTCTAACTCGATGGTCAGATCCCGAATACGCTGTTCCAACAGGCCACAATACATTTTACTTTCAAATTTCGATTACGCGTATTGGCTGCACCGGTTACATGATTCATTAACTCTTCCGGATTTAACGGTTTTGCAATAAAACCATGAGCTCCATTTTCAATTATTCTCTTGCCCGGGTTAAACCCACCTGCTCCAGTAATTATAATTACAGGGATATCCGAATATTCTTTTGAGATATAGTTTTGCAATTCAATACCGGTTTTTCCCGGCATCACCACATCGCAGAGCACCAAATCAAACTCTTTTTTTTGCAGATGATCGCAAACCTCGGAATAATTGGCAGCTTCATTAAAATCATACCCGTGTTTGCTGATAATCCTGCTAATTAGTGCCTGAACAAAAACTATGAAATAGCATCTGCAGTGTCATTCCTGCGAAAGCAGCCTGCCCGCTGCAGGCAGTGAATCTAATGAAAACAATATGTTATGGATTCCCGCTTTCGCGGGAATAACAGAAAAAGCGAGTTCTCGGACAGACACTAATTAGTTCAAACTTTACGCTTCCACCGCTTCCGGTTCTTCTTCAACAGGAGCATCCCCGCTGTTCATATTACCGACACCAAGGAGTTCTTCGACAGAAAATATTTTAGTAAAATCCAAAATCAGAACAAAATCTTCACCTATTTTACCCATACCATCAAGAAACTCTGTATTTAACCGGGTACCCAATCTTGGCGGCGGCTCAACCTGGGTTTGATCCATATCGAATACTTCCTGTACAGAATCGACTAAGGCACCAAGAGTTGTAGTTTCCGAATCGATGGTGTTCTCAACGATGATAATGCAAGTATTTACAGTTTGCTCACCTTTCGGCAGACCAAGTTTTAACCGCATATCTACAACCGGAACCACTTTGCCGCGTAAGTTTATCACACCCAGCATAAATTCCGGCATACGCGGTACTTTGGTTATTTTCGATAAATCCAATATTTCCCGAACTTTTGAAATGTCAAGGGCAAACGACTCTTTGTCAAGTTTAAATGACAAGTACTGCGTCGTTTGATTACTATTGTTTTCACTCATACTACCTCCCGGTAATAACTGTTGTATAGTAATATTTTTAACTAAATACGTAACTATTCAGGCTCAGTATTCCTTGTAGAACGAGACGTTGTCTCGCTAAGGCGATTCAGCGAATCGCCCTACATAAAAGAAAACAATGCTGAATAGTTACCTAAATACAATTAAATTGCAGGCCGATAAAACTTTATCGACCTGCAATTGCACCATTAATTTTCCACTAAAAATTTTCAAACTCATCATCGTCAGCGGCGCCGCCATTATGTCCATTGCCTAAATCCAAATCGACTGTAGAATGCAAAGCCACAGAGTCTTTTTCATACACAGGCTTCGATTTTGCTTTGCTTTTTTTCTTTGGAGTCACTTTGGCAGTAGATCTTTTTGCACCATTTCTCTTTATGGAACTGTTCTTAGCAACATTAAAAAATGAAATGGTATCTAACAATTGCTCCGACTGGCCGGAAAGTTCTTCCGCCATGGAAGACATTTCTTCAGAACCGGCAGCATTCTGCTGAATAACCTGATCCAATTGATTGATAGCTTTGTTGATCTGTTCTGCGCCGGTATTTTGTTCGGCGCTGGCGGCGTTAATTTCCTGAACCAGTTCCGCCGTCTTTTGAATATCCGGCACTAATTTTTCTAACATCTCACCGGCTTTTTCAGATACTTTAACAGTGGATGAAGACAATTCACCGATCTCTCCGGCGGCTTTCTGGCTGCGTTCTGCAAGTTTACGCACTTCGGCCGCAACCACAGCAAAACCTTTACCATGCTCGCCGGCTCTTGCCGCTTCGATGGCTGCATTTAACGCTAACAGATTGGTCTGCCGTGCAATCTCTTCAATAATGCCTATTTTATCCGCGATATCTTTCATGGCGCCAACAGCTTCAACCACAGCTTTGCCGCTTTCTTCTGCGTCTTGTGCGGCTTTACCGGCAATTTTATCGGTCTGCTGCGCATTATCGGAATTCTGCTGAATATTGGACGCCATCTGTTCCATAGATGAAGACGCTTCTTCCACAGAAGCCGCCTGTTCGGTAGCTCCTTCCGATAGCTGCTGAGAGCTATCACTTAAGCTATTACTGCCCAAAGCAACTTGGCTGGCAGCTGTTTGTATCTCTTGCGCAAAGTTGCTCAGATTCTCGATCATGGAATTTATATTTTTCTTGATCTCGTTAAAATCGCCCTTGTATTCATCGGTGATCTTCTCCGGAATGTCGCCTTTTGAAATCCGGTCCACGTATTCGGCAGTCACGTTAATCGGTCCGACAAAAGCGTCAACCGTATCATTAATTCCCTGTACAATTTTGGCAAAATCGCCGGTAAATTTATTAACATCCCCGCGCCGGTCAAGTTTGCCTTGCACAATTGCATCGGTTAACATACCTACCTCAGATACCAGCTCCCCTACCTGTTTTTTAAATAGGTCATTCTCTTCCTGCAGTGCTGTGAAATTTTCCTGAGGGGCATCCTTAACATAATTCTTTTTTTTCCAAATCATACTACCTCCTTTTTCCTGATATTAATTTTCCTTCTGCAAAAGCTGCGGCATTATAGTTTCCCTCTTATATTAAGGCCTTCATAATTGCTTCCATTCGGCCGGGCTAGCATAGTCAGACCGTTTGAAATATTCGTGAAAAACTATTTTCACCTAAATACAGACCTATAAATTGTTTTTAATCTTGAACCCATAAAATGTCAACCCACTTTTCTAAAAATTTGTCCGTCGGCACTCGTCTGCTCGAACAGGTTAGAAAGTCCTTCGGGAAGCTTTTGCGTCTGTTCCGTGGCAAAAAAACCACCCGGTAACAAGACATCATAAAACATTCTGATAACTTCGATTCGTTCCTTATATTTTATATGAAGCAATACATTTTTACACACAATCAGGCTATAATCTTTGCCGGCCGGTTTTAGTGTTAATAAATCATGTTTCTGATAATGAAGCCGGTTTCTGAGGAGTTCTACAATTTGGAAGTGATCCGGCTTCCCGTTTTTTTGAAAATATTTCTTAAACAACTCGCGCGGAATTCGTTCCAGTTCCGCTTTTGGATAGAGACCGGTAACGATAATCTCTTCGAAAAGATTGCTGCCGTCAATATCGGTGGCATCTATATGGAGATTCTTAAAGACAAATCTGCCCATATTCTCGGCAAGCAGAATTGCTAAAGTATAAGGTTCCTGCCCCATGGCACAACCGGCATCCCAAATACGAATATTGCTTCTTCCCGAAATGATTGGGAAAATATGTTTAACGGTTAGTTCTAATGTATGTAAATCTCTGAAAAAATAAGTGAATGCCGTTTTTTTCCTTCCAATACATTTATAAAATAAATCCAAAAAAAAGGCACAATCAGCTATCCTGAATCAGGATTGCCAATTGTGCCTTCACTAGAAAATTTTGTGCCTTTACTAAAAAATCCCTTTTGTATTTTCTCGATAAGGCGGCTCATTCAAACTAAATGAGTTCCGATATTCAATTACAATATCGGGAGCTATAATAAAAAACTTAATATGTTTTCGCAATTTATTTTTTGACAGTCTTGGAAAAAATCGGAAGTTATTTTTCAGTGACCCCTAAGAATAATTAAATTAGGACAATTTAGTAATTTAAACTCAGTTTGTTTTGCGAATCCTTTTATTTAATTACAATTTAATCCTGAATTGAGCGATTCTCTTATTTTTGAGCTTGTTTTTATTGCTAAATGGATTTTTATTTTTAAACTAAATCCGATTAGCGATTCAGCGAATCGTCCTACAATCGCTCAATTAAGGTTTATATATAATTTAGTTTCTAAATGCTTTGTGTTTTTGTACCTTCGTTGTGAATGAATGTTTCAGGTTAAATAGAGAGTTGTCCGTAAATGTTTTCACATGCAGTTTGCTCGTTTATCGGTTCATATTATTTAATCGGAATTATAAAAATTTTGAACGCTTTTTCTGTGCATATATTGTGACAGAGTCATGATAATAAATAGTTTTCGAAGGAAAATCAACGCGAATTTTTCGTTTTGCATGGCACACAATGGCGGGTATGAGGAACCTCCTCCAGTCTTTCACGAGGAATCGGCTGCCCGCAATCGATACAAATACCATAGGAGCCGTCTTCAATGCGGTGCAAAGCTGCATTCAATTGGGCAATATATTTTCTGGTGCGCGTGCCAAAATATGAATTAAGTTCCTTTTCCATTGTAACACTACCCTGTTCTGCCAAATGTGAAGTGTAACGGGAATCTTCCCGCGCTTCTGCCTTGCCGCTACTGCCTGACTCTATTAACTCTACATTTTGCAAGGCTTCATCGCGTTTCCGCAAAATGAGGGTTCGGAAAAATTCTAAATCTTTTTTATTCATATTTAAATCCTCCATAACCTGGCTTATTCATAAAGAATTGCCACCAAGACACTAAGAAATAACAAGATAAAAGCTATTTGATCTACAAACTTTGTTTTATGACTGTTTTCTGCGAATATTATCTTTATCTTATTGTTTATTATAACTTTGTGTTTTTGTACCTTCGCGGCATTCAAATTGTTCAGGATAAGAACTTAGTATTAAACTATTGTTTAATCATCACTTTTTTAAACTGTAAATTATCTTTCGGTTATCATGATCGGTCAATTCCGTAAATTTCAATTTGGTGAAACATTTCTCCCTGTCCAAAATACATTTCCCCGACTTCCGTCATTAATTCGGAAAAATGAATATCAGGGTGCAGGGAAAATGAACTCCGGAGGAATTTTTCCGGCAACCTACCCTCGAAGACAACATACAGTACATCCGTATCCGGATCAAAGATAATTCCTTCCACCGCCTCAGATTCATTTTCCGGATAAATTTTTCCTGTTGCCGGCAGATGAACGCCTTTATCCATCGTACTATTTTTATACTATTTTTTCAACTATTTTTAACGCTTCAGCCGGTGTGCATTCGGGGAAGATAAATAAGAGGCAAAATACCCGGAAAAGTATTTATCAGCCAAATCCTCGCCTGTGGTCATGAAGCGTGGGCAAGCCTAACCGGTTTAATCCGGCTCACATTTCCAGGATACCTAACAGAACGATGGCAACCAATAAAAGGCCCATCACAACAAGAACCCAGACACCACTAATCTGTTTTTCATCCTTTTCGCTTATTTTCTCTTCCTGTTTCATACATTCCTCCATATTTTAAATAAAAAAAAGCCGGAACCTTGTTTATTCAAGCTGTATGGTTCCGGCTTACAATTTAGCCCACATTCTCACAACGGAGAATGTTTTCTGATTTGTCCGCCAAGCAGTATATCCGTCTTCATAAATGCATCGATGATTGAACCATGCAAATATAAAGGATCAATTTATTTAATTATATTGTAAATCATTCACGGAATCAAGAAAAATTGAAAAAATCAGTAATCGTCGATTCTTTTTGTAGTAAAGAACATAGACGAAAAAAACGGATTGTAATATTTGCAATCATCAGATGTTTTTTGTTACAATTTTTGTTACAACGAGATAGAAACTTCAGATTATATTTTTGTGATTTTAACTTGATGATTTTGAATGGATTCGCCGGCAGCTTTCCAATATACGAAAACAATGCCCGGTTTTTATATTTCTCCCAATTCATTCTGCAAATCTTTATCGAGAACAAAGACAAATATTCTTTCGCCGAGAGCCGGATTTAAATCGGTGAATAGTTTTACAAGCTTACAGCCGGTTATTTCGCAAATCATGGTTTCCAGCAAAGCCCGGGAGTTTTCTATAATCTTTAATCTTACTTCTTTAATTAATTTATCCCCGTCGGCAGTTTGCGCCAGATTTCTTTCGGCAGGGGTCAAAATTCCTTTCAGGCGGATAATCAACATATTTTGCAGAATGAAAGTCCTGGTTTCATCCGGCCCGCGCCCGAGCTGTTCCCTTTCATACCTGGTGATTGCATTGCTGATTTCCGCTTCTATTTGTCCTTTTGTTTTATTCATAATTTTCTGCATATTTTTTTCTCACATCGTAACAATTGTGGTTTTCTATACGCTATGATTTCTACATACAGTTGTTGCAGAGAAAAATAAATTATCCTGTCGTAACTATTCAGCTCACGTCTGTCTGACACAGGCAGAAAACACACGAAACAATCGAATGATCTCATCTAACTTTTTTCCTGTTTTTTTTTTGAGTCTTTCGCGGGCTGCCTGAGTAGTGACAATACCGTAACACTTTAGTTTTTTGAACAAATCCGCTTCCTTTGCGCTCTCTGCGTCTCTGCGTTTTAAAGCGCCTGTTTTTTTAACGCAGAGACGCGGAGGGCGCAGAGAAATTGAAAAAATCGTCTGCCTGTTCAGCACGCGAATTACACGAAATCATACGAATAGGACAAAATAGTTAACGATTCTCGTTTTTTAGCGATATTAGCGGGCAACCTGGATAGTTACATCCTGTCAAAAATAAAGGACACACTGCCATTTCACATAAGAACGAACATGTCGCAATAAATGAAGCTAAAGCCCAAGATCGGCAGAAATAGATTGCATGGCGCTCAACACAGTCTGAATGTGTTCATCCGGTTCAACACCCAGTTCTTCAGCACCGTTGCGAATATCCTCCCGGCTGACCTGGCGGGCAAAGGCTTTATCCTTCATCTTCTTTTTCACCGATTTAACTTTTACCTCCGCCAACGATTTGTTGGGTCGCACCAGAGTCACAGCCACGATGAAGCCACACAGCTCATCAACCGCAAACAGAGTTTTATCCAGTAAAGATTTCCGGGGCAGGCCATGATATTCGTTGTGGCAATGTACGGCATAAACCACATCTTCCGGGTAGCCCTGTTCTTTTAATATTTCCGCACCTTTTTGGGCGTGAACCGCCATGTCCGGATATTTTTCATAATCAAAATCGTGAATCAAGCCGACGATTTTCCATTTTTCCACATCCTCGCCGAATTTTTCCGCATAAGCGCCCATAGCGGCTTCAACTGCCAAACTATGATTGATTAAATTGGCATTAGTGGTGTACTCTTTCAGTAACTGCAACGCCTGTTTTCTGTCCATCGATGCAACCTCATTTTTCACTGTAATTTTATTTAAATCACTTGTTTGCAACCATCAGCGCCATCAATTCGCCAATCCCGGCTACCTGTTCCAGATGCCAGATTTTATCGCCGATCTCCTGTTGCCGGGAGCGGGAAACAACCGGGTCGCTGAGACTGCTGAATTTTATCCAAAGCTCCTCCCGGGACATGGGCGAACGATAATCACCTTTGGGATAATCGACCCACTTGCTAAAAGATCTGCCGTCATTCAGACTGATCTCCACTTCCGCCGCCTTCAATTTAGGAAATACCGATTCTATTTTGTTGTCTCCGACAACTTCCACTTTGTTCAACATGGAACGGATGGCATGATTCATGATCTTTTCTTTGGTGAACTGCTGCGGCGTTATTTTCCGATCCACAATGGCGGCGGAAATCACATACGGCAGACTGTGATCGGCGGTTTCTTTGGAAGTGGGGTTGTATTTTGTCGGATCGGCCAGGATATCTTTGGCGCGGTGGGTCACTTTAACCACTACTTTTGCTATATTTTCGCAGTACAAATCATTTTCCCCGACAATGTCCAAAACGGCCGTGATGGGCGAATGAGACAGCGCTTCGACGGGAAAAGCCTTCATGGAGCATTCCATAATTCTGAAGCTGTCGCCCAGATCATCGGTCAGAATGTTCAGATCAAACTCTCCGCCAAAAGCATCGGTAAACCCTTCTTTCCCTTCGAAGACGGCTTCCGGCCCCACATAGCCTTTTTTAGCCAGCAGCGCGGCAGTTACTCCGGCTTGAACCGATAACGGGTCCACGGTGTTTTTCATCATGGTCAGATGGCCGGCCGCCACTACGCCCGGTGTGTAATTATGACAACCGGCAATTCCCGTCGCATGCACCAGTTGATCTTCATCCAAATCGTAAATTTTGCCGGCAACCAATGGAGAAACAAATTGCGTGAGTGTGGCATGATGCCATTTTCTTTCGCGGATGCCGGGAAAAGCAAATTCGCACAACCTTTGCTCAAATTCATAAGCCAGTACTATGGCCACAATGATCTCTTTCCCGCTGCTGTACATCACCTCCCCGGGCGCAAGTGCGGCGGGTATCAAATCACTGGGATGACCAGGATCCTGCTTCCAGTAAATATCGTTATAGTCCATCGCTCTGGTCATCAGGCTATTGGCTAAAGCAGCATTGATGGCTGAATTTTTTCCCCCGGAACCGATAATTGTCGCTTCCGGTGTTCCGCCCATTTCCTGCAACAGCTCGAGATAGATTTCCGCATCCTTCACTTTATAACCACCCAGAGCGCAACCCATTGAATCAAAAAGAAATCGCTTTGCCTGTACGACAACTTCTTCGGGTAAATCCTCATATCTCAATGATGTTGTGAAAGATGCCCATTTCCGTGAAACCGTATCCATACCGTTCTCCTCTAAGAAATCTACCGGTTGATTAAGAGATATCCCGCAAGTTACGCTGAATTATCAATCTAAATCTGAATATTCGAACTTTTTATCAGGCAAAACCTTGGGGAGAGTTTGTAGACTTCATCAATAAACTTGTTCATTCAGCAGCTACAATTCGAATGAGTAAAATTATCCATGGTGAGCGCGGGAAAAATGTTCATGAACAATTTTCCATTTTTCACCTTTCTTCGCATAAACGTGGGTTCCCCGCCCGTGAATTTCACGTCGTTTTTTTCCTGAAACCATCACTACCAGCCAGTAAAAAGTCATAATGGCACAGTTATCATCGACAACTTTAATTAACGGACTGGTGATATTGAATTCCAGGGATTCAGACTCTTTCAAATAATAGAAGAAGGTCTCACGTACATCGTCTGGTCCCATCAACCGCTCATGCCTGGTAGAAGAAAATCCGATGACTCCTTCATCAAAAAAATCAACGATCTCATCAACCTTTCCCCGGTTGAAAGCTTCCACCATCTGTTTTTCAACTTCAAGGATTTGTTTTTCAATGGCTCCCATGGTGTATTCCTCCTATTTTAGGTTCACTGCTCATACTATAAAAAATTACAGATATTCCGCAACTGCATTCGCCATTTCCAGCGATGTATTGGCACCGCCCAAATCGTATGTTCTCACTTTTCCTTCCCTGATTACTCTGGCCACGGCACATTCCAGTTTCTTCGCTTTTTCCATTTCTCCCAGATACTCAAGCATCAGTTTTGCCGCTAAAATCATAGCCGTTGGATTTACTTTGTACCGACCGGCATATTTTGGCGCGGAACCGTGCGTAGGTTCGAAAACAGCATAATGATCACCAATATTGCCGCTGCTGGCAAAACCAAGTCCGCCAACCAACTGGGCGCTCAGGTCTGAGATGATATCGCCAAACATATTTTCCGCTACCAAAACACCGTAATCATTGGGATTTTTCAGCAGCCACATGGTCATGGCATCGATGTTTGTTTCCCACAAGTCGATGCCGGGATATTCAGCGGCAATCTTCCTTGCTTCCCGTACCATCAAGCCGCCTGTTTCCCGCAGTACGTTTGGTTTTTCTACAACCGTAACCGTTTTATATTCGAATCGATTGGCGTACTCAAACGCCTCCCTAACAATATTCCGACAGGCTTTTTTTGTCATCAGACGCAGAGAAATGGCAATCTCCCGGGGATCTACATTTTCGAACCGTTTCATTTTAGGATGCGTTTTTAGCAAGACCCGGCGTACTTCTGCCGGCAGAGGATAATATTCAATACCTACATACAAACCTTCGGTGTTTTCACGGAAGATGACCAGATCGATATTTTCTTTATAATTCAATGGATTACCGGAATAAGCTTTACAAGGCCGTAAATTGGTGTGCAAATTGAATTTTTGCCGAAGTCCGACAATGGGGCTGCTGTAAATCAATCCTGTTCCCTGAAGCTCGGGGATCAATTCTTTTTCTGCCTCTTCTTTGGGTTTGGATGTGATTGCGCCAAACAGGCAGGAATCCGTTTCCTGCAGCAACCCGATGGTTCTATCGGGCAGCGGGTTCCCTTCTTTGCACCAAAATTCCCAGCCGATATCGCCGTAGATATATTCTGCATCCAATTTGATTTTATCCAAAACTATCATAACCGCTTCGGTAACATCTTTGCCGACACCATCACCCGGTAATACCGCAATTTTATACTTTGCCATAAAATCCTCCGTCTCTACAATTTATTTTGCCTGTGCAATTTTTTTCTTCACATGGGCTATCAATCCGCCGTCTTCGATGATACCTAAAACAAATTCAGGAAGCGGCGGAAAGTTAAAGGTTCCGGCTTTACAATATAAAATTCCCCTGTCGAAATCAATCTCTATTTCCTCGCCGTTTTCGATGGCATCCACGGCTTCCGGTGACTGGATCAGAGCCAGTCCGGTATTGATTCCGTTGCGAAAATACAAGCGGGAAAAAGATTTAGCAATCACAGCTCTTACTTTGGCAAATTTCAGACAGGTTGCGGCCTGCTCGCGTGAACTGCCGCAGCCAAAATTTTTTCCGGCAACGATGATATCGTCTTTCCGCACCGCTGTGGCAAAACCGGGGTCCAAATCCTCCAATGCGTGCTGCGCCATTTCGTTGGGATCGTGGATCGTGTAAGTATATTTCCCCGGGAAAATCACATCCGTGTTAATATCATCGCCATATTTCCATACTTTTCCTTTTACCATAAAAACACCCTGTATTTTTTATTTTTGTCCAATCGTAACCATTCAGATACGCACGGCAATCACGCTTCGACTCCGCTAAACATGGCTATCAAAGATATCCTGAACACCTCGACAAGCTCAGGATAAATTTAGTCGAAGGCTTACTGCGTAACAAACAACAAGCACAACTGAATAGTTACATCCAATCAATATTTCAGATTCGCCGTTCTCCAACCTGATAGGAAATTAAATCTCTCTGAAATCCACCAACTTTCCGGCAATGGCAGCAGCCGTGACCGAAGCAGGACTCGCCAGATATATTTCAGCTTCCCTGCTTCCCATTCTGCCCTTAAAATTGCGGTTGGAAGAACTGATGCACACTTCACCGGGAGCCAGAGTTCCTTCATGTGCGCCCAAACAGGGGCCGCAGCCGGGATTCATCACAATCGCGCCGGCTTCGATCAGGGTCGCCAGATATCCTTTAGCCATCGCCTCTTGCCAGACCTTCATGGATGCCGGAAATACTAAAAACCGCACATTTTTATTTACCTTTTTCCCTCTGATCATAGATGCCGCAGTTTCAATGTCTTCCAGACGACCGTTAACGCAACTTCCTAAAAATGCCTGGTTTATTTTTTTCCTATTCACAGCGGAAACCGGCGCCACATTATCCACCGTATGCGGGCAGGCTATTTGCGGCTCCAAGTTATTAATATCAAATTCAAGTTCCCCGGCATATTCCGCGTCAGGGTCGGCCCTGATGATTTCAAAATCCGTTTTTGCCCGCGGTTCAAGCCGGGATAATGTCTTTTTATCCGGTGCGATAAAACCGTTTTTGGCGCCCATTTCTATACTCATATTGGCAATAGTCATTCTGCCGGCAATGGAAAGATCGGTAATTGCATCGCCGCAAAATTCCACGGATTTATACAGTGCACCGTCCGAACCGATATTGCCGATGATATGTAAAATAATATCTTTAGCGCTGATTCCCTCCGGCAGTTTCCCTTTTACGGTAATTTTCATGCTCTCCGGTATTTTGAACCAGATGATTCCCGTTGCAAAAATAACCGCCATTTCACTGCGTCCAATACCTGTGCCGAACGCTCCATAAGCTCCGTAAGTGGTTGTGTGCGAATCGGAACCAACAATTATTTTACCCGGCAAGGCAAATCCTTCTTCAGATAAAACCTGATGACAAATTCCTTTGTTCACATCATAGAAATTTTTAATACCGTATTTTTCCACAAAAGCCCGGACAATTTTGTGATTCAGCGCATATTTTTCGCTGGGCGCCGGAGATGCATGATCTAGTACGATGACATGAATATCCGGATTGAATACTTTGTCAACGCCGATCTCTCTGAATATCATGGAGATGGCCGCCGTATTATCATGGGACATGGCGATATCCGGTATAACTTCCACAATTTCACCGGTTTTTATTGGCCGTCCCATTTTTTTTGAAAATACTTTCTCGACAAATGTTTTGCCCATAGCTTACCTATTTTTGTATGATGAATAATTTCAATTTAAATATCACGACTGATACGGAGACGGTGTAGTAATAAAAACTTTGAAACAGTTGTTTCTAAGAATTTCATCTGTCGGTAACACCCGGCTTAAGCCGGGTGTTACCGACAGATGAATACAAATGCTTGCGATTTTTTGGTAAACAATTATTTTTGAACACTCGATAAGCGAGGTAGAATTTATACTTCAAATCCTGTCCAATCTTTTAAATAGAATAATTATCCCGTTTATTTAGTGTCTGAACGAAAAGTGGAAAACATGCATCTTGCTTGTTTTATAAACTGTTTAGTTTCCTTCTTTTCAATAAAATTATAATTCAAACAAGATGTTTGATATACAATTTAGATACTTTTCGTTC
>CAJVYQ010000058.1 GCA_913009825.1 uncultured Deferribacteres bacterium
ACAACCACCCAAAGAGTTTTGTCATTCTGCCTGCCCGACGAACCGCAGGCGGGAAAGAATCTTGTTAGTTCTGTGCACTAAACCAACAAGATTCCTACGGAATGACATGAGAATCGCTCAATTCAGGATGTATAAAAAATCGTGCAAGCCTTGTATTGTTAAGAAAGGAGTATTTTATGAGTGGTAATGGAAATGGTGGAAGGGAGTTCTCGGCCGATCTGCTTGTTGCCGGCGGCGGCATTGCCGGGACTACCGCTGCTATCGAAGCTGCCGAGGTTGGCAAGCAAACGATTCTGATTGAAAAGAATCCCTGCCTCGGCGGCAGGGTGCTGCAGATGAGTAAATATTTTCCCAAGCTGTGTCCACCGTCCTGTGGTCTGGAAATCAATTTTCGCCGCATTAAGCAGAACAGCAATGTAAGAATATTTACGCTGGGGGAAGTGAAGGAAGTTTCCGGAGAAAAGGGAAACTATGAAGTGAAAGTGGCATTGAAGCCGCGTTATGTGACCGGCAAATGTACTTCATGTAATCTGTGTGCGGACGAGTGTCCGGTATCAAGAAAGGATGAATTCAATTACGGAATGAAAGAAACCAAAGCGGTTTATCTGCCAAATCCCATGGCCTATCCGATGAAATATGTTATCGATATGGATGTGTGCGAAGGCGAAAGCTGCGGAAAATGTGTGGCGGTCTGCCCTTATGATGCCATCGATCTGAAAATGCAGGCTGAAATCATTACTGTAAAAGTGAAATCAATCATCTGGGCAACCGGATGGAAACCGTACGATGCAAAAAAACTGGACAATTTAGGTTTTGGCGATTATCCCAACGTCATCACCAATGTGATGATGGAACGGCTGGCTGCGGAAGATGGACCCACCGAAGGAAAAATCAAGCGTCCTTCGGACAGCGGCGGTATCCAATCCATCGCTTTTGTCCAATGTGCCGGCTCGCGTGACGAAAATCATCTGCCTTACTGTTCCACGGTTTGCTGCGCTGCTTCGTTGAAACAGGTCAGCTACGTTCGTGAGCAATTCCCATACGCTGAGATTCATGTTTTTTATATCGATATCCGTACTCCCGGACGGTTGGAAGATATTTACATGAAAATTCAGGAAGATGAAAAAGTGTTTTTCCATCGCGGTAAAGTAGCAAAAGTTGAAGAAGTGGAAAACAACAATCTCATCGTCACTGCGGAGGATACACTAAGCGGAACCCTGACCAAACAAAAAGCGGATTTGGTTGTGCTGGCGGTCGGGCTTGTTCCCAATTCAAAGAATGGAAATTTACCGGTTGACCTGCCTAAAGACGAATTTGGTTTTCTTTTACCGGGCGGTCGGGATGGCATGTTCGGTGTGGGTACGGCAGTTCGGCCCATGGAAGTTTCAACTGTTAATCAGGATGCAACCGGTGCAGTTTTAAAATCAATTCAAGTGAGGTGAAAAATGGCAGAAAATAATAAAGTCGGCGTCTATCTCTGCTCCGGTTGTGATATCGGCAAATGTCTGGATATGGAGAAGTTGTCCGAACCGGCAGCCGGAGAAAATAATGTGGTTCAATGTAAACAACACAAATTTCTGTGCGGCACCGATGGTGTAAACATGATCAGGGAAGATATTAAAACGGATAGACTAACCGGTGTCATCATCGGAGCGTGTTCTCAACGGGTGAATACGGATGAATTCAGTTTCGATCCTCTAGTCTGCCTGGAACGTGTAAACCTGAGAGAACAGGTGGTTTGGACACACGAACCCAACGATGAAGATACACAGATGATGGCGGAAGATTATATCCGCATGGGTATTGCCAAGGTGAACGCCAGCTCCGTACCGGAACCTTTTGTCAACGAGGAGTTCAATAAAACCATTTTGGTCGTTGGCGGCGGTATTTCCGGTTTAACGGCGGCGCTGGATGGCGCCGGCGCCGGATACAAAGTGGTTGTTGTGGAGAAGGAAGCGAAGTTAGGCGGTTGGGCGGCGAAATTTAAAAAAGCGTTTCCTAAAAATCCTCCTTATCAGGAGTTGGAAGATACCGGAATTGCCCAACTGATTACCCAGGTGACGGCCGATGAAAATATCACGGTGCATACGAACACAACCATCGAAAAAACATCCGGGCAGCCGGGCGAATTTGATGTTTCTCTGGTAAACGGCAACGGCGGTATCAAATTGACGGTGGGCGCCATTGTACAGGCAACGGGCTGGAAACCGTATGATGCCGGACGAATTCCGCACCTTGGCTTTGGCCGGTTCAAAAATGTGGTAACCAACGTAAAGTTTGAAGACATAGTTGCCGAAGATAGAATTGTCCGTCCATCCGATGAAAAACCGATCGAGAGCATCGCTTTCGTCCAGTGCGCCGGCTCGCGCGATCCCGATCATCTGCCGTACTGTTCCGGCGTTTGCTGTCGTGTGTCGCTCAAACAGGCGCAGTATGTGAGGGAAAAATATCCGGATGCGAAAATTTACATTCTTTACAAAGATCTCCGCTCGCCGGCCCAGTATGAACTGTTTTATGCGGAAACGCAAAAGGACGATAAGGTGTTTTTTATCAAAGGCGAAGTTGTAGCTGTAAAAGACGGCGGCCGGGACAGTCTGGTCGTTGAAATGGATGATACGCTGTTAGGTGAGCAGATTCAGATTAAAGCCGATATGGTGGTGCTGGCGACAGGGATGGTGCCGACCACATTGGTGGAAGAAAGCGGAGAAGAAACAGAAGATTCCGGTAAAACGGCCGACGGCAAGAAAGAAGCGGAATCTGCAGAAAAAGGCGCAAAAATTTTGAACCTGACTTACCGGCAGGGAACGGATCTACCCACTCTGAAATACGGTTTTCCCGATTCCCATTACATCTGTTTTCCCTATGAAACCAGAAGAACGGGAATTTATGCCGCCGGTTGTGTGCGAGCCCCATTGGATATGGCGGCAAGCATCAGCGATGCGGATGGCGCTATGTTGAAAGCCATTCAGGCGGTGGAGAGCCTCAGCGCCGGGAAATCGGTGCATCCCCGCTCCGGTGATGAATCTTATCCCGATTTCTTTTTACAGCGTTGTACTCAATGTAAACGCTGCACGGAGGAATGTCCGTTCGGCACGCTGGATGAAGACGAAAAGGGGACGCCGTTACTTAATCCCAATCGCTGCCGCCGTTGCGGCATCTGTCTGGGCGCCTGTCCGGAACGAATTGTTTCATTCAAAGATTACTCCATCAATAATATCTCCGGGATGATTAAAGCGGTGGAAATACCGGATGAGTTGGATGAAAAACCGCGTGTGCTGGCGTTTATGTGCGAAAATGATGCCTATCCTGCTTTGGATATTGTGGGCATGAAAAGGATGAAATGGTCGCCGTTCATCCGTGTCATTCCGGTGCGCTGCCTGGGCGCCGTGAATGCAGTCTGGATTGCCGACGCCATGTCCGCAGGGTATGACGGCGTGTTGATGATCGGCTGTAAACATGGCGATGATTATCAATGTCATTATATCCGCGGCAGCGAATTGGCCAATACCAGAATGGATAATGTGAAAGATAAACTGAATCAACTGGCGCTGGAAGAGGAACGTGTGGAAATTTATGAAATCAGCCTGACGGATTACGACAAAATTCCAACTATTTTTAATGAATTTATGGAAACCATTGATGACGTGGGCATGAATCCGTTCAAAGGATTTTAATTTTTACTTAAATTGAGCGATTGTAGGTCGAATCGCCGATTCGACAACTTGAATAAAATAAGCTCAAAAACGTGAGAATCACCCAATTTAGATTTCAGTTAACCTCAACTCCCGCCGGCGAAGGCAGTTCAATTTTCTGCAGGCGAGGGGTTTTTCAGATGTTTCGTTGTATTAACTTTCAAAAAACCGGGAAATATTTATGGCAAAAGAATGTATCGTTTGTGGCAAAGTAAAAGGAAAACGAACCTGTCTTCCGGATGAAGATCAATTGATCTGCCCCAAATGTTGTGTAAAAATCAGAGGCAGAGATTGCGCCGGTTGCCGTTATTATTTCCGGTCTGAGCAATATCATTCGGGGAAGAGAGAAGTTACGCGGGTTAAAAATTACATTATCGAACTAAACCCGGAAATTGATGATGCTGTTGATAAAGCTTTGGCATTGGTGGAAAAGGGAAGGTTAACAGAAGGCGAGCGCGATATATCGAGATTGTATCAGCAATATCCATCCTATTCATACGGTGTTGTACGCTATGGGTGTTGTGCAATTATTCAAAGGAGAATTCACAAAAGCGATTTTTTGTTTTGATGAGGCGATAGAAATATTCCCCGATTTTGTTGAAGGCTGGTACAATAAAGGCGCGGCTCACCAAAAAAAATTAGAAATTGACGGAATAGTTGTTTCATGCCGAAAAGTTATTGAACAGGGAGACTAAAAAGCAGCTTTCGTCCGTAAAGCCGACCATTTTCTGCAAAAAATTGAAAAGCAGATACTAAAAAGCGACGGTCTTACTTTGGATGAGTATATTCAAAGTAAAAATGAATTTGATGAAGCATTTAAACTAATGGAAAGAAAATTGTGGCAGGAAGCGATCAAGCGATCATAGGATTTGAGAAAGTGCTTAAATTCAACCCTAATCATGTTCAATCGCATGGTAACATGGGCCTTTGCTATAGCATACCGGGTGAAAGAGAAAAGGCTTTAAAAGCTAACAATAAAGCTTTGGAACTGGATCCGGATTATGCTCCGGCCCAAATAAATCGGACGGCTCTGTTGGCGCTGAAAGAAGGTGAAACTTTTCCCGGCCTGGAAATGAATTCGGTTAACTATTACAGAGAAAAGGTGGGAAAGGAAAAAAGACCTTTCCGGTTTTTTTAGCAAAAAATGGATTTTCATTGAATGGCTTTATGGTGTAACCTAAAAAACAGGTTTTGGGTGGATTTTTATGAATGAATTCCATAAAAACGGAAATTGCCCTTTTTGCAAGAGTGAGCATGTGCGCCGTCACGGCACCACTCCCAAAGGATCAGTTCGGTTTCGCTGCCTTAGTTGTAAAAAAACCTGGACTCTGCGTGACAACTATAAAAAATTTCCCGACAGTGATATTCTCACGTCGATCTATTTGCAAGGTCTTTCATATCGTCAGATCCGGGCAATTTATCAAATGTCTCCCATGCGTCTTAATCAAAGGATCCGGGATTTTTTAACCGGATGTCCATCCTGGGAAGATTACCTTGATTCCTGCGTGAAAGACCACAATTATAAGGTGATCACATTGTACGGCGCACCATTGCAGACCAGCCATAAAGGGAGCGAAGGTAAAAATTTACATATTGCTCTGACTGTGGATGCAATGGCTACCGTAGTCGTCGGCTACGAATGCGCATCGGAAGAGAGCGTTGTGATGTGGCGCAAGCTTCTTGCCCGCTTAGTTGACAGGAAGGTAAAAAATCCCCGGTTTTTGTACGATACTTCCAACTCTTTTATCGAAGAGGCAATCAAAGAAGTTTATCCCGATTCTCCGACCCAGGATTTTTCATTTCGATTTGTCTATGACCAAAAATTGCAGGAAAGAGCAGGTTCTCCCTCCGGTGCGGAAGATATGATGGACAATACAATCATCAATATTTTATCCCCGTTCGATTTTTTCTCCGATGGTTATATGTCCATTTTCAAGGATCCCAGAATGAAAAAAGTTATTCTTGGTGAGCGGGAACAGGTTTTACAGCGTTTGCTCACCAGGCTGCGCCGTATCGGCACCACCCGGCTGGAAGGGTTGATCTCCGCTCTGCAGGATCGTTTCAAAGCATTTCGGTTTTTAAAAGAAAATCCCCGGCCGATTATCAACGGCTGGATCGCCTGGTATATGGTTCAAACCCTGGAAATCGGTTACAGCCGTCTTTCCTTATATATGCAGAAACCGGTATCCACCGGCTTCAGGAACTTTTCATGCGGTCAGATTCCGGAGCCAATGATCATAGATAACCAGGATCGACTTGTACGCTTTGTTGTCGAGATAGCAACACGACGATTACAGTTACCTCTGTTTTAGTGATTATTTTTGGGTTTTCTGTTTGAATTTGTGTATTTCACATTGATTTTAATTGTATCTTTTTTACTCTGTGAGTAACTTTTTCCGGCGTTCTAACAAAACACTGAATTCTGTATGATTTACCAAAAAAATGAGGAATAACCAATGGCAAAATTAATCAGCCCACACGGTCGTTCCGAACTCATGCCTTTGTTGTTGGAGGGTAAAGAGTTGGAAAAAGAACTAAAAAATGCACAATCATTGCCCAAAGTTGTAATTAAATCGCGCGAAGTTGGTGATTTAATTATGTTGGGAATCGGAGCATTCACTCCGTTAGCCGGTTTTATGGGGCATGATGACTGGAAAAGTGTCTGCAGCGATATGAAAATGACCAATGGTCTATTCTGGCCGATTCCAATCACCCTTTCGGCATCCGGTGAAGTTGCCGCTTCCATCGCTCTCAATTCCGAAGTAGCCCTGGTAAATGGTGAAACAAATGAGATAATGGCCACCATGAAAGTAGCAGAAAAATATCGGATCGACAAGACGTTCGAGTGCAAACATGTTTTCACTACGGATGATCCGGAACATCCGGGAGTGAAGATGGTAATGGAGCAGGAAGCCTGGAATTTGGCCGGGCCGGTGAAAGTACTTTCGGAAAGTACATTTCCGGAAGAGTTCAAAGGATTGTACCAGCGACCTGCAGAGAGCCGCGCAATTTTTGCAGAACGTGGCTGGAAAACCATTGCCGCCCTGCAGCTTCGCAATCCCATGCACAGATCTCATGAATATCTGGCCAAAATCGCACTGGAAGTTTCCGATGGCCTGTATATTCATCAATTGGTGGGCAAGCTGAAACCCGGTGATATTCCCGCAGAAGTAAGGGTAAAATGTATCGACACGCTGGTTGAATACTACTTTGTCAAAGGTTCTGTGGTAACAGGCGGTTATCCCCTGGATATGCGCTATGCCGGTCCCCGAGAAGCCCTGTTGCATGCCGTTTTTCGCCAGAATTTCGGTTGTACGCATCTGATTGTCGGCCGGGATCATGCCGGAGTCGGTGACTATTACGGGCCGTTTGATGCGCAGAATATTTTTCATGAAATTCCGGAAGATGCCTTATTGCTGAAATCTCTTCCCATCGACTGGACTTTCTATTGCTACAAATGCGGCGGCATGGCTTCGATGAAAACCTGTCCCCACGGGAAAGATGACCGTCTTTTCCTCAGTGGAACCGCATTGCGAAAATCCCTGTCCGAAGGCGCAGAAATTCCCGCCGAATTCAGCCGGCCGGAAGTTCTCAAAATATTGCGTGAATACTATGCAGGTTTAACGGAAAAGGTGGAAATTAAGATGCACGGTTATGCCACAGGGGAAGCGAAGAAGTAAAAATTGGAAAAACATAGTTCAGGTAACAGTTCAATAATTATTTAACCAAACTCCATGAAGGAGGGACATTATGCCAAGTTTTGTAAATCCTGAGAAATGTGATGGATGTAAAGCGTTGGACAAGACGGCTTGCCAGTACGTTTGTCCGAATGATCTGATGATGTTAAATCCAGATCTGATGAAGGCTTACAATCGTGAGCCGGAAATGTGCTGGGAGTGCTACAATTGTGTTAAAATTTGTCCGACCCAGGCCGTCGAAATTCGCGGCTATGCAGATTTCGTTCCCCTGGGCGCCACCGTTACGCCCTTGCGCAGCACAGACAGTATTTTGTGGACTGTCAAATTCAGAAACGGCAGTTTGAAACGGTTCAAATTTCCGATCCGGACAACACCGGAAGGGGAAGCAAAGCCTGATGGTGGTTTTGCCGTACAGGATGACATTAACAGCAACGCTTTATATTCCGAACCGGAAGCGCTCGGTTTGGATGAAGTGGCAACATTGTAATCAAACCAATAATAAGGAGATAAAAACATGGCTAATTTCGAAACTGTAGAAGTCACCACTGATCTTCTCATCGTTGGTGGTGGTATGGCCGCCTGCGGCGCTGCTGTTGAAGCTGCCTATTGGGCCAAAAAGAGCGGTTTAAAAGTAACATTGGTTGACAAAGCGGCGGTAGATCGCAGCGGCGCAGTTGCGATGGGTCTGTCGGCAATAAACCAGTATGTGGGTCTCAAAGACGGCCAAAATTCAATGAAGGATTATGTGGATTATGTAAGAAACGATTTGATGGGTATCACACGTGAAGATTTGGTTTTCAATATTGCCCGGCATGTTGATTCCTCGGTACATCTTTTTGAAAAATGGGGTTTGCCGATCTGGAAAGATGCGGAAGGCAATTATGTCCATGAAGGCCGCTGGCAATTAATGATCAACGGTGAATCTTACAAAGTGATCGTTGCCGAAGCCGCCAAAAACGCGTTGGGCATGGAAAATATTTATGAACGTATATTCATCGTAGGACCGATTATGGATGGCGATCGCTGCGTCGGTGCGGTCGGTTTCAGTGTGCGCGAAGACAAATTTTATGTATTCAAAGCCAAATCGGTGTTGGTGGCAATGGGCGGCGCCGTTCATGTATTCAAACCGCGTTCATCCGGTGAAGGTTTGGGACGCGCCTGGTATCCGCCGTGGAACTCCGGTTCCAGCGCCTATTTTACACTAAAGGCCGGCGCAGAAATGACCTGCCAGGAAGTTCGTTTTATTCCGGTTCGTTTTAAAGATGCTTATGGCCCGGTCGGCGCCTGGTTCCTGCTGTTCAAATCCCGCGCTACAAATGGTTTGGGTGAAGCTTATATGCAAACCCGCGCCGGTGAGTTAGAAAACTGGAAACCGTACGGCAAAGTAAAACCGGTACCGGCCAACCTGCGAAACTGGCTGATGATGCTGGATGTGAATGAAGGCAAAGGCCCGATCTTTATGCGTACGGATGAAGCAATTAACAAAATTGCCGAATCCGAAGGCGATGAAAAAGCCGCCAAGAAAAAATTGAGAGAATTGGAATCGGAAGCCTGGGAAGACTTCCTGGATATGACCATCTCACAGGCAATTTTATGGGCGGCCACCAATACGGCTCCCGAACAAAAGCCGTCCGAAATTGCCGCGGCCGAACCTTACTTTATCGGTTCTCACTCCGGCGCTTCCGGTGCCTGGGTTAGCGGTCCTAAGGATATGGCTCCGGAAGAATATTTCTGGGGATACGATAATATGTCCACGATTAACGGCCTGTTCTGTGCCGGCGATGCTTCCGGCGCTTCCAGCCACAAATTCTCTTCCGGTTCCCATGCTGAGGGCAGGATTGCCGCCAAAGCAGCCATCCGCTTCGTTCTGGATCACCCGGAAGATGTGAATGTGGATACGGCAGCAATCAAAGAAATAAAAGCAGAGATTCTGAAACCGTTAGACATCTATGCGGAATTCAGCGGCAAAACCGTAACCCCGGATGTTAACCCGAATTACATTCTGCCGAAGATGTTCATGTTCCGGCTGCAAAAAATTATGGACGAATATGCCGGCGGTGTCTCTACAGCATTTACAACCAGTAACACGCTGTTGGAGAGAGGTTTGGAGCTATTATCGTTCCTTAGGGAAGATGCTGCTCACCTCGCCGCTGCGGATCTGCACGATTTAATGCGCTGCTGGGAAAACGTCCACCGTATGTGGCAGGCGGAAGCTCATGTGCGCACTCTGTTATTCCGCGATGAAACCCGCTGGCCGGGTTATTATTTCCGTTCTGATAAGCCGGTTATGGATAATGAAAATTGGTTGGCATTTGCCAACTGCAAATATGATCCGGATACCGGTGACTGGGAAATGATTAAGCGGCCGGTGGTTCATATTTATAATGAATTATAATTGTTGATTTCATTATTTCCCTCCGTTCATCAGATCGGAGGGAAATAAATTTTTTACCTGTTGTATCGCCTTGAAAAATTCGATTGACATATTGCCGGATTTTTATAACTTTTGGGATTATTTAAAATGATTGGTTTAATTAACTTTAATTACTTCACTAAAATGGAGAAGAGTTATGTCTAATTGGATTTATATACTTCCCGCATTAGGGATTGGGGCACTGATTTTTGCTTATTTCAAGGCGAATTGGGTGAACCGCCAGGATCCCGGCACGGAAAAAATGATAGAAATTGCCGGGCATGTTCGTGAAGGCGCAATGGCTTTTTTGAAACGGGAATATCGGGTTCTCGCTGTTTTTGTTGTTGTGGCTGCTGTTCTTTTGGCATTTGCTAATTGGAATTCCCCAAACGGCAGTCCGATAATTGCACTGTCTTTTATTCTTGGCGCGTTATGTTCCGCTCTGGCCGGTGTTATTGGTATGCGTGTGGCTACGGCTGCTAATGTGCGCACCACCAATGCTGCCAGAAGTAGCCTTAACAAAGCGTTGCAGATTGCGTTTTCCAGTGGAACTGTGATGGGAATGTCCGTGGTAGGACTTGGTGTGTTGGGGCTCGGGTTGTTATTTCCCATTTATTCCAGCATTTTTCACAACCCGGACGGCACCATAAATTTTGTAAAAGTGATCGGAGTTATCACAGGATTTTCTTTTGGTGCTTCATCGATTGCACTGTTTGCCCGCGTTGGCGGCGGAATTTACACCAAAGCTGCCGACGTTGGCGCCGATCTGGTCGGTAAAGTGGAAGCGGGTATTCCTGAGGATGATCCGCGAAATCCCGCCACCATTGCCGATAATGTTGGCGATAATGTGGGTGATGTAGCCGGAATGGGCGCTGATCTGTTTGAAAGTTACGTTGGTTCCATCGTCGGAACCATGGTGCTTGGCCTTGTGTATATCAGCAATTCGGCGAGTGGAGCAAACTTCAATCTGATTATTATGCCTTTGGTTTTGGCCGGAGTTGGCATCATCAGTTCGGTATTGGGCACATTTTTTGTCCGCACTAAAGAGGGTGGTAATCCCCAGGCGGCGTTAAATATCGGAACATTCGGCGCCGGCATCGTGATGATTTTGCTTTCCTATCCGGTGATCAAATATTTTGTACCGGTGGATGTCAGTCCGACGGTTAACATAACGGGAACGATGGCTACTTTAACGGCAGGCAAAATATTTCTTGCCACCATAATCGGTTTAGTAGCGGGAATTGCCATCGGATTGACCACGGAATATTACACGTCCGAAAGCAGAAAGCCCGTCCGGAATATTGCGGCTCAGTCGCAAACCGGTGCGGCTACAAACATCATCGCCGGATTGGCTTTGGGTATGCGTTCCACGGCATTGCCGGTTATCTACATTGCGTTGGGTATTATCTTTTCCTACTATTTCGCCGGCCTTTACGGCATTGCCGTTGCCGCATTGGGTATGCTTTCAACCACAGGTATTCAGTTGGCAGTAGATGCCTACGGACCGGTAGCAGATAACGCCGGCGGTTTGGCAGAAATGAGTGGACTACCACCGGAAGTAAGGGAAAGAACCGATAAATTGGATGCGGTTGGCAACACAACTGCGGCTATCGGAAAAGGGTTTGCCATCGGCTCGGCAGCTCTAACGGCTCTGGCGTTGTTCGGCGCTTTTCAATCCCAGGCCCATATTTCGCAAATTGATGTTACCAATCCTTACGTTATTGCCGGATTGTTCATCGGTGGTATTTTACCGTTTTTATTCAGTTCATTGGCCATGAGCGCTGTCGGCGAAGCAGCATTTGATATGATCGAAGAAGTACGCCGCCAGTTTAAAGAAATTCCCGGTTTGATGGAAGGCAAAGCGAAAGCGGAATATGGCAAATGTGTTGATATTGCCACCGCAGCAGCTATCAAACGCATGATTGCCCCCGGCTTAATTGCGGTGGTCACACCGGTTGTTTTCGGTTTCATTAATAAAGAGGCCTTGGGCGGCTTGTTAGCCGGTGTAACCGTAACCGGCGTTCTGTTGGCAATTTTCCAGTCAAATGCCGGCGGTGCATGGGATAATGCCAAAAAACATATTGAAGCCGGCGCTTTTGGCGGCAAAGGATCCGAACCACACAAAGCTGCAGTGGTTGGCGATACTGTGGGAGATCCGTTTAAAGATACTTCCGGTCCGTCATTGAATATTTTAATAAAGTTAATGTCTGTTATTTCTCTCGTTATTGCGCCTTTGATTGCCTAGGATATTCACATGGATAAAAATAAGCGGCCTGTCTGTCCTCATTGCGGAGTAGAAATGTTACCATGGATGCCCCCCCCGGATTCTTCCTGGGGGGCAGCCCTTCAGTTTGTCTGTTTTAATGACAATTGCGAATATTATAAAAAGGGATGGCAACACATGTGGGACAATTTTCAGGTGAAGGCATCATATCGCCATCGTTTCAATCCCGATACGGGTGAGGCAGGGCCGCTTCCGGCGTGGTCGGAGAATGCACATAAAGACCGGATTACATTATAAATAATTTTAATGATTGAGTAATTATGTCCTCTTGCAGGTTGTCTGAAGAGAATATCTTCACAGTCTGCAAGAGGGGTTGTTTCTTTCATAAAATTATGAATCCTTTTGTGGCATGGAGGTAGAATGAGCGAGTTAGAAAACCTTAAAAAGACCATACTGGAGCAGTATCCACGGCTTGATAAAGACAGTGAATTCCAATTTTCCTGCCACCCTGGCGTCTCCTGCTTTAATCATTGTTGTGCCGATGTTAACATCTTTTTAACCCCGTATGATGTTCTTCGTTTAAAGAATCATCTTAAAATCGATTCTCAAGAATTCCTGGATAAATACACACAACTCGTTACCGATCGCAATCAACAGCTTCCTGCTGTTCAGTTGAGAATGACAGACACAGAAACCAAACATTGTCATTTTGTCGATTTTGAAAAAGGATGTGCAGTTTATCAGAACCGGCCCTGGTCCTGCCGCATGTATCCTGTTGGGCAGGCTTCCCCAAGAGAAACGGAAAATAGCAGCGGCCAAAAATTCTATTTCATTCTGCATGAGGACGTTTGTCATGGCTTCGAAGCCGGTAAAAAATGGACCATTGGCGAATGGGTGAAAGACCAGGGCGTCGATGAATATGATAAATTTGGCGAGCTTTTAAAAGAGATCACTTTTCATGATTTTTTTGACCGGGGCAAGGTATTAACACCACAAAAGGTGGAGATGTTTTTCCTTGCCTGCTACAATCCGGATCGATTCCGGGATTTTATTTTCGGAACCACCTTTCTTAAACGGTTCGATATGGATGACAAGATGCTTGAAAAATTAAAAACAGATGATGATGAACTTCTTAAATTTTCATTTGATTGGGTAAAATTCAGTCTGTTTGGTGAAAAGACGATTAAGATTCGGGAAGAAGTTTTAGCACAGGCAAACCAAAAAATAAAATAACCATGCTTCACTTTGATTGTGAGGATCTTTTTATTTTAAACAATGATAATTAATCAGTTTTAAGAGAAAGGAGTAGAGATGGCGGACAAATTACCGAAGACGCCCATGCTTGACGAATTGGAAAAAGGGCCGTGGCCAAGCTTTGTCACTGAGATTAAAATGGCTGCTGAGAGTAATAAAATGAGTCGGGCTTTGTTGGGTGTATTGGAACGCTCTTACAATGAAAAAATTGGCCATTGGAAACATGGCGGTATTGTCGGAGTAATGGGATACGGCGGTGGCGTTATCGGACGCTACATCGATGACCCTGAAGCGTTTCCGGATATTTCGCATTTTCATACGCTTCGGGTGAATCAGCCGTCTGGTTGGTTCTATACCTCGGATATTTTGCGAAAAATTTGTGATGTTTGGGAGAAACATGGTTCGGGCTTAACCAATATACACGGTTCCACCGGGGATATTGTCCTTCTCGGAACACGGACGGAAGAATTAGAGCCGACTTTTGCCGCTTTATCTGATATCGGATTCGATTTGGGTGGTTCCGGTTCGGATATGAGAACGCCAAGTTGTTGCTGTGGCCCAGCCCGTTGTGAATGGGCCTGTTACGATACACTGGCTCTCACGTATGATCTGACCATGACCTATCAGGATGAATTGCATCGTCCGGCGTTTCCGTACAAGTGGAAATTTAAAATGAGCGGCTGCCCCAACGATTGTGTGGCATCCATTGCCCGTGCGGATATTTCCATCATCGGTACCTGGCGGGACGATATTCAGATCGATCAGGATGCCGTGCGTGAATATGCGGACAAGGGCGTCGATATTTTTAACGAAATTATTTTGAATTGTCCCGGTAAATGCATGGAGTGGGATGACAAGGGACTCCATATCGATAATGAATATTGCCGGAAATGTATGCACTGCATCAATGTTATGCCAAAAGCATTGTCTCCCGGAAAAGACCGCGGCGCAACCATTCTGATTGGCGCAAAAGCTCCTATCGTGGAAGGCGCACAACTTTCCTCCGTTCTGGTTCCTTTTATGAAAATGGAACCACCCTACCAGGAATTAAAAGATATGGTAGAAAATATCCAGGATCTCTGGTGCGAAGAAGGCAAAAACAGAGAAAGAGTTGGTGAATTTATTCAACGTGTCGGACTGGGTAACTTTCTGGAAGCGGTTGATATTGAACCGGTTGCCGAGATGGTTTCGCATCCGAGAGAAAATCCTTACGTTTTCTATGAAGAGTATTACGAAGAGGAAGAGGAAGAAGAGGGCGACGACGAATAGAAAACAGTTAATTTTAATTTATTGAAAAAATTGAATTAGCATAGATAAAAAGGAGATGCTAAAATGGCAGTAGCAGAAAGAAGAACAGATTTTGGGCCGCCACATTACGAGCAGTTTTTACCACCAATTATCAAAGAAAACTACGGTAAGTGGAAGTACCATGAAATTCCGAAACCCGGCGTAATGGTGCATACTTCGGAAACCGGGGATAAATTGTACAGCGTCCGTACCGGCGGCTCGCGATTAATGAGCATCCAAAAGATTCGCATGATTGCTGATTTGGCAGATAAATATTGTGACGGCTATCTTCGTTTCACCAGCCGCCACAATATCGAATTTTTATTAACCGATGAAGCAAACATTGAACCGTTGATCGCGGATCTGAAGAAATTAAATCATCCGGTTGGTGGAACCGGTAACGCAATTACCAGCATTATCCATACCCAGGGCTGGGTGCATTGTCACTCCGCCGCAACGGATGCTTCCGGCGTTGTCAAGGCTGTTATGGATGCCCTGATTGATGATTTTACCGGCATGGAACTCCCGGCAAAATGCCGCATTGCATTGGCTTGCTGTCTGAATATGTGCGGTGCCGTCCATTGTTCGGATATTGCAATTTTGGGTATTCACCGTCGTCCGCCCAAGGTGGATCACGAACGTCTGAATAAAATGTGTGAAATTCCCAATGTGGTTGCCGCGTGTCCCACGGCCGCAATACGTCCCGCCACGGTAAACGGTAAACCTTCCGTGGAAGTGATCGAAGAAAACTGTATGTTCTGTGCAAACTGTTACACGGTTTGTCCGTCCATGCCGTTGAACGATCCTCTGAACGACGGTGTCTCTATCTGGGTAGGTGGGAAAGTGTCCAATGCCAGAACCGTACCGACATTTTCAAAATTAGTGGTACCGTTCATCCCGAACAATCCGCCGCGCTGGCCGGAAGTTGTGGACACGGTTAAATTGATTTTCGATACCTGGAAAAAACATGCCCGAAAACATGAAAGAATCGGTCAATGGATCGATCGGATTACCTGGCCTAAATTCTTTAAACTGACGGGTCTGGAATTCCAGAAAGAACATATCGATGACTATAAACATGCAGGCTTGACGTTCCACAGAACGACTCAAATCCTTCATTAGCGAGGTGGTATAATGGCTGAACAAAAAAGTGTTCATGACGTAGCGGAAGCTATGTTCAAACTGGTGAAAGAATCACAAGGTGTAAAGCAACTGAAACCCATGGATCTAATAAAAGCAATGATAAGAATTTATGGTGATCAGGTTGACAAAAAGCTTTGTAAATCGGCAATAAAAGAGTTGATCAACTCCGGTCGCTGTGTGTATACCTATTTTGGCGGAAGCTATATTGAACTGCCGCATCATGAAGGTGCGGAAAATCTGTAATTGATTAAATCGGTAAAATAATCAGGTAATATGAAACATACTTTTCCGCGTATTGTTCTTGCGGGTAGCGGTGGTGATTGTGGGAAGACCATGCTAACTCTTGGTCTTCTCTCTCACTGGCGCCGGCAGGGACACCATGTTTCCGGATTTAAAAAAGGTCCGGATTTTATCGATGCCGCATGGATCAGCGAAGCGGCCGGGAGCCCGGCCAGAAATCTGGATGTGTATCTGATGGGCGATTCTGCCGTGTATCAATCGTTTGTACACCATGCGCGGCGTAGCGGTATCAGTGTGATCGAAGGTAGTCGGGGTATCTTCGATGGCATGGACGCGGAGGGAACGTACAGTACAGCCGAATTGGCAAAATTGCTGCAGGCACCGGTTATTTTAATCCTGGATGCCACTAAAATAACCAGAACTCTCGCCGCATTTGTTTTGGGATGTTTGCATTTGGACCCGCAGGTTCAAATTGCCGGTGTAATTTTGAACCGTGTAGCCGGAGAGCGCCATGAAAACGTTGTCCGCCGGGCTATTGAACAGAATACCGGAGTAGATGTGTTAGGCGCTTTGCCAAAAATGTCCCGGTTTGATCTTTTACCGGAGCGGCATCTGGGTTTGGTGACTCCTGAAGAACATGGCAAAATTAAAAAAGTGTGTGATGAACTCAGCCGAACCGTTGCGGAAAATGTGGATGTGGCTCGCATTTTTGAAATTGCCCATCGGGCGCCCCGCCTTGCGGAACCGGAGAAGAATCAATCCGGGATCCGAAAAACAGCGGCAAAAATTACTATCGGTTATTTCCAGGATTCAGCCTTTACTTTCTACTATCCGGAGAACCTGGAAGCGCTTGCAGCGGCAGGGGCGCATTTGACTCCCGTATCTCCATTGGAGGACAGTGGTCTGCCGCCTTTGGACTGTTTGTATATCGGCGGAGGATTTCCGGAGACCCACGGAGACCTGCTCTCCCGGAACAGGTCATTATTGCGTGATCTGAAAGAGAAGGTGGAAAACGGGCTGCCGGTGTATGCCGAGTGCGGCGGGCTGATTTTTCTGTCTCAATCTTTGAAATATGGCAATGAAATTTTTCCCATGTCGTCTGTTTTGCCGTTTCGGATCGAAATGAAAAGCAAGCCGTGCGGTCACGGTTATTGCGAATATGAGATTGACCGGGAAAATCCGTTTTTCCCGGTTGGCGTTAGAATAAGGGGGCATGAGTTTCATTATTCTACAATTGTTAATGGAATAGAGAAAGTGGCGACGGCTTACCGGGTTTTACGGGGACAGGGTACCAATAATGGCAGAGAGGGCTTCTTTTACAAAAGGACGATGGCAAGTTATTTTCATGTCCATGCATCCTCCTTTCCCGCTTGGGCAGATTGCCTGATCGATGCGGCAAAACGCTACCGAAGGGAAAGAAAACCGGAATTGCTTTTGGTTTGAACCGGGAAGGAAAGGCTGATCATATTTGGAAAAAGACCGGGTAGATCCGGTAAGAAACTAAATATTTTCATCCATTAATCAGGAAGAGTAAAAATGCCTGCGCAAAAAGAGCTTGATGCAAGACTCGTTGCGATTACGGAAAAATGGCAAAAATTTGAGGATGATAACATTAAAATGACAAGCGATATTATAGACAAACAGGTAGTGGAAATCATTCGTCAGGATTCGGTACAACACCGCCGGGTGCAACAATTCATTGCCGGGACAATGACAAAGGAAGCGGTGAGATTACAACCGGAAGAATTAGCAGATATTTGGGATTTAGTTGAGAAGCATATCGAAATGGAAGAAGAAACGGTACAGCTCGCTGAAGAGGCGAGGAGAGATACCGGTTTGCCGGCACAAAAATATTTGTAACTATTCAGGTGTGTGTTTTTTTGACAGGATTTACAGGATAAACAGGATTAAAAAAGTAGAACAAGGTTAAATCAATCGTAACCAATCACGGAGATATTTTGAAATTCCGCCTGAGAGTAAACCCACAGGCTCAATATATGGAAGGGTGCTAAAGCACCCTTTAGGGCGCTTCCATTTTTTAGCCTGATGCTTTAGCCTCAGGCGACTATTTATTTTTTATCCCTGTGATCGGTTACAATCAATCTCTATGATTTATCCAGTAAATCCTGTTTATCTTGTCTAAGATTTAAACCTGAATAGTTACAAATATTTTATCAATTATTTACTGACGGATGAAAGAAAACATGTTGAGTTGTTGGATCGTTTAAATGAGATCAAAAAGGGAATGTATCCATACATTTCGTAAGCAGTGTGATTTAATAAAGGGATGTTAAAATGCCGGTTGTAGTGAAGAAAAAGAAGAAAATAAAAAGAGGTTTAGGATCGCGGGCTGGGGTGTCTTCCCGGGAACAATCACCGTACCGTCCATACCATGTTGAAAGATTGGCGTCCTGTATTGATGGATGTCCGCAGGGAACCAATATCCGCGGCGCGTTGGTGGAAGTACAGCTTGCGGAGAAGCATGAAAAAAGTTATGACCAGGCGTTTGAAGATGCCTGGCGCATCTGGACGGAAACCAATCCGATGCCGGCAGTTCTGGGACGGGTATGTCCTCATCCCTGTGAATCCGCTTGTAACCGGAAAGAGAAAGACGGCGCGGTAAGCATCAACGCTTTTGAGCGATTTTTGGGCGATTTTGCGCTGGAAAAGGGGTGCCAATTTACCAAAGAAAGCGATGAAAATTATTCAGAGAAGGTTGCAATCATTGGTGCGGGACCCGCCGGTTTGACTTGCGCTTATCATTTGGCCAGGAAAGGGTACAAGCCAACTATTTTTGAATCTATGCCGAAACCGGGGGGGATGTTGCGCTACGGTATTCCCGCCTACCGTCTATCAAGAAAGGTTCTGGATGCGGAAATTAACCGGATTTTGGCTCTTGACATCAAATTGAAATGTGACATTACGGTTGGCAAAGATGTGGGCTTAGAAGATTTGCGCAAAGAATATGACGCTGTTTTTGTGGGCATTGGCGCCTGGAAAGGTCTGGTGCTGCACATCGACGGTGAAGATGCGGAAAATGTTTACAACGGAATTGATTTCCTTGCCCGCGCCAATGAGGGTGAAAAGATTGATATCGGTGACAAAGTACTCGTTGTCGGCGGCGGCGATACAGCCATCGATGCCGCACGGATCTCCAGGCGCCTGGGCGCGGATGTAACCGTTGTTTACCGCCGCACCCGCACCGAAATGCCGGCCATTGAAGAAGAAATTGAAGGTGCGCTGGAAGAAAAGATCAATATTGAATATTTGGTCGCGCCGGTGAAAATCATAAAAAATGGCAATAAAGCCGCAAAAATGATCTGCCGGCGCATGGAATTGGGCGAACCGGATGAGTCCGGCAGACGCCGCCCTGTACCCATAACGGATACCGAATTTGAAATGGATTGCACGGCGGTTATTGCCGCTATCAGCCAAAATCCCAAATTAGATGGCCTGGATGAACTTTCAGATGATGGCAGATGGATCGGTGCGGACAAAGAAACCTATGCTGCCAAACTGGAAAATGTCTTTGCCGGTGGCGATGCTTTTGAATTGGGCCTGGTGACTATCGCAAATGCCCAGGGTAGAAAAGCCGCCGATATTTTACATTACCGGTTCCGCGGGCTGGATATCCCCACCAATGGTAAGATGGAAATTATTTCTCATGAAAAAGTAATGCTGCATTGGTACGAGGATAAACCGCGCAATGAACGGGAAATGGCGCCTGTGGCTGAAAGGTTCAGTGATCCCCAAAAAGAAATCCAGCAAGGATTGTCCACGGATCAGGCCATCGATGAAACCAAAAGATGTATGAGTTGCGGCCTTTGTTTCGAATGTGACAACTGCTGGAGTTATTGCCAGGATAATGCCGTTATTAAACCGTTACTGCCCGGTGAAAAATATGCCTTTAAAATGGAATTTTGCACCGGTTGTAAGAAGTGTGCGGAAAATTGCCCCTGTGGCTACATTGAAATGCAATTGAAATAAAATTAACCTGATAAAACGAGTGAATAACTAACGGTAAAAAAATATGGAGGTCAAAATGCCTGTATTTGAATCTGGCGATGTAAAAGTTGATGTCGATGAAGACGGTTTCATGGAAGAACCGGATCAGTGGAACGAAGCGGTGGCCGCCGCTTTGGCAACCACCGAAGGCGTGGATGAATTAACCGGGGAGCATTGGAAAGTGATTAATTACCTGCGTGATTATTATCAGCAATTCGGTATTGCTCCCATGGTCCGGAAACTGTGTAAACAAACCGGTTTTCCTTTGAAGCGCATTTATGAATTGTTTCCCTCCGGCCCGGCGAAAGGCGCCTGTAAAGTAGCCGGCCTGGCAAAACCGACCGGTTGCGTGTAAAAAATCCGGAAAAATCGGATACTTTTCATTTTGGGAACTATTCAGATCTGCTACATTAATAAACGACCATCATGCTTCGAGTCCGCTCAGCATGGCTAATTTAAGCCAGCCTGAGCGGAGTCGAAGGTTTCTTGGGCAATAAACGACAGGCATACCCGAATAGTTACGTTTTTTGTAAAAGTTTTGTGTTTGGGAAAGGCGGAGCTGTCGTTAGAACAATTGGGGAAGCTTCGCTTTCCAACCCTTAATTGTTGTTTTTTAACCGGAGTTTTCGAAAAAGTAAAAAGCTGATCCGGATGTGCATATTTATCTTCTCTGTTCCAACCTGATAAATGTATCGAAAATTTCCGGTTCGTTTAAATTAACCAAAAGAGAACAAATGGAAAATCTTACTTACGTTTTAAAACAACAAAAATCCGAGATTTTGCAAAATTGGATCCAATCGATATTGACTTCTTATCCGTCAGGTGCGGTAAATTTTCTTAAAAATCAAAAGGATCAATTTCAAAATCCGGTAGGTCAGACTGTTGTCCGGGAAGCGGAAGTGCTGTTGGAGCAGTTGCTGAGTAAAGCGGAGATGGAAAAGGTAAAGGTGTCGCTCGATAATATTATCCGTATCCGTGCTGTGCAGGATTTTTCTCCCTCTCAAGCGGTGGCTATTTTTTCGTCTCTGAAAAACATATTGATTGATCTACTGGCAACGGAGCTGCAGGAAGAAAAATTACGCCGTGAATTTTTCCAACTGGAACGCAAGATCGATCAATTTGCACTGCTTGCATTTGAAATCTATTCTCAATGCAGAGAAAAAATTTATAAGATTCGCTTGAAAGAAATAAAAAAATGGTCGGGAATTATAGTCGAAAAAGATAATGAATTTCTCGGGAGAGAAAATGATAATTATAAAAATCGATTAAACTCAAATGGAGGAAATGATTCATGAACTCCGTTTTCGCTCTCATTGGCGTGCTGTTATTAATTCTGTCGGTTTTTTTAGGCGTTGGGGTGGCAAACCTGCATTTCCTCTTCGGTGTAATCATACCTTACGCGGCAATAGCATCCTTTTTGCCCGGCATTGTTTACCGGGTTCTGAAATGGGCCGCATCTCCTGTGCCGTTTCGCATCCCCACTACAACCGGACAACAAAAATCTTTGCCATGGATAAAAGAGAGTAAATTAGATAATCCCTCCACCGCATTAGGGGTTATCGGCAGAATGGCGCTGGAAATACTTTTTTTCCGCTCCCTGTTCCGCAACACAAAAGCAGAACTTCGGAAAGGTCCCGTCTTGGTTTACGGATCTAGTAAATGGCTCTGGCTTGGCGGACTTGCCTTTCACTGGTCATTTTTGTATATTTTCCTCCGGCATTTTCGCTATTTTTCTGAACCGATCCCGGGATTTGTGCTTGCCATGCAATCGCTGGACGGATTTTTTCAAATCGGCCTCCCGGTTTTTTACGCCAGTGATTTTATTCTGATCGGTGCGCTTACTTACCTGCTGATGCGGCGGTATGTAAATGCGCAGGTAAAATACATTTCACTTCTTTCCGATTATTTTCCACTTTTCCTTCTGCTGGCAATTGCCATATCCGGTGTGCTGATGCGCCATATTTACAAAGTAGATATTATCGAAGTGAAAGCACTGATCATGAGTTTATTGCAATTTAAACCGGTAATATCGGATAAAATTGGTGTGATCTTCTATATACATTTTTTTCTGGTGTGTACACTGTTTGCCTATTTTCCATTCAGTAAATTACTGCATGGCCCCGGTATTTTTCTCAGTCCTACAAGAAACTTGGCGAACAACAACCGGATGAAGAGACATGTAAATCCGTGGGATTATCCTGTTAAAGTCCACACTTATGAGGAATGGGAAGAAGAATTCAGAGACAAGATTAAAGCATCCGGACTTCCACTGGAGAAGGAGTAACCATGTCGGAAAAACACAGAAAACCGGAAGAAGTTGCCCAAATAGATTATCATCCGCCAAAAGAAAATTGGCTGGATAAGAAAACCGTGTTTAAAAAAGGCGCCTACAATTACGCGCCCGTACCAAAAAATTGGGAATATCTTGGTCTGCCCAACGCCAGAAAATGGCAGCCGATGGATGATGATTGGCAATTGCCGGAAAATTGGCGGGAAATTATTTTTGAGGGAATGCGGGAACGGTTGGAAAAATATCGTTCATTCCGGATTTTTATGGATATCTGCGTTCGCTGCGGAGCTTGTGCCGATAAATGCCATTTTTTCATCGGCTCCGGCGATCCCAAAAATATGCCGGTTTTGCGGGCGGAATTGCTGCGCTCTGTTTACCGCAGAGATTTTACCACTGCCGGAAAAATTATGGGAAAACTTGCCGGCGCCAGAGATCTTACTGTCGATGTGTTAAAAGAGTGGTTCTATTATTTTTACCAATGCACGGAATGCCGGCGTTGTTCTGTCTTTTGTCCATACGGTATCGATACCGCCGACATTACCATGATGGCCCGTGAACTGATGAATCTGATCGGCATCAGCATCGACTGGATTGTGACCCCGGTGGCAAACTGCTTTCGAACCGGTAATCACCTGGGTATTCAACCGCACGGATTTGTAGACAGTATGGAATTTGCCGCCGATGAACTGGCCGAGCTTACCGGCATGCAGATCACACCTCCCATCAACAAAAAAGGTGCGGAGGTTCTGTTTGTCATCCCATCGGCAGACTATTTTGCTTCGCCCCATTATTACACCCTTTTGGGTTATATGCTGCTTTTTGAACATATCGGTTTGGATTACACATTCAGCGCTTACGCATCGGAAGGCGGCAATTTCGGTCTTTTTCATTCTCACGAAATGATGAAGAGATTGAATAATAAAATTTATTCCGAAGCAAAACGTCTCGGCGTAAAATGGATATTAGGCGGTGAATGCGGCCACATGTGGCGCGTGGTTCATCAATATATGGATACGGTCAGCGGTCCTGCCGACTTTTTAGAAGTCCCCGTTTCTCCCATCACCGGCACCAGGTTTGAAAATACCCGTTCTACCAAAATGGTTCATATCTGCGAATTTACGTCCGACCTGCTCTATCATAACAAATTGAAATTCGACAAGAGCCGCAACGATCACTGGAAAGTTACATTTCATGATTCCTGTAATCCGGCGCGGGCAATGGGGCTGATCGAGGAACCGCGGTATGTGATCAGGAATTTTTGTAATCACTTCTATGAAATGCCGGAAAATACCATTAAGGAGCAAACTTTCTGTTGCGGCAGCGGCGCCGGTCTGGGCACCGATGAAAATTTTGAAATGAGAATGCGCGGCGGTTTGCCCAGAGCTAATGCAGTGAAGTATGTTCACGAAAAACATGGTGTGAATGTTTTGTCCTGTATTTGTGCTATCGATAAAGCCACGCTGCCGCCGCTGCTGGAATATTGGGTACCGGACGTTGAAGTGGCCGGTATTCATGAATTTGTCGGCAATGCACTGATTATGGACGGTGAAAAAGAACGGGATACCGATTTGCGCGGCGAACCGCTGATGAATAAAGCAACGGAACACGAGAAAAAAGTGGAAAAAATTAACAAGTAGGTCTGCTCAATAATTGTGGATTGATAATTGTAAATGGTGAATTTTAAATGGGTAACGGTTAAAAATAATAAGCCTAAAGAAAGGGAAATTTCCAAATGAAAATTTATGACGGCGGGAAAATAATCTCCGGGCTTATCATCTTTTTGATCCTGGTTACATTTCCGGTTTGGTACTCTGTGGGCAGCGGTACTGCCGGCGCTAAACCGGAGCTAAAAATCATCACGGAGGCAAAGCAGTGTGTTGCCCCTACCGATGTGATGCGGGATACCCACATGGAGATGCTGAATACGTGGCGGAATAAAGTAGTGCGAAATGACGATCGTTTCTTTGTGGCGCCTGACGGCAAAAGATATGAAATGAGCCTTTCACGTACCTGCATGAAATGCCATGCCAACAAATCGGAATTTTGCGATCGCTGTCACAATTATGTCGGCGTGGATCCCTACTGTTGGAACTGTCATGTCGCGCCGAAGGAGGTAAAAAAATGAGTGTGGACAGAAGAAAATTTTTGAAACTTTCCGGACTCTCCGCGCTTGCCCTGACCGGCGGTAAACCGGCCGGTCTTTTTGCCCCAGCGGAACGCCGGCAGAATCATTCGTCCGGTGAAACTCAGAATGGAAAACGGTGGGCAATGGTGGTTGATCTGCGAAAATGTGTGCGGGAAAAAGGCTGCACCAAATGTATCGATGCCTGTCATGATGTCCATAATGTTCCCAAATTTGATAACACCAAAGATGAGATAAAATGGATCTGGAAAGAAAATTATGAAAATGCTTTTGAAGCGGAAGGCGATGAGTTCGTAAAAGAAGGATTGCGGGAAATGCCGGTTCCGCTGCTCTGCAATCATTGCGACAATCCGCCCTGCGTCCGGGTGTGTCCTACAAAAGCCACATGGAAAAGGGAGGACGGCATTGTTATGATGGATTGGCATCGCTGCATCGGATGCCGCTATTGCATGGCAGCGTGTCCCTACGGCTCCAGAAGTTTCAATTGGCGGGATCCGCGTCCTTTCATCAAAAATATTCATGAAGAATTCCCCACCAGAATGAGAGGGGTTGTTGAAAAATGTACCTTTTGTGATGAGCGGCTTGCGCGCGGACAATTGCCTGCCTGCGTAGAAGCATGCAATGCGAAAGCTCTTGTCTTTGGCGATTTGGAAGACCCGGAATCCGAAGTGCGTCGACTGCTTCACGACAATTTTTCAATCCGGCGAAAACCCGCGCTGGGAACAAACCCCGAAGTTTACTATATCGTATGAGGTAACTACATGATTGAAAAAGCTCTTATTGGCGGCCGAAGATATTGGACATGGGTGATCTTCTTACTTGTCGTCATCGGTATCGGTTTTTTGTTTTATTTACATCAATTCAGAGTCGGTCTTACGGTCACAGGGCTCAGCCGGGATGTAACCTGGGGTTTCTATATTGCGCAGTTTACTTTTCTTGTCGGTGTTGCCGCTTCTGCTGTGATAGTGGTGTTACCCTACTATCTGCACAACACCAAAGAATTCGGCAAAATGACTATACTGGGCGAATTCCTTGCCATTCCTGCGGTGATCATGTGTATGCTCTTTATTTTTGTTGATATGGGACAGCCGTTTCGTATCATCAATGTGTTTCGTTATCCTACTTTTCATTCAATGATGTTTTGGGATACCATTGCCTTGGGCGGTTATCTGTTGCTGAATGTTATCATCAGCAGAATTACACTGGATTCCGAACGTAAATCCGTGCCGCCACCTAAATGGATTAAGCCGGTCATTTATCTTTCAATTCCATGGGCTGTCAGTATCCATACGGTCACTGCATTTCTGTATTCCGGTTTGGCCGCCCGTCCGTTCTGGCTGACCGCCGTGATGGCGCCCCGTTTTTTGGCATCCGCTTTCGCCGCCGGCCCGGCTTTGCTGATCCTGTTAATCTTCATCCTGCGAAAATTTGCCAATTACGATGTGGGAAAAGCAGCAATTCAAAAATTAGCCGTCATTGTTTTGTATGCCATGCTTTTAAATGTATTTTTTATTTTAATGGAACTTTTCACCGCATTCTACAGCCATATTCCGGAACATACAGCCCATTTTAAATATCTTTATTTTGGTCTGGAAGGAAAGACCGCTTTGGTTCCTTTCATGTGGATTTCTGCCGGGTTGGCCGTTATCTCCATTATTTTGCTGATTAACCCCAAAACCCGCAAACATGAAAATTGTTTGTTGATTGCCTGTATCGCCTTGTTTATCTCCATTTGGCTGGACAAAGGTTTGGGCATGGTGGTGACAGGTTTTATCCCTTCTGTTTTGGGCCGTGTGGTGGAATACACACCCACATTTCCGGAGATCATGATTTCCGTAGGAGTTTATGGCATCGGCGCGTTATTGATTACCATTCTTTATAGAGTGGCGCTTTCAGTGAAAGGAGAAGTGCCGGGATAATTATTTTGCAGCGCCGCGGTCTGCTGTGATTCCGGTAGCATAAAGCAACAGAATGTGCTATTTTAAACTAAATTGAGTGATTCTCAGTTTGAAACAACCACGCAACGAGTTTTGTCATTCTGCCTGCCCGACGAACCGCAGGCGGGAAAGAATCTTGTTGGTTTTGTGCACAAAACCAACAAGATTCCTGCGGAATGACACTATAATCGCTCAATTCAGGAATAAGATAGTTTCATAAATCTGATTTTTCTGATGAACTTTCAGCAATCTTTTGTTTCCCCGAATATTTTTCGGGGTTCCTTTTGTTTTGCTTTGATAAATATTGAGATTAACAAATGAATTGGCTGGTTGATATTCCCCAAAAAGTTGTCATCATCGGCGGACAGGCGGCCGGATGCAAAACCGCTGCTCGCCTTGCCCGGTTGTTGCCCGGTTGCCAAATTACCATTGTTGAGCAGGGCGAAATTATCTCCTTCGGCACCTGTGGACTACCCTTGTTTGCTTCCGGTGATGTGGATGATCTGCTCGATCTGGCAAAGACTCCGTGGGGTATAGTTCGTGATCCTGATTATTTCCGGGATGCAAAAGGGGTGGAAGTTTTAGCCGCGACGGAAGCGCTGGCAATTGATCACGCTGACCGGATTGTAAAATGCCGGGAATTGGTGAGAGGTAAAATTATCGAATTGCCTTATGATGCGCTCGTTTTGGCTACCGGCAGCAGACCATCCAAGCCGCCATTCAGCATTCCCGATTCTCCCCGCATCGGCCATTTTATTGAACCGGCGGATGCAAAAAAATTTCACCAATTGGCTCAGACCGGGGAAATTGGTTCGGCTGTTATCCTGGGCAGCGGTTTTATTGGTGTTGAACTGGCGGAGGCGATGGTAAGTTTGTGGGGCATTGAGACAACCCTCATCGAAATGGAGAACCGGGTGTTGCCGGCCATGGCAGACGCTGCCATTGCACAGCAGCTTTCCGCCGTTCTGCGAAAAAATGATGTGACACTTCGCCTGAATTGCGGCGTTTTGAAAGTGTCATGCGAAGATAATGGCTTGCCAACCGTCTATCCGGATGATAACACCTCGCTGCAGGCCGATTATGTATTTGTCTGTCTGGGCCTGTCTCCGAATACTTCATTGGCGGAGTCTTTGAATATTGCGATTGGTCCCAGTGGCGGTTTCCTGACCGACGAACAGATGCGGACATCCGTTCCCGGTATCTGGGCCGCGGGAGATTGTGCAGAAGTGAAAAATCTGGTTACCGGAGAACCGGATTGGTTTCCCCTCGGGTCGCTGGCAAATCGTCAGGGCCGAACTGTTGCCGATAGCATTGCCCATCGGGATACCTGTTTCCCCGGCGCTGTCGGCACCTCATCGGTTAAAGTATTTGATTTCACCCTTGCTGCTTCCGGATTGTCTGCCTGGAAAGCGAAACGATTTGGCATAAATAACAGAACAGTGTGGGCCACCTTTCCGGATCGACCCGATTATCATCCGGAAAAAAAGAATCTGTACACTTCCATGATTTACGATCCGGCAACATTGAAAATATTAGGTTTCCAGGCGGCGGGTTTTGGCGAAGTCACCCGTTACGTGGATGTGGTATCCGCCCTGCTTGGCAAAAATCTTACTGCAGCGGATCTGCTGCAACTGGAACATGCTTACACTCCTCCCCATGCATCGCCGGTTTCGCCCCTTAATCATTTGGGGGCGATGATCCTGGCGCAGGAGAAAGACAAAGTTCAATCTGTTGCACCGGATTTGTCCGGGTTTAACAGCGGGGTCTTGTTGGATGTGCGCACTGAAGATGAACATAAACACGCGCCTCTCGATCATGGTGAAACCATGATCCCTCAGGATCAACTGAGACGGCGTACGGATGAATTGGATCTTATGCAGCCGATTCATGTGATCTGCCGGCGCGGTCCCCGGTCTTATGAAGCGGTTCGATTTTTAATGAACCGCGGCGCCAAACAGGTGGATTATCTCGGCGGCGGGACGGCCATGTTATTATCCGAAGAAGAGGAATAAAATGGCGGAAAATCAGATGGAAAAAACGGAACGGGAAAACCTTTTAATATGTGGGATCAGCCATCATTCCGCTTCTCTGGCAGAAAGAGAACAGTTACAGGTGAACCGGCATGAACTGCCTAAAGCCCTAAAAACCTTCATGTCTATTCAGGGCGTCACGGAGGTGGTCATTCTGTCAACCTGTAATCGCTTTGAAATTTATTTCTGCACCACCAAAAATGATCGCGCCATCGATGTTTTGTACCGTTTTTACCGGAAATTCAGAAAGCTTGATATCCGTCCTTTGGCGCACCTTTTTTACACAAAACATGCCAGTTCTGTAGTGCGGCATCTGTGCCGCGTAGCGTCGGCCATGGATTCTCTGGTGCTGGGCGAAACCCAAATTATCGGACAGGTGCGCCAGGCTTACAGTCTAGCGTGCAGCTTTAAAACTCCCGGGAAAATTTTGCATAAAGCGTTTCATGCCGCCTTCCGGGCCGGAAAAGCGGTGAGGAGCGAAACGGCAATCGGGGCAGGACAACGATCCGTCGCCGGAGAAGCCGTTGCCATTCTAAGAGAAAAAGTCCCGCCGGAAGCCATGATTTTGATCACCGGCGTGAATCAAAACACCAAACTTGCGGCCAAATGTCTTTATGACGCCGGTTACCACAATCTGATGTTTGCCAATCGCACCAAATATAAAGCCGAAAAGCTGGCTGCCCAATTTGATGCCGACGGGTTCAGTCTGGACGGCATTCAGGATAAGTTGAACCAATGCCAGGTGCTGATCTCCTGCACCGGTGCGCCGGATTTTATCATTTCCGCCGATCAGGTAGCAAAACGGCTCGAAATAAAAGACGGCGGTTTTGTCATTGTCGATATGGCGGTGCCCAGGGACGTGGATACAACAGGTATCTCCGGTAAAAATCTCCAGGTAATCGACCTGCAGGACCTGAAGAATTACCTTGAATTGCAAAATTTGCAGCGGAAGGCACAATTCCCGCCGGCGGAACAGTTGATCGAACGGGAAGTAAGTATGTTTCAGGCGTGGCTGGAAACGTGCGAAGACCCGGTGCTGAGTAACATTGCCGAAGAATTTGAGCAGATCCGGCAAAAAAAACTGGCCGAACTGGCAAACGATTTATCGCCGGAAGAACAGAAAAAAATGGATGATTTTTCCCGCAAGCTGGTGCGGCAGATGCTGAGTGTGCCCAAAAAATATCTAACTGTGGAGCAAAGCCGGGAAAAGCAGTAGCAATTTTTGTTAACCTGAATTGAGCGATTGTAGGGCGATTCGCTGAATCGCCAACCGGATTTACATTAAAAATGAAAATCCGTTTTGTAACAAAAACAAGATAATCGCTCAATTCAGGTTAAATATCCTTCGTAACTTTGTGCCTTCGTGGCCTAAATTTATGATTCATGCAGGCCAAAGGAAGAATGAAGAGAACAGCAGAATATGTCTTCCGCTCTTAATTAATGATTGTATGAATAAATTCGGATAAGGTCGAATAGACCGGTAAAAATGGAGCAGTTATGGCGGAACAAAATAGTAAAAGAGTTTATTTTCCTATTCTAATCTCTCTCTCGGATAGAAAATGTCTGGTGATTGGCGGCGGACCTATCGCGCGGCATAAAGTACAGAGTCTGGAAAAGTTTTCACCGCAGCTTACTATCCTTGCGCCGGAGATCGATGAGAAACTGGCGGAGATCGCCGTAAAAAATAAATTTGAAATAATCCGTAAAGAATATAAAACCGCCGATCTGGAAGGTTTTGATCTGGTGATTGCCGCAACCGGCAAAAAGAAGGTGAGCGCGCAAATCTGGAAAGATTGCAAAGAAAAGAAAATTCTGATCAATGCGGTTGATGATCCGGAACATTGTGATTTTATTCTGCCGGCCACCGTCAAGCGGGGCGATCTGACGGTTTCGGTTGGTACCCAGGGGCGTTCACCCTTTTTAACCAAAGAATTGCGCCGGTGGATGAATCGCATGTTTACGCCGGAATGGGAAGAAGTGATTGACCTGGCAGCGGATTTCAGAAAACAAGTATTTGCCCGTTATTCAGCAAAACAGAGAGAGGAACGGGACGACTGTTTTGCACGATTTTTGGAAGTGGACTGGGCGGCGTTGCTGCGGGATAAAAGACCTGAAGAATTGACCAAACTTGTTGCCGCCATATTAGAGGGAAAAAAGTTGAAATTAGAAAATAATGGAAGTGGCGGTGAGTAGCTCAAATTGTTCGATAATATTGAAAATGTGGGTTATATTCAAGCTTAATTTTTTTGCGGGAAAATGAACTGTTATTGATAAAATTTATTGAAAATAAATACGCCATAGGCATATTAAAACATGGTATCTCACATTTTAAGGAGATGAAGAATGAAATTCGAATCAATTAACCAAATCCTGGATTTCGCTATCGAAAAAGAGGAGAATGCGGCACAATTTTACACCGATTTGGCTGCCGGAATGGACAAGCCGCATATCAAACGGGTCTTTGTGGATTTTGCCCTCGAAGAGAAAAGTCATAAAGCAAAATTGGCATTGGTGAAAGCGGGACAATTGGAGCTTTCCAAACCCGAAGCGATCATGAATCTGAAACTGGCCGAAATGGTTTCCGATGTAGACCTGGGGGGAGATTTCGATTACCAGAAAGCCCTGATTGCTGCGATGAAAAATGAGAAAGCTTCCTACAAACTCTACACAGATCTGGCGGAAATGACAGATGACGAAAAAGTGAAAAACATATTTTTAAGCCTTGCTCAGGAAGAAGCCAAACATAAACTCCGTTTTGAAATAGAATACGATGAAACCATTTTGACGGAGAATTAATAGAACTTCCTGCGTAAAAAGAAAACCTGCCAGGTTTTCAAAACCTGGCAGGTTCGCGTTGTTTGATTTGAAAAGTTGCCCGGTGTCGCGGGCCGATTCCATCCTGCCGGTGATATTCATCGGCAAAACAACCGCCGGGTCAGCGCAGTGCGGGAATTTTTATTCTACCCAGGGCTTCAACCACATCAGACCTGATTCCTCTGATGTTCGGAATCGGAGATTGTTCTCCGACCCAAAAACCGTCATAAATACTACACCCTAAAGTTCCGCAAAATGACCGTAAATATTTTTGTGAATGATATTTTTTGTCTGACAGGGGTAGATGGTTACGGTATTCATTCTATTGCTCTCAACAAGCTATTCATTTTCATTCGGCAGGTTTATACTTGTTAGATTCCGGTTCTTTATCAAGAAGTTTATTTTAATAGAAATTACTTTCTCTCTGACCTGAATTAATTACTCAAGTTTCACAGTTGCACGGCCGGCATAAAAATAATGGGAAATAGCTTAAAAAAGCAATAGTGTCCGGCACGGTTATTGATTAGAAGAGATCAAATTCAAGTTGATCGGTTTTGAACAGTGAATTTCTTATTGCATTCATTTCTTGTTTTTTAATTTTCTCCAGCTTCTCATCCAAATTGAACACTTGACTCTGTTTTCAAATTGATTATATTCATTTATCAATTTTCCTCATAGCCTTAAATACATTCGGGAGTGATGACTGAATGAAACGATTGCTTCTTTTCTTTATCTGTTTTTCTCTGTTTTTTGTCCATTCCCTTTATGGGCAGACCGCAGGTAAAATTTCCGGCACGGCAATCGATTTGCAGACTGAAAAACCGGTGGCGAAAGTATTAATCAAATTGCAGGGCACCAAATATTCTCAATTTTCCGATGCAAACGGCAAGTTTTCCTTTCCCAATCTCCCGGCTGGAACTTATCATTTAATCGCCATCAAAGAGGAATACTACATCACCGTTGTGCCAAAAATTCAGCTTGGCAGCGGCCGGACCGCTATCGTGAAAGTGGAAATGATTGTTGGTGTTGCCGATCGGTATGTGCACATGGCACTGGGCGGCGTTACCGTTACTGAAGACCGGCTGCTGGTACCGGAGAATTATCAAACAGTGTATAAAATCGACTCAGGTGAAATTGAACATCTGCAGGCAACGAGCCTGCGCGATGTTTTGGACCTGATCCCCGGTGTGGTGCGGGGCGAGGGAGATGTGCCCGGTCTGGCGCGATCATCAAAAGTCCAATTGCGCAGTGCCGGCCGGGTGAATACCTGGGGATTATTTGGCACCCAGGTTATTGTGGATGACATCCCCATGGACAACAATGCCAATCGCCAGACAGGCGTGGGGGTTGGCTATGGCGCCAAGGTGCAGCCGACGGGGAATACAGGAGTCGATTTGAGACGGGTTGCCGCGGACAATATTGAATCCGTAGAAGTAATGCCCGGTTTGGCCTCGGCGGAATATGGCGACTTCACCGACGGCATCATCAAAGTGAAAACAAAAACCGGTGAAATTCCCATGCGTTTGAAAATAAAAAATAATCCCGATACAAAAGATTTTTCTTTCATGGGTGGAAGAAATGTCGGTGCTACGCTGGTGAATTACATGATGAATTACGCGTACAGCGAACGGGATCTGCGCCGGAAAGGCGATGAGGTAAAAAGATTGGTGGGCGAGTTTAAATTCCGCAACCGTTTTTTTAAAAACAATGCCTTCACCATGATGCACAAAATCCATTTTTACCGTATGTTCGATGACGATCAGGATCCCAACGATCCGGATCGAACCACGGCGTTCAACCGGGATTACAATATTTCTTACGGCGGTAAATTTTATTGGAATCCCACTGCCAAATTCAATCTGGAATCGATCAATTATTTCCGCTACACCCGGCGAAAAAGTTACCGCCGGAAACTGGAAAAAGTGGATATCCGGCCGGTGACGGGCAGTGAAGTTGCCGGCACCTTTTTGCCGGTGGATACACTGACCGGCGCCTACATGTCCGAAGTAAACACATTGGGAAAAGAATTTAATATCGGAATCAAATTGCAGGGACGATACCGGATCGATCGCTTGTTTGGCTGGAAACATCAGATTCTCGGCGGTGCGGAATACAATTACGATGTTAACACCGGCAAAGGTAAAATGTTCGACCCGTTACTCCCGCCGGGCGGATCGCTAACCATCCGGCCTTATCCTTTCGATCAGGAACCGGGCATCAGCGGATTGTCTTTCTATTTTGAAGACCGGCTGGAAGGAAATTTACTGCGGCCGGTGAAAATTTCTTTGGGGCTGCGCTACGATCTCTACGATCCCTACCGTTTATTTGGGGACGGCGCGTTGATCGACTCGCATCAGGGTAGTTTTCTTAACCCGCGTCTGGGGATTCTGTATAAATTGTTCAGCAAAACCCAGTTGCGCGCCGGTTACGGCACGGTTGCCAAACGTCCCTCCATCGGTCTGGTTTACAATCAGCCTTATTTCCGGGATCTGCTGGATATTGGCGTTGTCGATGGCGATTCGGTTCAGTTGGTTTCCACCTACATTTACGATCGCACAAATCCGGAAATCAAAGGATACCGACAGCGTAAGTACTCGCTGGGACTGGATCAGGAGATCGGCTCGGTTGGCATCTCGGTAACCGGCTATTATCAGAAATCGGAAAATTCTCCCGGACAAATCGGCTCTCCTTTCATTTTACATCATTATTTTTATCCCGATTTTCTTAACAATCCCACCGAAAGGGTGGCCATCGATACTGTTTTTATCAATTACTCCGCCACAAATCCTTATACCAATACCGGCTGGTCAGAAAAATATGGGGTTGAATTTTCTTTGAATACGCGACGCATCGAACGATTGAATATGAAATTTCGCATTTCCGCTGCCTACAATTACCAGACTTCCGGCAGAAACGATCCCATGTTATCCAGTCCCAGAATGATTCACTACAGCAATGCGAACACCGGCAGCGATGAGGATTTGATGGTATTCCCCTTTTTCGATCCCGTTAATTCCCGGCACGACCGTCTTGTTGTGAATTACTATCTGGATTATTTTGCCAGGCCGCTAAGTATTTGGGTCACGCTCAGCGCGCAGAATGTTATGTTGGCCCGGTACCGGAGTTATCCGCCATCCACCAACTATCATGCTCTCGGCTTTCACAGCATTCATGGCGCCACTTACATTTCGAAAGCGGAAGCGGAAAAATATGACTTGATGCGGCATCCGGGTCCGTTAGCCGAAGAAATTATCAAAGTTCCCGGCAATAAATGGTTGTTTTCGCTGAATGTGAGTAAATCCCTGTTTTCCGGCTCCGAATTGTCTCTGTATGTCATCAACTTTCTAAACGATCTGAGCTGGTATATTTCGCCCTATACGGGACGATACCGATCCAGAAATCCGCAAATTTACTACGGTATCGAGTTCAGTTCCGAATTGGATAAATTATGGCGAATCATAAAATAATGACTGAAACGATTCTATGATATGCAATACTCGTTTTTATCAAAATCTAAATTGACTGATTTACCTGTTTTTGAGCTTGTCTTTGTTGCCGAACCGGTGTTTAATTTTTCACTGTAAATCTAATTTAATCGGGCCGCCGATTCAGCGAATCGACCTGCAATCGCTCAATTCAGGTTACAATTATATTTAAGGAAAAGAATTAACTATTCAGGTTGCCCGCTAATATCGCTAAAAAACGCGAATCGTTAACTATTTTGTCCTATTCGTATGATTCGTGTAATTCTCGGGCTGAACAGGCAGACGATTTTTTCAATTTCTCTGCGCCCTCCGCGTCTCTGCGTTAAAAAAACAGGCGCTTTAAAACGCAGAGACGCAGAGAACGCAAAGGAAGCGGATTTGTTCAAAAAACTA
>CAJVYQ010000059.1 GCA_913009825.1 uncultured Deferribacteres bacterium
GGTATTGTAACTTGTCGGGATCCGAAAAATACAGTTGTCCGGAATATCTTTTGTTCCATTCTTCGATGTTAATCATCCTGTGCATAAAACAAGTATCCGTATGTTTCCGGGACAATCCCTGTTCATTGATTCATATCCTGCGAGCCCTAAAGGGGCGAAATACAAAATTCAAATGAACAGATCGTACCGGCACAGGTAAATATTCCGCCCCTTCAGGGCTTGTTATTCTTTTTCCTCTTTCCCCCCGGGGCGTTGCCCCGGGCTATTGTATTTCACCCCGTTGGGGTGGTTGAAAATGTATTTTAAATGCTATGAATGTCTCACTGATATCTGAAAGATGGTGTTTAAACAAAACAACCTTATTAGTTAATAATTAATAGGTTACGTTGTCATAAATCAGAAGGTGTTTTCCAATAGTTTCCATTAGTTGGGGCTAATATTTATAAAAATATTTCCACCAATTAGTGTATTTGACTGAGAATATTAGGATTTTTAACATTTTAAATTGTCATTTGTTAATTTGCAAAAGCTCTGTTTAAACACCCTTTAAAAGAGTATCACCGGCTTTTTCAGGTTGGGTAAAAAATCCTTTCAATTCGTGCAATTTTGTAATACTTTCAATATACAGCATATAACCTCTGATTTGGAATTATGTATTAACGTATTATAATTTAATAAGTTGTGAGGTTGTATGCTGCTTTTTTTATACTGGTTTCCCTTATTTTTATACCGGTTAACTAACTGCGAAACTTGAATAATTAATACTTGAATTGAGCGATTATTTTGTTTTTGAGCATGTTTTTATTACCAAACAGGTTTTTATTCTTTAGTGTAAATCCGGTTGGCGATTCAGCGAATCGCCTTACAATCGCTCAATTAAAGTAATAATAAGAATCCTGAATTTTAACAAGACTAAAATGGCAAATTTATTTTTTCTTTTTGCCTTTTAATTTTTTGCTTTTCTTTCTTTTACTTTTCTTTTTACTTTTTCCCTTATTCTTCCCGGATTTTTTCTTTTTATTCTTTTCGTCTTTCTTCTTGCTTTTATCCTTTTTTATCTTTTTTCCTTTCACCGTTTCAATTGCGGGTTTCTGTTCCTCTCCGGTTTCAACAACAGACTCAGATTCATTTTTTTCCGACAGTTCTACTGTTTCTTTGTCGTTTTCCGGGAAAATGGCCAACCCTTTTTGTTTAAATATCCTTTTCAAATATTCTACCTGTCCGATCGAAGAGCCGGTCTGTCGCCCCACTGCCGACAAGGTCATGCCATCATTCAGCAGCAGCAGAGTTTTGGCCCGCTTGCCGTGAAGATCATCCCTTGCGGCCATATTTTCGCAAAAAGAAGCTTCCTGATCCTTCAGTTTAAATTTTCTCTGAGCCATGATATTTTCCTTTCTTTGGTTTATTTTTCAACTCAGTATTTTATTATCAGCCCTGCCTACGCTCCGGCCGATATGCCTGATTGCTGTTCCTATAGTATAAAATTCTCCACTGCCGGCGGTCATGCCAAAAAAACGCAGCATTCCACATGAATGGGAGATTTAGCAACGGTTGGCGCATCAACTTTAATCGCTTTTCCCCAGGTGAGACCCGATAAAGTAAATTTATCCTCCGTTGCGCCGGAATTCATTTCTACTTTCTCAAACGCCTGAACCATGTCTGCATTGGGAACATTCAGCACAAATTCATCATGCTCCTTAATGAAAGCCCCCACAATATGTTTCCTGCCCACACCGATACCAATTTGCGGCGGCTTTCCATTGAAGACAAAAGTCCAGACCACCGATATTTCATCCGCTGCCGCACCGCTGTCATTTCCACAACGCCTGTGATTCCCATCCCCATCAACAATGCAGTTGCCACAGACTGTTTAAAAAATATTCTGCTGGATCGACTCATTTTCTACTTCTCACATAACCGGATAATCCCAACCTAAATTAAGCGATTCTATGTTTAAGACAACCACCCAAAGAGTGAAATGTCGTTTAGCAGGAATCTTGTTAATTTATTGCTAATATTTAAAAAGATTCCTCCTGAATGACATGAGAATCTTTTAATTTAGGTCTCAATTTAAACATTAGCAATCCTTTTTTAGTATTAAGATTCACACGACTTTTTCAAAACCACTATTTTCCACAGCCGCGCATAATAATGAATACTGGAAAAAAACAGGGCGCCGCCAATGGTCAGATAGATAATAGCCAAATACGGTTTCGGAAAGGCAGAATGGCGCAACACGAGCCCTAACGTTACCATGATCACGATGATCAAATAACTTCTCCAGGCCTGAAAAGAAAAAATGCAGCTTTTGTCCGGCCTAAAACAAAGGCGCTCAATATTTTTCCGGGCTATCTTCGCAAATCCGAACCGATAGACAATAACGGAAAGGATCAAACCGAAGGAAGCAAACCACAAGGCTGTAGGCAGATAAATATGTTGCAGCCAGATTTCTGCCCGGAGACAAAGCATCAATCCAACCAGGCTCCATAAAATTCCGGCCAAAGCAAATAACCATTTTTTAGATACTGCAGGATCGAATTTCGATAACTGTTCGTGCACTATTTTCTCCGTCAATTCATTTACCCCATCCAAAACCCTTTACGATGAGAGACACCCAACACTTTGTGACAGTGCGGACAAAAATAAAGATAACGTCGCCCCAAAAATCCGCGCAACCACTGAAAATATATTTTATTCAGAGACGTGGAACAATGAGGACAAATTGGGTCAATATTCATTTTTTCTTCCAACTCTATCATAATAGTATTCTCCCGTTTGATTATGCGATAATATTACCAACAATAACTTTGTTGATTAGGTAACCGCCCGAACTTTCTCCAAAACAAGAAGAACTGCCGTTCATATTCTGCCTGTCATCAAAGGGAAGCTTTGGGATGTTGTCCCGGTGTTGTTCAATAAAATCATCAATGATTCTGTTGATTAATTAAACTTCCAAAGTTTCCCCGTGGACGTTTGTCAACATATTGTATGTTCCAAAAATATAAATCACATTTTGCAGAATTGATCAAAAACTTTGGAAGTTTTTTGCATTAAATCAACAAACTCATCAATGTCCCTCGCCATATTTTTTTTCACCCGCCTCAATTTTTACGGTTAAATTATTTTCCGGCGGCGGCAGTGGACATGTAGCAAACGGCGTGTAGGCACATGGCGGATTATATGCCCGGTTGAAATTTAAATCGACCGTACTGTCGGCCAAAAATTTTGCTTCCATGAAGCGTGAAGCACCATACGTTTCGATGCCGCTGGTGCCGTCTCTGAAAATGAAGGACAATTCACCGGGTTGTGAATCGAAAGCATCCAATTGATATTCTTTGCCGTCGATGGCGAATTTCACGTAACCGGGTGATGCCATCTTGACAGTAGTACCAATCTCTGTTCCCACTTCAATCATTTTGGCCGGTATATAATGGACAAATTCCCCTTTTAACCGGAATCTTTCATTCGGAGGGAAAAAATTCAGACCTTTGTAATTTTTATACGCAGCTGCATTCAAGTCCCTCAGACGGATAGCAAACCGGTCTCCTCTCTTGATTACCCACATTCTTAAATCATTGATAGCCAGAATATCCGCACCACCATCCATATCCGACTTAAGAGTCATCTTCTTCACCGACTTACCTGAGCAAGTCAATCCGGAATTTTCATTTGCTTCCACAGTCACCTTATTATTATTTAGAATAAATTTCCCGATAAATTCCGGAGCAGAGCCCTCAGGCAATTTAATTTTATTTTGCGGCGCCGAGCCAAAACCGTTCTCCCCCTCCCCCAGCCATAACAATCCGGCAATGGTTAGCCAGGAAGTGGGCGCCTTCATTTTTACATCCCTTTCTTTACGCCATTCCATTTCTGCATTTGCGAACGGAGTCAACGCTTTCGATTTTTTTTGCTCCCGTCCGCAATTGAAAGATAAAACCACACTCATAAAAAACAACCCCAGAAGCCCGTCCGCAAAAATTCTTCTCATCATTTTTCCTTTCAACTATTCCGGTGTAATTACGATGGTAGATGCAATTTATTTGCACCGGATTTATTTTACAATTAAAATAACACTTTAGTCCTTTGAAAAACACCAAATAATTACCAAACCGTTACCAGTTTGATCATATTTTTAAAGTTAAAATTCTGTTGTTTAAAAAGCAAATGATTTTAGTGACTCAGTGAAAGACCTCCTTCCATAGATTAACTTGAACCAAAATTCAAATAATGCGGAGGACAAGCTCAAGTCACTAAAGAAGCAGCACTATTTGATCTGATGTACTTTCTCATAAATTTACTATCTGTCCGTTGCGGGTTGTTCTTTCTTGAGCAAAATAGTTCCTTCTCCTTTATCAACATTTTCTGTACTTTATTAATTCTTACTAATTTTGCGTAAGTATTCCTTGATTTTACTGATTATTATTTTAATTTACTTTTGGCCGGGAATGATCAGGGTAACAGGTACTGTTAAATATCTTCAAAAAACGGAGGAATAACAGCATGAAAAAAATTCACAAATCAATATTTATGGCAATGATATTCGTTTTATTTGTTTTGATGGCAATCGTTGGCTGCTCCCAAAAAGCGGAAGCGCCAATCAGCAAGAAGAACATGGATTTGTCGGTAAAGCCGGGAGACAATTTTTTCCGTTATGCCAATGGGGGCTGGTTGGACAAAGCACAGATCCCCGATGATAAAACAAGTTATTCAGCATTCGATATCTTACAAGAAAAACGGGATGAAAATTTATATCAACTTTTACAGAAAATATCAAAAGAGACCGATGTGAAACCGGGCAGTATGACACAGAAAATTAGTGATTTTTTTGCCACCGGTATGGATACGGAACGGATCGAAACGGAAAAAACAAAGCCGCTGCAAGAGGAATTTAGCCGCATTGCAAACATCAAAACCATTGCCGATGTGCAGGATGCCATTGCCCATTTTCATACTATCGGCTTGGACCCGCTTTTTAGCGGCGGCGTGGAACAGGATTTGAAGAACAGCAAAATTTACAAATTTTATTTGATGCAGGCCGGGCTGGGTTTGCCCGACCGGGATTATTACACCAAACAGGAAGATCGTTTTAAAAATATTCGCCGGGAATATGTTAAATTTGCTGGAAAGATGTTTGTTCTGCTGGGTGATGATTCTTTGACAGCAGCACAAAACGCTCGAACGGTCATGAAAATTGAAAGCAGGCTGGCAAAAAAATCCAAAACGCGGCTGCAAATGCGCAATATTCCCGCTCTCTACAACAAGATGAGCTTGCGGCAGTTTTCCAAATTATCGCCCTATTACAACTGGCAACGTTATTTCACCAATATCAGCGATATTAATTTTGGCGACGTCATTGTAGGAATGCCAAAATTTTTCAAAGAAGTAAGCAATTTAATGCAGGAAATATCTGTTAACGAATGGAAAACATACCTGCGCTGGAATTTGATCAACAATTGTGCGTCATACCTGAATTCGGAGTTCGTCAGGCAAAATTATCATTTTTATTCTGAGTTTCTTTCCGGCAGTAAAAAAATGAAAAAACGTTGGAAACGAGTTGTTGCCACTGTAAACGGTTCCATCGGCGAACCTTTGGGTAAATTGTATGTTAAAAAATATTTCCCGCCCGAATCGAAAAAGCGCATGATGGAATTGGTCACGAATCTGAAAAAATCGCTACGGCAGCGCATTGAAAATTTAAACTGGATGGGTGATTCCACTAAAACAGAAGCATTGGCAAAACTGGCGGCGATGAAAGTGAAAATCGGGTATCCGGATAAATGGGAAGATTATGCTAAATTAGAAGCGAAAAGGGACTCCTATGTATTGAATGTTTTACGGGCCGATAAATTTCAATATTATAAAAATCTGAACCAATTCGGCAAACCGGTCGATCCGGATAAATGGGGCATGACACCACAGACAGTCAATGCCGGTTATAATCCTATCAAAAATGACATCACTTTTCCGGCCGCTATTCTTCAACCGCCTTTCTTCAATCCTGCTGCGGATGATGCAGTGAATTACGGCGCTATCGGCGTGGTGATTGGCCACGAGATGACGCATGGTTTTGATGATCAGGGACGGCGTTTCGACAAAAACGGCAACATGCGTGACTGGTGGACCAAAAAAGACGCCGAGGAATTTAACAAGCAGATACAATTGATTGTGAATCAGTACAGCCAATTTGTGGCTATCGGCAATTTGCATATTAACGGGAAACTGACACTGGGTGAAAACATCGCTGACTTTGGCGGTTTAACCATCGCATTAAACGCTTACAAAATGACTCTGAAAAACAAACCAGCGCCAAAACCGATAGACGGATTCAGCGGTTTGCAGCGTTTTTTTCTGGGATATGCCCAAGTATGGCGCGGCAAAATTCGTGATAAAGCATTGAGGCGCAAGGTTCAGGAAGATGTACACGCCTGGGGTAAATTCAGAGTGAACGGCGCTTTATTTAATGTGCCGGAATTTTACCGGGCATTTAAGATCAGTCCGGAGGACAAATTATATCGCACCCCGGAACAACGGCCGGTAATCTGGTAGATCGGCAAATTCATTGGCAAAATCATAAAAACGGCATCCGATAAAAGTGATGCCGTTTTTTTTGAATACCATTTTTATCTTTGTGTATTATGCAATGTTACGCTGAATTTTCTGTAACTATTCAAGTCTTTTTTTTGACATGAGTTACGGAATAAACAGGATTAAAATTGATAAGCAACATAATAATAATTCGGTCAATCCAGTAAATCAGATCAAAAATAAAGTGAAAAGGAAGGTGAAAAAAATGAAATCACAAAAAATGTTTGTGACGATGGGGCTGTTTTTAATCCTGTTTTTTTCAATCCAATGCAATTTAAAAGCACAAAGTTTAACCGGCATCATCGATTCAACCACATTCAGGCTGTACAAAAACGAGACTCAAATTGGTACCATTCAGTATTCATTGGATGCTAACGGGCAATATCAAAGAGATTTCATCATCTCCATGGCGGGACAGGAAGTTAAATATCGCCTGAAATTAGTGCCGGATAAAAATGGGAATTGGCAAAAAGCGCAAATCATTACACCGACCGACACAGTTAAGGTTGAAAAAGTGGATAGCGCTGCTGTGTTCACCGTCAAAGGGAAGCAATACAAAGTAACGCTCCCTTCCCGGTATATTCTTTACGATAATTACGGCCCCGTATTTGAAAGTTTTGTGCTTAAAGATTATGACATGATGAAGAAAGGTATCCAGAAATTTCAACGCTTTCTTTTTCCTGCAAAAATGGAAGAGGTAACGCTGGAATACAAAGGGGATGAAATCAGAAAAGTAAAAGAAGTAGAAAAAACATTTCTTCGATTTGACATGATGTTGGTTGGCATCAAGCTGCAGATATGGGCGGATGCAGCAAATAAAATCTATTTGATGAATGTTCCGGTGCAATATGCCGCTTTTGTGCGGAAAGGATATGAGGACTTACTCAAATACAGATCGGAAGATCCATTGTTGTCCAAACCATCCTTTGAGGTCAGGCGGGAAACGGTTCAAATTACAATGAGGGATAGTGTAAAATTGGCCACTGATCTCTATTTTCCTGCAGGTGAAAAGGATCGTTTGCCGGTCATTCTCATCCGCACTCCCTACAAAAAAGAGATGCAGGAATTGGACGGACAATTTTATGCAAAACGTGGCTATGTCGTCGCTATCCAGGATTGTCGCGGCCGGTTTGGTTCGAAAGGAATTTGGGAACCGTTTGTGAATGAACCGAATGATGGTTATGATACCATCGAATGGCTGGGCACACGTGAATGGTCAAATGGCAAAGTCGGTATGATTGGCGGTTCTTATGTGGGTTGGGTGCAACTCTGGGCTGCGGCAACCAAACCGCCACATCTGACCACGATCATTCCAAATGTGGCGCCTCCCGATCCATTTTACAACATTCCCTATGAATACGGTGTGTTCTACATCCTGGGTTCTTTCTGGTGGGCGGAAATTCTGGAAAGCGAAGCTACCGGCGATCTGTCCGGAAAAACAATGAGTAAAATCAGTGAACGCAAGTATGAAAAAATCTTAAAGACTCTCCCCGTCATCGACCTGGATAAAAAAGTTCTGGGCAAAAAAAATCCCTATTGGAGAAAATGGATCAAAAACAATGTGAACGGCGGTTACTGGGAACGGGCTAATTTCAATGAAAAATTAAAAACACTGAATATCCCCGTGTTCCTGCAATCAGGCTGGTTTGACGGTGATGCCATTGGCACAAAAATGAATTATCTGGCTTTGAAACAAGGAAAAAATCCCTACATCAAAATGATTGTGGGCCCGTGGGGGCACACAGCGCAATCATCTTCCCGTGTTGGTGAATATGATTTTGGTGAACAGGCGGCGTTGGATCTGCAGACCCGATATTTGAAATGGTTCGATTACTGGCTGAAAGGCATCAAAAACGACATTTTAGATGAACCTCTGGTACAATTGTTTACCATGTTCTCCAATAAATGGTTGAAAGCAGATACCTACCCATTGCCGGAAACTCAGTATACCAAATTTTACCTGTCCAGTGAAACCGGCGCCAACACATCGCTGGGAGACGGTCGCTTGAAAACGGTTGAGCCGCTGACAGGCAAAAACTATGATGAGTATATTTATGACCCCGGAGATCCTACCCCCTATCCGGAATACTATTACAAAAGCGAAGAAGAGGTTAAACAGGAGAAAAAACATACCATCGATATTGAAAAACAAACCGCGCAACGAAAAACATTTCACAACAAAGTAACGGATTCGAGGAAAGATATTCTGGTTTACCAAACCGAACCATTGCAAAATGAAGTGACCATTGCCGGGCCGGTTTCCGCCGTTTTATTTGCCTCCTCTTCTGCCCGGGATACCGACTGGTTTGTTTCCTTTATGGATGTGGATGAAAAAGGAGAAATATTCCAGCTTGGCAGAGGGGCAATCAGAGCGCGGTTCAGAAATTCTACTTTTGCGTCTGAACTTTTAGAAAAAAACAAAGTGTATCAATATACTATTGATCTGTGGCACACCGGAATCACATTTCAAAAAGGACATCGAATCCGGATTGAAGTATCTTCCGCTCTGTTCCCTATATTCTCCCGTAATTTGAATACGGGTGGGCACAACGAAATGGAAACAAAATTTGTAAAAGCCGACCAAAGAATTTATCACACAAAAGAATATCCGTCTCATCTGCTTCTGCCGGTTGTATCGCTAAAATGAGTGGTGTTCGATGATGGCCAGTAGTTAGTGTCTGTCCGAAAACTCTACTTTTCTGTCATTCCTGGTGAAAGAGGGAATCTATAAGTTTTTATTTTTATTGGATTCCTGCTTTCGCAGGAATAACATTTTTAACTGATTCTCAAAGTTTTCGGACAGACACTAATCAGAGCTTGATCGAAAACCCATCTTCTCCGTTATTCCTGGCGAAAGAGGAATCAATAACCTGAATTGAGCAATTCTCTTGTTTTTGACCTTGTTTTTGTTACTAAACGGATTTTCATTTTTAATACAAATACGGCTGGCGATTCAGCGAATCGCCCTACAATCGCTCAATTCAGGAATAAGTAACTTTTTCGCCCGCGAATAACACGAATCATGCGAATAAATTATAAAAATACGATGTTCAAATATTCGCTATTTTAGCGTTGTTAGCGGACAAACTGATTAGTCATATTCTGCATATAAATAGTTCGTAGTGCTCCTCCACACCATGATCATTCACATCTGTTCAAAACAACAACAGATATCCACAACAAAGATAAAATATCTTGATTTTTAATAACATTTTTGTTTATTGAAATTAAAATAATGTTGTAAAATCTAACGGGAGCAATAACATGAACAAAAATCTTTTCCGTAAAAAATCAATTTTATTCATCCTGTTTTCAGGAGTTCTGACCATGATTCAGTGCAGCACAAAAGAAAATTATCGGAATTTACCGCCGTATAATAATCCAAACCTGACAATTGAGGAAAGGGTGAACGATCTGGTTTCCCGCATGACACTGTCCCAAAAAATATCCCAGATGCTTTACGATGCACCGGCAATCGATAGTCTGGACATCCCCAAATATAACTGGTGGAACGAATGCCTGCACGGCGTTGCCCGATCCGGCCGGGCGACGGTTTTTCCCCAGGCTATTGGTCTGGCGGCAACCTGGGATACCGATCTGATGCACCGCGTTGCCACCGCCATTTCCGATGAAGCGCGGGCGAAACATCACGAATTTGTCCGCCGCGGCAAAAGAAATATCTACCAGGGATTAACTTTCTGGTCGCCGAATATCAACATTTTTCGTGATCCGCGCTGGGGACGCGGCATGGAGACGTACGGAGAGGATCCCTTCCTCACCGGGCAGATGGCAGTGCAATTCATCAAGGGATTGCAGGGGAATGATGATCATTATCTGAAAGTTGTGGCCACGGCAAAACATTTCGCCGTGCACAGCGGTCCGGAACCGGATCGCCACTCTTTCGATGCGGTGGTAAACGAGCGGGACCTGCGTGAAACATACCTGCCCCATTTCCGCGCTTCCGTAATAGATGCGCATGTTTTTTCTGTCATGTGCGCGTACAACCGTTTTCGCGGTGAGGCCTGCTGCGGCAGCAGTACTTTGCTGACCGATATTCTGCGTAATCAGTGGGGATTCGAGGGATACGTAGTATCGGATTGCGGCGCAGTGCGGGATATTTTCGCCGGTCATAAAATTGTGCAAACTTCCCCGGAAGCTGCTGCGCTCGCGGTAAAATCCGGCACCGATCTGAACTGCGGCAGTCAATATAAAAACTTGCAGCAGGCGGTGGAACAGGGGCTTCTCACCGAAGAGGATATTGATCAAGCGGTAAAACGGTTGTTCCGGGCGCGGTTCAAACTGGGCATGTTTGATCCCGCCAACCGGGTTCCGTATGCCAACATCCCCTACTCCGTAATCGATTGCGACAAACACCAAAAACTCGCTTTGGAAGCGGCGCAAAAATCCATCGTTCTGCTCAAAAATAAAAACAATTTACTGCCGCTTAAAAAAAATATCGGCGCTATCGCCGTCATCGGCCCCAATGCCGATGATGTGGAAGTTTTGTTGGGCAATTACAACGGCATCCCTTCTCATCCGGTTACGCCTTTGCAGGGAATCAGGGGAAAAGTGGCGCGACATACAAAAGTGCTCTACTCACCGGGCTGTAAACAAGCAAAAAATTTACCTGTTTTGAACCCTGTACCTGCCGGTGTTCTTTTCCACACCGAAGGCAGCGACAGAAAACCGGGTTTATTGGCAGAATTTTTTAACAATCGCGAGATGAAAGGAACACCGGTACATACACGCATTGATGAAAAAATCGATTTTTATTTTTGGGACAAAGCGCCTTTTGCCGATATGGACGATGACAATTTTTCCATTCGCTGGTCCGGGGAGTTGGCGCCGCCGGTGACGGGAAAATATGCGTTGGGAGGAAAAGGATTGACCGGTTTTAGAATTTATCTCGATGATGAAGAGTTAGTGCAATTCCGCAGTTCTCACGAGGCAACAAAGGTTTACAAAAAGGTGAACCTGCAGGCCGGAAAAGCATATAAAATCCGCGTTGAGTTTTTTGAACAAGCCGGTGATGCCTCAATGCAGTTCCTGTGGGAAGTTCCCGGCGAAAACCACCGGCAGGAAGCTATCCGGGCAGCGCAACAAACCGATGTTACCGTGATGTTCATGGGGCTGTCGCCCCGCCTGGAAGGCGAAGAGATGAAGGTTCCCGTTCCGGGATTTGCCGGCGGCGACCGGCTGAATCTGAAACTGCCGCAAGTTCAGGAAAATCTGCTCAAAGATATTCATAAACTTGGCAAACCCGTGGTTTTGGTTTTATTAAACGGCAGCGTCCTGGCCGTTAATTGGGCGGATAAAAACATCCCGGCCATCCTCGAAGCCTGGTATCCGGGGCAAGCCGCAGGAAACGCCATTGCCGATGTGCTGTTCGGAGATGTCAATCCGGGCGGCCGGTTACCGGTTACTTTCTACAAATCTGTGAAACAGTTGCCTCCCTTCAAAAATTACAACATGACAGGTCGCACGTACCGTTATTTCAACGGCAAACCGCTTTATCCGTTTGGCTACGGACTCAGCTACACAAAATTCAATTATGAAAATTTAAAACTACCATCTTCGGTTACGGCGGGCGATTCGGTCACTCTTTCCGTGGATGTGAAAAACAGCGGTGAAATGGTTGGAGAAGAAGTCGTTCAGTTGTATCTGTCCCACATTAACCCATCTGCACCGGCGCCAATCCGGTCATTGCGTGGATTCCGGCGAATATCTCTGCAACCAGGTGAGAAAAAAACAGTCCGGTTCACATTAACGCCCAGACAACTTTCGCTGATCAATAATAATTTACAGAGAATTGTCGGGCCGGGACAATGCGGGATTTCTGTGGGCAGCGGACAACCGGGTTTCGCCGGGGAAAAATCTTTGACAACGCTCACGGCAAAATTTGAAATTACCGGAGAAACGCGGGTGTTGGAAGAATACTGATAAGATGCAAAGATTTTATTTTTATTCGTTCAATAAAACATTGTAAAGTTGAAATTGGAAATTGAGTAACAGGTTTAGCGCTTTGAAGATTTTTTATTTGCACTGAGAAAGGACAGGTGCAAGACCCTTTGATCAAGTTTATCCTGAGCCCTTTGACAGGCTTATTCGAAAGGCTCAGTTTGACAGCGTTGTGCCATGTCATGTTGAGCGGAGTTCCGATGGTTTTTATCGGAACGGAGTCGAAACATCTCTTGCCGGGCAAGCAACAAAACCTATAATTTCAAAAGACTAAAATGTTACCCATTTATTTACACTTTGTCGAATGACAAGTCTTCCCGAACAACCCACCACCTATTTCAGCAACGTCATCTTCTTTATGTTCACAAACCCACCGGCTTTAATGCGATAAAAATAGATTCCCGAACCCAATTTTATCCCGGCATCGTTGCATCCGTCCCAGATGATTGAATGTTCTCCCGCTGTCACCTTCTCATCTACCAACGTTTTCACTTTGTGTCCCAGAATATCATGCACGGTCAATTTTACAGAAACCGCCAGAGGAAGCATAAAACGAATCCGGGTTACCGGATTGAACGGATTGGGATAGTTTTGATATAATTGATAATTGTGTGGCCCGTATCCGGCAGTCGTCGTGCTAATCCCTGTCGTTCCTTGCAGCCCGGAAGTGAATACCGTCTGCCCCCAGAACCTGGCGTATTTTACATAGAATTTCATCACCTCCACACTGGCCAGGCGATCTGCGCCAAGCCCGCCAACCATAGCAATGACAACTTCCTGCGTATCGCCTAACGCCATGGTGAAAGGGCCGGAATTCATCTGAAAACGGCGCTCCCCGGGTACAAATGACCATCGAGTTCCTTTCCCATCAACCGGGCCGGTTTGTGTTACCGGATCGCCGCTGTACATGAATTTTGTCGGTATTCCATCAGGATCCAGAAACGCTTCCGGACCATTTCCATGTTTGGTTCTAAATCCCCTGAGAAAATTGTACATCTCGTAAGAATTTGTTGGGTCCATGATAGGCGATCCGGTTGGTTTTACCGAGAAGGAAGACAGAGATAGATTTTTAAAACCATGCTTCGGCAAAAAATTAAAGATAGCCTGATCCGACGGATCATCGCTTGAGACTACCGGTCCCTGCAGAAGGACGTAACCGATCGCGGGGACGGAGAGGTCAAATTTTTGATATTCCCTGTCGTCTGTAGATGAATTATAACAATACCCAACTTGCAAAGAGGTATCACATCCGGCCAAATCATCGCCGTTATATCCCAGATCAGGATCAACCCATTGGCCAATGAACATGCTGTCAATCCGGGCGGTATCGGGCGTATCGCTTCTGCCTTTGTAAATCAACCGCACCCGTTTGAAAATCAGATTGCGAAATGCATCATTTATTTCCGAACCGCCGTGATTGTACGCCCACAATGTCACCTGCATCTCCAGGCCGATGGGCGGCGAGCCGCCGGAATCAGGATAGAAATTCATCGTAACCGTCGAATCCAGATCGTTGGCCGCTAACCAGACAACCTGGTCCGCGTAAGCAATCCCCGGTTTCTCGCCCTCATCCATCACTCCATTGCCGTTGCTGTCATAGAAAGGCGCGCCTTTTTGCCATGGCCACTCCCGCCGGTCTGTTTCATATTGGGTGCGCACGGCATCAATCTGATCCTGTGTTACGCTGTCGGCAGGAAGATGAAAATATTCCGCCGCATCCCGGGTCAGGTCGGCTGTTTGCCAACCGGGACGAATTCGCCAGACGCGAACGGACGGATCAGCCGGATTCTCGGCCATACCATTCGAGATAATCCTACCGGGGACGGTTCCCGCTTTGTAACGTTGCCCGCCCACTCTTATCACCGGCAAATGGCCGTCCTTCACCACGCCGCCCCAGATGATTCCGCCGGCAAAAACCACACCGGCGGTGCCGGCCGGATAAAACGCCCCCCAATTGCTCTGCGGCAAAGGATTTCTGCTGCAGCGGCCGTCGGCCTGAACCCATACGGAAAAACGGTTGATGTTGAGCAGAGTCGCTTTGGCTTCGCCGTTAATTTTTTGCCGGGATCGGTTCCCGCCGTCAGCGCCAGAACAGGGAAAAAATACGACTGCAAATAAAACAAACAGCATGATAAATAGGTTTGCTCTCTTTTTCATCGTTTTCTCCATCTTTTATTTCTCAAATATATTGTCCACTGAATTTGCCAGAAGCTGACCTTCTTTAAGAAGGTCAGCTTCTTTTCTTGCTTTCTAAAAGGTAAAACTGTAACTGATAAACGGAATCAGCGGAAGCAAATTCACCTGTTTAATCTCCAGCCTTTCTGCCGAACTCTTTTCAAAATGCAAAAAATAGGGATTTTTTCGGTTGTACACATTGTAAACAGCGACGGTGAGCATCTGGCGGTTTTTCCCTCTTTTTAAGTAGTAACTGAAACGGAGATCCAGTTGATGATACTGCCGGATACGGATGTTCTTTTTGGCGCTCTCTGCCAACAAAATTTCATCTTTTACCAAATCACGAAATACGGGCAGCTCAGTCTTGACGTATTTCACAGCAGGCAGGGACAAAGCTTCACCGGTACTATAGCGCCAGTTTGCCGAAAATTCAAAATTGGCTGTGAAATGATGCGTTAAAGCCAACGTAACCTGGTGGCGCCGATCATAACGAAAAGGGAATTCTCTCCCGTAAGTAAAAGCCGCAAAATTTTTATTAGTCCAGGACAAATTGTAACTCATCAACCCGGTTGTTCTGCCCTGCTTTTTTTGGCAAAAGAATTCCACGCCGCGGGAATATCCGGTGCCTTCCGTCATCCTGCTTTGCCCGCTGTAGCCGGGTATTTCAGTTTTATCAACGCCCCGGTACGTCAGAAGATTTTCCAGGGTTTTCGAATAAGCTTCCATACTGAATTCAAGATGTTTCTCCGGCCAGGATTTAGCAATTCCAACGGTAATCTGGTTGGCACGCAGCGGTTTGATGCGGTCGTTAACCGGCAGCCACAAATCCGTGGGCAAACCGACCTGATTATTGGTGAGCAGATGAATATACTGCGCCATCGCCGCATAAGAAAATTTGAGCGCCATTTGACGGCCAAGTTTGTAGCGGATGGAAATTCTGGGTTGCAGCGATGAATAGAGCCCTTCTGTTACAGCGAACAGACAAGCACGCAGCCCCACATTCATGGCAATTTCCCGGTTAAGTTCAAATTCATCTTCAATGTAGCCGGTGAATTCCTGCGCCGCTATTTTCCCCGGAAGCAAAGATGAATCATTTTCAGCAATGAAACCGGAAAATTGAAAAATACCCGGATTAAAACTATGATGAACAAAACCGCCGCCGAATCGGATGTTGTGAAAGTTCCCGGGCAGATAATTCAGGTTGAAATAAGCCCCCATATCCCGTATTTCAGAACGATAGGTTTCAAAATAGAATTTTCTATCCGAACCGTTTTCTCCCAACTCGCTGTTTGCCAAATTAACGTCAAAACGGTACTGACTGTATATCACAAACGTATTTGCAAACAGCTTTTGGTTGACAATATGGTTCCAGCGCAACGAAGCTGTTTTATTTTCCCATTTCGAGTTCATTTTCGAACGGATGTCCATACCCTGTTCCCGGAGCAAAAACTTATCCATCCCGGCATACAGACTAACATAAATCCGGTCCGAAGCGGATACAACCGCGTTCCCTTTTGCATTCACATCATAAAAAAACGGCAGGTAGGAAAGGTTGCCGTCATTCAGAAATGTTTTTCCGAACAGATTTGCATACGTCCTTCTCCCGGAAAGAATGAAGGAGGATTTTTGCTTCACAATCGGCCCCTGCAAAACGAAATCGGATGAAAGAAAACCAACGGAAGCCTGCCCCTTAAATTTCCGGTTATTTCCTTCATTGGTGTTGATTTCGACAACGGAAGAAACCCGTCCGCCAAAACGAGCCGGAAATTCCCCTTTTATAAAACGGATATTTTGTACCGTTTTCGGATTAAACGCAGGAAACAAACCGAGAAAGTGAGATGCGTTATAAACCGGCACGCCATCCATCAGAATCAGATTTTAATCCGGACTGCCGCCGCGGATATACAACCCGCTTCTGCCTTTTCCCATGAATTCCGATGATGGAAAAGAATGAAATGTTTTCAGAATGTTCATCTCTCCGCCCAATTCCGGCAAATATTGCATCTGAGAAACCGGAACGGCACTGCGCCCCATCCATCCCTGATTCTCAAACGGCTGTTCAGAATAAACAATCTGCACCGTGTCTCCCATCACCGAAATTGGCTGCAATTTAATTTTCATCCGGCGATCACGATTCAGAAAAAACTGTTGCTGAAAAAACCGGTAACCCATATAAGAAACTGTGAAAGAAACGGAATCCGCCGGCAGCGTCAGGCTGAAAAAGCCATACATATTGGTCGTTGTACCGATTTTTCTTCGTTCATCAAAAACATTCGCTCCCATCAATCTTTCGCCGGAATCCACATCTTCCACGTAGCCACAAAGGGTGTATTTGGGAATAGAGCGCGCCGGCGGGATTTTCGATTTGAACAAAACAATATTCCGGGAATTATAGAAAATTCTGAATGATAAATCTGTCTTTTCCAGTATGATTTTCAAAGCCTCCGGTAATTTCTTTTTTTCAAAAGAAGCGGTTACATTTTTATCTTTTACAGATCGATCTAAATAATTGAACTTAACTTGCAGTTGGCTTTCCAACTCTTGTAAGATATTTTTTAACGGTTCTTCTTTGTAACAACCGGATATTTTGCGATTTGTTCTCTCCTGCGAAAAAACAGTTTCCGCCATTACAGATAGCGTCATAAAAAATAAGATAGTTACTAATCGATTCATCAAAATTATTTGAAATCAATAAATTATAAACTCAGAAGTTCCGGTTGAAGAATACCTCAATCCTGCAGAGAGACAAACCATTTCTATTGATTTTTCCACACTTTTACTGTCCAGGCCGCCGGAATAAGTTCGTTCTCCCATTTTTCGCTTTAAGATAACATGACAATTAAACTGTCTTTCGATTTCTTCAAAAACTTCAGATAGAGGGATACTGTCAAAAACATAATTTCCTGTGAGCCAACCGGTTTTGTTTTTGATTTTAAATTGAATGGGCGGCGCTGGAATCTGATTTTTAATTATTAGACTTTTGAATGCAGGATTTAGAATTAGTGGCAAAAAATTTTGTTGACTCGATTCCACACTTACTTTGCCGGTTACACAAGCAACTTCTACTTTATTGTTTCGGGATCTAATATTAAAGGAGGTCCCTAAAACTTTTATAACCACAAAATTTGATTTTACAACAAATTCTTTTCCGTGTGTTACGTTGAAAAAGGCTTCCCCGATCAAAAATACTTCTCGTTTTTTATCCCAGTTACGCTTTTTGTATTTTAAAGAAGATGCTGCATTTAGAGTAACTTCAGAGCCTCCGGGTAAAAATATTGTTTTGTGTTCTCCTCTTTGGGCAAATTCTGAAATTAGCTGATCGCTTGTTGTCCAATAGTACACGGCAACCATCATTATTATTGCCGCTGCAATTGAAGCTGCTTGCCAAAATTTAAAAACGCCTGTTTTTTTCGCTTTATAAAATGATCCACCATGAATAGTTTCTGAGATCGAATTCCAGCGCTCTTCAGCCGATAGTCTGCTTTTTATTTTTAATTGACCGGCGCATTTCCAACTCCACTGTAACTCATTAAAATATTTTTTATCTTCCGGATTGCCAGTCAACCACTTTTCAAATTCCACCTGTTCAGCAAAACTAATTTCCCCCGAAATCCAGCGAGCAATGAAATTGTCCTGGTAATATTTACTTCTCTTTACCATCATTCTTTTCTCTCTTTTATTTTTACTATTATTAAATACACATCACTCCGGAGTAACCCTGATATTCTTTTATTTTTTTTGACTGGAACAACATGATGGACAGGATGAAAATCACGTGATTATTCTTCAGTGGGATTGGCAGTGAATTGTTAATTGTAAAGTTTTATTAAAACTCCGGATATTTTCAAATTTGATATTTTAATTCCTCTTCGACAGGATTTTAGGAAATGTGAGGTGAAAGGATTATTAAACAAATTGCTGTATTTTTATTAGCAGAACAGAGGGATTCGTCAATTAAACCTAAGAACCAGATTTCAGCGCTTTTCTCAGGCTCTTTAGCGCTTTTCCAATATGCGTCTCAACGGTTTTGATGCTGATGTTTAATCGATTTGCAATCTCTTTGTGAGAAAGATTGTCGTGCCTGCTCATCATAAAAACTGTTCTTTGCTGCCCGGGTAATTTTTCTAATGCTTTTATGAAGTTGTTCTTTAATTCATTCAGCTCAAGATGAAATAATGGAGAGGAAAAATTTTCCTGATCAGCCCGTAATTCCAATTCCTTCTGAAAATTTTGCACAACTATTTTATGGCGGTAATAATTTGCCGTTAAATTTTTTGCGATCGTGTAAAGATAGGCCGGCAAAGACAACTCTTCTTTTAATTGATATCTGTTTTCCCAAAGTTTTACAAACACATCTTGTAAAAGATCTTCAGCAGTTTGAGAATCTCCAATTTTAAAAAAGAGATAGTTGAAAATATTGTCGTGTAATTCTCTAAAACTTTCTTCAAAGGCTTCACTGTTGGAAGATTTTAACAACGGAATCAGGTTGTTAAAGTTTTTATTTTCTCTTTTAGTCATTGATTTAACATGATGTTATAAAACCGAATGGATTTTTTGTAACTATTGGATAGTAAAAATAAAAATTACTAAAGTCAAGTAGAAATATACACTAAGAGAGATACTTTAGTTTTAGGCAGAGAACATGCCTTCAAAACCGTCGAAACGGTTAGACTAAATCTTGTTTCTTCATCGACGCCTGATTTAATTAAAATTTGAAGGAGATGTTACAAATAAATGATCCGTTTCAACGGTTTTGAAAAAGTGATAATTGTTTTAAGCGACCCCAAATAGGCGTTGGAACTGCCACTGATTCCACCGCTAATAATGATTACATCCAATTTCATTCCCGAACGCTCTTATCGGTTTGCCAGCAAAAGGCAGGCCTGTTTGTTGCAGACAGGCCGCTAAAAACATGCGGAATGACAACTTGGCATGTCGTTGCAAAGAAGGTAAATATACCAACAATCCTGATTTCTAATTTCCAATTTCTTATTAGTGTCTGAACGAAAACCCCCTTTTCTGTAATTAATGAGTTTGTTGATTAATTAAACTTCCAAAGTTCTTGATCAATTCTGCAAACTGTGATTTATATTTTTAGAACATACGATATGTTGACAAACGCCCCCGGAGAAACTTTGGAAGTTTAATTAATCAACAGAATCATTAATGACGTTTTTTGTTGTTTTTCAGAGTTTCAGGGAAACATAATTCAACACATTGGAAACAAATTTTCCATTACAATAATGGTAAAAATAAACGAAAAAATCAAATTTTACAATTTCATCCTTGCCTTTTTCATGTAAGAGACTTAAAATAAGGAACATCGATATTCACTAGCGACATATTTGATTTGCGTTTCTGCCTCCCTTTGAAGGATAAAAGAGAGAGAACAAAATGCCAACCGTAAAGCAAAACAGAAGACAGTTTTTAGAAACGCTCACACTAAGTTCGGCAGCTTTTGCCCTGTATGGCACATCCTGCGCAAAGGATGACACAGCGGAAAAACCAAATTTTATCATCATCTTCACAGATGACCAGGGTTACGGGGATGTGGGCGTTTATGGCGCACAGGGATTTCAAACACCCAATCTGGACATCATGGCTGCAAAAGGCGTGCGTTTCACCGATTTTTATGTTCCGGCCACGGTATGCACGCCATCCAGAGCCGGATTGTTGACCGGATGCTATCCTAAGCGGGTCGGGCTCTATAAGGCGGTTCTGTTCCCTTTTTCAGATCACGGCCTTAATCCGGCAGAAATAACCATTCCCGAAATGTTAAAACCGCAGGGGTATCGTTCCGCCTGCATCGGTAAATGGCATTTGGGACATCATAAAAAATTTATGCCCAACAAACAGGGGTTCAATTATTTTTACGGCGTTCCCTATTCAAATGACATGGACAAATATCTGTATCGAAATCCTCCGTTCCAGTCCCCTCCCCTGCCGCTTTATGAAAATGAAAAGCTGCTGGAAAGCGGTCCCGATCAGAACTATCTGACGAAACGTTACACAGAAAAAGCAGTTGAATTCATCAAACAAAACAGAGATCAACCTTTCTTTTTGTACCTTGCCCACAATATGCCGCACCTGCCGCTGCATGCTTCCGATAAATTTCGCGGTTCCAGCAAACGCGGACTTTACGGAGATGTCATTCAGGAAATCGACTGGAGTGTTGGGAAAATATTACGGACCCTGAATGAATTGAAACTGGAACAAAAAACGCTGGTCATTTTCACTTCGGACAACGGACCTGTGCTGCGCAAGAATGCCGGAACTGCCGGACCGTTGCGCGGCGGGAAAGCCACAACCTGGGAAGGCGGCCCAAGAGTTCCGTGTATCATTTCCTGGCCGGGACATATTCCCAAAAACAAAATATGCAGAGAATTGGCGACAACTATGGACTTTTTCCCGACTTTCGCCAAACTGTCCGGTTCGCATCTGCCCGATGATCGTAAAATAGACGGGCACGATATCAGCGATCTGTTGTTTAAGCCGGAACGCGCAATGACACCCTGCAAAGCTTTCTACTACTACGGGCGGGACGGAAATTTGGAAGCAGTCAGAGAGGGTGACTGGAAGCTGCATATTGCAAAAAACAGAGGCTGGAATAAAAAGCAAGGTCCGTTTCCGATCAGCCTTTACAATTTAAAACAGGATATTGGCGAAACACAAAATGTAGCAACCCGGCATCCGGAATTGGTTGACAAACTACAAAAGAAGATCAATCGTTTTAATGCGCAATTATCCCGTGAAGCAAGGCCGGTTGGCCGCTTTGAAATTTCGAAATAAGTGAATCACTTTTTATCCTCTTCATGAACCTCTGCGAATTCCCCGGGAAGGTAAAATGATAAAAATGGGTGCCCTCGGGTACTCAAGTTAAACAAAAGGAGAACCGACATGAAAAGAATCATTGCATCGCTCATTATAATAGGTATGATTGCAGCTATTTCACCTATCCTGTTTGCCCAGCAATCCAATTTTAACGGCCTGCACATGAATATGGGCAATCTGTTCCGGTTGTCCCACGCCAAAACACGCTCCATCAGTCCGGAGAATTTTACCGGCGAAAAAGGCAAAGGCGGTATGTCCACCGACGGTCTGGCCGCAAAAGCAGCGCGGGATTTGGGACAGGGCTGGAAAGTTTCGCCCTACATTCACATCAAATCCAAAGAAACTTTTGTTTTAGCAGAAATTAATGGTCCCGGCGCTATTCAGCAAATCTGGATGACTCCAACAGGAAACTGGCGTTTTTCTATCCTGCGCTTTTACTGGGATGGCGAAACCGAACCGTCGGTGGAAGTGCCTGTGGGTGATTTTTTTGCCAGCGGCTGGGGGAAATACGCCAAAGTAACCTCCTTAGCGGTTAACGTGAATCCGGGCAGCGCATTCAACTGCTACTGGGTGATGCCGTTCCGCAAATCATGCAAAATAACCATGGAAAATCTGGATGATAAAAAGATGACCCTGTTCTACCAGATCAATTATACACTGACCGATGTTCCCGATGATGCGGCTTATTTTCACGCACAATTCCGGCGAACCAATCCGGTACTCTACAAACAGGATTACACAATTGCAGACGGCATCAAAGGGCAGGGACAGTACGTGGGGACCTACATGTGCTGGGGATCGAACAGCAGCGGCTGGTGGGGCGAAGGAGAAATCAAATTTTACATGGATGGCGACACCAAGTTCCCAACTATCTGCGGTACCGGCACAGAGGATTACTTTTGCGGTTCATACTGTTTTGTGGTAAATAACCGATACGTAGAATATTCAACCCCGTATGCCGGTATGCCTCAGGTACTGAAACCGGACGGATTATGGAATTCCCAGCAGCGTTTCAGTCTGTACCGCTGGCATATTCTGGATCCCATTCGATTTGAAAAAGATCTGAAAGTAACCATGCAAGCTCTGGGCTGGCACTCCGGCGGGCGCTATTTACCTTTGCAGGATGATATTTCCTCCGTAGCTTTTTGGTACCAAACCGAGCCTCATGCAAAATTTCCCAAACTGCCGGATCGGGATTATCTGGAAGTGAAATAATCAAATGAAGTTCGATGCGGGACTATGCGATAAAACAGGATTCCGGATATTTGTCCGAAAATACCGTTTTTATCATTTTGATCGTAACCGATCACAGGAGGTGAACAACCTAAAAAAACCGTTAAAACGGTTCTAAAATATTTTTTATGCGTTAGCCCACGACTTAAGTCGTGGGCTAAAATAGTAAAGATATTAGCAACCGCTTCAGCGGTTTAAACTTAATGCATGTTTACGCCGTGATCGGTTACTTTTGATCCGCTAAAAAACGAAGGATTTTTTTCACTTATTTATTTTCAGTGGAGATATGATTTCAAAATTTCGTTTCTCCCTGGATAAAAGTTTCATCGGCTTTCAGACAAACGTTAATCAATCTATTCATTTTACAAAAAAAGGAGAAAAATCATGGGAAAATTCCTTGCACTTTTTTGTCTTATTGGCATAATGGCCGTTTTTTCACCGGACGTTTCCGGCCAGCAATCTGGTTTCAATGGTCTTTACATGAACATGGGTAACCTGTCTCATTTATCGCACGCCAAAACCCGCTCCATCAGTCCGGAGAATTTTACCGGCGAAAAAGGCAAAGGCGGCATGTCCACCGACGGTCTTGCCGCTAAAGCGGCACGGGATTTGGGACAGGGCTGGAAAATTTCGCCGTACATTCACATCAAATCCAAACAAACTTACGTACTCGCAGATATTATGGGCCCCGGCGCTATCCAGCAAATCTGGATGACCCCGACGGGAAACTGGCGATATTCTATCCTGCGCTTCTATTGGGATGGTGAAACGGAACCATCTGTAGAAGTACCGGTTGGGGATTTTTTTGCCAGCGGTTGGGGAAAATATGCAAAAGTCACCTCCCTTCCCGTCAATGTCAATCCGGGCAGCGCTTTCAATTGCTACTGGGTGATGCCGTTCCGCAAATCCTGCAAAATCACCATGGAAAATCTTGATGATAAACAGATGACGGTTTATTATCAAATTAATTACACTCTCACGGATGTTCCCGAAGACGCCGCTTATTTTCATGCCCGGTTCAGACGTGTTAATCCGCTCCCCTACAAAGATGTTTACACCATCGTGGACGGCATTAAAGGATGGGGACAATATGTAGGCACGTATATTTGCTGGGGCTCCAATAGCAGCGGCTGGTGGGGCGAAGGCGAAATTAAATTTTATATCGATGGCGATAAAAAATTCCCTACTATCTGCGGCACCGGCACGGAAGATTATTTTTGCGGCTCGTACGGATTCGAAGTAAATGGCCGGTATCAGGAATACACCACACCATACGCAGGGATGCCGCAAGTTTTAATCCCTGATGGTCTGAACCAATCGCAGCAGCGATTCGGTCTGTACAGATGGCATATCATGGATCCGGTGCGGTTTGAGAAAAATTTGAAGGTAACTATCCAGGCTTTGGGCTGGCGTTCCGGCGGCCGTTATCTGCCGTTGCAGGATGATATTTCTTCCGTGGCATTCTGGTATCAAACGGAACCCCATAAAAAATTCCCTAAACTGCCGGATCGGGATGAGTTGGAAATTAAATAACTTTTGGGGCACTTTTTTACACCCCGGGGGTTTTCCAAACCCAGAGATGCGGGCAACGCAGAGTGCGCAGAGATTCGCAGAGCTACTCATATTTCTGGTTCAAAGTTTAACGGTACGGAACATTTTAGTTCATTGGAAATCAAATATTTTCAATGAACTAAAATGTTACTTACAAAGCATTGCTCGGCATCTTCTTTCTGTGGCCTAAAACATTCGCAAAGACATCATCCTTCCCTTCTCTCAAAATGATCCCTGTTCTGCCATTTTATCCACACATAAACCGGAAACCCGGCAAGAATCAGCAGAAATCCCCAGTAAACCGTCTCCTGCCCGGCACCGGCCACTGCCCATAAAGAGTAAAGAAATGCCAAAATCGCCACAACGGAAGCACGAACAAGTTTGGGCTTGCTGAATTGATCCCGGTTTCTCATAAAAAGCAACAACTCCGACATGGCACAGAAAATATAAGGCAGCAGGGACGTTAAAGCCGCTAACAGGATAATGAAAGTGAACAACTCAACCAACCCTTTGGTATAGTTTACTGAAATCAGTACCGTGACCAACAAACTGGAGATAACGAGGCCGGAGGTTGGTGTACCACGCCGGGATACTTTACCAAAAATTGCCGGGAAAAGACGGTCGCGGGCTGTTGCCAACGGGATTTGACCCTGCAACAGAATCCAGCCGTTCAAGGCACCGAAACAAGAGATAACCGCACCGACGGCAACGGCATATCCGGCGCCGGTATTCCAAATGGAGGTTGCTGCATCGGAAAACGGCGCGGTTGATTTGGCCAAATCAGACGGCGCAACGATACCCATGACCGCTACCGTCGCCAAAATGTAAATCACAGCGGCGATAAGTGTGCCCAGAATGGTTGCCCTGGGAATGGTCTTTTGCGGCTCCTTTACATTGTCCGCCGGAATGGTAGCGGATTCCAGGCCCAAAAATGCCCAAAGGGTTAGAGTGGCGGTTGCGGTGATAGCGGAGAAGGATGAACTGCTGCTTAAATTGAAGGGATGAAAATGGCTCAAATTAAAATGGAAGAAGCCCACAATTGCAATCAGAATTAACGGCAGCAGTTTCAACACCGTAGTAACCACCTGGATGTAACCGACATTGCGAATTCCGGCCGAATTCACATAAGTGAGAATCCATACAACGGAAATAGCAGTCAGCGCTGCCAGTGACGGTGTATGGGAAACTGCCGGCCAGAACACACCGAGATACCCGGCCAGCGCCACAGCGATGGCGGCGTTCCCGGCTAAAATGGAAATCCAGTACCCCCATGCCACAATGAAACCGGCAAAATCGCCGAATCCGTGCCGGGTGTAAACATAAGGCCCGCCTGCTTTTGGCACCATGCGACTCAATGTAGAAAATACCATCGCCAACAGCACGGCGCCGGTTGTAGTAAACAGCCAGCCAAAGATGCTGATGCCGCCAAAAACCGCCAGAGACGCGGGCAGCAAAAACACACCGGAAGCGATCATATTGCCCACAACCAAGGCCGTACTCATCCAAATTCCCAGTTCTCTTTGGGATTGCGCTTTTTCTTCAGACGACATGGTTTTCCCTTTTTTGAATAGATAAACTCAAATTTCTTGCGGTGAGAAAAAAACCTTCCGGGTTTCGATGTTTAAACGGAATCGTCAAATAAAAGACCCGCTCCGTGGTGAACCACGAGGCTAAAAACAGGAAGGACGCTAAAGCGCCCTGAAATAGAAATTGCTGCTTTTGATTCACACTTTGAATGACTTGACAGATCAATATAAGCAAACATTCCGGGTTTCAAAACATAAACGAAACTGTTATCAAACTGCATTTCAATTTAGGTAATACTACAAAGTAGGCATATTTACGATTCTTTTAATCCGACAACGAAACCTAAGTTAAACCGTTGAAACGGTTGCTTTATAGGTGTTCTTTTCAGTTAAGACTCACGTTCAGATCAATAAATCCAATGTAACCCGCCGGCAAGTGCACCGGACTGAATGAACAACATCCGAACATCATCCCCTGTTTTCCGGCAGGATGATTTTTACAGTTGTACCCCTGTCCACCGCGCCGCCAATCTCAATCCCGCCGCCGTAAGCTTCGACAATCCATTTACAGATGGAAAGTCCCAAGCCGGTGCTGTTTTGTTCGTGGCTTCTCGCTTTGTCCACGCGGTAGAAGCGATCGAACACAAAAGGGATTTCCTCTTCCGGAATCCCGATTCCGTTGTCCGTGACAGTTACGACAAAACTTCCCTGCTCCCGAAAAAGCCGGATGTCAACCCGTCCGTTTTCGGGAGTATATTTAATCGCATTATCCAGTACATTGGTAACCACCTGACGGAATTTATCGGGATCGATGCGGCAAATAGGCGTAAAATTTCCCGTGTTAAAATTCAACGAGATACGCTTTGTCCCGGCGAGTTTTTTAATTCCCGGTAAAGTTTCCCGTATTAATCGGTTCAAATCCACATTTTCATTCTGAAACTGAATTTTTCCGGCATCGGCGCGGGAAAGGAACAGCAGATCATTCACGATTTTTTCCATCCGGTGGATTTCCTGCAGGGAACTTCGCAGTACCTTGCGGTAATCTTTATTTTCCCTCGGCTTGCGCAGGGCGACTTCGATCTCTCCGCGCATTACGGTTAACGGAGTGCGTAATTCATGCGAGGCATCGGCGGTAAATTGTTGCAATTTCATCACTCCTGTTTGAATCCGTTCGATCATCTCGTTGAACGTTTTGCTCAACTGGCCGAGTTCATCATTTTGCCGCGAAACCGGCAGACGCATATTCAAATGACGCATGGAAATTTCTCTCGCCGCATTGGTGATATCGGAAACCGGTTTTAATGCCCGGCGGGCAAGATACCAACCGCCGAAACCGGCAAAAATCAATAATACGGGAGTCAAAACAAGCAGCAAATTTCGGATCCGGTGAAGAATTCTGGTTACATAAAGAATAGACTGCCCCACTAAAATATAATACTGCGTAAAATCCTCTTTTTCTGAACCCATCACACGAACAGGACTGGATTGAACACGGAAAGTGAAACCAAAAACATCCTTGATTTTGTACGCTTCCTCACGTTCGAACAGATAGGCTGACTGATCCGAAAATTGCGGCGAATTAAGAGAGCGGTAAAATGACTTGCCGGTTTCATCAAAAATTTCGAAAAAGATACCGAATTCATCGAGATTCAGTTCTTCATTTATTTCCCGAACGTTGACATGCTCCAGTTCACCATTTTTTGTTTCCAGGAATTCGGAAATTTTCTCGCCCGTTTCGAGAAGCAGATGTGACTGTTCATCAAACTGTTGCCTGGCAATGAAAAGATAGGCCAATACACCAAACGCACTGAGGGCGATCAGCAGCATCAAGCTGTACCATAAAGTAAGCCGAACACTCACATTCATTTTTCTATTCATTTTCCGGCTCGATTTTGTAGCCATATCCCCGCACGGTGCAAATTAGAGAGCAGGAAAACGGTTTGTCAATTTTTTTTCTCAGATGATTGATATAAACATCAACCATATTTGTATCATGATCATAATTGATATCCCAGGCCAACTCTTCAATATCGATACGGGATAACACATGCCCTTTGTTGCGCATTAAAAGTTCCAGCAGACGATATTCCAATGCGGTCAGTTCGATGATCTGTCCCGCTTTTGTTACGCGATGATGAACCATATCCATTTCCAGATCTGCCGCTTGCAGTTTCTCAGAGAGATTGCCTGATTTTCTTCTTGTCAGCGCATGAAGCCTGGCCAGCAGCTCCTCGAAAGCAAAAGGTTTGATAAGATAATCATCGGCGCCGGTGCGTAAACCGTTCACCCGGTCCGGCACGGTATCTTTTGCGGTCAATAACAGAACAGGAACATCATTCTCTTCCCGGCGCATGATGCGCAAAACAGACAACCCATCTCGTCTGGGCAGCATAATATCCAGCACAACCACATCAAAAATTGATTCACGGAGAATTCCCAGCGCTTCTTCCCCATCCCGGGCAACCCGGACCAGCCACTGTTCCTCTGTCAATCCCTGCTGCAAAAATGCCGCAACTTTGGGTTCATCTTCAATAACCAGTACTTTCATCGGGATCTTTTACTTTATATTTGAACCGTTTCGTCGAAAAGCAATTCCGTTAGTATCCACTCAATATTTAATAGTATTTTTGGTTTTAGCCGCTAAGACACCAAAGCACAAAGATTCATAAAATATTATTTTTGTGTTTCTTTGTGCCTTAGTGGCAATTACTACACTACCATGATTTATTGAGCGGATACTTCCGTTACATGAATTAACCGGACGAAATGATTCAGACAGGTCGGTTGTTTGATGAATAGTAAGCCTCCGGCTTTACCCAGGCTAACATTGAAAACCATGCTAAGCCCTTCAACAAGCTCAGGATAAACTTAGTCGCAGCTTGATTACAGTTATTATTATTGAACCCACCTGAATCATTACAAGTGTACAAAATAAACCTGTTTAAATCAATCTAAAATTTGAGGAACACACAAATTTATCGCAGTAAAATGAAAATTTTAGGTAACTATTCAGGTATGCACTAATAATCAGTGTCTGAACGAAAAGTGGAAAACATGCATCTTGCTTGTTTTATAAACTGTTTCGTTTCCTACTTTTCAATAAGATTATAATTCAAACAAGATGTTTGATATACAATTTAGATACTTTTCGTTCAGCCGCTAAATAGTTTTGCCCGAATTGGTTTTGCCTGTTTCGGCGATCAAGATTGAATAGTTACAACTCAAGTTTCGCAGTTAGTTAACCGGCATAAAAATAAGGGAAACCGGCATAAAAATAAGCAGCATACAACCTCACAACTTAATAAATTATAATATGTTAATACATAATTCCAAAACAGAGGTTATATGCTGTATATTACCAGGTATTACAAAATTGCACGAATTGAAATGATTTTTTACACATCCTGAAAAAGCCGGTGATACTCTTTCAGATATCAGTGAGACATTCATAGCAATTAAGAGACATTTTCAGCCGTCCCAACGGGGTGAAGTACAATAGCCCGGGGCAACGCCCCGGGGGGGAAAGAGGAAAAAGAATAACAAGCCCTGAAAGGGCGGAATATTTGCCTGTGCCGGTACGGTCTGTTCATTTGAATTTTGTATTTCGCCCCTTCAGGGCTTGACTCCGTTGTTTTTTCCCCCGGGGGCGTTGCCCCGGGCTGGTATATTCCGCCCTTTCAGGGCTCGCAGGATATAAATCAATGAACAGGGATTGTCCCGGAAACATACGGATACTTGCTTTATGCACAAGATGATTAACATCGAAGAATGGAACAAAAGATATTCCGGACAACTGTATTTTTCGGATACTGACAAGTTACAATTGCATATTCCGATGAAACTTGAGATACAATTTAAATATTGCCGTCTTCATTTTTTTTGATATGCCTATTTAAAAAAAAACGCGTATCCGCTCAAGAATTGAGGGTAAAAATGAAATATTTGTTAATCAGCCACCAAGTCACAAAGACACTAAGTTCTAATAAAACACATAATTAGTGCCTTCGCGGCTATTATTTCTCTTCACTATTAAATATTGAATAGATACAAAAACGCTGAATTTATTTCAAATTTAAATTGAGCAATTTATCTGTTTTTGAGTTTGTTTTAAGTAGCTAACGGGTTTTCATTATTTCATGTAAATTCATAGAAATCGGGTTGGCGATTCAGCGAATCCCCCTGCAATTGCTCAATTTAGATCAAAAATATAGTTTCACAAGTTAATTTGAATATATATTGGATCCATATTTTGTCAGCAGCAAATTGCCGTCTTTGATCAGCCCGATACCCGGCTTATAAATTTTCTCACCACTTTTTATTATGGCATTCAAAACAGGACACACCCACACTCCCGCCTTTGAGATTATCACCGTGACAGCTTACGCAATTGGACAATGGGCTGTAAAGGCCGCTCTTGTGCCTGGCGTCGCTTTTATTGATTTTATGATCTGCCGGCGGGTTATATTTGGATTTGCTCTGAGTTGGAAATTTACAAGCTGCTAAAATGATAATGCAAAACATAAAAAAGAAAGCGATTTTTTTCAACATATTTCAGCTTCCTTTAATAATATTTCCGGTTCTGATAATTTGCTGACTACTTTTGCGGAAAAATTCGGGTTAATGCCAAATAACGTATAGCTGCTATGCCAGGTTTTAACTTTATTAAAGAGATCAAGATTTTTGGGGGACTGCGGCTGCACTTCATGGTAAAGATGATATTGAACGGCGATATTGTTCAGACAACGGGTTTTCACACCATTCAAGCCCAATCGATATTCAAGGTCGGTATCTTCGCCAATCGATGGCAATTCGTAACGCTCATCAAAGCCGTTGACATCCAGTATATCGCTTTTGTGCAACGAAAAATTGCAGCCGAGTAAGGAACGATCTTTTTTATTGATGAATCTGCGGATGAAAAGATTAGAGAAATACCATCCTTTTTCAACATATCTGCTTTTGCCCCAAATACTATCAAGAAAAATTTGTAACAAGTGTGTTTCCAGATAACCATTTTTTACCTGCTGCTGTGTTAAGCGACGGCTAATTTTATCGGATAAATTAACACGGCGGCCCGTAAGACATGCCTTTTTTTCCCGGTTCTCATAATGTTCGTGAATAAATTTTTTATGCAAAATACAATCTCCATCAATGAAAACCAAATAAGAACTTTTTGCTGCCATGATGGCCCGATTAAGGATTCTATTTTTACGAAAACCCAGGTCCTTTTGCCAAATGTATTGTGTTGGGAAGAGCGCTGAATGGCATAATTTTGCCACTTGTTTTTTAACCATCCCGTCCGATCCGTCATCTGCAATAATAACTTCAAAATTATTGTATGTCTGCCGCTCGAGACCGGCAAAGACGAGGCGTAAGTAATCAATACAATTGTAAAAGGCAATGATAACCGAAATGGATGGCATGGTCAAAGCACTTTTTATTAAATTATTGTTCGAAATCATTTGGTGAGCTTCATTTTTTAGGATCATTACGATTGAAAGAGTGGATAATTCATTTCTCCTGCTCGTTTAATCCACCTATGCCGGCATGCCTCCCATCATGTTTTTATCTTCCAATGTTTCTTGAATTGTTGTTTTATGCCTCTGTAAACCGTTTGCATAATCAACAAAAATAGACTCTATCCGGGAGACCATCCGCTTGATGGTAAAATTTGCGAGTACTCTGTCCCGCCCCTTTTTCCCATGAGAACAGCCATATTTTTATCTTTCAAGATTATTACAATTGTTTTTGCCAATTTTTCAGGCTGATGAACAGGAACCAACAAGCCGGTTTCGCCATGCTGCACAATTTCCGGGATACTACTTGCATTTGTCGCTACAACAGGTTTTGCCGCCGCCATAGCTTCAATCAAAACATAACCAAAGCCTTCCACTTTAGACGGCAGGATCAACAGATCGATGGCTTTCATAATGGCCGGGATGTCTTTACGAAAGCCGGCATAAATGATTTCTTTTGTCAACCCGCGTTTTCTTCTTTGTTCCAAAAGATAGTCCTTAAGATTTCCCTTGCCGACAAAAAGGAATTTGGTATTAGGCACTGCCTGCAAAACAAGAGGAATGCTTTTAATAATATCTTTAATGCATTTTCGCTCATCAATTTGCCCCACAAATCCGACGAGATGTCCGCCGGGACTGATACCAAATTCTGCCCGAATTCTCATTCTTTCATCAGGAGCATGCAGATAGGGTTCAGGACGGATGCCCTTATAGACCACTTCAACTCTGCTTGCTTGCAACCAGGGGGCACTTTTGAGCAGAGTGTTTTTTGTTGACAAAGAATTAGCAATGATATAATCAGATAAAAAATTATATGTAAAACGGAAGCGAAGTTTATTTTTCAACGGATAATCCACTTCTCGTGAGGGAATAACCGCCTTTACACCGGCTAATTTGGCTGCAATACCGCCGAATCGCAACTCTTTGTCCATATTGGTGCATAAAACATGAATGTCTTTTTTTCGCATGAGACGCCATATTTTCCAGATAACTATCGGATCAAAATCACTGCGTATTTTTATGGACACGACATCGAAACCTTCGGTCGCGGCGTTTTTCTCAAGAATAGTGTCTGGCCGACAGACAAGCGTAACCTTATGACCTCTATCCTGAAGGCCATGCATTACATCTATCAGCCAGACTTCCGCACCACCCCACATCCGGATGGAGTTTATGAAAAGAATGTTCAGTTGTTGCATGAAATTGTTATTCCATATTATTTTGCAATATTTTCGATTGCCTATTACTTTTGTGAAAGTGGCGGGAAACTTATCAATACCGATACCTTATAAGAAAATGATCTTTCACACATCATTTTCTTGAAAACGTTTTTCCGCCCTAAATATCACTAAAAATTAACTAACCCAATAGAGTCTGTCCGAAAACTTCAGTTTTTATTATTTCGATCCGCCGGTTGGCGGAGAGAAATCTGTTTAACTCATTAATTTATCGCGGCATACAGATTCCTCAACTCCGCTCTGCTTCGCTCGGAATGATAAGTTTTACCGGTTTTCAGACAGACACTAAATAAGTTCTATACCACAATTCCAGATTAATCCATTTCCAAATTTCGCGACTAATATCTATTTTATTGTCTAAATGTTTTGAATATAATTCAAAAGCTTTCTTTTTATTTAAGACACCATTATTGAAGAAAAATCCTTCATTAATTATATCTTTAATGAAACCGTTAAATATTTTGCTGCGAAACCATTTATCAGCAGGAGTATTAAAGCCTATTTTATCTTTACGATTCCGTATCTTATTGGGAAGTTTTCCTTTCATAGCCTGTCTGAGTATGAATTTCGTCATACCATCATTTATTAGCATGTCTTCTGAGAGAGCTAATGTTCTTTCTACTAATCTGTAATCCAAGAATGGTACCCGCGATTCTAATGAGAACCACATAGAATTACGATCTTCATATTTTAACATGTGTTCAAGTTTATATTCAAAATGATCAACTAATGAACCTCTCAGGGTTTTCAATCCATACACATTGCCGGTAATTTGATTCATGGGAATGTATTGTTCAATAAAATCCTTTTTAACATATCCTTTTTGGGAAATTTGAATTCTGACTCTTAAATTATCCGGTAAAAGGAAATATAAAAAAGTTATCAGGCCCGAATATATATGATTATTTTTACTTTTATATATTTCTTTGAGAAATTTCAAGATTCGTAACTGTATCAATAAATCTTTATAATAAAAACCAAAGAAATAATGATATCCTGCTAATTGCTCATCTGCTCCCTGTCCGTCCAGAGTTACTGTCACATAATCTTTAGCCAATTCCATAACTTTGAACTGTGCATAAGCTGAGGAAGATAATACAGGTTCACCATGTGCTTTAATAAATTGGTCGATATCACTAAAAAGCGTTCTTGAAGAGGGAAAGACAAAATGCATATTATCAATAGATGGTTTAAATTCTGAAATAAAATCAGATTCATCACCAAATTGACCTTTTCCGTAAACAGCCGAAAATGTATTCAAATTACGAAAATTGTAATCATTTAATAATATCGATACTATACTGGATGAATCAAGTCCACCGCTTAAACATACTCCGACAGAAACATCACTACGCAAACGCAGTTTGATTGCAGAACTAAATGTATCGCCAAATTCATCCGAATTATTAAAAGGATTGTTCATATTTTCTTCGAGATTATACCACCTGACAAAAGTAATCTTAGAATGATGAATTTTTATTAAATGACCGTGTTTCAATTTGTTTATCTCAGAAAAAAAAGTATCGTCTGTTTGATCCGTGCGATTTAGAACAAGATATTCAAATATTGCCTGTTTGTTGAGACTATATTTATTGTCTAAAATGGAAAGAATGGCAGGAATTACAGAGGCAAAAACAAATTTATTTTCATCTAAATAATAATAGACCGGCTTTATACCAAATCTATCTCTTGCTATAAAAATATTTTTCGTCATTTTATCATAAATAGAGAAAGCCCACATGCCATTAAATTTATTCAAGCATGTTTCTCCCCATTCGATGAAGCTATTCAAAACAACTTCTGTATCTGTATTTGATTTGAATTGATATCCTTTTTTCTTCAGTGCTTCCCTTAGTTCTATATAGTTATAGATTTCGCCATTATATACAATAACATATCTTTGACTCACATCAAACATTGGTTGGTGACCTGACTGAGATAAATCTAAAATACGTAATCTGACATTGCCGATTCCGATATGATTATCGACAAAAGTTCCTTCGTCATCAGGACCACGATGTTTCATTACCTTTAGCATTATCCGGACATCATTTTCATCTAATGATTGTGGCTTAAAATTTATTATTCCCGCTATCCCACACATAACACAATCTTATTATTTTTCGTAACTATTCAGGTTGCCCGCTAATATCGCTAAAAAACGCGAATCGTTAACTATTTTGTCCTGTTCGTATGATTTCGTGTAATTCGCGTGCTGAACAGGCAAACGATTTTTTCAATTTCTCTGCGCCCTCCGCGTCTCTGCGTTTTAAAGCGCCTGTTTTTTTAACGCAGAGACGCAGAGAACGCAAAGGAAGCGGATTTGTTCAAAAAACTAAAGTGTTACGGTATTG
>CAJVYQ010000060.1 GCA_913009825.1 uncultured Deferribacteres bacterium
GCCGTGAACGACAAGGCTAAGAAATGAAAGGGCGCTAAAGCGTCCTATTTACGATAGCATCCTTCAGGATGCTTTCATGTCTTAGCCTGAGGGTTCACTCTCAGGCGACCTGAATAGTTACCATTATTTTTTATTTTACAAGAAAGGAATAAATGTTTTATATTTCAAATTAAATCATTTTTACCACTGATTCAACAAAAAAGGCAATCAAACCGTTTTCCCGCCGTTAAAATTAAATATCAGACAAAAATTGCATCTTTAGATGAATTTTACTATATTTCTCTCATTTGAATTGCGAATAAATTTATTTGGCGATAAGCCGATATAATAATATATTCATGATCCTCATGGTAAAAACAGAATTCGGAGAAGAGTATGCCGCAAGTTAAAACATTTACCGTTGTTCCGTCGATCCCCAAAAAACTGTACCCCCTGAAAGAGTTGAGTTACAATTTATGGTTTAGTTGGCATCCGGAAGTTGTGAGCCTGTTCCGGCGGCTGGATATCAATTTATGGGAAGAGGTCTACCATAATCCCATCCTTTTTTTAGGAAGAATCAGACAGGATCAATTGGAGAGCGCCGCCAAAGACGACGGGTTCATCACCCAATTGAACCAAGTCTACCGGGACTTTCAACGATATATGAAAAATACCGGCATGTTTCAGCACGATCTTGATAAACCGCTGGATTTTACCATCGCTTATTTTTCTGCGGAGTATGGCATTTCCGAATGCCTGCCTGTCTATTCCGGCGGTTTGGGAATCCTGTCCGGGGATCACCTTAAGTCCGCCAGCGATTTAAACCTGCCCCTGATCGGTGTTGGTCTCCTGTACCAAAAGGGATATTTTCATCAAAGCCTGAATAGCGAAGGATGGCAGCAGGAAATTCTCAGAGAGAATGATTTTTTGAACATGCCGATTCAAATGGAAAAAAATGAAAACGGCATCCCACTGCAAATTTCCGTCAAACTGAAGGGAAGAGATGTAGGCGCGTACATCTGGCGGGTTCAGGTCGGCAGAGTACCTTTGTACCTTCTCGACACGAACATACCGGAAAATATTCCGGAAGACCGGATGATTACAGCTCAATTGTACGGCGGCAACCGCGAGATGCGTCTGCGGCAGGAAATTATCCTGGGAATCGGCGGCGTCCGGGCTCTTCACCTGCTCGGCTATGATCCAACTGTTTTTCACATGAACGAAGGGCATTCCGCTTTCGCCGGTCTTGAGCGCATGCGTATTTTGATGAAAGAAAAAAAATTGAGTTTTGCAGAAGCTTATGAAATTATCTATGCCAGCAACGTTTTTACAACGCATACACCGGTACCGGCAGGCAATGACATTTTTAGCACAAAATGGATGGAATCCTATTTCGGTGGATATTTGAAAGGGCTGAACATAAGCCTTTCCGATCTGTTGAATCTGGGCAGACAGCAGCCGAATGATACTGGCGAACCGTTCGGCATGACGGTGCTTGCCATTAAAACCAGCGCTCAGGTTAATGGCGTCAGTGAATTGCACAGCACCGTTTCCCGCAAGATGTGGCAAAAAATCTGGCCGGATTTAAGAGCGCAGGATATCCCCATTGTTCCTCTCACCAATGGCATCCACGTTCCCTCGTGGGTATCTCTTGATGCACGTCTGATATTCGACAGATACCTGAGCAGTCGCTGGATTGAAGATCCCGACAATCAAAAGGTCTGGGAGGGGATAAAAAATATTCCGGACAGCGAATTATGGCGCATGCATGAGAGACACCGGGAGCGATTGGTTGGATTTTGCCGGAAGCGTTTGCAGCATCAATTAGCCCAACGGAATGCTTCAGCAAAAGAGATAGACGATGTTTCACAAGTTCTCAATTCCGAAGCCTTAACCATCGGTTTTGCCAGACGGTTTGCAACTTACAAACGGGGAACGCTTTTGTTCAGGGATCAGGACCGATTGGCTGCTTTGCTGAACAATCCGGATCGTCCGGTACAAATTATTTTTGCCGGCAAGGCTCATCCGGCGGATAACCCGGGAAAAGAGTTGATTAAGAATATCATTCAGACAGCAAAAGATCCTCGTTTTCGCAGCAGTATTGTTTTTATTGAGGATTACGACATAAATGTGGCGCGCTATCTGGTGCAGGGCGTAGATGTCTGGTTGAATACTCCCCGCCGTCCTCTGGAAGCCTGCGGCACCAGCGGCATGAAAGCCGCTGCAAACGGCGCGCTGAATATGAGTATTCTGGACGGATGGTGGTGTGAAGCCTACAATGGTCAAAACGGCTGGGCCATTGGTAACGGAGAAGAATATGACGATCCACTCTATCAGGATGAGATCGAAGCAAAAGCCATCTACGAACTGCTGGAAAAAGAAGTGGTGCGTTTATTTTTCTACCAAACTCATGACGGCCTGCCTAAACAATGGATCGCCAGAATGAAAGATTCCATGCAGACAATTTGCCCGATGTTTAATACACACCGCATGTTAGAAGAATATTTACAGGAATTCTATGTTAAAGGTGCGGACATCGGCAGAAGGCTGACAAAGGATAATTGCAAAAATGCCCGGAAACTGGCGAAATGGAAACAGCAGATTATTTCCCGCTGGGATCATATTAAAATAAACCTAATCGAGTTCGAGAATCATCAGGATATTCCGGTTGGCGACAAAGTGCCGGTTAATCTGGATATAGAATTAGGCGACATTCATCCCGAGGAAATCAGAATCGATTTGTATTATGGCCCCGTCGATGCAAGGCAGGAGTTTATTGCAACCCAAATAGCAGCGATGCAGTTTGAAGGCAGTGATGAGTGGGGAAATTACCGCTTTACGGGAGAGATAACGGCCGAAAGTTCCGGTGCAAACGGTTTTTTGGTAAGGATATTGCCTCAAAATGAATTACAGTTAGACCCTTATGAAACAGGAAAAATCATTTGGCTTTAACTATTGACTTTCCGGGAAAACGATAATTGTCGAAACCGTCAAAGTTTCTCTAACGGTATTTTTCGACATATTGTGGGTTGTAAAAATAATAAATACATTTTACACTATCGATCTCAGACTTTGGCAGTTTTGTAACTACTCAGGCAGGCTTATTGTTTGATATACAGAAAGCCTTCGGCTGAACCCTTCGATAAGCTCAGGATAAACTTGACGAAGGGCCCGGGCCGGCTTAAATAGCTATGCTGAGCGGGGTCGAAGTGTGATTGCAGTTGATTCATGGAGCATACCTGAGTAGTTACGAAGTTCTATCAGTAAATCAGCAAAGATGCAAATATCAATCGAAAGAATCGTCGCTAAAATCAAAATCCGCATGATTCATTTCACAAAAGGTAAGTTTCCGAAAGCGTAATTTTTTTCCCTCTTCAATGGTCAGCAAAATGCCCGACGGCGAATGGCTGCAATTGGAAGAACCCGGATTCACCAGCCAGATATTTTCATGCCGCCTGAGATAATATTCATGTGTGTGACCAAATACGATCACGTCCAAATGAGCTTTTTGAAAATGGCGCCTCAGTTCATTTACAATATTGCCCCGATGGAAACTATCTCCGTGTATCAGACCGAAGCGGACGGAGGCTAACTCCACAATCCTCTCCCGGGGTAGCTGATGGGAAAGCTCAAAAAAATCGATATTGCCGCACACCGCGTAAACCGGCGCAATAACCTGCAGATCCAACAGCACATCCCGGCTGCCCAGATCCCCGGCATGGAGTATACAATTGACGCCCGCGAATTTTTCATAAAGATCGTTGGGGACGGATCCGTGCGTATCTGAAAGTATGCCAACCCGATGCAAAAGCACTCCCGTTCAATTTTGCAACAATATCAAATCAACCCGGCAAAAAGGAATAGCACCAGCGCAACAGCCCCGGCCAAAAGTGCGTAGGGCAACTGGGTGCGAACATGATCGATGTGGTCCGATGCGGAGGCCATGGAGGCGATTATGGTGGTATCCGAAATGGGAGAACAATGATCGCCGAATACGCCGCCGGCCAAAACAGCCGCGATGGAAGTGCTCAGATTAACATTCAGAGAAAGTGCCATGGGCACCGCAATGGGGATCATAATAGCGAACGTGCCGAAACTGGTTCCGGTTGAAAAGGCAATGAAGGAGGAAACCAGAAACACGATGGCCGGCACCAGCGCCGGACTGATCAGTCCTTTTGCCTGCTCAGCCACATAAATGCCCGTGCCCAATTCCTTGCAGGTTGTGCCGATGGCAAAAGCAAGCACCATCAAAACCGCCATGGGCATCAAACCGCCGATTCCTTTAAAAAACAGATCGGTCATTTCGGAAAAGGAAAAGATTTTTTGCCATTTGTACATGATGCCGGCAGTGGTCAAAGAGGCGAGAACAGCCCAAAATACAGCCGTTGAGCCGGAGCCGTCCATGATATTTCCTTTTCCGGTAATCAACAGTCCCAACGGCATCATCACCACCATCACGGCGATGGGAACGAGCATGTTAATAACACGAGGTTCAACCCCTTCTTTCACCGGGATTTCCACCACTTCGCTGGAAATAAGCGGTTCGGCGCCTTCGCGCAGAACTTTCCCCTCCTCCCGGGCGCGGAATTCCGCCGCCCGCATGGGGCCGAAATTCCAGTCAAAAAGAATTACGATCACTACCAGAAGCACTGCGGCAAGCGCATAAAAATTGAGGAACAACGCTTTGGCAAACGTAACGGTGGGATTTTCAATTCCCTGATTGTTCAGTAAACCGATCACCACGGCGCCCCAGGCGTTCAGCGGAATCAGGATGCAAACCGGCGCCGAGGTGGAATCCAGGATGTAAGCCAGCTTCTCACGGGATATTTTCAACTGATCGAACACCGGCCGGGCAATGGCGCCGCGCACCAAAATGGTGATGCTGGATTCAATAAAAAGCGCCAGACCGATGAGCCAGGATAACATGGCCGCATGCTTCCGGGACTTACTCCAACCGCGCTTGCTTCCCCAGCGAATGAATCCTTCCACACCGCCGGATCGCTGCATAAAGGCCAGAACCGCACCGACCATAGCGCTGAAAATGACTACGCGGGTATTGTCGGCGTCGGCGAATACGTCGACACATGCCTCTAACGCGTTTACAAATCCCGTAACCGGATTCCAGTTGCTCATCATCATCCAGCCAAACCAAATGCCGAAAAACAGAGAGATAAAAACCTGTTTCGTACGAATCGCCAAAAGGATTGCCATCAAAGGGGGAAGAATGGAAATCCAACCGTAAGTTTCCTGCATAGTTATTCCGTTGTTTGAGGTTCGTGTGTTTCCGAATTTATTTTTTAAAATATTGAATTTCGTTGTTTGTCCGGAACGAAATGTTTCGATACTGTCACTCTGAGCGCTTGACCGGTTCAGGCGGGGAAGCCCAATGAACCTTATCAGGATGGAGTAGAATACTCTCATCCCTTTTTTTTGCAAACCGGACATATTCAAAAAACGTCACTACTCAGGTATGCTTATTGTCTGATGTGCAGGAAGTCTTCGACTGAGTTTATCCTGAGCTTGTCGAAGGGCTCAGGATAAACTCAGTTGAAGCATGATTATAGCTAATTCATGGAGCATGCCCGGGTAGTTAAAAGCTCAAACCTAATGTTTTACCGGATACTCTTTTTTTCCCGCTTCGATGGGAATATCGAGAGTATTTTCAGCAGGAGGATACGAGCAATTATACACATGCGCGTAATTACAAAGGGGATTGAACGCTTCGTTAAAATCCAGGATGAATCGATCGGAACCCGGCTCTTTAATTTCAATAAATCTGCCGGCGGCGTAGGTTGCTTTGCCGTTTGTTTTATCGTTAAACGGGATAAAAAGCCAGGCTTCCCCGGGGCCTTTGCCCATCTCTTTTTTGTAAGCAATCAAAGTTTTTTCCTGCCCTTTTATAGTAAAAAGAATTTTTGCATAACGATAAAAAGTCTTGATCAGATTCCGGCTGGTAATCATTTGGATATGCTCCATCTTGTCGAATCGAACCAATCCGGCGGTGATCCTGTAAGCGGGGTCCGGAGGGAAATAGAAGAGATGCCGAAACGATTTCATCTCTTCCTTCTCCGGATCAAACACGATAATCACCAGTTTTTCATCGAGAGGATAGATGTCAAAAGAGAACCTTTTGTAGCCGGCTTTTGTCCGGCTTCCCGGGAAATCTCCCGGATTCACGAGTTTTCCACCGGCGCGGCATTTAAACTCCGGGGTGAAAGACTGCCACAGCCATTTGCCATCTTTCCGGGAAACAGAAATCAGCGCGCCCTCTTTTTTGCTTTCTGCAAGGCTGTAATTTCCGCCGGTATAAATCAGATAGCTAGTCCGGTTTCGAGGCGCCGTTAGTCTTTTCAGGCCGGCAAACGGAGAGGTAAGCGATGTTGCAAATTCCTTATCTTTGGCCTCTCTTTCTTTTGTTATTTTCTGCTGCCAATGGTTAATGTCCGTAGTTTGGTCCCGCTTTTCACAACCGGAAAAGGAAAAGATCATTCCGAACATAAAAAACAGCGTCGTAAGACAAAAGTCTCTTTTTCTCATTTTTTTACCTCGATATTCCCCCGGCAGGCAATCATAACCATTTTCATATTTGAACCGATTTGCCCGCTGCCATTTGATAATATGAATGACCAGTTCGAAACCAGTCTTCAACTCCGCTCAGACTGGCCTAAGAGTAAGCCATAGTGAGCGGAGTTAAACTGTGGCTACCATGAAATTAAGATTGACTAAATTTCAGCCGGTTATTCATATTGATTATATCCGTCCCCATGTAAGGCCGCAGCACTTTCGGAACCATCACAGTTCCCTCATCGGTTTGGTAATTTTCCAGAATGGCAATGACGGTGCGGGGCAGCGCCAGGCCGGAACCGTTAAGCGTGTGGACGTACTCCGGTTTGGCGTCCGAAGTTCTGCGAAAGCGGATGTTGGCCCTTCTCGCCTGAAAATCGATAAAATTGCTTACCGAGGAAACTTCCAGATACTTCTGCACACCGCCGGCCCACACCTCAATATCGTAGCATTTTGCCGCGGCAAAACTCAAATCGCCGGAGGCTAATACCAGAACCCGGTACGGCAATTCCAGCAATTGTAACACTTCTTCCGCATTCTGCAGCAGTGTTTCCAGCTCGTCGTATGAATTTTCCGGTTTCACAAATTTAACCATTTCCACTTTATCAAACTGATGAATGCGCATCAGGCCGCGTGTATCCCGGCCATAAGAACCCGCCTCGCGCCGGAAACAGGGAGTGTAGGCCGTGTAAGAAATGGGCAGTTGGGCGCCATCCAAAATTTCACCCTGAAACAGGTTGGTAACCGGCACCTCCGCTGTTGGAATGAGGAAAAGATCGTCCTGTTCGATGTGGTACATGTCGTCTTCCAGTTTGGGCAACTGACCCGTACCGAACATAATATTCCGGCGCACAACAAAGGGAGGCGAGATTTCCGTGAAACCGTGTTTCTGCGTATGCAAATCCAGCATAAAATTGATCAGCGCCCGCTCCAATTTGGCGCCCAGATATCTAAGCATGATAAAATTGGAACCGGACAATTTGGCTCCCCTTTCAAAATCCACAATCCCCAATTTTTCACCCAATTCCCAATGGGGCAGCGGCTCAAAATCGAATTCCGGCTTTTCTCCCCGGAATTTAATTTCCTGATTCGCGGATTCATCGCCAATGGGGACGGAAGGATGAGGAATGTTGGGAATCCAGATCAAAATATCTTTCATGGCCGCGTCGAGCCGGGCAATCTTTTCTTCGTATTCTTTGATGGCAGCCGACACTTTCTGCATCTCGGCAATGGGCTTGGCGGCGTCTTGTTTTGCCTTTTTCAATTCGCCGATCCGTTTGGAAGCAACGTTCCGTTTGTGCTTCAAATCCTCCACCTGACGCAGAGCTTCCCGTTTCTCCACATCCAGTGCCAACAGACGATCCACATCGGCTTTTTCATTTTTATTTTTGATCGCTTCGCGAACGAGAGCCGAATTTTCACGAATAAATTTCAAATCAAGCATGGAAAAGAAATCCTCCAAAATATTTCCGATAATAAAAATGTCATTTCGAACGCTCGCCCTATCCAGACGGAGAATACGGAATGACATAAATCTGTCTGTTAATCAAACCCTCCCGCAGGTTTTTCTTGATAAAGAAATTCGAATATTCAGGCTCAGACTAATCAATTCAGAATAACCTGCGGAAGGGTTTCCTTTATTTAGTCAACAGCGTCATGAATCGAGCTCATTCTACTGCACAGTTTTTCAAAAAACCAAATTGTGACCTGCCGGATCAATTTAAAAGCTCGTCTTAACAAGTTGCACGATTCCTATAAAACCGGCGGACGATTCGGCGAATCGCCCTACATTGCAAGAGCCCGTCTTATTTCCGGAATGCCAGAATCTGTTCCGCTACATAATTTTGATGATCCTGCGGCAGTTCGGGATACATGGGCAGTGAGATCACATGACTGGAAATCTGTTCCGAAACCGGAAAATCTCCCTCTTTGTAACCCAACGATGCAAAGGCCGGCTGCAGATGGAGCGGAATGGGGTAATGAATTCCGGTGGCAACGCCTTTCTCTTTCAGAAAATTTTGCAGTCCGGTGCGGTCGAAAACCTGCAACGTATATTGATGATACGTATGTGTATTGTAATCAGGCGTATAGGGGAAAACAACATCATCTAATTCCCGAAGCATTTCAGTGTAGCGCGCTGCGTGCTGACCGCGTTTTGCGTTCCATTGATCAATGTATTTCAGTTTAACATTAAGAACAGCGGCCTGAATGGAATCCAGCCGGCTGTTAATGCCCAATAGCAGATGACGATATTTGGACGCAGAACCGTGAACACGGATCATGCGGATTTTTTCGGCGATTTCATCATCGTTGGTCAGCACTGCGCCGCCGTCCCCGTAAGCGCCCATGTTTTTACCCGGGAAAAAGCTGATGCAGCCGATATCACCCAATGTGCAGGTTTGCCTGTCTTTATACGTGGCGCCGATGGCCTGGGCACAATCTTCGATGACTACTAAATTGTGTTTTTTGGCGATGTCCATAATCAGATCCATATCCGCCGCCTGGCCGTAGAGATGCACCGGAACGATCGCTTTGGTTTTCTCCGTGATCTTCGCCTCAATCTGATTTGGATCGATGCAGTAGGTTTTGGGGTCCACATCGACAAATACCGGTTTTGCGCCGAGGAGAATCATAACTTCGATGGTGGCAATGAATGTCATGGGCACAGAAATAATTTCATCACCGGCGCCGATTCCATGCGCCATCATGGCCAATTGCAGTGCGTCTGTACCGGAAGCGCAGCCCAGCGCATGTTTTACGCCATTGTATTCGGCCAGATTTTTTTCAAACTCTTTACTTGCTTCACCTAAAATAAAATGCCCGGAATCCAAAACAGCATGAATGGCCCGATCCATTTCATCTTTAATGTTTTTATACTGGGTTACCAGATCAACCGACGTTACATTCATTTTTCCTCCATTTTTGAATTTAATGACCCTTACCGGCCAATATAGTGTAGACCGTGTTAATTATGATTTTTAAATCCATTCTTAGCGACATATTTTCGATGTAGTACAAATCGTACTGAATTTTTTTTCGGACATCATCAAAAGACTGATCGTATCGATGTTTGATTTGCGCCCATCCGGTAATACCGGGACGCACCCGGAAACGGCGCGTATAGTAGGGAATCTCTTTCTTTAAGCGACGGACAAAAAAGGGCCGCTCCGGCCGCGGGCCGACCAGGCTCATATCGCCTTTTAACACATTCAGCAATTGCGGGATTTCATCGATGCGCAGTTTGCGGATGATTTTTCCCACCCGGGTAACGCGCGGATCATTTTTATCCGCCCACACCGGCCCGCTGATCGATTCCGCATCCCTTACCATGGACCGGAATTTATAAACATGAAATTTTTTGCCGTTTCTGCCTACCCGTTCCTGGCTGTAAAAAATAGAACCGCGGGAATCGAGTTTGATAGCCAGCGCAGCCAACAACCACAGCGGGGAAAAAGCGCTCAGGACAAAACCGGAAAAGAGAATATCGAACAATCGTTTCACCCGCCGCTCCCATTGCGGCATCAGCTCAGGGAATATTTCGATCAGCGGAAATCCGTAAATCTGGTTGGTACGCGCCTGGCCGACGACAATATCATAAAGATCGGGAACGATTTTTAAGTTCACTTTCAGACCGTTACAGGCGCCAATCACATCGAATACTTCGTCACGCTCCTTCGTTTCCAGTGCAATGATCACTTCCTCGATCTGATTCCTCGCCAAAACGACTTTTAGATTTTCTATTTCGCCCAATACAGGGATGGCCGGCTGAGCATAATCATCCTGCCGGCGCAGCGGAATCACACCCAAAATTTTGTATCCCAGCGCCGGATATTCCTTCATCTTATCAAACAGTTCTGCAGCTTTTTTACCGCTGCCAACGATAACTGAATTTCGCTGCCCGATTCCATGTTCCAGCAATTTTCTTTGCAGCGTACGCAGGGACATGCGTCCGAAACTCACGGTACCAAGCAGCAGAAACCAGTAGGACACAATCATGATGCGGCTGATTTGTACCGGATTTTCCACATCCTGCTGAATATCCAGTGTGGCAAGAAAAATGAGAACCACACCGAGAGTGATGGTTTTGAACAGGGAGATGAATTCATCAAACCGGGATTGAGCGTACCAGGAACGGTACAAACCAAAGAACAGAAACAACAGTAACCAAGCCAGGCAGAGGAATCCCGAAGCGACACTCAGGTCTGTTAGCGTCAGAAAAGAAGAATATCCCAATTCCTCACGCAGTTGGACCCAAAAGAAAAATGACAAATTAATGGTCGCCACATCGGAAATTATCAACAAAATTCGTTCTATGAGTTTGGGCATAAATTCCCATCGGGATAAGCTGGAATATTGGCATAACAGGCATTACGGTTAGAATCTTTTCCCTGCCAATATTTCACTATTCCGGAATTCTAATAAAAAATTCAAGGTTTTGACTAAAAGTGAAATTTAATTTCAACCTAAATTGAGCGATTCCCAACCCCAAATTGCCACCTGATAGGTGTCATGTCATTCAGCCTGCCTGCTGCAGGCTGAATGACATGAGAAATGCTCAGTTTAGGTTCAACTAAAAACCTAATGATGCGATTTAAACAGCCCCACCCAAAAGCCAAAACCGAAACTCAACTGCATCATTATAAATGCAAGCGGAAGCACCGGCAGATGTTTCCATCCGCTGCGAGAGGCGGTGGTCAGTGTGGCAACGGTTAAAAATAATACGTAAAGAAGCAACAGGGCCATAAAAAATGGTTTCATACTTGCACTAAAAAATGAAAATATACCGGTAACCAACAGAGATAATACGAACATAGGCGGAATCAGATGGAGCAGTTTGAGCGCATCGATATGTTTTTTAACCACGTTAACGCGAAAGATGCCGTAACGAAAAAACTGTTTTCCCAGTCTCAGCAAATTTTTTCGCGGCAGATAATAAGAAACAATCTCAGGCGAAAAATAGATTTTATGACCCGCTTTACGAATGCGCCAGTTCAGTTCCGCATCTTCGGAAATAATTTTCTCTTCTTCAAAATAACCGACCTCGTCGAACAGACTGCGATGGTACGCCGCATAAACTACCGTATCCACGAATCCGGCATTTTTGCGGTAGCGGTACGGCGCGCTCATGATGCCAAATGGGGACCCCATGGCATACCCGATGGCCTGCTGCACATAAGTTTCACCCAGGTTAATCTGTGTGCCGCCAACACAGGGCACCGATTGTTGGCGCATGTACCTAATGTTTTTTGTGATAAAATCCTGTTCCACTTTTGTGTGAGCGCCCAAAATGACAACCACTTCGCCGGAAGCGGCTTTGATGCCGATATTCAATCCTCTGGGTGTTATGCGGTCCGGATTGGAGAGTAGTTTCATATTCGGATGAGCAATTGCATATTCCTGCACTATCTCATCGCTGCCGTCCGTGGAAGCGCCGTCGACAACGCAAATTTCTATCTTATTAGCCGGATAATCCTGAGCAAAAAGCGAAGCCAGACAAACGGAGATGTTGTCCCTTTCATTAAACATGGGGATCACAACCGAAACCAACGGCTGTTCCGAAGAAAGCAGGTTTTTTTCTGTCTTATTTACCAAAAGTGTCACAACATCATTTTTCATTCAAATTCCATCGAATACAGGGGATCAAAAAGAAGAAAAACAGATCGATTCTCAATCCAGACTATCTACATTCACGACGATGCCATTGTGGTTCATGGAATATTCCGCCGCTTCCAGTGCTTTCACCACGCGTAAACCGTTGGCGCCGTCGGTTTTTGGCACGGTTCCTTCCTGACAACAGGTGATAAAATGATCCATCTCTTTGCTTAGCGGTTCAAAAGAGTCCAGACGGGGACTGAGCACATCGCCCGAGCGGTAACTAAGATGATATTCGCCGAATGTTTCCGGGTCTTTGTAATCTACGCCTTTGTCGTAAATTTTCACCTTTTCGATATTTTCAGTATCGTCATAAACCAGCATTTTGTTGGCGCCGACGATGGTTGTCCGCCGCAATTTACTGGGCGCCAGCCAGCTCAACTGCACATTGGCGATGCAGCCGGAGGCAAATTCCAGGTTCACAAAAGCCACATCGGGAATACCGGGCTGGACAAAATCACGCCCCATGGCAGAAACACGCACCGGTTGTTCTCCCAGCCAGTAAAAGATACTGGAAAAATCGTGCGGCGCCAGATCCCAGATCACGCTCACATCTTTCTGATGCAGGCCCAAATTCACGCGGGAAGAGCTGATATAGAACAACTCCCCCAACTCGCCTTTTTCAATCAGCTCTTTGATTTTCAACACGGGCGGGCTGTATTCAAAGGTGTGTCCTACCATAATTTTGCGCTGCGCCTGCTCCGCCAGAGCAATGAGATTCTCCCCCTCTCGCCGGGAAGAAGTAAACGGCTTTTCGACAAACACATGCTTCCCCGCCTGCAATGCCTGCTTTGCCAGGGGATAATGGAAAGAGACGGGCGTGGCAATAATCACTGCATCGATTCCGTCGTCATCCAGCACCTGTTGAAATTGAGTTGTAACCTCCACAACCGGATAACGGCTTTTAATTTTATTCAACTTGCTTTCATCCAGATCGCAGGCAACCAACCGGTCGCAGCCAGGCAGTTCGTACAGATTGCGTAATAAATTAGGCCCCCAGTAACCCAGACCAACGACAGCAATATCCATGGTTTTCTCTTTTCAAAATAAAGTTAGTAAAATATCCTAATTTTCTAAACTTATAAAATAAAGAATTAATATGTTAAAAATCAAGGAGAAAGCGGGGGGAAAATTTAATTGAATCCGAATATTTTTTGATATTAAATAAAAGGATATCCGGGCAAACTACAGGTGCATAAAATCAGAGACAAATAAGCCAATCTTGTTTACTTTCTCATTCAATTTCCATGGCGCGACAGATTGCCGGGCTGTAATATCTGCTCTCGTTATCATAAATCACATTCAATAACAACGTTTTCTGCTACCTCCCGGCGGTTATTCGCTTTTGTAGAAATTGTGCAACTATTCAGCCCGGGAATACTCGAAAAACACAAAAAATACTGCCTTGTCGGGAGTTACAGGCCTTCCCGAATTTATTGCTTTGGTTTTAGCACTCAGTGAACCTTCTTTATAATTTCTTCTTTGTTAAAATCCAAAATTATTTCCTCTTTCCCGTGTTTTACTTTTAAAACACGATCATTTCCTTCCAGGTAAGGACTGTCAAAAAGGGGCATTTTGCTCAGATCAACAAACTTGCCGTTCAGATAGCGTCGATCCGGAAAACGGAACTTCATCTCATCCCCGGAAGATGTTGTGTATTTTACTTTCACCTGGCTTTCCAGCTTGCTGAGATCAAGTTTGGTTCGCTCCATGCTGTCTTTAAAATCTTGCCAACTTTTGAAGTCGGCGCTCTCGAAAACTTCGGTTATCACCCCGTTTTGTAAATGGGGGCTGCGGAACCGGAAACAGGTTTTCTCTTCGTGCCAGGTGCCCGGCTGCAGCGGCCGCACGGCGATGTATGCCTCGCCGCCCCGGCAGAATATCCAGCCGTTTTCGCCTTCTTCCCGCTTTTTCAGGCTTTTAGGGAAATAGTAATCGATATGTTTAAAAGGCGTTTGCGCATCTAAGTTGTACAGCACAATGATGCAGTTTTTATGCTGAAATGTTCTTTCGTAGGGCGAGCCGCCGGTCCATTTATCCTCTTTGTTGTAGGTGCCCTTCGATTTGATCACCTCGGAAACCATCACTTTCAGCTTTTCCGGGAAAAACATACCCAGCTCTTTATATGAGTAATACGGATGCAGAGAAAACAGTTCGTCCGCTTTCATCCTATCGTCGTAAAGATAGGTGACGCCCCAGGTGTGGATTTGAATAGGTTGCTGCAAACCGCCGTCCAGGCAGCCTAACGAGAAATTTTTGCTCATGTAATTGGTTTTGTAAACTGGCGGATTCATCTCTTTGTCAAAACGGATGATGTTACGCACGCGTTTCTTCTCAAAAGATACGTACGGTTTGTCCCGGTCGGTGGCAATTCTTTGGATCACTTCCGGAAGCCGGTAACCGGACAGGGCGGCAAATACAGTGAAACTCAGGGAGGCATTTTTAGGAAACGGCGTATCGCCGAAAAAGATGTAGCCGAAACCAACGGATCCGTCTTTGCTCGGATCAAGAATATCCTGGTCGTAGACCCGGCTGTGGCCGCCGGTGTAAGCGCCGCCCAGATAATCGCCGGCATAATCCGCCAATAGCCAATTCAGCGCCATCTCCGCCTTCTGTTTCATCACCGGATCCCGCACAAATTCATACAGGACAAACAGCGAACCCAGGTAAACCTGCAAATAATGGGGGGAATCAAATTCGCCCTGTCCGATTGTGGTGGCGATTTCCAGCCACGAATTTAACAGCCCCTGTGCATCCTCATAATTTTCCTGCGAACTTCTGCCGTTTATCCATTTGTCGGCCGTCATATCCGGCCAGGTTTGTGCGGCCAGCAAAAGCGCTGTGTGCCACATCACCCAGTGATTCTCCGTGTCACCGCGGTAGGGCCAGTAAGTTTGCCACACCTGTTTCGCCTTTTGGTGAATTTCACTGGTCCAGTAATCATATCCGTACAAATAACAGCCCATCATGGGCAGACTGTAAAACATGTCGCCGGATGGATTCTCCAATTGAATCATAAAATCTTTTCTGCATTTTTCGATGTTCTGCCCCAGGCGCAGCCGGGCTGCGATCTGAAAAAAATTGGCGACCTTGCCATCCGGTGTGGCATAATAATGCAAAATTTTATTTTTTCTAACTTCGATTCCCTGCCCCCAGGTATGGTTTGTTGTTTGAGCCGAAACAACTGCAGCGATAAATCCGACAAAAAGCAGCATTGTAATATATTTCATGATTTCCTCAATTTTCAGTTTCGCAAATCGATTTTTTTGATTTGACGATCCTTGCAGTTTTTCCTGTTTTTTTATCTTTCGGCGTGTATTATTTTATCACCAAATCGGCGACATGCGTGCCGTCCAGTGCAAACGGTTTCCAGGTTGCGCCATTGTCATTGGATTGCAAAATACCTTTGTTTGCCGTACCTGCGAAGAGAGTTTTTTCCTTATCCGGATGAATGATGATGTCGTAAACTGCCACGCCTTTCAGTCCGTTTGTCAGCGATTGCCAGGTTTTTCCTCTGTCGTTACTGCGTAAAACGCCATATTCAAAAGTTGCCGCGAAAATGCGCTGCAGATTTTTTCTGTCCACTTTGATGCCGTATATCGTTGCTTTTGCCGCATCGCCGGCGGCCTGTATCCACGATTTTCCCCGGTTGTCCGAAATGAAAATACCGTTATCTTCCGTGCCCAGATAAAGCCGGTCCGCTTCTTGGAAATCCTGGGCGATAGCATTCACTGCATAGTTGAAATTTGCAACGCTCTTAAACGACTTCCCGCCGTTGCGGCTGATGAGCAGGCCATCTTCCTCTCCCAGATAAATCCGCTCCGGTTTTTCGATGTCCGGCGCCAAACCGGCTACGAATCGTTTGGTGAGTCGGCGGAAATTTTCACCGTATTCCGTGGATTTGTACAATCCGTACGCTGTGCCGATGTAAACAATTTTGGCATTTTGCGCAACGGCGGCGAGTTCCAGCACTTCGGTTATTTGCCATCCCGTGGTTACCCGCCATTTTTTGCAAAAATTTTTGCTGACGAAAAAACCGTTGCCGTTGGCGCAGTAGATCAGACCCTGTGCAACATCGGGAAAAACAGCCACAGAAAAAGTGCGCATGTTTTTGAAACCAATATTTTTTACATTCGATCCGTTATCGGCGACGCAAAACAGACCGGTACCGGGATTTTTTGCGCCAACGGTGAAACTCTTGTTGGAAATAACACCGGCGTAAATATTTCTCCTCCCGGTTTGAGCCGATACTTTTGCCGGGTTCACGGAAAAGGCGAACAGGACCATCAGGATCAGCCAAATCGAATTAAACTGGATTTTCATGTGTTTGTACTCCGTTGGTCAGAATTTTCCTGGACGGTTTTTGTAACGGTTCAGGCTAATATTCAGGTGAGTTTAATAAAAGTTTAGAGTCTTTTTACATCCCCCGTACCCCCCCGGGAGCTTAGCATTACTCATAAGTTTTCCTTGACTTTTGGATTTATATTGTGAGCAGAAAACATTTATGGTTCTTCGTTTGGTTTCGCTTTAATCTTTTTATCTCGAAGGGATATATTGAAAATAGCCCCGGCATTCATGCCGGGGTCCGGTTAAGGTTATCGTTTTTCTTTCCGTCCCGTTAGGGGACGATTGGAACATATTATAGTCATAAGACCGGTTTCAACCGTCCCAACGGGACAAAGATATGTGTGTTATTTATTTCCCCGGCATGAATGCCGGGGCTATTTTCAAATTGTCCTTTGGGACATAAAAACCATCTTCAACCTGGCGGTTGTATATAACCGGGGGATTGTTGGAGAGTGTCGAGTCCAAGATAATGCCGGGAAATTAGGATTATTACGGCCTTTCTCCCAAAAAGTTGTGGGTAATGATAAACCTCGATGCGGGAGAACGGGGGATGTTCTCTCCATTCCCAATTCGCAGCTTCGTAATCACAATTTCACCCGCGCTAAAATCCGCTCCATGTTGCGCCCCAGAATATTACGCTTATCCTGCTCCGTAATATCGGCATACGCCACCCAACCGAATTGCGGGGACGGGTCCCGCATGGGAGAATCCGAACCGTAAATCACCCTTTCCGAACCCACTTCCCGAACCATATATTCAATGCTGCCGTTTAGCACGGAAGTGTAGGTGATTTCCAAAAAACAGTTGGGGAATTGTTTTGCCAGCGCCACGTGTGTCCGGGCTGTTTGCCAGCTCCAGCCGGAATGGGCAAGCAGAAAAGAAATGTGGGGAAAACGCGCCGCCAGGTCCCGCATTTCCGCAGTAAAATGATCGGATGGGTGCATCAGAGCAAACAGAAAATGTTCGTTGCCGTACCGCCACCAGGGTTCGAACCGCGGATCATTGTAGGGGATGGCCATTTTGGGGAAATAGGGTTTCATGCCGGGTAGCCGCTTCTCTCTGTGATAATAATCGCACTCTTTTTGCCAGTCCGAAATATAGTTGGGATCAAGTGCGGCATAGCCCACAAGTTGGTCCGGGAACCCATGGACCGCCTGAATAGTATCTTCATTGCCTAACCTGTAATCGCCCCAGATAGCTGTCCAGGAACTGATGCACGTTTTATTGACGCCAATTCTGCGGTTTCTTTCCACTACCGCCGCCGCATCGGCACGGTTCATGGCTGCCATGGCGGCGCCGTAACCCCCTTTCTGTGTAATATGCGCATGTGCGTCGATTACGATCATGTCAGCCACAGGTTGTGCCGCCAGCGCCAATTGCAGAATTTTGTCTTCCGGTTCTTTTTGCGGGTATGAAGGCAACGGTTCCGTTATCTTCAGCAGCCGTTTTAAATTACCCCCGGCGATGGCGCGCTTTTGCTCGTCGGTAATGTCGGCATAATCTACATAAGCCCGGGCGGCGCCTATGCTTTTCTGCGGCCACTGGGAGCCAAAGAGCAGTCGCCCGCAGCCGATTCGGCTGCACCAAAATTCCAGCATTCGGTTGCCCTGATAATTGGAAAACTCAAAATGCAGATTTCGAAAACGATCTGCCATCGGAATCAATGTGCGGGTGGCTTCCCAGCGAACGCCGTGCAGCAGAACCGGCAGCCGGGGGAAACTGCCGCACAGCCAGGCCAGTTCATCCCAGGTTATTTGCACATCATTTTCGTACTCGCCGCAATCGACAATCAGAAGAATGCCCGCCTCCTGCAGATGGAAAAGTAGTTCGCCCAGTGTATGTTGATCGACGGAAAATTTGTAGGTGCGGGGGAAAATTTTCATTGCGTGCACATTCTCTTTTTCCATTTCACGCACCAGCTCTCTTGGATGGGGAAACTCGCCGGAATGATGCGGCATTCCCACCCGGCAGGGAAACAAACGCGGATGTTTCCTGCAAACCTTCATAACAATGGGATTGCCAACAACAGGATGCGTCTCGGCGGCCTGATGGGCATACACCAGCGCGCCGTCAATCCGGCACCGTTCCATTTCGGCAAGCAGTTCTTCGGTGCGCCAGGGAGCCCGAATGTCCCTTCCCGCGTACCTGCCGATGGCGGCATAACAGTTGAAGTATTGAATATGGTTATCCACGGAAAATTTCAAATTCCTCTGTTTTAAATCCAACTTAATTGGAGGGGTACGGAGGTTGTTAAAAAGCTTCCAACCAATCAAATATTACCTGAATATTCACCAAATATGTTTCTAATTTTCATTTCACCGCTGCCGATAACCGTCTCTTTTTCAGAGTAATTTCTTCAATGCTTCTCTTATTTTTTCCAGTGTTTCATCGATATCGCTTTCCTTGTGAGAATAACTGATGAACCAGCGATCATTGGCGAAGATGCCTTTTTCGTAGAGGAGAGAGAAAAGCCTGTTTTGCCGGCGACTGTTTTCTTTTTCATTACCGGTATTGAATTGAATGAACGGCGCAGGAGGCAGACCCGCGGCATAAGCGGGCGTACCGGTTTCCCGGATGATTTCAGCAAAACCGTCCTGTAACCGTTGTCCCATTTTGTGAATCTGTTCCTGAACCGGTTCGTTCTGCATTACGGCCATTGTAGCCTTCCCCGCGGCCAGAGATAAAGTCTCTCCCGCATAAGTGGTTGTGATGATGGTTTTTTGCAGCGCTTGCATGTATTCCCTTTTGCCGGCAAAAGCAGACAGAGGATACCCGTTTGCCAATGCCTTTGCATAAGCCGCTAAATCCGGCGTGACGCCGTAATATTCCTGTGCGCCCCCGGGGGCCAGGCGAAATCCGGTGAGCACCTCGTCAAAAATCAGCAGGGCGCCGTATCGGTCGCATTTTTTGCGCAGCAGTTTAAGGTATTCCTCACCCGTGTCTTCATTCCATTCGTACGGCGCAACAACGGCGCAGGCCAGCCTTTCTCCCGCTTCATCGAACGCCGTTTCAACCGCCTGCAGATCGCCGTAGGCAATATCACGGATATATTCCCGCAACACTTGGGGCACGCCGGGGGTAGGCCAGTTGAAAGCAAAAAGATCGTGGTAGCCGTGGTAGCCGCTGCTTAAAATGTGCTCCCTTCCCGTGCAGGATCGCGCCAGTCGGACGCAGGCTGTGCAGGCATCGGCGCCGGTTTTCATGAAACGGATCTGTTCAAGCCAGGGCACATTGGCCATAATCGCTTCCGCCGTTTCCAGTTCCAGCGGACTGGCCATGCTGAACAGAACGCCTTTTTCCATCTGGGCGCGAACAGCGCGGTCAACCTCCGGGTACCGGTAGCCTAAAATGATGGGACCCAACGAACAGCGGTAATCGATATATTCCCGGTCGTCCAGATCCCACATGCGGCAGCCGTTTGCCTGTTTGATGAAAGGCGGCATAAATTCTTCCCAGTCCGGATTGAGCCGTTTAGCGTTGGTTTGGGTTGCCCATGGGATGCGGTTCAGAGCCTTATCGTACTGCTTTTTATTTTTTGACGTCATCTCTTTTATTTTGTCCGAATTTTAATCTGATGGAAACGATTTGATTGGCCGCGGCGGTAAACTGAATTTTGTTTCTATTTTCAATCGATAACTCCTTTTCATCTGTTTCATTGAGACGGGTGAGCGTGGCCGAGGCCAAATATCCTTTTGTCTGTAAAATTCCGTTTACGGGATTGGCCGTTGGATTGTAACACCGCAGAATGTATCCCTTTTCATCTTCGGCCGGTTTGAAAGTGGAAAAAACCAGCGCATCCGGCGAGAGTGAAATGCCGAATGAATTCCAATTTCTCACCGCAATGCCGCTTCTGCGCACGGTTCGACAGGGAAGATGAAAAGCTTCCAGTTGTCTGTTGATCGGCGCGTAATCCCTGAATGCCTGTGCGGAATGGGGGATGACCGCGTACTGAAATGTGTGTTTCCCCCGGCATTGCGCTTCTTCCGCTTCCGTGATCCAGCCGGCGTCGCCGCCGGGACGTGTAAGCAGGTCTCCGCCGGATAATCTGCCGACGCAGCGCAGCAGGGTGATGGCCAGTGTGCCGGAGCGGCCGGTTTTTAATTCATACTCCGGCAATCCCTCCGTGGCAACGGTGAGTCCGTTGTCACCGTCCAGAATGGTTACGCCGCGCTGCATGGGATGGACGGAACTGGGAACCTCGATTTTAAAATCGGCGGGATCCACTTCCGTATGCTCCCGTTTTGTGATGCAGAACTGGCTGTCGGCATAACTCACATCGGTGCGAAAACCGGAGGGGAAAAGCACTCGCAGGCGGTGATCTTTGACAATGTTGTCAATTTTCGTCTCAAACTCGATGCGCGGTTGGTTATGATAGATGAAAATAGTGGACGTTATCGGCACAGCGGTCATTTCCTGCCGCCGCTTTTTACGGTTTTCCGTCAAACTTTTAGGCAGTCGCAGTTTCAGGTATATGCACAGGGCAGCGCGTAATGGACCGGTTTCAACCAATTTAATTTTTGCGATAACGTCTGTGGAAGTGATGATTTTATCTGCCGGGGGATAGGAGTAATTGTATTCATCGCCGGCATCGCCGCCGTCTTCAAATATGTGGAAGCCGGAAAAATGTTGGCTGTTACTTTTGTCGGTCACATTGATGGAACCGTTGGGCGCCGCTTCCACTTTCAAAAAGTCGTTTTCGATGAAATTGCTGCCGGTTTTCAATTTGCTTTCATAGCTCGGGAATCCATCGGCAGGTTCTGTTTTCAATTGAACCAATCCGAGTCCCGGAATCTGTTTAACATCTAACAGCAGAGTGAATCTTTCCACCATGTTTTTGGTCGGGTAGGAATAATCGCTGTAGCGCAGGCTGTAGGTTTCCGGATCATGCTGCAAAATTTGATATGATATTTCGCGGCCGTTCGTATCTTTTATTTTGAACCCCGAAATCAACGGCGGTTTGGGTGCAGGTTTCAGATCGGGATTGAGTCCCACAACGGTTTTCTGTCTGAAAAATTCAAAGGCCGCCTCAACCGGATGGCTCACTTCTCTTGTCTGCGGATTGAAGATCAGCACATTCTCCCGGCCGGTGAAAGCATCCGGGAAAAAATGACGCACCGATTTTTCCAGAACCGCTTCGCCGATTTGTGCGCATTTATCGAACCGGGTTTCCATCTCCCGGTGCACTTTATCGATGCTGCACCCGCAAATGGAATCGTGCGGATGATTTTGCAGCAGCAGTCTCCAGCCCCGATCAATCATGGGGAAAAGATGCTCGCGGCCGGCTAGAGTCGCCCAGGCGGCTAACGGTTCAATATAACGGCTCAATAACTTTTCACAACGGTGATTGGCCTGTTTCAAATAGATGCGGGAAGAATAGACTCCGGAATTCACCACAAACGCGTGACGGTAACCCCACCTCAGTTCACCATTCACCTGTTTGAGTGAGGTTGGATTTTGCTCCAAATACTGTTTCACCGCGGCGACGTAACCGGGGATGTTACTGTGAATAAATTGTCCGTCGCAATTTTTCGTCATGGTTTGCAGCGCCTGCGGCAGGTACGGTTCCGGGAAATGATGGTCGCCGCCGTTCATGCACAGGCGGTGCGGTGTGGTTGCCCGCGGAGCCAGAATTTCTTTTAACTGATTTCCCTTTTTGATGAACGCTTCCGTGGAGTTTTCGCCGATATACGCATCGCCGTAGCCGTTGGGCGGCAGATGAATCATCAGAACCGTGGAGCCGTCCGGAGATTGCCAGGTATATTCCGATTTCTCCTGCCCCGGTTCGCCGCCGAAACCGCGGTAGACAATGGCGGTGTCCATGTTAAATCCGCACAGTATAGCAGGCATCATGGCCAAATGACCGAAGGAATCCGGGATGTAACCAACCTGCATAGCGCACCCGCCGAACTTTTGTGCAACTTTTTGTCCGAACAGCAGATTGCGGATGGTCGATTCCCCGGAGACCAGAAATTCGTCCGGTAATACGTACCAGGGACCTATGGAAATCTTCCCGGCGCGAATATACTTTTTCAGTTCTTCGGTTCCTTCCGGAAAAATCCCGGCGTAATCTTCCAGAATAACGGTCTGTCCGTCCAGCGTAAAATATCTGTAATCGGAATTGGTCTGGAAAATATGTAAAAGCGAGTGGATCAGATCGGCCAGATCCAACCGAAATGTTTCAAAAGTTTTGTACCATTCCCTGTCCCAATGGGAATGGGAAATAAAATGATAGATTGGTTCCAAATTGCATTCTTTCTCTTTTTAAACTTTTTAATCCCGTTTTTAAATCCCGGGGATTAAAAACGGGGGTTTTTTATTTTTTTAGAAAATTCTTCACGATTTCCAGATTTCGTTTGGAATTTTCAATCAGCGGCAGGCAGTGCGTCTCGATGGTGATATGCTCCACCGGCTTATCCCGCTGCAGGGAGGCAATTTGTCCCGGCCAGTCCACTACGCCTTCGCCAATGGGCACACATTCCAGCAACGCTCCTTTTACGGTGTCTTTCACATGGACATTGACGATCCAATTTTTAAGGGCATTATATCCATCCGGGAAGGGCGTTTCCGGCGTTCCCAATGCGTTGGCGGGATCCCAGTTTGCCCGCAGCGCGGGAGAATTTACTTTGGCTAAAAGTTGCGCTGTGTTGCTGCCGGTATCGAACCAAAATCCGGGCTCGTTTTCCACAGCGACGGTCATCCCTTCTTTTTGCGTCAATCCGGCCACTTGCCTGAAGATTTCGACAACCCGTTCTTCATCTTCCGGTTTGTCATCCTCCAATCTCTGCACGCCGAAAACAATGATCATCTGCGTGCCAAATAATTTGGCCAGCCGGAAAGTTTCGGGCAGTGTTTTTTTCATTTCCCGCTGAAGCTGATCCTGATCGGCCAGCGTGCCTTTGAAAGTGCCCGGCGAAAGTGCCGTAATCCGGATGCCGTGTTTTTTCTGCAAATCCAGGATGGTTAGCACATCTTTCTCACTGATGTCCGGTATCCGGTTGGCGCCGATCATCCTTAATTCGTAATCTTTTATTCCCCAGGAAACGCCAATGTCGACGGCTTCCGTCACATCGGCGGAAATTTCGTCCGTTACAAATCCGATTCGCATTTTTCCCACTATAATTTTTGTGCAGCTTTCACGGCATGCAGTACTTTTTCTACTTCGTTAAAAGAGTTGTAAAGATGGAACGAAATCCGTATCCCGTTCAATCCTCCTTCGTAAATGCCGCGGGTGCGCAGGTTGTATTTTTCAGCCAGAAATTTTTGCAATTCTCCGTATTCAATATTTTTCAGTTTGAAGGTGATCATGGCGCTGTGTTCCGCCGGATGCTGCGGCGATAAAACCTGCGCGCCGATGCGGTTCAATCCATCGATAAACGCCGCCGCCATGGCGTGATCCCTTTTCCAGATGTTGTCGATACCGATTTTGAGTAAAAAATCCATCGCCGCGCCCAAGCCGACAAAAAGCGGCACATTCACCGTGCCGTACTCATAACGCTGGGCGGTAGAATTGATGTGGAATTCGCCGGTGCGCATATCAAAATGTCCTTCGTTGGAATAAGCGCCGACAAATTTTGCATCGATCAGATCCAGGTACTCTTTCCTAACGTAAATCAGGCCTGTGCCCTTTGGCCCTATCAGCCATTTGTGTCCGCTGGTGGCGTAGGCATGACAGCCGGTTTCATGCACATCGACAGGCAGCATACCGGGCGATTGGGCGCCGTCGATGAAATACCACAGGTTATATGCTTTAGCCAGTTCGCCGATCTTTTTCACCGGCATCACCTGTCCCGAGGCTGTGGTTACATGGGAAATGCTGATTGCTTTTGTTCGTTTGTTGATCAGCTTTTCGATGCGATCGATATTCTCCTGCGCCGAGGTCATGGAAGGGACAAACACCTTCATTTTAATGCCGTCCCGCTTTTGCCGCGCCAGCCAGGAGATAGTGTTGCCCACATGTTCGTGGGTAGATGTGATCACTTCATCCCCCTTTTCAAACGGGAACCCGTTGCAGACAATGTTCACTCCCTCGGTAGTGTTTCTGGTGTAGGCCATCTCATCCGTTTCGCAGTGGAAAATTGCGGCGGCTTTCTCTTTAATATCATGCCAAAGTTGGTGATTGTGACCCGGTTCGCAAATCTTTTCCAGTTCGTCCATTTTACTTTTAACCGCATCGATGCAAACGTAGGGTGATGCGCCCAATCCGCCGGTGTTCAGATAGGTACGTTCTGTTGTCAGTGGAAATTGGTCACGAATCAACGACCAGAATTTTTCATCACTGGGATCGATATGGCCGTTTACACGGGGCAGTAACGCAGGAAGATTCTTAAACTTCGGGAGTGAAAAAATGCCGGCGAATCCACCGCCGGCCAATTTAAAAAAATTACGCCTTTTCATGATGGGTGTCCTTTTGAGATGTTTGTTGGGAGTAAATTTTCGGGTCTCCTATAGAATTTGTGAGTAAAAATCAAAACATAAGCCGGCAAAAAGAAAGGTTTTTTTAGGCATAACAATGGTGATAACATAATTTAAGAAAGAAGGAAAGGCCAATAATTCGACTTTTCCCTGTTATTGCCCTTAATCCGGTTATCTCCCGGCGGGTTGCTCCTCAGCAGAGCCTGTTTCCCTGTCTGCAAGGCAGGCGTTTCACCGGATGGCCAAATATACTAAAATAATTGGAGAAATCAAAAACAATTGAGCATCACTATTCTTATTTTGTCGATTATTGCACCACTAAAAAGCCAAAATAAAGAAATAGCGATGCTGGTAAAAACAGTACTAAATCATTGTCTTAAATTCCACAGTTTTGTTTTCTCGAAAGTAAGTTCAGACCTCGTTAAATTTGATAAATATTAGGTTGAATAAGCGGACAAAGATCATCATAAATTTGCACTATATATTGCGTAAGTACTTGTTTTTTAGTTTAAAGTCAAACATGCAGTGTTCAATTATTCATGGATTTTCTCACAATTAACTAGTAAACAAGAACTTAATGAACAATAAAATACCTGATTTAACGAGGTCTGAAGTTTGGTTGAGAACGGTCACAATGAGAGCATTATTGTAAATATTACGGCATGAAAGAGCAGATAACTCGGATTTAGATGAAATGAAAAAAGCAGCAAATACCTTAACAAATCACAAAGAATAGACCTCGTCGAGTTTGGTATTTCATTGAATCATAATTCATTGATTAGCGGTAATTCAATCTCATCAACTTCCAGAATTTGCGCCAGTCCTTTCCTGGCAATGGAACGATCGATCGCCAGCCAAAAGGTATAATTATAATGAGCAAAAAAATAATGAATCTGACTATAACCAACAACGGAATTGATATCCAGACCGCGTGCCTTGAATTGAGCATATTGACTAAAACCGGTATCCTCTTCTCTGATCTTTTTTCTCATTTCATGAATATATTTATCGGCCAGAAATAGATATTGAAAATAGCTCACATATATCGTTGCCTGGTTTTGCTCAGATTGATAATAAAGAATGATATTATCCTGGGAAGACACATCTTTCATGTGCAAACGGGAGATAATTTCTGCCGCATCTTTACCTGTGACTTTTTTAAATAATTCCAGACCTTGAATTTCGTTCGGCATCATCGCCTGATGAATATCAAAATTGCACGAAAATGTGACGACCGGCAAAACAACTAATAATGGAATTAAGTTATATGTTTTAAACTTTTTGGGCATTTACAAAGATCCGGTTATTAAAAGGGTCCGGCCGGCATTAGTTTCAAAACCGGCCGGACCTTCTTTATCTAATGATGATGACCTGCATGCTCGTTATTTTGCTGCACGTACGGTTCCGGTTTTTCATCAAACGACTGCTTGCAAGATGGTGAACAGAAAAAGTAAGTTTTTCCGCGATACTCACTTTTCCCGGCTGGGGTCTTTTCATCCACTTTCATGCCGCACACTGGGTCCTTAGCCATGATAATCTCCTATTTATAGTTAGTGATTTTTTTATTTTCTATCGATTTAGGCTGACGAGTCTTGTCGACCTGCAATTTTCCATTACTTCATATTGGGCTTCCGCATAAAATCAAAGGAACAAAATTAGTTTTAAACACTATAATTTATATTAATTTTTAATTTCCCCAAATAAATTGCCAGGCAGGCGATAGCCAAATAACAAATTACACCCAGTAAAAGCGCATAAGAAAATCCGAACAAAATACCAATTATCATCGTTAAAGCCGAGCCGACTACCGAAGCCAATCCGTTGACTCCCCACATCCAGCCAATATATTCTTGAACAAAATAGTCTTTCATCAGACGGATAGACAGTGGAAACGGAAATCCCAATACAAAGCCAAGTGGGATTAAAATCATAATTGTCAGCGTTTTGGGTGAATACGATAAACCGGAAAATAGTTGATCGAAAACAAATAAGAAAATGATTGTCAGAATTGAAACCACTATTGCCGCTATAAAAATAAACACATTCAGGCGTTTCTTTATGAGAGAACTAATGAAGCTTCCAATTCCTGTGCCTAACAGCAAAGAAAATAACAGCACTGTTAGTGTTAAAACCGGTTGTCCAAGGTAAAGTGTCAACTTTTGGAACAGGGCAATTTCGAGTAACATAAACCCTGCTCCCAACAGAAAAAAGAGCCAGAGAAAACTTTTTAGCTGGGGAAATTGACAAAAATGTTTTAAAATGATTTTTTGCCCGCCATTTGGTTGATTTTTAACAAAAAGAGGAATGGTCATCAATACAAAGATTACAATGATAAAAATTGAAAAGAGGCCAAATGGTTCCGGTAATCCTGGTTCAAAATTATAAAAGAACGGACTGTCATCAGTAGTAGGTTCTATATTTATTGGGATGCCACTCAATAATTGTTGTAACGTTAACTTCCCGTTTGCTATATCGACAAGAATCTGGTCAAACATCCGCCATTCAAAATCGATTTGCAATTTTTCCGAAGAGGTCAGGGTCATTTGTTTGACAAACGGAATGTAAAAATTTCCTTGATCAAATCTAAGCTTATGGCTTATTTGGTGTCTAATTTTGCTCGCCAAACTGTCGAATGGTTCCTTCTTTATTACAACTGTCGGCATCATTCCGGAGCTAATTGTGTAAAGGTGTTTCATCGCTTCAGCCTGACTTATATTTTGCTTTTCAAATGCTGTCAGTGCGAGCCCTATCAAACGATATATCTCCGCTTCGTTATGAGCGACGATGACGATTCGGCCTTCCGGCGTAAGATGATTCAGGAAATCCTCAAACGCCTCTACGGTGAAAAGAAAATTTTCCGTTAATGCAAATCCTTCGCGGCTGCGGCTGCTTTTGGTGATCGGAATCGAGAGCATAATCAGGTCATATTGATTGTGGGTGGTGCGAAGATAGTTGCGTCCTTCCTGAATTACAACCCGGACATTTGGATTTGAAGTATAAATACCGCCGTTGAATTTTTCATATTTTTTCACCAATGCAACCAGATCCGGATTGACTTCGACGGCCGTGATATCTTTTACTCCGCCAAGAAGAGAAACCACAACATCGCGGCCGCCGCCGGGACCGATAATCAGCGCGTTGTTTTTTTCGTTCTCTTTCAAAAAATAAAACGGAAAGAACAGGCCAAAATGATTGACAAGATACGCCTGAGATCGCTCATTACTGAGAAGGGAATCCAGATTATACATAACAGTACCGGCAGCTCCATCGACAAAAAGAACCATTTCATTTGGTGAAACCGGACTTCGTAAAAGATCCGTCCGCCCAAAAGCGCTCCATCGGCTTTCTACAATTTTAGCCTGTTCTTTTGGATTTTTCAACATACGGTACATATCTTTGTTAAAATCGGTGGCAATGGGCACCTGAGTAGAAAAATCTTCCGGTAATAAAAAAATGACAAGAAGAATCGCCGCAACAATTAATTTTCTGGCAAACGACCACAGACTTTCAGTCATGCTAATTAAAATTGCACCGGTGACAGCGATAAGAGCGGTTACATAAACCGCTTTAACTCCGCCAAAAATGTTCAGAAAATAAACGGAAGCGAGAACGCCCATCGTCGCGCCGAGCAGATCGAAACCATATAAAATGGAACTTTTTACCGGATATTGTTGAAAAATTGCCGAAAGAGTCAAGCCGGCAAAAAAGAAAGGAAGTGTTGCGATCAAAATATAAATCCACACCCGGAAAGACGCCCAGCCGGTACTCTCATAAATTGGTAATTTAATAATGAGAAACGCAGATAAAGAAATTAAAAAAGCAAACGTTACCGCTGTACTGCCAAGCCCAAACCCGGGCATCTTTTTTTGCCACACTCTTAACATCATACCGCCCAGCCCCATACCCAGTAATGAGAAGGAGATTACAGCGAAAACAAAATGATAAGACAGCATTACAGAAAAAATTCTTGTGAGAATAATTTCAAAAGATAATACACTGCCTGAGATAAAAGCGGTTGCAATTACAACAAGCCGGAACCGATAAACCCGGTTGTTTTGGTTCATTTTATTCTTCCTGTCAATTTAATTCGATATTCACTGCCTGGGAACAGAGTAACCGCGGTTCATTCTATGAATCCCTGAGTAAAATTTAAATTCTGAAACGAGGTGGTTATTTATGAATCAATTCATATCCTTCCTTCACCCATGCTTTCATACCGCCCGGCACATCATAAACATTGGTATAGCCTGATTGTGCTAAAGTTTTTGCAGCAATCGCGCTCATGTGGCCGCTGCGGCAATAGAGTACAATCCTGGCATCTTTTTGCTCGGGTAATTTATCCAGATTTTCCGTTAGTTTATCAAATGGGATGAACAAGTCTGTTCCCGGTAATTCACCGGCATACGGAATGTGGACGTTAACGAACAGAAAATTTTTCTTGTTCAATTCAGTTTTTAATTGCTTGATCGACATTTCATAATAACCGCTTTGTTGAGTTGTTTTTTCCTGTTTTGTCTCCTGTACAGATTCGGATTTAAGATTTTGCTTTCCGCATTGGATTAATAAAATGCCGGAAAGAATACCGATCACGCCGATGATTAATATCTGTATTATTTTTGATTTCATAATGTTTCCTTTTCTTTCTTGATTTCTATCAATTAGACTTCTTTTTCTCCGGTTAATTTGTCCTTTTCACTTTCGACAGTATTTCTTCCGGATTGGAGCAGCAGGGCAAAGACCGTGCGGTAATATTGTCTCGTTCATTCTCTTCAGTAAAACCCCATTTGGCCAGTTTTAATCGCTGCCAAAATGATCGTTCCACAACAAGACCGGCAGAAGTGATTTGTTCTAAAACCTGTTTGAATATCTGTCTGCGCAGGTTATAGCGGACAATAACGCTTTGTTGTTCGTCGCCCGGTTCCGCGCCGGCCGCCGGATCCGTTGCAGACAGCATTTTATTCAATTCGGCAATTTTCTTTTTATCGGCCGGTTGGTTCAGCCGGAGCTTATGTATTTTCATAATCATGATGACCTCCTTTATTCCTCGACAATTAATTTTCCATGCAGCATGTTCATATCGCAGTGAAAATCAAATTCACCGGTCTGTTGCGGCAAAATTTCAATCACGGTATTTTTAAAAGCGGGAAGCTCCTGTCTCAATCTGAAATCGGGAAAAACAACCGTCTCGGAGCAGGAGGAAGTTTCGTCCCGGTAAAAATTCAACCGTACCGGTTTGTTCTTTTTCACAACAATCAACTCCGGATCGTATCCGCCTTTCACGAGGATTTTCACATCCTGCACTCCCGATGATTCCTTTGCTGTAACACTCTGTTTTTTATAGAGGAAAAAATACCAGATCACTCCCGTCGCCAGGAGCAACCCAAACAACGTTACAAATATTTGATCTGAATTCATTTTAATTCTCCTTATTACCAAACCACAGTTTAAAAATGAGAGTATAAACAATTTCTATTGCGCCGGTTTAAATTTGCGTAAACGCAGGGCATTCGTTAGCACAGTTACACTGCTGGCGGCCATTGCCGCCGAAGCGATAATGGGACTGAGCAGTATACCAAAGAAGGGGTATAAAATACCCGCGGCTAACGGGATCCCCAGCGAATTATAAAAGAACGATCCGAACAGGTTCTGTTTGATATTGCGCATCGTTGCTTTGCTCAACTGAATGGCTGTTGCTACACCGGACAACTTACCGCGAATAAGCGTAATATCACTTGCTTCTATGGCAACATCGGTACCAGTACCGATGGCAATGCCCACATTTGCCTGAGCCAGAGCCGGAGCATCGTTTATACCATCGCCGACCATAGCAACGGTGTGTCCCTCCTGTTGCAATTTTTTCACTTTATTCGCTTTCTCATTGGGCAGCACTTCGGCAAAAACCCGGTCGATGCCCACCCGGCTTGCAATCGCTTCCGCAGTTCGGGTATTGTCACCGGTAATCATAATCACTTCCAAACCTAACTGCTGCAGTGAGGCAATAGCTGATTTTGAATCCTCTTTCAACGGATCGGCAACCGCCAGAATACCGGCCAATTTTCGGCCGAATGCCACGAACATGGGCGTTTTGCCCTTTTCAGCAAGATTGCGCGCTTCCGAAATGAAATTCTCAATTTCAACCTGCCGGTCCTGCATCAGACCGGTATTCCCCAACAGCACTTCATTTCCCTTCACAATACCGCTCACACCGTAACCGGGGATCGCTTCAAACTCCTCTGCTTCCGCCAACACCAATTGCTTTTGCTTCGCACTGTCCACAATGGCTTCGCCAAGAGGATGTTCGGATCGTTTCTCCAGAGATGCGGCAATGGATAACAGTTCGTCCGGAGACATACCGTTAAGGGAAATGATATCGGTAACTTCCGGCCGGCCCAATGTGATCGTCCCGGTTTTATCCAGTACAATGGCTGTCAGTTTATGGGCGGTTTCCAGCGCTTCACCGCCTTTGATCAGAATGCCGTTTTCCGCGCCCTTGCCGGTGCCAACCATAATTGAAGTAGGTGTAGCCAGGCCTAATGCACATGGGCAGGCGATGATCAGTACCGTTACAAACGTGATCAATGCGAATGTCAGCTGTGGTTCGGGGCCAAAATCATACCAGAGAATAAAGGTTAAAATTGACATCACAATGACGATGGGTACAAAATAACCTGAGATAACATCCGCCAGTCGCTGGATGGGCGCTTTGGTGCTCTGCGCTTCCCGCACCATTTTTACAATTTGTGCCAGCATGGTGTTTTTACCCACTTTGGAAGCCTTGAATTTGAAAGAACCGGTCTTATTGATGGTTGCGCCGATTATTTCCGCGCCCGATTTCTTCCTTACCGGAATCGGTTCACCGGTAATCATCGATTCATCGACGGAGGAACTTCCTTCCACAACGACGCCGTCCACGGGAATTTTTTCGCCCGGGCGAACAAGAATCAGGTCGCCAACCAATACTTCATCCACCGGTATATCCGATTCTTCACCGTTACGGAACACCCGGGCCGTTTTAGCCTGTAAACCCATCAAGCGCTTGATCGCTTCCGAGGTTTTCCCCTTTGCTTTTGCTTCCAGAAGTTTGCCTAACAGAATCAGCGTAACAATCACTGCTGTAGTATCAAAATAGATGTTACGCATACTCTCAGGAAAGACTGACGGTAAAAATGTGGAGATGGAAGAATATAAAAATGCCGCTCCCGTTCCTACAGCGATAAGTGTGTTCATGTCCGCCGAATGATGTCTGAATGCGCGCCAGGCGCCGACAAAAAATTGCATGCCGCTGAAAAACAGAACGGGCAGTGTAAGCAAAAATAAAAATATCCAGCGAGCCTGTTGGGAAACGGATGTTCTGAAAGGTATCAGTTCCGGAAATGAGCCGATTAAAACCGGAACCGAGAGGATGGCTGCCAATAAAAACTTTCGTCGCAGTTTTTTATATTCGCTTTCCCTTTGTTCTTTTTGAATATCTTCCGGCATCTCTTCTTTTAGAAGAACAGGCTTGTAGCCAACTTCTTCAATTGTGTTTTTGATTATCTCCGGGCCAGCCAATTCCGGCAGGTATTCGATACGAGCTTCTTCCAGACTCAGATTAACGGAAGCCTTAAGAACTCCCGGTGTAGATTGCAGCGCCTTTTCTATTTTCGACACGCAGGAGGCGCAGGACATACCCTGAATTCCGATACGGATAACGGCGCCGCCTACCTGGTATCCGGCCGATTCCACCGCTTTAAACAACTCCGGTGTGGCAATTTTGTGAGAATCGAAAGAGACATGCGCTTTCTGACTGGCAAAATTTACGGACGCTTTCTTCACTCCGTCCATATCCTGTAAAGTTTTTTCAATGGTAACCGCACACGATGCGCAACTCATGCCCACAATAGGAAGTTCCAATTTCAGGAAATCTGCACCTTCCGTCAAATCAGTTGAGCGTTTTTTCTTTTCAATTTTTGCATCAGACTTTTTTTCTTCATGGTTGTTCGAACCAATGTAATGAGCGGGATTTTTACGGAATTGCTTCTCGCAGGATTCCGAACAAAAGAAATATTTCTCGCCGGCAAATTCGGCAACACCTTTTGCTTGCTCCGTATCGATTTCCATACTGCAAACCAGATCTTTTACTGTCATTTTTCCCTCACTTGATTTTATTTGTACTCGTTTTATCGTTCGGTCTTAAACCGGACGAACAGGACTCACAGATTTTGTTCATATTGAATTCTATTTGCCGCCTGATTAAGCCTGTTTATTGTATTTTATTCAAATAGTGTGCCAGGAATTGATTGCCGGGCTTTATTATTAATAAATAAGTGGTTAGCGAAATTGAAGATGGAGAAAATAGAAATGAAAAGTAAAATTTTGCAGAATATTCTACAACGAGCCTGTTGAATTATCAGCAATCCGCAATAAAAACCTTCCAGGTTTTTGAAACCTGGAAGGTTTAAGCGAAGCGATAGGAAGGAGGGAAAATTCCCTGTCCTGATAAGAAAAGACCGGAAAGGGATATTCCCGGTTCGGGGTGATCAGCAGCATCCGGGCCTTTTTTTACTTGCCCGCTCTGATTGTTTCGATTACCTGGCCGCATTTCGGCATATCGGCTCCCAGATAAGGATTCAGAATTTCTTTGGAATCGCTTAACCATTTACCGCCTTTCTTATTGAATGCCATCGGGCAGTACTGCCGGTACAATGTTACAGATAGCGGACCGTAATCTTTTGCCAGAATACCGATCTGTTTCGATAGTTCCGAGAATGCCGCGCGCTGCGTTTTCAAATCCGGTGTTTTTGCAATTTTCTCCGTATTCTGGCGCAGTAATGCTGCACGTTTCTGCCATTCTTTTTGTTTCATTTTTGCCAATAGTTTGCTGTCTACCGCTGCAAGAGATTTTTTTAGTTGCTGCGCCGATTTGGCTGCCTGTTTAAAGCTGCTTTGTCCCAGCGCATCTTTCACTTGAAGATAGGATTTTACTACGCTATCCAATTGTGTCCGGAACTTTCCGGAAACGGGTTTCGTATCGGAATTTCCGGCTGAAACTCCGCTCTGACTCAATAAAACCGTGCCGATCAATCCGATAAAAAATAAAACATTGATTCTTTTTCTCATTTTGTACCTCCTGTGTTGTTTGTTCATTTTTAATTCACAAGTTATTTGTAACTATTCAGGTCGCCTGAGAGTGAACCCTCAGGCTAAGACATGAAAGCATCCTGAAGGATGCTATCGTAAATAGGACGCTTTAGCGCCCTTTCATTTCTTAGCCTTGTCGTTCACGGCAAGGC
>CAJVYQ010000061.1 GCA_913009825.1 uncultured Deferribacteres bacterium
GTGGATAAAAGTGGTTTCGCTTCATTATTTTATAGCCTGAGCTACCCATTTTAGAGTTCTAAAAACCTTATTTTTATCTTTTACACCTTAATAGCATGATTTGCAACCAAGTCTCTAAACCTTATTACCTTAGTTGTGATATGAAAACATGAAAAGGTAATAAGGTAAAAATGGGGTGGGGCTACTTGCAGCTATTAAGGTTGAAAAAACAAAAATAAGGTTTATGCATACTTCCACTTGTAACTGAGGTTTTACGAAAATCCCCACAATTTCCTTGCTTTCAATTTTTCAAAATCCTATATTTTATTTCTGATATCTTCGGGGCAGGGTGAAATTCCTGACCGGCGGTGAAAGCCCGCGACTTCCGCTTAGCGGAACTGATTCGGTGAAATTCCGGAGCCGACGGTAATAGTCCGGATGAGAGAGGATATCGGTTGTGATTGGAGTATATTTTGACCCCGAAGATATTTTTATATCCCGGGGTTTTTTTTATTGTGAATTTGCCGCAAAATGAGATAAACTTTAATTGAGCGATTGTAGGTCGATTCGCTGAATTGACATACTGATTTGCTGAGATTTACGGTGAAAAATCCGGCAACTGTTTTAGAAATGAAAACAAGCCCGAAAGAGGTAATATTGCTCAATTTAATTTAAAATAAAATTGTTACGGTAACGTCCTTTTAAGGAATTGATGAGTAATAAAGCCGGACAAAATTCAGATTCATATTTCATGAAGAAAACCTTTTCTCTGGCAAAGAGAGGCGCCGGGAATACTTCTCCCAATCCGCAGGTGGGGGCTGTGGTAGTGAAAAATGGTGAAATCGTCGGCCAGGGTTATCATAAAAAGTATGGCGGGCCGCATGCGGAAGTGTTTGCGCTGGAACAGGCCGGAAGCAAAGCGAAAGATGCCGTGCTTTATGTTAATTTGGAACCGTGCAGTCACCACGGCAAAACGCCGCCCTGTGTGAATAAGGTTATTCAGGCCGGTGTCGGGCGAATAGTCATCAGCAACCGGGACCCGAATCCTCTGGTGGATGGCGGCGGCATCGATAAACTGAAAGCGGCGGGGATCGATGTCACCCTTTCCGTGCTGGAAAAAAGCGGGCGTAAATTAAATGAAGTGTATTTTACTTTCATCACCCAAAAGCGTCCTTTTGTGATCCTGAAATGGGCGCAGAGTCTGGACGGCAGAATTGCTACGCTTAAACACGATTCATCCTGGATATCCAACGAAAAGTCCCGAAAAATTGTGCATGAACTGCGGAAAAATGTGGACGCTGTACTCATCGGCGCCGGCACGGTCAATCATGACAATCCGCAACTTACCGTTCGGCATGTAACGGGAAAACAGCCGTTGCGTCTGGTGCTGGACCGGAAGTTGGAGATCAATCAGGATTCCCAATTGCTGCATGATAGGTTCGCGGAAAAAACGGTGATATTCACTGCCGAAAACAACCCGGAAAAACAGTGCCGGTTGCAATCGGACGGTTCCCGGGTGATACGCTTCCAACCTGACCGGACCGGAAATATCAATTTGAACGATGTTACCGGCTGGCTTGCTGCGGAACTACACAGCTCTCTTTTGGTTGAAGGCGGCCGTGAAGTGCTGACTTCTTTTTTACAGGCCGGACTCGCAGACAAAATAATGGTTTTCATCGCGCCGAAATTGATTGGTCGTGGCATCGAAGCAGTGGGTGATTTGGGGATTCGTAACATGAAGGACGTGTTTGCTCTCCGGGACGCCAAAATAAAAAATATTGCCGGCGATTTTCTTTACGAAGCTTATCTGAGCAGGTGAAAAATGTTTACCGGATTGATTGAAGACATTGGCACAGTTGCGCAACTACAGCCCATTTCGCAAGGTCTTGCGCTGGGTATTGGATCAAAAGTGATAACGGATGATTTAAACCTGGGCGACAGTGTTGCCGTGAACGGAGTCTGTCTTACGGTAACCCAATTTTCCGGCGCGCATTTTACTGTGAAAGCGGTGCAGGAAACCCTGGACAGGTCGACTCTCGGCGGCCTGAAAATAGGCGGCAATGTGAATTTGGAACGGGCCATCCGGTTCGGCGACAGGATGGGCGGTCACTTTGTGCAGGGGCATGTGGATGGTACCGGCGTCATTTTACGCAAGGAAAAAATTGGCAGCGCTTACTGGTTTGATATTTCCGTTCCCGCTGAATTCGATCGATATATCATTTATAAAGGCTCCATTGCGGTGGACGGCATCAGTTTAACTGTTGCCAGGAAATCGGTTGGATCTATCTCCATTTCTGTCATTCTCCACACTTATCAAAATACGAATTTACATTATTTATCTGTGAATGACCGGGTAAATATCGAGCTGGATATGATGGCAAAATATATCGAAAATCTGCTCAATCACAAAGGGGAGAAGCAGAAATCAACAATTACCGAAACCTGGCTGCTGAAACAGGGCTTTTAAAAAAGTGAGCTAAAGTTTGAAGTGACTAAAGTGAACTAAAGTGACTAAAATGAACTAAAACGGATATGGAACAGGAGGATCAAATAAACAGGGCTTTTGGCATATTTTAACTTCAGGCACTTCGAACTTTAGCTCACTTAACACTTTGATTTTACAGGTAAATACAAAATAACAAAATCAGAATAAAGTTAGGAATCGATATGGACAGCGAAAGAAAGATGAAGTTCGATTCAATTGAGGATGCGATTCAAAGCATTCGCGATGGTGACATGATTGTTGTAGTAGACGATGAGGAGCGCGAGAACGAAGGTGATTTCATCATGGCGGCTTCCATGGTAACGCCGGAAAAGATAAATTTTATGGCCAAACATGGCCGGGGACTGATTTGTGTCCCCATGACCCAGGAACGTTTGGACCAATTGGATCTGCATCCCATGGTGGGTGAAAATACTGCTCATTTGGGTACTGCTTTCACTGTCTCCGTGGATGCAAAAGAGAACACAACCACCGGAATTTCTGCATTCGACCGCGCAGAGACCATCCGCGCCATGGTGAATCCGTCTACTTCTCCATCGGATCTGGCCCGTCCCGGCCATATTTTCCCGCTTAAAGCACAACAGGGTGGAGTTTTGCGCCGGGCCGGACATACGGAAGCCGTGGTCGATTTAGCCCGGTTAGCCGGGTTGTATCCTGCCGGAATTTTGTGTGAAATCATGGATGAAGACGGCAGCATGGCCAGGGTGCCTCGTTTGATGGAAATTGCCCGAAAATTCAATCTAAAATTCATCACCATTAAAGATCTCATTGAATACCGCCACATGAAGGAGAAATTAATTGAACTGATTGCCACCACCGATCTGCCCACGCGATTCGGCAATTTTAAATTGTACTTGTATGAAAGCAAGATCAATGTGTACCATCATCCGGCGTTGGTAAAAGGGGAAATCGATCCGGAGAGGCCCACATTGGTGAGGGTGCATTCCCAATGTTTAACCGGCGACCTGTTCCATTCGCTGCGCTGTGATTGCGGTGACCAACTGGAGACGGCGCTAACTAAAATCAATGAATCCGGTAACGGCGTGCTGCTTTATATGCGCCAGGAAGGCCGGGGCATAGGTCTGGCTAATAAAATTAAAGCTTATCATTTGCAGGATTTAGGCAAGGATACGGTGGAAGCCAATGAGGCGTTGGGATTTAAAGCGGATTTGCGGGATTACGGCGTGGGCGCGCAAATATTGCGGGACCTGGGCATTCAAAAAATCATTCTGATGACCAACAATCCCAAAAAAGTAATTGGGCTGAAAGGGTACGGTCTGGAAATTGTGAAAAGAGTGCCCATCGAAATCGAACCGAACGAAGTTAATTTGCGTTATCTCACCACCAAACGGGATAAATTGGGCCATTTGATTCTGAATTCGCTGGAGGAAAAAGCGGATAAATAGGAACTCTCAAGAAATTTAAAAGTGAATCACAGAATTGAAATGCCACAGAAAAAAACAAAAATCCGGACTCGTATTCTACTTTGTGTTTTTGGGACTTGATGAAAAAATTAAAATTATTCTTCATGATTTAGCGGATAAAATTTTTTCTTGTTGAATCTTCTGTCTAATATTTGTAAAATATCTATGGCGAAATCAGGGAAAAATTTTCCCCGCGAATGACACTGATTGGCGCGGATATTTGTCGGGCAATGCAAGTTGGGTTGTTAACCGGATTTGCTTGGTTTGGGTTTGAACCGGTGTTTTTTTTACGCTCCCCGTACCCCCCACTCAAGAGGGAACTTTTAGAATCCCCACTTGAGGGTGATACGGGTGGTGTAATAATTGGTTATTATTCCCGAATACTTTTGTCTGCAACAGGCAGGCCGTTTAAAATGACGGAATAATGGGGTTTTTTTATTCAAACACTAATTAGTGTCTGTCCGAGAGCTATGAAAAATACTCTAAAACGTTATTCCTGCGAAAGCAGCCTGCCCGCCGCAGGCAGGGAATCTAAATAAAACAAGAGGTTATGGATTCCCGCTTTCGCGGGAATGACAGAAACAGGTAATTTTCGGACAGACTCTGATTAGCGTGTTTTGCGGGCCGAAATAGGCTCAAAATTTACTTTTCACTGAAGGAGGAACAATGACGCAATTTTTTGAGGGAAAATTAGATGCTACGGGAAAAAAGTTTGGCGTTGTGGCGTCACGGTTCAATGAGTTTATTACCAATAAGCTTTTGTCCGGCGTTATGGACTGTTTTATCCGCCACGGCGGGGAAGAAGACGATCTGCAGGTGGCTTGGGTGCCCGGCTCTTTTGAAATTCCGGCCGTTACCAAATTGTTGGCGGATTCGGGGAAATTTGACGCCGTTGTTTGTATCGGAGCGGTGATCCGCGGCGCAACACCCCATTTTGATTACATTGCCGCCGAAGTGACAAAAGGGATCGCCCAGATTGGCCTGTCGGCAAAGGTGCCGGTGGTTTACGGCATTATTACGGCAGACACACTGGAACAGGCAATCGAACGCGCCGGCGCGAAAATGGGAAACAAAGGATGGGATGCAGCGTTAGCGGCTATTGAAATGAGCAATCTCTACTCCGAAATCGCATAATGACCAACAACACGGAATTTTATGATACATAGGATCAGGTACGCGATAATTGTATGGCTCTGTTTTCTCGTTTTTCCCTCGCTCTTGTTTTCCGGCGTGGATGACTGGCAGACCATAACCAATAAATCCCGCATCGAGGATATGGCCGTCTATCAAAATTGGCTGATCTGTGCCACCGGTGGAGGAGTGGTTGTATATGATCGCAACACCGGGCAACATGTGGCCTCTTTTACCAACACTGATGGCTTAAGCAACAATCATCCGGTGCAAATTGTTGTGGATGGCGCCGGTAATTGGTGGCTGGGAATGTCGAACGGCGACCTTAATCTTTTCGATCAGGAAACGCAGCAGTGGCGGGTGTTCAGCGACTTCAGCCGGTTTACCATTCACGATATGGATCTGAAAGGGGACAGTATGTTTGTTGCTCTGGATATTGGCGTCAGTGTATTCCTGCTCGAAAAAGAAGAGGCAAAAGAAACCTACAAAAATCTGGGCAGTATTCCGGTGGAAGTGGATGTAAATACCAGTTTTATACAGAATCATTTTATTTGGGTCGGCACTGATTACGGTGTTGCTTATGCCGACCTGAATCAGGTGAATTTGAAAGCGCCGCAAAGCTGGCACAATCTGACTACGGATGATGGCCTTGCATCCAATGTAATCTCTGCCATTCATGGTTTGGGGGATGCTGTTTTTGTCGGCACAAAAGAGGGAGTGCAAAAATATCAAGACGGACAGTGGACATCTTACCCGGATCTGCCGTCAAAAAAAGTGAGGCAATTTATAGCAAAAGACGGCAAGCTTTATCTGGCGTTAAAAAACCGTCTTTACGAATACGACCCGGTCAACGACATCTGGCAATTTATCGTTTACAGCCCCCACAATCTCTCATCGGTTGTTCTTGCCGATGATGGTACCTTCTGGTTGGGAACGGAAGATACCGGATTGTTCCGTGTGGACGGCGCCACCAAAGAATTAACCGAAATCCCTCTTCAAGGCCCGCGCGGCAATTATTTTTACGATTTGGCTGTGAGCGATGAAGGGGTTCTCTGGTGTACCAGCGGTTCACTGTTTGGTAAAGGAGTTTACCGTTTCGACGGTGTCGATTGGAGCAATTTTTTTGCTAAACAAAATGATTTTCCTGCTGATAATACGACTGCCATCGTCATCGATACACAAAATCAGGTTTGGATTGGCAGTTGGGGCCGGGGCGTTTATCGTTATGCCGATGGAAAATTTTCCATTTACAATGCGCAGAATAATTACCTGCCGGGCATTCCCAACGATTTGAATTATGCGGTGGTTAATGCGCTGGCTGTTGATTATGCCGGCACCGTTTGGATAACCAATTTTGCCGCTTACAACGGTAACAAATTGACGGCAGTAACACTCGATTCACAATGGATTGCTTTCGGCGCCGTTGACGGGATCATCGCAGCAAATCCGCTTTGTATAACCGTGGATCTGTCCAACCGGAAATGGGTTGGTACCGATGGCGGCGGCGTTTATGTGTTCGATGACAATTCAACTCCCACCGACAAAACAGACGACCGGATTGCCGGCACGCTGACGGAAGTGGACGGTCTGGAAAGCAACCGGATTACCGCTATTGCTGTGGATGATTTTAATACGGTCTGGATCGGCACCAACAGCGGTCTCAACTATTTTCAGGATGGACGTGTTTATACTAAATACGGATTGATCACGAATGATATCAACTGTATTTCAGTCGATCCTGTCGGTAACAAGTGGATCGGGACGTCAACCGGATTCAGCATTTTAGACCGGGACGAACAAACGTTTAAACATTACACTATCGACAACAGTCCTTTGGCAAGCAGCAATGTTTTGAGCATCGATTTTAACCGGAAAACCGGCACTGCTTATATTGGTACCAGCAACGGCCTGTCTGTCTTCGGCACTCTTTTCGTGGAACCGCAGGAGACGTTGCAGCGTTTGTCGGTCTTTCCCAATCCGTTTGTGATCGGCGAAATGAAATCCGGTGCCGTTTTGGTCATCGACCGCCTTAGCAGGGATTGTGATGTAAATATTTACTCCCCGGCCGGATTTTTGGTCCGTACACTTGTTTCCGGCACCCGCGGCGGAAGAGCCGTGTGGGACGGACGGGACGACAACGGTGAATGGGTCGCCAGCGGGGTTTATCTGGCCGTGGCGGTGCAACAAGATGGAAAATCCGGCAGCGCTAAAGTGGTTGTGATACGAAAGTGAGAGCAGCACAGTTGATGATTAACAATTTCCTCCTTCGGGCAGGGGTGTAATTCCTGCCCGAGCCTATATTTCTGCTATCGCCTGTCTGGCTCAGGCAAGGCAGGAATGACGCTTTTTACTGCTTTTTAAGGTTTTCGTTCAGGTACTCATGAAACAGATCAGATTTAACCATTAAACATTTCCAAAACCAATCATGCTGTATAAAATTTACATCAAAAACTTTGCTTTGCTGGAGAAACTGGAAATCTTCTTTTCTCCCGGTTTGAATGTACTGACCGGCGAAACGGGCGCGGGAAAATCGTTGGTAATCAATGCACTTAATTCCATCCTTGGTGAAAAAGTATCTCCCGACCTGCTGCGTAACGGTTCGGAAAAAGCGGTTGTGGAAGGTCTTTTCCAAAATCCAAAGGAAGCGATCGACCAACTCCTTCGTGTCAACGATCTTGATTCGATTCCGGCGGAACTCTGGCTGCGGCGGGAAATTAACCGGTCCGGACGTTCCCGCACTTTTGTTAACGATGGTCTTACCCAGATGAATGTACTTAAGCAGATTTCCGGTTTGTTGGTCGATTTGCATGGACAGCATGATCATCAATCTTTGCTGAAGGAAGAGAATCACATTCTTTATCTCGACCTGTTCGGGAGGCTGGAAGGCCGGCGGCAAGAGCTTCGAAAAACATTTTTTTCTGTAACGAACCTTGTGAGGGAGCAGCATACGCTTTTGGCAAATGCACAACAACTTCGGGAAAAGAAGGATTATCTTCAGTTCCAGATTCGGGAGATCGACGCTTTGAATCCGGCGCCGGATGAAGAGGACGAATTGCGTAAAGAAGAGAGAGTGTTGGAAAACTATGAAAAAATTGTGGGCAAATGCAGCGCAATTTATTTTTCTTTGTATGAACAGGAAAACTCCGTTTACTCGGTTCTTGGCAGCGCATTGAGTCGATTGGAAGAGCTGGCCGGAATCGATGCGGCCCTGGCTGATTATGTGAAATATGTGAATGAGGCCTACATCAATGTGGAAGAGGTAGCGCATTTTCTGAACCAATACAAGTCCAACACCGAATTTGATCCGGAACGCCTGGAACAGATTCGGGTGCGTTTGAGCCAGATTACACGGATCAAAAAGAAGTATGGTTTGCCGGTTGCTCAGATACTTGAAAAGCATGAAAAGAATAAACAGGAGATCGGCCGCATCGAAAATCTGGATGATGAATTACGGCAATTAGCCGGTTTGATTGACGAAAAAAAGGACGAGTTGGAAGCCCAAAGTAAAGAGTTATCGCGCCGCCGGAAAGAAGTTGCCAAAAAGTTAGAGCGAAAAATCACCGCGGAACTCAAACAGATCGGTATGGAAAATGTGAGGTTCAGAGCCCATTTTGACAAATTTCCGGCAGGGGAGGAGATTGCCATTCAATTTAAATCCGGCCTGATTGCCAAATCTTTCGGTATCGACCGGGTGGGGTTTTACGTCTCAACTAATCCCGGTGAAAATTTTAAACCGTTGGCAAAGATTGTTTCCGGGGGCGAATTATCCAGAATTATGCTGGCGCTTAAAACGGTACTGGCGGAAAAAGATCAGATAGAAGTTTTGGTTTTTGATGAAATTGACAGCGGAATTTCCGGCAGAATCGCCGAAACGGTGGGACGAAAATTGAAACAACTCTCCGGTTCCCACCAGGTTATTTGTGTTACCCATTTACCGCAGATTGCCGCTTTTGCCGAGAGCCATTTTTCGGTTCGTAAACAGGTGCTCGACGGAGAAACGTTTGTGTCCGTACATAAACTGGATCAGGAAGAGCGCATTCGTGAAGTTGCTCTGCTTCTGGGCGGTGAAAAAATTACGGATGCTACATTGAAAAATGCACAGGAATTGATCGAACATTCTTTAAAAAATACGAAGGAATAATATGTCATCTTTTGTTCATTTACACAATCATTCCCATTACAGTCTGCTGGATGGTGCCTGCAAGATCGGTGATCTGATCGAACGGGCGGTGAAAAACAACATGCCGGCCATCGCATTGACCGACCATGGCAATATGTTCGGGCATCTTGAATTTTATCTTAAAGCAGTGAAAAAGGGGATCAAACCGATTATTGGTGTGGAAGCTTACATTGCACCGCGCAGCCGGAAAGAAAAGAAAAAATCGGAAAAGAAAGATCATTCGTACCATATTGTCCTGCTGGTCAAAAACGGAACCGGCTACAAAAATTTAATGAAACTAATTTCTATCGGCTTCACGGAAGGGTTTTACTACAAACCGCGTATCGATCTGGAAGTGCTGCGGCAATATCATGAAGGACTCATCGCCCTTACGGCGTGTATAAAGGGAGAAGTCCCGCATGCAATTATTCAGGGCAATCTGGAAGCAGCTCAAAAGAAAGCGGAGCAATACCGGGATATTTTTGGCGATGATTTTTACCTGGAAATTCAGAATCATGGGATTCCGGAAGAAAAAGTTGCCGCCGGGGGGTTGAAATATTTGAGCGAATCCCTGAGCATTCCCATCGTTGCTACTAATGATATTCATTATTTGAACCGTGAACATTACGAATCCCATGATATTCTGCTTTGCATTCAGACTTCCAAAAATATCGACGATCCGTCGCGGTTGAAATATTCCACTCGAACGCTCTATTTTAAAACCGAAGAAGAGATGCGGGAACTTTTTCCGGACAATCCGGATGTTATCGACCGCACTATGGAAGTTGCTGAAAAATGCAATCTGGAACTGGATTTTGATAAAACTTATCTGCCCAGGTATGAAATCCCCCGGGAAAGCAGTGCGCAAAATTTGGAAGAATACCTGCGGGAAGTTGCCTGGGAAGGATTGCAGAAAAGATATCCTGAAATTACGCCGGAAATTGAAGAACGGTTCGACTACGAATTAGATATTATCAACCAGATGGGCTACCCGGGTTATTTTTTGATTGTAAAGGACTTCATCGATTATGCCAGGGGCAATGATATTCCTGTTGGCCCCGGCCGTGGTTCTGCCGCCGGCAGTTTGGTCTCTTATGCTTGCGGAATAACCAATATCGATCCTCTGAAGTACAATCTGATTTTTGAACGATTCCTCAATCCGGACCGCGTCTCACTGCCGGATATCGATATCGATTTCTGTTTTGAACGGCGGGAAGAAGTTATCGGGTACGTGCGCAAAAAATATGGCGAAAAGAATGTATCGCAGATTATCACTTTTGGCACCATGGCCGCACGCGGTGTGATGCGGGATGTGGGGCGGGTGCTGAATATGAAATACAGCGATGTGGATAAAATTGCCAAGGCAATTCCGGCCGGTATGACCATTGATGAAGCCTACGAAGATGTGAAGGAGTTCCGGGATATTTTCAAAACGGATGATGAGCAGTACCAAAAACTGCTGAAACACGCCCGGGTGCTGGAGGGTTTGGCCAGACACGCTTCTACCCATGCGGCCGGTGTGGTTATTGCGCCGGAGGAGTTGACTAACTTTGTGCCGCTGTATAAATCCAATACGGGGGATATTTCCACCCAGTTAGACATGAACGGTGTGGAAAAAATTGGTCTGCTGAAAATGGATTTCCTCGGTTTGCGTACGCTGACGGTGATCGAAAATACGTTGAAAATGCTGAAAAGACGACAAGTTGAAATCGATCTGGATAATCTGCCGCTGGATGATGAAAAAACGTACCAACTGTTTGGCAACGGTGAAACCATCGGCGTGTTTCAGTTTGAAAGCGGCGGCATGCAGGAATATCTTAAAAAACTCAAGCCGAAGCGAATCGAAGACCTAATTGCCATGAATGCTCTGTATCGCCCCGGCCCCATGAAAATGATCGACGACTTCATCGACAGAAAATTCGGCCGTAAAAAGATTGAATATCCCCATCCTCTGCTGGAACCTGTTTTAAAGGAGACCTACGGCGTTATTGTTTATCAGGAACAGGTGATGCAGATTGCCAGTGAGCTTGCCGGATTTTCTCTGGGACAGGCAGACCTGCTGCGCCGCGCCATAGGGAAGAAAAAACTGGATATCATGAAAAAAATGAAGATCGAGTTTATCGAAGGTGCACAATCAAAAGGTGTTGATGAAAAAATTGCCGTCGACGTTTTTGACCTGATCGAAAAATTTGCCAGATACGGTTTCAACAAATCCCATGCCGCCGGTTATTCCGTTGTGGCTTACCAGACCGCTTACCTGAAAGCGCACTATTCCGCCGAATTTATGGCCGCTTCTCTTTCCAGTGAGATGGGAAATCCTGACCGGATTATGGTTCTGCTGGATGAATGTAAGAAATTGAAAATTGAAATTTTACCGCCCGACGTGAACCAGAGTTACACCGATTTTACCGTCAAAGGTAATTCCATCCGGTTTGGTTTGGGCGCGGTGAAAAATGTCGGCCGGGGCGCCATCAAATCGATCATTGAAGCCCGCAAAAGAAATGGTTCGTTTAAAAATGTTTTTGAAATGATGAAAAATGTGGATTTGCGGGTGGTTAACAAAAAAGTGATGGAGAGCCTGTCCCGGGCCGGGGCGCTGGATTCCATCAATAAAAACAGAGCGCAGCTTTACAAAGGCGTCGAAACGATGATCAACTTTGCACAAAGCCACCAATCTGAGCGGCAAAAAGGCCAGTTCAGTATTTTCGATACGCCTGCGGGAACCAAGGCACCGGAAAGATTCAGCCAGTATCCCGCGCTTCCCGATGTGGCTCTCTGGAGTGATTTTGAAAAACTGCGCAATGAAAGAGAATTGCTGGGAATCTATGTTACCGGTCACCCCATGGCAAAATATAAAGATGAAATCCGTGCATTTACCACCGTCAAATTGAACAATTTAAAAGCTCTTAAGGATGAGAGTGCGGTGAAAGCGGGTGGTATCATCACCAACATCAAAACCATTTACGATCATTCCAAGCGGAAAATGGCGTTTATTACGGTGGAAGATTTTTCCGGTTCCGCTGAAGCGCTGGTATTTGCCAGTGTTTACGAAAAATACCAGCCGCTCATTGAAAACGATTCTTTGATTTTTATCATCGGCAAAGTTTCTTCTCAGGAAGATAAAGAACCCAAAATTATTTGCGATGAAATCTTTCCTCTTGCGGAGATGAAATTAAAATATACCAAAAATATTTGTCTAAATCTCAGCATAGACAATATTAAAATCGGTCAATTGGATGAGATCAGGAAAATGGTGAACACCAGTGCGGGAAAATGCGGTCTTTTGTTTCATGTTACCAATGGCGGTAAACGGGAATATGTTATCCGGTCAAAAAAATTCCGCGTCGCTCCCACCGAATCTTTGTTACATGAAATGAAGCAACTGGTCGGGGAAGAAAATGTTTGGATAGAAGGATAAAGGTAATTTGAACCGATCAGCAGTTTCCGGTGTAATATTTATCAAATCGAAAATCCCTGCTTTCTTTTCCGTTTAGTTTGGCCATGAATTGAGCGATTCTAATAGAAATCTTGTTGGTCTGGTGCACAGAACTAACAAGATTCTTTCCCGCCTGCGGTCGGGCAGGCCCGCCTGCGGTCGGGCAGGCAGAATGACAAAACTCTTTGGGTGGTTGTTTCAATCAAAGAATCGCTCAATTTAGGTTGGAATTAAACGATTCTGAAGGGTCGAATTTATTCGACCCTTTTTTTATTTTTTTCTTGACAAAGTGCCCATCCGTTTACTATCTTATAGTGAACATACGTTCCCATCTGTTAACCAACTGAATTGAGGTTTGCAATGAAACAGGAATTAACACCACGTCAGCGGGAAATTTACGAATTTATCCGCAAGGAGATCATTGAAAAAAGCTGTCCGCCTACGTACCGGGAAATAGGCGAGCATTTTGGCATTCGTTCCCCCAACGGGGTCAAACGCTCGCTGGACGCCTTATTTAAAAAGGGATACCTGGAGCGCAAACCGATGGTTTCCCGTGGGCTTGAACTGCGGGAAAAGATGCCGCCGCCGGGGACAACGGAGTTGAAAGAGATTCCCATCGTTGGGCGTGTGGCTGCCGGAAATCCGATTATTGCTGAGGAAAATCGGGAAGGGGTGATCAATGTGGACCCCACCATGTTTCGCGGTGAAGGCCATTTTGCGCTGCGGGTGCGGGGAGACAGCATGAAGAACGCAGGGATTTTTGAGGGAGATATTGTTATCGCCAAACAGCAGGCCGTGGCGCAAAAGGGGGAAATTGTGGTGGCGATTATCGGTGACGAAGCAACCGTAAAACGGTACGTGCCGCAAAACGGTGATATCCTCCTGATGCCGGAAAACGAAAATTACGAACCGATTGTCATTTCCAAAAATTCACCGGATTTCCGCATTGCCGGCAAAGTAACCGGTCTGGTGCGAAAGTTTTGATCTGAATTACACTGGGGGGGGATGGGCGGGAGTACAACTCCCGCCCAAGCAGTTTTCTAATGTTCGGTCAGGAATTCTAATGCCCGGCCAGGAATTGTACTCCTGACCGAATAGGGCTCAGTTCAAAAGATGTTTAATCAATTTTGGATGGAAACGAAAGTGATAGAGTTGTTTTGTTATGGTATATGAAGATGTCAATCAATCAATCGAGGTAATTTCCATTTTCCGCCGGGGCAGAATGCGTCCGCTCAAATTTCGCTGGCAGGAGCGTGTTTATAAAATTGCGCGCATCAATGGCGGGTGGGTCAGCGATGAAGGCTACAACAAACATTATCATTATTCCGTATCCACGGGCGGTCCGGATTGTTTCGAACTCTGTTTTGATGTGGGAAATATGCAATGGGAATTAACCCGCGTTTTTATGGATGGATAAATGAAGCGACTCTGAAAACCGCTAATCACGCCAATTTCGTGAATGTTCGTTTAACTTATTTGCACTTATTTTGGGTGCAGAAAAGTGGCTTCTCTGCCCGGGCAGGCCCGGGCGACCGGACACAAAAAGAGGAAAATATGCAAAAAAACAAACAACGTGTGATGCATTTGGATATGGATGCTTTTTTTGCCGCCATCGAGCAGCGGGATAATCCGGCCTTACGCCATAAGCCGGTTATCATTGGCGGGCCGCCGGGCAGCAGGGGGGTGGTTTCCACCTGTTCGTACGAGGCGCGCAGGTACGGGGCTCATTCCGCAATGCCGCTGCCGACTGCAAAAAAATTGTGTCCCCACGCCATCTTTTTGCCCGTTAACGGCGCCAAGTATGTTCATGTCTCCCGCCGGTTGATGAAAATTCTGCAAAGATATTCGCCCCAATTGGAACCGGTTTCCGTGGACGAAGCGTTTCTGAATATTTCCGGTCTGGCACGAATTTATAAAAGCGAGAAGGAATTGGGCAGGAAAATTAAGCGTGATATTCTGGATGAACTGCAATTGACCTGCACCATCGGAATCGCCTCTAGCAAAATTCTGGCAAAATTAGCTTCCGGTTTAAACAAGCCGGACGGACTGAATATCATCGAAGATGAGGAAATGGAACGGATCGTTTATCCGCTGCCGGTGAGAAAATTGTGGGGAATCGGTGAAGCGACGGAAAAGGCACTGGCCCGGTTGGGAATCAAAACCATCGGCAATCTGGCATGTTTTCCAGAATTGAAATTAAAAAAAGTGTTTGGTAAAAACGGTCCGCTGATGGCCCGGGCTGCCGCCGGGAAATTGGATTCGCCGGTTCACGGTTTGGAAGAATTGCCCGCGGAAAAATCGGTGGGACACGAGCATACGTTCCGGAACGACACCGATGATGTGGAACAGATCCGGGCGCAGTTATTGCTTTTGGTGCAACGGGTGGGACGCAGAATGCGCAAACGGAATGTGAGGGGGAAAACGGTGACGCTTAAACTGCGCTACGAAAATTTTGAAACACACACTCACCGCACCTCTCTTAATTCTTACACCAACAATGAGGGACAGATATTTTCTCTAACGGAACAGTTGTGGCGGCAAATTTATAACCTCAAACGGAAAATTCGCTTAATCGGCGTTTCGGTTTCCCATCTTGTCGAGCGGGAACCGGCAGGCCTTGAACTTCCCTTCCGGGATGAGCAATTGCGCATAAAGGCGGATGATCTGTTGCTGCCTACTGTAGATAAAATAAAGGATACCTACGGAGAAAATGCCATTTGGCGCGCCTCCGGGCTGCTTCTCAAACGGGAATGATGAAGATTGAAAGAACGTTCCCCATACCCCCTCAAGGGGGGACTAAAATAGGGCGGTACGGGGGATGTAAAACAACTTTCAATATAATTGCATTGTATCCTGAATAATTACGTTTACACCTTAAATCATTGACCCTTCCTCTGCAGGAATTGTTAATCGATCAACCCAAATTGTGAATTACAATATTGCAATTGGTGCTCTATTTTATGTATAACACTAATAATAACAATGAGATAGATATGCTGAAAAAAAATAAAAAAACACTTGACATTTTTTGTCTCGCAGCATTATTTTAAACCTGCGGGCATTTTCTATTCTTTTTTTTAGATAAACGTCGTAATTCGCATTAAAATATTTCAAAAGTGTTGAAACATATCTGAGGTTTGCGTGGCGTATTTTCAAAGGAATCAAATTCTATATATGGGACGTGACCGGGAGTATGCAAATTCCGTAGCAAAAATATTGAATTATCATGAAAATGAGTTTGAACTGGATACGATTCAGGATGTCCGGGAAATAGAAGAGGCGGTTGGAGCCAAAAAATTTGAAGCATATATTCTGGATGCAAACCTGTTTCAAAACGGCGATAAGTCGGAAATTGACCGGATTTTGCATGTTGCAGATGATGCGCCCGTGTTGATGCTGATAGATGAAGGACAGGAACAGTTGGGTCGGTACGCTCTGGAAAAAGGCGCTTTCGATTACATTGTTCGTGTGCCCGGCGCATTGACATCGATACCGGCTACTATCGATTGCGCGCTGGAGTTAAAATCCGAACAAGAAAATATCCCCATCGATTTTCGCATCGAGTCGGATCTAAACGAAATCACTTCTTTTTTTGAAATCAATGAAACCGGCAGATTCCTGAAGTATGATGAGAATTTATCCGAAATATTAGGATTGCAGAATAATGAATTTTATAAATCTTATTTGATGGACTATATTTCCGACGAAGATCGGGATAAATTTTACCGGTGGCGCGCCTCGTCCAAAATCAAAGAAAAAAACTTGCTTCTGCAAACGGAAGTGATTCATCGTACAAAAGGGATCATTCCGGTAGAATTACAGTTACAACCCTTCTCCAGGCCGGAATCCCTGTTATCAGGGTTTCGCGGCTATCTTAAAATAATCTCTGGCAAGACTGAAGATCATAAGCGGGAAGAAGCGGCGGCTTTGGTGCCGTTGTTCAAAGAAATTTTTGATCTCACTTATTATCTGAATAAGGGGTTCAATCAATTGTTTTCCCTTCAATTGACCGAAATACCAAAGAAATATTTTCATTTTGATTTTGCCGGTTTGTATCTTTATTCACACCTGAAAGACGAATATATTTGTGAATTACGCCTGGGCGAGCCGGTCAATGTCCGGGAAGTGGATTTGCAATCGAATGAATTTGACACAGATGATATTGCCCGTCTGTTCCCCGGGAAGGACTTTATCCGCTTCGTTCATCAAAGTGTTTTGACTGCGGAGGAGAGAAGCAAAATCCATGGCAGCGCCCACGATGAATTGTTTCTGGAAAAATCTTGGAATCCGGGAGAAGACTGGCAATTGGGCGACCGGCTGTTCATCAATCTCAAAAATGCCGAAGATACCTCTCATGGTTTTATCATTCTGGAACGTCCTGCATCCGGTAAAATACCGGGAAAAGCTGTCCTGCGTCAAATAGAAATCTATGCCATCTTTATCTCCAGTTTGTATGGAATTTTTACGCGAACCGAAAATGTAGAGGCGAAATACAAACAGCTAAAGCAGGCATTTGTCATTTTGGAAACGTTTAGCGTCGATGAATCCATCGAGGGATTGTTGAAAGAAATTACCTGGACGATCAAATTTTCTCTCAAATTCAATTTGTGCGCTATTTCCTTTTTAAGCAAAGCAACCCGTCGGCTGCATATCCGGGCTGCTGCCGTCGAAGGAAAAGAAAAAGCTTCGATCCTCACCAAATTACACTATAAACTAAGTGAAATAAAACCATTATTGAAAGATGAATGTAAAATATCTAATTCCTACCTGATTTCACTTGATAAAACATCTCCTTTCCAGCTCCTGAAACGAATTTACGGATTACCTTTGGAATCGACCAAAGCATCCGGACGTTGGCGGCAGAATAATTTATTGTTGGTGCCCATCTCTTTGGAAAACGGCAACATCATCGGTTTTATCATCCTGGATGATCCTGCGGATAAACAGCGACCTGCCGCAGAAACGGTGTATATTTTGGAAAAAATTGCCAAAATGGTTGCAGTTACCATTCAGAATAAAACTGTTTTTTTGAAATTGATCTCAAAAATCCAACAACTGGAAGCAGACAATAACAACCTAATCGTAAATAATAGTGGTTCAAATCGCATCAAAAACATTTTCAGACGAATGAATCTCGCTTGATATCGCAAATTCCCCGGAACGTTTTTCGCAAATAGCACCAATCCCTCTCTAAAAAATTCACCGGTAGTTTCTGATTGCAATCGTCAATTTTTATTTATATTTTTTATTACTATGTCAATTTTTATTTTGCGCTCCTGAAAATTGTACTGATCGCAAGATGTTATAGATTCCCGCTCTCGCCTGTCTGTCTCAGCCACGGCGGGAATGACAGAAAAGTGGCGTTTTCTTTCAAGCACTAATTAGTGTCTGTCCGAAAATACCCACTACATTGTCATTCCGGTAATCTTTAAGCCGCCTGCCTGTTGCAGACAGGGAATCTACTTGAGGACGGCAATGGATCTCCGCTAAAAGCATGCGGGAATTACAAATTCAGACAGACACTAATTAGTGCTGTGATGAGTTATCTGAAAACTTTGTTTTGGTCGGGTTTGGCGTTAGTGAAGTCCAATATTGTCAACTTTAAAAGTGGAACTTAACATTTTCCCGGTGATCGGTTAAATGAAAACTGCCGTTGTAACAACCATAAAGAATAACCGTATTCGGAAGAATGGACGTGTAAATCCTCTCGAGTTAACTCATTCATTAAACCGGGGTTTACAAGTTCAATTTTCCGTAGCGGATCCCCGCGAAGCATGGCGGAAGCTGTTTTCACCCAAAGAAATCATTGCCATAAAAGTAAATTGTCTTGCCGGACGGGGACTCTCCACTCATCCCGAATTGGTGCAGGTTATCATTGCCCAATTGGAAAAAATCGGCGTGCCCAAAAAGAACATCATCGTTTTTGACCGGGCCAATTTGGATTTGAAACGAGCCGGCTTTAAAATCACTACTGCCCGCACCGGCGTACGATGTGCCGGAAATGATTATTTTGGCTATCATCCCAATTTAGTGGTTCATAAAACGATAGGCAGTATGGTCAGTCGGGTGATGTTTGATGCCGGTGCCGTCATTAATCTACCTGTTTTGAAGGATCATGGTATTGCCGGTTTTAGCGGGGCACTGAAGAACTTTTTCGGCGTCATTCATAATCCCAATAAGTATCATTTGAATGTTGGCGATCCGTTTATTGCCGATCTTTGCAGTTATCATCTGATTCGGAAAAAAGTGAAGCTGACTATCTGTGATGCGCTCACCGCCCAGTACGAAGGAGGGCCGCCTTATATGCCGCAATTTGCGTTGCGGGAAAACATGTTGCTGATCGGTACGGATATGGTTGCCATCGACCGTGTTGGCTGGAGCATGATTGAAAAATGGCGCCGCGAACACCGGTTGCCTTCATTGAAAGAGGTTCAACGGGAACCAAAATATATTTATACCGCGGCAGATAAAAATCACCGGGTGGGAATTGCAGATTTGAACCGGATAAAAATAAACAAGGTGGAACTTTAAAATGAAAAAGATACTTTTTCTTTTATGTGGCAGCTTTTTCTTGCTGCAAGTTGTATTCGCCCAGGAAGAGTGGGTGCGCAAACCGGCAGTTGCCGGAGCCTTTTATCCCGCCGATCCGAATGAATTAATTGCTACAATCCGGGATTTTTTTAAACACGCCAAGCGGATTAAGACGGATGCGGAAGTTTTGGGATTGGTTTCCCCTCATGCCGGGTACCCCTATTCGGGAATCGTAGCGGCACAAGGCTACAAACAATTGATTGGCCGCTCATTCGATGTGGTAATTGTAATCAGTCCCAGTCATGCCGAATATTTTCCGTTTTCCAGCGTCATGGCAAAGGGAGAATACAGAACACCGTTGGGTGCAATTAATGTCGATCAAAAATTGTCTGCGGCAATTGCAGCAAACCGGAAAACTATCCGTCTGTCCCGGCACGGTCATTTTCAGGAACAGTTGGCACAAAAGGAACATGCGTTGGAAGTTCAGTTGCCTTTTCTGCAGCAGACCCTGGGAAAATTTACTCTGGTTGCCATTGTGATGGGCGAACAATCTCTCCAGGCATGTGAAGAATTGTCTAATGCCATTTGCCAGTCGGCAAAGGGAAAGAAAATTCTAATTGTTGCCAGTTCCGATCTTTCCCATTTCCATCCCTATCAGGAGGCGAGAAAGATCGATGAAAAATGTGTCGCTCTGATTGGTGATTATAACTACCGGGAGCTGTTTCGGGAATTGCAAAATAAAGAAGTGGAAGCGTGCGGCGGCGCTCCCATTGTAACCATGTTGATGGCCACAAAGAAGTTGGGCGCAACGAATGTAAAAGTATTGATGTATGCCAATTCCGGCGATACGGCCGGGGATCGTTCCAGGGTGGTCGGTTATGTATCCGCTCTTGTTTTCAAATCGAAAAAGAACAAAAAAACGTCGGGAAAGAGGAAGAGTAGTGAATATTCAAAACAAGAACGGCAGAAACTTTTGGAGATTGCCCGGATCACCATTGAAAAAAGTGTGAAAGGAGAGGCCATCCCGGGATTTCATGTAATATCGGAAAAATTGCGGCAGAAAAGAGGCGCATTTGTTACCATCAATAAATTCGGTCAGTTGCGTGGCTGCATTGGCTACACCAAACCGATTTTGCCGCTCTACCAAACTGTACAGGAAGTAGCACAAGCGGCGGCACTGAATGATCCCCGGTTTCCTCCCGTGTTCAAAGATGAATTGAAACATTTGAAACTGGAAATTTCCGTTCTCACACTGCCGGAAAAAATCACCGATGTTAAAAAAATAGAAGTTGGGAAACACGGACTGATAATAAAAAGGGGGTACTCACAAGGTTTGCTTCTGCCCCAGGTTGCAGCAGAATATCATTGGGATCGGACAACTTTTCTGGAGCAAACCTGCCGAAAAGCAGGATTGAATGAAAATGTCTGGAAAGAACCGGGCACGGAGATCTACATTTTTTCCGCCGAAGTTTTTGGGGAAGATGGGAATTGATTTTTTAGTAACCAATAGCGGAATTTTACGTAGTTAGGTGGCACATGCGGAGCAGGAAAGAAGGAAATCTGTTTTTATTTGTAGCGGAGTGGTTTATTCTGTTTACTCTCCTCTTTGCTTGTGCGGACAGAAAAAGGGAGAATCCATTGGATCCGCTAAACAGCCAAACTTTCGGGAAACCGGTTGGTTTGGATGTTGTTTCATTCGGCAAAAAAACAGTATTGACGTGGCATGCTTTCCGGGTAAACGGCCTGTCTGGGACCAGGATTTATCGCCGGTCTGTTTTGGATAGTGTCTACCGGGGAATTGCTTTCGTAAGCGGTTCCCAATCTGAATATGAAGACGAGAACGTGGAATACGGTGTGAAATATTATTACAAAATACAGATGGTTACAGAATCCTACCAAACACCTTTTTCCGATGCGGTGAAAATTACCCCCGGTCCGTCTTACGTATGGGGAACAACCGGCAACAACGGAACGGTTTTTAAATTAACCCATGACGCTTCCCACCGTATTTTTGAGAAAAATATTTTTTTATCGGCAGAGGGAATTGCCGGCGCCGGCGCGCACCGGGGTGTTTGGGTAACCGATTATTATCTTGATCAGATTGTCCGGCTTGACGAGACCGGCAAACCGCGGCAATGGTACCGGAATTTTGATAGCCCGGTTGATATCGAATACGATTCACTCCGGCATATTCTCTGGATAGCTGAGCAAAAATTGGGACGAATTGTTCTCACGGATACTTCCGGCGTCAAAATTGCCGAATTGACTGATTTTCTGTTCCCATCTTCTGTTTCCGTGAACGTAAAAACAGGATTTTGCTGGGTGGCAGATCCCCATCTGCATGCGGTTAGTTGGATCGATCCGGAAACTTATGCTGTAACAAGGTTGTCTGCGCTGTTAAGACCCGAAGATGTGGCTGTGAATCCCCGGGACGAAAGCTGCTGGATTGCAGATAGTTCCCGTGTTTTGAAGGTGAACAGGGACGGGGATTTCCTGTTGACGGTCACCGGTTTTCACTGGGCAGCTAATGTGGCTGCAAACCCTCTAAGCGGTCAATGTTGGGTTATCGATTGGCAGCCGGGTGCGGATCAATCCCGGGTTGTTTTGATTTCAGCTACCGGAGAAAAAGTAATGGAGATGGCCGGGTTATACAATCCCCAATCTTTGGCTGTGGATCCTTTCGACGGAAGCTGTGTTGTAGCGGATACATGGAATTACCGTGTTCTTAAAATTTCTCCCGCCGGAAAAATTATCGGGGAATGGCAGGGGCGAAACGCGCCGAAAATAATTAGGGTGATCTCGCCATGACTTTTTCTCTGAGAACCTTTTTTAAAAACAAAAGTAATTTTTTCTTAATTATCAGCAGCAGTATTCTGTTTTTTTTGGTATTTATTTTTGACCTCGCCTTTTTGCCGCAGAACAACTTCCCTAAAAATATTTACTGGACACGAGAGGGGATGATTACCGTTGCTTCCCTTCTGTTCGGATTGGTGATCTACCGCCGGCATTTCGAAGAAGAAAAAAACATCACTTATAAATTAAAGACTTTCTTTTTTTCCATCTTGGGTTTGTACCTGGCGGCAGTTGTGCCAAGCATGATCTTTGGCGCGGGTAATTTTTCTTTCGCTAAAAGTTATATTCAGTTTTTATCTCTGCTGCAAAATAATCTTAAAAATCTGCTCCTGTCCGTCTTTGTTACGGTATTTTTAATAATCAACTTGTTCTGGATACGTGATTTTGTCTTTTACAAGAGTAAGAGGGGCACCCATCGTTTGTTCTTCATTGCTATGTTATTTTTAGCGCTCTCGGTAATTTATGGTCACTACAGTCATAAAATAAAAGAAACGGAATGGTTGTTTCACGGTCAGAGTCCTTCCGAGTTGATCCTTTTCGGCTCGCTTTTATTCCTTTTTACTATGCTCTCCCTTCGGACGGCATGGGTAAATTACCTGAACAAGCGGCAGAAAATTTTAACTTTCTGGGGTGGCGTTCTTCTGTTGCCCGGCGCATTTATGTTCTGGCAAACCAACACCCTGCAATCGATCAGCCATTACAGTTTTACATTGGGAATTTTTGATAAGGGTGCCGCCTTGTTTTTATCCATCTACCTTGTTTCCTCAATTGTGAGTTTACTGCTTCACCTGCCGACTGCCAGTATTTTTGACAAGCGGATGAAAGAGATCGCCTCCCTGCAAAATTTAAGCAGGGTGATCAGCTCCGTTTTACATTATGACGAGGTTGTTTCCCGTGTGACTTCCCTGACGCAGGATGTGCTCAAGTCCGACTCGTGTTGGTTGGAAATGGTTCAGGAAAATGGTGAATTGAAAATAGTTTCCAGTGAAAATCTTTCCTGGCAAGAGAAGAAAAATACGCCGTTGGACCGGGACAGAGGAATTAGTGGCTGGATTTTTAAAAACCGCGCTTCCGTTTTGGTTAATGACGTTTCCAAAGATTCACGCACAAAATATCTGCGCAAGCATAGAAAAAATATTGCTTCCATTCTTGGTGTGCCGTTAATTTCACAGAAAAGGGTAATTGGCATTTTGTTCGCTGTGAAGAACGAGGTTTACGGTTTTGATCAGGATGACCGGGAAATGTCGAATGCTTTTGCTAACCAGGCAACCGTGGCCATTGAAAATGCCCGCTTGCTGGAAGAATCGCTGGAAAAAGAACGCCTGGAACAGGAGTTGCGGGTTGCCCACGACACTCAGATGAAATTACTGCCAAAAGAGATGCCGAAAGTAAAGGGTTTGCAGATTGAAGCGCTCTGCGTGACAGCTTACGAAGTAGGCGGAGATTACTACGATTTCATTCGTCTCGATGAGGACAAATTGGGACTGGTTATTGCGGATGTCTCCGGTAAAGGTTTGTCCGCCGCATTCTATATGGCAGAATTGAAGGGGATTGTAAACTCGTTTGCCCGGTTATACTATTCCCCCAAGCTGTTTTTACAAAAGGTAAACGAAACCCTTTATGAAAACGTCGACAGAAAAACTTTTGTCAGTATGATTTACGCGATTATGGATTTCAAAAAGGGAAAAATGACTTTCTGTCGTGCAGGACATTGTCCGGTGATCTATTACAACGCCAAAGGGGATACAACCTCAATTTTAAGACCCGATGGGATTGGCGTAGCGTTGGATGCGGGAAATATTTTCAACGCTACTCTGGAAGAATGTGAAATAAAATGGCATAATAATGACTTTTTCTTTTTTTATACAGACGGCCTCACCGAAGCGCGCAATGCCAAAAAAGAGGAATACGGAGAAGATAGAGTTGTTGAAATCATTGAAGCGCACAGACACGAATCCATGGAAATGATTACACGAAATTTAACGGCCGATGTGATTCAATTCATCGGCAAATCGAATAAACATGATGATTTGTCGTTGGTCGGAACAAAAATACAGGAGGAAATAAATGAGTGATTTTACTGTTCGACGCAAAGACGCGGGTGACATTTCGGTCTTGAATATCGAGGGATACCTGGATGCTCACACCGCGCCTGCTTTTGAAGATTCAATCAAACAACTTGTGGAGGAGAACAGGAACAGAATTGTGGTTAATTTTGACAAACTTTCTTATATCAGCAGCGCCGGATTGGGTGTTTTTATGGGCTTTATCGAGGATATCCGCGCAAAAAACGGTGACATCAAAATGAGTAACATGTCTGAGAAAGTGTATAAAATTTTTGATTTGTTAGGTTTTCCCAACCTGTATGAAATTGTTTCCGATGAAACCGAAGCCATTAAAAAATTTAAGGAAACAAAGTGAGATTAACCCTGTTAACGGTTGCGCCGGATTATTTTTGTAACACTGAAATTGTCTTCCCGTAAATAGTGCCAAAGGGAATTCAATTTCAGTGGTTTTTGAACGCCCCAATAAAATCGCAAATGGAGGTTGATATTGTCAGCCAAAGCTAACAAATTCTCTATGGTCACTCCCTGCGACAGCCGCTATCTCGAATTGATTCGGGATTTTGTAGCCAAGATTGCAAAAATTACGGGATTTGACGAAGAGCATGTGAATAAAATTCAATTGTCTGTGGATGAAGCATGTACAAATGTGGTGAAGCATGCCTACAAAGGGATAGATCCCAAAGATATCAGAGTGGATGTGACATTCGACCAGGAAAAGATCACCGTTACCGTCACGGATCGGGGGAAAGGTTTTAATCCGGATAAATCCAAACTTAAAGATATGGATACTTACTTCAATAAATTTCGCCGCGGCGGACTGGGGATTCACCTCATAAAAATTTTGATGGACGAAGTGAGCTATTCCATCGATCCGTGCAGGAAAAACAGTGTGAAAATGATTAAATATTTGTGCAAAATGGAGTCCCCCGAAAAGAAAAAAGAACAACAAATTTTAATGGAAGAATCCTATGCACGACACAAATAGGCAGGGTCGGGACGATCTTACCCGGGATCGCTATGAGGTGATCGATAAAGACGATTTTAATGCGTTGAAAATCAGATACCTGGAGCTCACCTCTCTTTTTGAAATTAATAAAATTCTCAACTCAACCCTCGAGCTAAGATCAATTTTGGATAATGTGATTCTCACACCAATGGGCCGGTTGATGGTGAGTAAAGGGCTGGTGCTGCTTTTTGACAAACCGGATATTTTAAAAGTGGAGAATGTGAAAGGAGGATCTTCCAATCTGTTGGGGAAATGTTTCGCTTTTGATTTTTACCCGGAACATTCACTGTTGCTCGACCAGCATGATGTGAGTCATGACCGGTTTCTCCGGGAGATGCAAAAACATCGGATCGAAGTGATTGTTCCCATGATCGCCGGTGGAAAAGAGCTCGGTTTTATCGCCTATGGCAAAAAATTCAACGGGGAAACATACAGTCAGGAGGATATCGATTTTTTGGAATCGTTAGCAAATTTGGCCGCCATTGCCGTGGACAAAAGTCTGCTCTTTAAGGAAATCCAATCCACTAATAAAAAATTAGATAAAAAAGTGCAGGAGTTGAACACACTCTTTGAAATTAGCCGTGAGTTGAATTCCAGTCTGGATCAGGCTAAAATCAGTCAAATCCTTTCTTTTGCTATCATGGGCGAGTTTCTCATCAATAAATGTGTTGTTCTGATCAAAGGAAACGAGACATTCCGGGTTGAAATTGCCAAAGGAATTACGGTAAGCCGGGAAACGGTGAGCCTGTGCATCAACAGCCTGCCGTTGCAGCAACTGTTTCGGGATGAAAAGTTTTATTATTTTTTGGATGATGAAATACCGGAAGACTCTTTTAATAAGACTTGTAAAAATTTAATCGACAACGGCATAAAATATTTAATCCCCATGTTCAGCAAAAATGATATTAAAGGGGTCATCGGGATCGGTTCAAAGATCACCGGAGAGAAAGTAGCCCGGAGTGAATTGTCTTTTTTGCAAACCCTTGGTAACGATGCGATGATTGCCATCGAGAATGCCCGCATGGTGCAGGAGATGTTGGAAAAACAGCGTATGGAGGATGAACTACAAATTGCTCGTGAAATTCAGGCAAAATTACTACCCGATCGTTTTCCGGATATCTCCGGTTTTGAAATTGCAGCAAAAAATATTTCCAGTTACCAGGTGGGAGGCGATTATTACGATTGTATTCAACTGAATGAGCACCTGTTCGGGATTGCCATTGCCGATGTTTCCGGCAAGAGTACACCCGCAGCATTGCTTGTCTCCAGCCTTCAGGCAAGTTTGAGAGCGCTGGCCAATGAGAAAGCGGAAATTGTGGCAATGGTGGAACACATCAATCAAATCATCTGTCAAAATACAACCGTCGACAAATTCATCACCTTTTTTTATTGTATTCTGGATGTTCAGGCAATGACCATCACTTACGTGAATGCCGGCCATAATCCACCTTACCTGATTCGAAACGACGGCTCTCTTCATCTTTTGCAGAAAGGCGGGTTGATTTTGGGCTTGTTTCCCACTGCACAATACGAGTCCGAAACCATTCTAATGAGAAAAGGTGAAGTGATTTTCATGTTTACCGACGGCGTAACCGAGGCGATGAACGAAAATGAAGAGGAATTTGAAGAAACACGTCTTGAAACCCTGTTGAGCCAAACACACCTCCAACCGGCAAAAGCCCTTCTAAACGCTGTCAGTGATGAAGTAGCAGCATTTGTCGGCGATATTCCTCAAAGTGACGATATTACAATGGTCGTCATCCGCGCCCAATAATCTGCAGTTCTTCAGTTCTTCTCCAATTATTCGACAGATTGTCATTCCCGAATGCTCTTACCGGCCTGCCTGTTGCAGACAGGGAATCCATTATGTGAAAATATGGATTTTCACTTAGACCTTTTTCTATTATTTTCCTACCGATAAAAAAACACTTGAATCTTAAGCCAAATAATGTAAAATATATCTGTTAAGATGTTGATTTGTTTTCCCGGATAAAGATTAACGTCGGAACTTGTTAAATTTAAAATGATTTGGTAACGATTCAGGAATGCTCTGTAATATTGACTGTAATCACGCTTCGGCTTCTTGCCTGCAGCACGCAGTCACTAAATAGTGTCTCCCGGCCTGTTGGGATTTATTCCGTCAAAAAATGAAGCTTGAATAAAGAAGTCGATTTGTTAGCTTGTGGGCAAAACCGGATTGGAAAGGTACGATCAACAAAAAAACTCTGTTTGAAAAATGATTAAAATAATAATTGATTTGTTCAAAGACTATTTTAAGAAAACCGTTGCTGTTTATTACAGCCTTAATCTGCGGCTGAAATTCACCATTCTGCTCAATTCAATTTTGTTGATTGTGATCCTTCTGATCAGTTTTGCCATGTTGGAATCGGAGAAACGTGATCTGCGCCAGAAGGTGGACGAAATCTGCATCGTCTCCGTACAAAATCTTTCCAGCGTGGCACGGGATAATCTGCTGACGCGAAATTATGTATCCATTCAGGATGTAATAAACAATATGATGAAATTGAAATTGGAGGGTTTTGAATACGCTTTTGTGATGGACAGAGATGGCAGAATGGTGGCACATTCCGATCCTTTGAAGATCACCGAAATCGATTCTTCCTACCTGAACTATTTACATAGCGATACCAACTTTACCGTGAATAGCTTCCGGCGCGGCGCGGAATATTTACAGATTTTATCCCATCGGATGCAGGACCCGAACGGAAATCTACGGACAGTTGTCATTGGAGTAGCCGGAGTTGCTTTTTCTCATGCCATGATCGATCAGGCGCTGAACCAGGCAAAACAGATGATTTTCCTGATTGCTCTGATCGTCCTTTTAATCAGTATTTTTGTAGTCCATTTTATCTCAAAGCGAATGTCAAAAAATATTATCGCTCTTGCGAAGGGTGTCGGCGAGATTGCAAAAGGGAATTTGGATGTGGAAATCCGGGTGCAGACGCGGGACGAGATCGGCCTTCTGGCGCGGGAATTTAACCGAATGGTGCGCAGTCTGCGTGAAAATGTGCAGATGCAGAAATTTGTTTCCCGATTAACCGTGGATATGATTCAAAGTCAATCCGGCGGTACCGAGACGGTTCAATCTTTCCAAAAAAAGGAAATTACGGTTCTGTTTACGGACATCCGCGGGTTTACCAAACTTTCCGAAAAACTGGCGCCGGAACAGTTGGTGGAAATTGTGAATATTTATCTGAAATTGCAGAGTAAATTTATCGAAGATCACGGCGGTGTGATTGACAAATTCGCCGGCGATGCCGTGATGGCCATTTTTCAGAATGAAAATTCTTCGGATAATGCAATCAAAGCGGCTGTTGCCATCCAGAAAAAAATCAAAGAATTGAATAAAATTCGCAGAAAGAACAACCAGGAATATCTAACCATCGGCATTGGTATTAACTATGGCGAGGCTATGATTGGAAGTATGGGCGCTTCTTCGCGGATGGATTATACCGCCATCGGCGATGTAGTGAATCTGGCCAGCAAACTGTGCAGCTTTTCCCGCGCCGGGCATATCGTAATAACTAAAAATGTGATTCGCTATCTGAGCGGCGCATTTTCCGTGATCAAAATGGAACCGGTTCTGTTAAGCGGCAGAAGAAAGCCGGTTCAGGTTTACCGAATTGTGTATGATTGATTTTCGTGTGATGAATATTTATCGTAGTTTTTTTTCCCTTTTTATCGGCTTGTTAAGCCTCTTTCCACTACCGGCAAATGCGCAACAATTTTTCTTTTTGGATGCCAGAGCTAAAGCGTTAGGAGGCGTTTCCGCCACGCTTAAAAATGCTGCGTACGCATTTTTAAACAATCCTGCCAATTTAGCCGAAAACCGGCGTGCTCTTTTTTCCATCAATGTCGATCGACTGTTTCAATACGACCAAACCGCTGTTTCCGATTATTTCCCACAGATTGGCGGTCTGGGGTTTGCTATCGGACGCTTACACACAGGTGAGGAGACTGATTTTATCGGTTTTGGTATCGGCCGGGAAATTTATTCCGGTATCCGGATTGGCATTGGAAATATCACGTACGCAAAAAAAAGTGATGCTGCCTCCGAATGGGAATTAGGAGTCTCCTTTTCGCCCACTGCTCAGCGGCTGAATTCTCAGTCCGTAACCAGTCTTTTTCGGTTTGATTTTTCCGCCACGTTCCAGCACATCACACTGTCAAAAAAACGGTTCGGACCGCCGCTGCAATTTACACTGGCAATTAGATACCGGGCTATTAACCGGATGCTGGACATGTACGTGGAAAACCAATTCAGGACGAAAAATAACGATTTTATCACTGCCGCAGAATTACACGCATCCGAATTTATTACTTTGCGTTCCGGAATTTCCAATTTTGATAAAAATGACTTTTTATTCGGTGTCGGCGTCAATCTTTCCGGTTTTAATCTGGATTTTGTTTATGAGAAATATCAAAAACAGATCCAATTTTCCGGCAATATTCAATTCGGAGAATCGGTCATCACCCGGGCAGACCGGTGCTACCGGAGAGGATTGGCACTTATAAAACAAAATAAGTTGGTGGAAGCGCTGTCTCAGTTCCGCAAGTCTCTCATTTTCACGCCGGAAAATGAAAAAATAGCAAAAACTTATGCGGACATTAAACTGTTGTACGAGAAGAGACAGGAAAAATTGTCCCGGTACTTGCAGGAAGCACAGCAATATGAACAAAATGGCGAGCCTCTGGCCGCACTGCTGCGATATATCGATATTGCGCAGCAGTATCCTGTAAACCAAGAAGTCCGGTTTAAAATTGCCATGCTTAAACCGGCTACCCGGGTTCAATTTGAGGAATATAAAAAAACCGCTGTTGGGATTTATAAAAAGGGCCGGTTAAAACAGGCGCAGAAAATTTTTCAACGTTTAGCCCTGGTAAATGACCGGGATTCCACTATTCAAAAATATAGCCGCTTAATCGAAACAGAAATAAGGCAGCAGGCGGAAGAATATTTTGTGCGCGGATTCGGCTATTGGGGGCAAAAAAAATACCGGGCGGCCCGGCGTGATTTTGAGCTGGTTTATGATCTGCAGCCGGATTATCCCAAAATACAATATTTTCTGGACGATGTGAAGAAACAGATTCAACTCACGCAGGGTGCAATTGACAGTTTGCTTCTCATCGCAAAAGAAAAGGAAAAATTAAAACAATATACCGGGGCCATTTCTGCTTACGGAAAAATTCTGAATATCGATCCGGAAAATAGTGCTGCCCGAAACGCTTTGAGTGATATTCACCCGAAGGTGGAGTCTTATCTTGCCGGACTGTCCGACCAGGCCAACAAATCTTTCAAAGCCGGTGAATATTTCAATACGGAAGCGTTATGCAGAAAGATTCTGCGTATCGATCCGGAAAAGACAGCCGCACGGGAATTGCGCATCCGGAGCAGGGAAAAGCGGAAAAGCAGGGCGGATGATCTGTGGCAGCAGGGATTGAAAGTTTATGCCGATAAAAAATATAAAGCAGCTATTAATCTTTTTCAGGCAGCCATCCGGTTGAACGGCAGGCAGGATAAATATGTAAAAGCGCTGCAGGAGGCAAAATTAAAAGCGGATACAAAAAGTAAATGGCTGACGGTTAACCGGTTGCTGGAGTCTAATCAATATGTTGCAGCGGAAAAATTAATTGATGAATTATTACTGAAATACCCCCAAAACCGTACTTATCAGGAATCCCGGCAGAAAATCAAGTTAAAACATCGGCGGTATGCAACTATGCTTTTGCAGGAAGGTATCCGGCTGTATTCCCAGGAAAAATACCAGGAGGCGGTTAAAAAATTTGAACAGCTTTTAAAAATTAATCCGCAAAACCGGACCGCACAGGAGTACAGGAAGCGCATCATAGAAAAAATGCAGGCTCTGAAAAAACTAAAATGAGCATTTTCTCTAAAATCAGGTCCTTTTACCGTTCGCTCCTTGCTTTTCTGACTGTTGCGGATAAAGTTCTAATTCTTGTTTTGTTAACCGCCGGGATCATTGGATTTATTCTGTTGTTTTTTGTACAAACTCCCGGTGAGACCGTCCAGGTGTTTGTTAACAATAAACTTGCCTACCAATACGATCTTAATCAGAATAAAACTTTTTTAATTAGCACAGCGACCGGTTTCATGAAAATCCGGATTGAAAACGGAAAAGCCCGGGTTAAAGAATCATCTTGTCCCGCCAAACTCTGTATCAAAATGGGCAAAATAGCCAAACAGAATCAGTATATCGTTTGTGTCCCCAACCGGGTATTCATCCGAATACAGGGTGAAGAAAAAACGGACTGGATAGACGCGGTAACCAAATGAACATTTCCGGCAGAAGAACCAGATTACAAAAAATCCTGATTTTGACAATTTTAGTTGCCATTGGATTGATTCTGTTCAGCCTGGAAAATTTCCTGCCGCAACCAATTCCGGGCGGTAAAATCGGCTTATCCCAATTGGTTACATTGCTAACGCTTGTTTGGTTCGGCTGGGCAGAAGCGTTTTTGGTTGTTGTGCTGCGCGTGATTTTGGGCAATTTATTATTGGGAACGCTTTTCAATCCGGTGTTTTTACTGGCGTTTGGCGGCGCGCTGGTCGCACTACTTGCCATGGCTGTTACCTATTACCGCACAAAGAAATTCAGTGTAATCGGCATCAGTGTGATCGGAGCATTTTTTCACAATTCGAGCCAATTGTTGTTGGCCTATCTTTTTTTTGTCCGCAGTGTGTCCATATTCTGGCTCTTTCCCTATTTTATTTTAATCTCCGTCATTTCAGGTTTGCTGATCGGATTTATCGCCCGGCTTTTTCTGCAAAGAATTTTTTGATAATCGCCAAGAGATTTGTTATATTAATAGTCATTTTATAAATTTATCATAACTGATGGAATGAGTGAAATTGGAATCAAGGATAGAAAAAATGCTTGAAAGTAATCCGGAGGTCTCCGAACAAAATCAGCTTCTTTTAAAAGAAATTAAAAAAGAAGCCCTGGAAAAGTCCATTCTGTTGGAAGTCAGTAAGCGGATCAGTTCTTCTCTGAATGTGAAAGAAGTTTTAGAAATCATCATCGATTCTGTGAAACTGGTAATTCCTTACGATGCGGCGGGGATCTTTTTGCTCAGACGGAAATCGAAAAAGATTTATCCGGCGGTATTGCGAGGATATGATCATCTGGCATTGAAACGCTCTCAATTGAAGGTAGGACGGGGATTGGTTGGCATTGTAGCCCGTGAAGGGAAGGGCATTGTCGCCCCGGATGTTACCCGTAATTTTCAATACGTTGATGCACGGAAAGCGACAAAATCGGAAATTATTGTACCGCTGATTGTGAGAAACAAACTATTGGGAGCGCTCAATTTGGAATCGGATCAAATCAACGCTTTTTCTGAAGATCAACTGAACCTGCTTACCGCATTTGCCAGTCATGCTGCCATCGCAATCGATAATGCCCGGCTTCACGAAGAAGTATTGCGCAGCAAAGAGCTGGAATTCGATCTGAGAACGGCCAGAAAAATCCAGAAAGCGTTGTTGCCGAAAGTTACGCCGAAAATTAACGGCTATGATTTTGCCACACTGAATATCCCCTCTAAAACGGTTAGCGGCGATTTCTATGATCTGACATGGCTGCATAATTGCCGCCTTGGGTTGTCCATTGGCGATGTTTCCGGCAAAGGAACGCCTGCCGCAATTTTGATGGCTTCCATCTATTCTTCATATAAAAGAGTAATTAACGAATCCGCTTCGGTTGCAGAGAGAATAATACATCTCAATGAAATTATGAGTGAATCTATGGTAGCCGGCACCTACACGACTTTTTTCTTCGGGGAGTTGGATACGGAAAAACGGATGATTACCTATTGTAACGCCGGCCATTTTCCGCCCCTGATTATTCGCAAAACCGGAGAAACGCTAAAACTGGAAGAAGGCGGCACCGTCGTTGGTTTTATCAGAGATGTTGTTTACCAACAGGCTTCGGTAGATTTCGTTTCCGGTGATGTGCTTTTGCTATATACCGATGGTTTGATTGAGGCTAAAAATCGCCATGGAAAGGTCTTTGATCTGGAAAATGTAATTCAATTGATTCAAAATAATCCTGAATCCACCGCGCTGGAATTGAAAGAAAAGATTCTGATATTGGTTAAAAAATTTGTCGGAAAATCATATTTTGATGATGATTTGACCTTTGTTCTGATAAAAATCAAGTAACTTTCAAGTTTCTTAAAGTTACTTTTTACATAAACTAAATGAAATCAGATTCTCGATTAAGCAAATCGACCTACAATCGTTCAATGAAGGTTAAATATCTATTTTACTATTGATTTCTAATAAATTTATGGTTAAACTTTTTAGTTATTTGCCGGAAATAAGGATGATCAGTTGAAATTAATTCAATCTTAGTTTTATGTCGACCACAGTTCGATTCCCTGCCTGCAGCAGGCAAGTGTTCAAAATGGTTTTCTTTTCGGGCCGGTCTGAGTCTTTCGTCAAGCTCAGGATAAGTTCCGTCGAAGGTTGCTTTGGTTACTGTTTTAATTTGTCTTTCATATAGGAAATAAAACGAAA
>CAJVYQ010000062.1 GCA_913009825.1 uncultured Deferribacteres bacterium
TTAAAACGCAGAGACGCAGAGAACGCAAAGGAAGCGGATTTGTTCAAAAAACTAAAGTGTTACGGTATTGTCACTACTCAGGCAGCCCGCGAAAGACTCAAAAAAAAACAGGAAAAAAGTTAGATGAAATCATTCGATTGTTTCGTGTGTTTTCTGCCTGTGTCAGATAGACGTGAGCTGAATAGTTACGAAAAGAATTAGCGAAACAGACTGAGTTCAAATCATTAAGTTGCCTTATTTTTAATATTCTTCGTGACTTAGTGTCTCTGTGGCAAAAGTTTATGAGTTATACCGGTTAAGTAAAAATCGCTCAATTCAGGAATTCTGATACGGAGGCAAAAACATGAACAAACGGTTTCCATTTATTCTGTTAACTTTTTTACTCCTGATCGCCTGCGGCCGGAAGAAACCGCTGAATATTGACGGCCAGGCCAGAATAAATATTTTGGTAGCGGATACTACCGGCACTTTTCCGGTTGATCCGGTTTTAGGTTATGCCCCGATCCCAAATATAAAGGTTCTGATCCAATCCATTGAATATGATTATCTGGAGAGCAAAGAAACGGATAAATACGGATTGGCCATATTCGACGACCTGTTCGCTTCAGAGTATAAAGTGATCGCCAGCAGGAATGTGGGGAAAGGCGCCTACGAACTAAATATGTCCGCCACAAAGGATGTGGAAGTTTATCAGAGACGAACAGCTGTGGATACGTTGTATTGCAGCGTTGCAAAAATGTCCGGTCTGGTCATTAATGAAATCTATTATGCCGGACCGGTGAACAATGCTTACTATTTTTATGATCAGTTTGTGGAATTGTACAACCGTACCAACACTACACTCTATCTGGATGGCATCATCGTTTCCCGCGCCAGCCAGACCATTAATCCCAATATAGAAATTAATGATTATGTGGAAACCCTTTATTGTTTTCAATTCCCCGGCAAACCGTTGGGAAAACAGTATCCCATCCAGCCGGGTCAGTTTGTTGTCATTGCCCAGGATGCCTTCGATCACTCAAAGGTTATTGCCAACGCGGTTGACCTTTCCAACGCCGATTGGGAATTTTACGACGGGTACGGTGGAGACTGGGATAATTTCGATGTGCCTAATGTGAATAATATTCGTCCCGACAAAACGGTGGATTTTATGATTAACCTGGTGCACAATGCGGTGGTTATTTCCGACGGCACCGAATACACAGTCACAGACAATTATGTACGCATTCCACTGAGCACTATTTTAGATGGAGTGGAATATTCGAAATCGGCATCCAGATCAAAAGAGATGACCACCCGGGTGGACGCCGGATTTGCCGGTGTGGGGCTTGCCAAATACAGCGGTCAATCTACGCAGCGCATTGAACCCGGCTACGATTCAAATAACAGCACGCTTGATTTTATATTACTGGATCATCCCACACCGGGTCGACAGTAGCGGTTGAAATTGACCCGGGCGAGAGTACTATCTTCACTCATATTGGGTGATTCTTGACTTGTATCTATCACCGGGTCGGTTTTGTCATTCGGAAGGAATCTTGTTAATTCTGTGCTCTTAACCGGCAATGTTCCAAATGAAGGTAAGTAATTTGAACCCTACTCAATCAAACTTCAGGGAAAGGAACATTTAGGAGCAATATATGAAAAAAATTGGTTGCCTGTTTGTTGCATTTGCGGCTATCGCTTTTGGATTTCGTCCGCTTGCAGCCCAGTTGGATGATCCCCATCTTTGCGCCATGGGCTCCGTTCGGTATGTGCTGACAGGCGACTGGAACCGGTTTAACCTGTTCGATCTGGGCAACAATCCCGCCTGGCTGCACGAAAAAAATACACCGGACTGGCTGCGGATCTGGAATAATAACGGATACACGCGGGGCAATTTTCGCCGTTTATATGATCCGGCAAAAATTAATTCTTCCGCCATCTCATTTGCCGGTACCAAACGACTGAACGAGAAACACACTTTTTTAGGCCGGGTAACCTATTTTAATGATCAATTGATCGGTGTGCCGTTTGCTCTGGAAAAAAATCCCTATGCCGCCGATCCGTTCATTTTAACCGACAGCAGCAGCGGCGGTTACCGTTTTTGGGGGCCGGATATCGATGTGATTTACAGCCGAAAACTTTCCAATCGGTTTAATATGGGTGCAGAATTGCAATACACGCTGGATTCGGCGGTGCGGGATGAAGAAGCAATGGTGCGCATCGTGCAACGAAATCTCATTTCCCGAATCGGCTTCACATTCAAATTGAGCGGGCTGGTGACCACCGGGGTCACTTACTCCTACAAAAATCTGTTCGACATGACCGAAGTGCCGAAACGGCAGGATGGCCGGGTGCCGGTTACCTACCGTTACCGTGGCTACATCATCTCCCGCCGGGAGTTAAAAACCTATCCTCGCAATGCCATGTCCTTTCACCATGTCATCGAAAACCAGTGGTTGTTAAAACCGGTGAATTCTTTGGTTTTCCTGTTGCAGGCAGGGTACCATTTTCATTATCTGGATCTTTATGACGGCAGCAGTGTTCGTTATTATGAAGCGTACTGGCAGCAAAACGAAGCTACATTTAATTTCATCGGGAAATATTCCCGGCCCGGTTCACCGTGGGTTTGTATCGGTTTTGCCAACGGGAACTTTTCATCGGATTGGTCAAAGCATTACCGCCTGCCGGTTTTGATTACGGAACAAAGTAAAAATGATTTGGAATATGGCCTGGGAATCTCGTTTCAGCCCGGTCATCATGTTTATCGCATGGGCGCAGAGATCAGCGTCGGCAGCGGGGATTACCGGTTTTCGGATTACATCGGCCACGCCGATTTTGACGCCAAAATCCTGGCGCCGGAGATTCGGTTGGGAGGAGAATATTTTTTTAACGAGATACTCTCCGCGCAGGCCGGGGTTCAGTTGAGAGATTACCGTTTGAACGGTGAAATGCCCTACCTGCTGAGCAGCAATCTGCAAAACGGCCTGAGTTTCGGCTTATCACTTTATCAGGAAAAATATCTTCTGGAATTTGTTGCCGTCTTTCGCCGGGACAATCCCAAAGCGCCCGGACTGGGACAAAGAAATCACTTTGAGCTGATACTGAACTCTAAATTTAATTTACATTGATGGATTGCAGATAAATGTTTTTTTGTAACTACTCGGTTTTCCGGTTCAAAGCTTCTTAATTCAGGGTTTAACAGTTGCAATTGCGCCTGTCGGTCACATCGAAGGACGGGGCGGTTATAAATTCGCTGGACGGTCAACTGAAACCTGTAGCGTGCTGGACACTACGGTATCAGGCTGCTGGATTCACCGGTTTTGGGCTAACAACGCCGGGCGAAAGTAAATTATTTATCACCGATAACGGTTCCTTGTTTCACGTTGTTTTTGAACCGGAATGGTTGTACCATTCCAATCAGGTAACTCAGTACATATGTGGCGGAATGCTTGTCCGGCGAACAGGAACAGCATGGGAATTCAGATTATCCGGTTCTTTCAATCGGGTAGCAACAAAATATTCCTATAAAAATAGAGACTTTTTAAATTTTACTTTAAAATTGAACCATCTTTTGTTACATTAAAGATTATTACAGACCTTAGACCTCACAGCCTCCCAGACCTTCCAGGTTTTAAAACCTGGAAGGTCTTGAATGAGTCTGGAAGGTCTTGACAATTACACTTAACGAACCGAAAAATTAATCATCATTAACCCAAAAAGAGGAAGGCAGTACATGAAGCGATTCAATGTGTTGATTGGTTTAGTGACAATTATTTTTGTCACGTTAGGGATGGGGTCGGCAATTGCCAATGATTGGCAATTGGTGAAACACCAGGATGTTTATATGCCGGAACATCTGTTTTTTCTCGACGCCCAGACGGGCTGGGTTGTTGGCGGCAGCAGCGCGGTTTTTCAAACCACGGACGGAGGCGAAACCTGGAATTCGGTTCATTCCGAAGATGCAAGCATGCAAAACCTGAACAATGTTTATTTTTTGGATGCGGATACGGGTTATGCCGTGGGCGCCAAAGGATCTGTTTATAAATCTGTCGACAGCGGCAGCAACTGGACGGCTGTAAATGATCCGGTCGTAATTCCGGAAAAATCCCTTTACGGCATCTGGTTCTTTGATACGATGCATGGATTTATATCCGGAGATGATTCCACCGTTTGTGAAACCATAGATGGCGGTGCTACCTGGGCCAGGCATGCTTTGCCGTTGCCGGATTACAAGGAGGACATTGTCAGAGTGAAATTTTTTGATGCCATGCACGGTATCGGCATTGGCGACGGTAACACCGGAACGGTTATTGTCACCAGCGATGGCGGCGCTACCTGGGAGCTGGTTCAGTTGGGCGGCGTATTCCCGCCGGGAACCGGATCAAAAAAGCTGTATGATCTGGATATTACGGGAGACCGTTACGCCATCATTGCCGCGTACAACAAAGTGACTTTCTTTTCTTCGGATACCGGCCATACCTGGCAGGCCGTTGGGCCTTATACTACCCGGTATGAATATGCCGGTGCCGGTTTTGCCCTCGATGCAAATGTTATGTTCACCGGGGGGGGACAAGGTTTCCTCATCAAAACCAGTGATGGCTGGGCCACTCACGATACATTAAAACTGGGCACCGGCAGCACTGTCAAGGCAATCCATTTTTGGAATGAAAATAACGGCTATGTGATCACAGATAATGGCCATTATTTTAAAACCAACGATGGCGGCCTGACCTGGACGCCGAAACTGGATTGGCCGAGGCTTCGCTTTCTCGGAATTGCGGCTAAAAATGAAAATGAACTGTTTGCTTCTGCGAAGTCCGGTGGAGAAATCACCAAATCTACCGATGGCGGTTTAACCTGGAGTTATCCGGAAAACTTTACTTCCGGTACGGCATCCGGTATTTACAAGTTCGAATTTTTAACGCCGCAGAAAGCCGTCATATCCGGAATGTATGGCTTTATCGGTGTCTCCAACGATGGCGGGGTGTCGTTTCAGCCGGTTAAGACAGCGGCATGGGGCAGCAACTCCCAGTTTACCGCTATGCTTACGGCTGGTCCGGACAGCATCTGGGTCGGCAGCAATAAAGGCGAAATATTCTGGTCCTTCGACGGCGGCGCAACCTGGACGGACACCGTAGATGTGGGCTCGGCGCAAATCAAAGACATTAAAAGGCTGGATGCGCAAAATTTTATTGCCTGTTCCAACAACGGTAAAATTTACAAATCTTATGACGGCGGCATTACCTGGACGCTCGGTAACGATTACGGTTCCATGTCATTTTACGATATGTATTTCTTCGATGCAAACATGGGTTACCTGATCTCTTCCAAAGGTTATGTCTGGAAGACCGAAGACGGCGGCGAGACGATGGTAACCATCGATACGCTGGATACCGGTTCCAACAGTGGTTATCTGTATGGCATCGACTTTGCCGATGACGGCATGACCGGCGCCATTGTGGGCGATTACGGTTCCATTTTCATGACCACCGACGGCGGCGCCACCTGGAATCCGGTAACTTCTCCCACGGAAAGAACGCTCCAAAATGTGAAATTCTTGTACGGAAAATTCTGGGCCGTGGGACAGTTCGGCACCATTCTTTCCATGAAACCGAAGACAACAGCGGTAGCGGATTATGAGAGACGACAGATTCCAACGAATTATGCGCTGCATCAGAACCATCCGAATCCGTTTAACCCGAGCACGGCGATCACTTATGATTTGCCGAAAGAGTCGCTGGTGAAATTGGTGGTTTACAATGTGCTGGGGCAGAAGGTTCGCAGGCTGATCGAAGCCAAACAGCAGACCGGTGCCCATACGGTTCAGTGGAATGGATTGGATGATTACGGCCGCCGGATGGCCACGGGCATGTACATCTACCGCATCGAAGCGGGACGGTTTATTGCCGTGCGCAAGATGGTGTTGATGAAATAGAAGATCGCAGCGGATACGCACCGGAGTGCAACCCCGGCGCGAGCTTTTTTATACTTCAAAGCTGGGGCAGGAGTTGCACTCCTGCCCCTTATTTATAGAATATTGGTAACTATTCAGGTGCCTGTGCCACAAAGGCACTAAGGCACAAAGGTTCACTATAACAATGAAGGGATTGGCAGGATTATCAGGTTAAAAAGTTTGTTCAAAAAACAAATTTTTACGCTGTAATAATATAGACCTAAATTGAGCGATTTTAATGTCATTCCGTAGGAATCTTGTTGGTTCAGTGCACAGAACTAACAAGATTCTTTTAGAATGACAAAACTCTTTAGGTGGTTGTTTCAAGATAAGAATCGCTCAATTTAGGATAGAGATAATTTGGCAGAAAATGTCCACAAATATCGCAATAAAAAAAATCGATTCCCATCTGTCTTCCTGGCCCGGCCGGGTAGAAGAAATCCGCAAACTTTTAGGCGCTCCGGGAAATCCGCATCTGTTCCCGCCTCATTTTCTTAAGAGCGTCTTTCCCAAATTGGGCGGCCATTTATTTCTTGTTGAAAAAAACGGACAGGACATGGGAGCGGCATTCCTGTTTCCGGGAAATCTGAACGGACAAAGACTGGAATATAATTTGCGGTGGCATCAAATCGATCCGCATGTTCCGGTCAGTAAGGACAGTTTGTTAACCGGGATAAAAAAAAGAATGGGTGCTTGCGACCTCCGTTTTTACGCTCCGGGAGAAAGTTATTCTTTTAAGAAAACGGCGCAAGAAATGGCCGGTTTTGAATTCGGTTGTCCCGACCCGGAGGAATCTTTAAAAATTCGTCATCTGCAAAAGGATATCTGGGGTTATCACACCGCAGCGGATCAGGATTTCCTCTATCCTGCCGATATTCACTCCACGAATTTTCAGCCCTGCAGTTCTCTGGTTGTGCGAAAAGACGGGCAGGTTGTGGGCTTTCTTTTCGGCTTTTTCAAATTTAATCACTCCCCGTTTCCCGACTTGTTAAGACAAAAATATCTCACCGGTTTTCGTATCGAATCCCAATTATTAGGCGTTACACCGGCTTTTCGCGGCAAGAATCTGGGTTTTCTGTTGAAAAAAGCGCAGGCGGAGTTAGTCGGGGACGAGGGGATTGATATCATAAACTGGACTTTTGATCCGCTGCAATCCCGCAACGCCGTTTTGAATTTCTGTGAATTAGGCGGCATCGCGGGCCAGTTTTTCCCGGAGTATTACCCTTTTAAAAATGAACTGAATCAGGTGCCTGCTTCCCGTTTCGGCGTAACATGGCTGATCCGCTCGGTTCGGGTGCGGAAGGCGCTTACCGGCCATCGGAGGAAAATTCCCCACATTGCTTCTGCTGATGATTACCGGATTCTGAACGACGGCTACAACATGGCGAACGCCGCTGCCGGGACCCCCAAAATAGCTATTGAAATTCCCAGCAACTGGACCCGGCTGCAGCGGGAAGATTTAGCCGCGGCTGCCGAATGGCGCCGGGTCACCGATGAAATTTTTTCCCGGTATGTTGGTTTTGATAAAGGAAAATATCTTGTGACCGGTGTAGGCTGGAATAAAGGAAAATATTTTTTGATTGGTGAAAGAGTGGACAACAATTTGCTGGAGCGATTGGGATTGTGAGGGGGCTTCTAACGCTTCGGTTTATTGTAAGATAGTCTTGCATTTATGCACATTCAGTTGTACTTTAAAATGTTTGGATTAGTTTTTTTAGAGATGATATTATAACATTGCGAGATAAAGATTGGGGAAAAATATCTGAATATTATATTTTACCTCATAGTATGAAAAACATTGATCATACTAAGATTGATTTTAAAGAGAAGAAAAAAATATTAAAACATTTCGTTTTTATTATTAATGGAAACGGGACGAAAAAAAGTAAAAATCAACTTTCCTTGAAGAAACCCAAGTTAAAGCTTGTTTTGAATGGGGCAAGTTTGACAGAAACAATATTAGAAGAACGTAAATCTTTTTAATCGAAAATGAATACTATTTTTGATCCTGCTGCTTTTTAATATTACCAGTAAGATATCCCGCTGTATTTTAGTTTGTTGATTTCTAAGATTGTGTCGTCGTGATATTGAACCGAAAAAAGTCCCCAGGTTTTATCTGAGCGAGAATTGATTGTTGGTAACACTTTAGTTTTTTGAAAAAACCGCAATTATCCGGCATTCTGTCATTCCCGAATGCTTTAATCGGTCTGCCTGCGCAGACAGGCCGATTAAAGCATTCGGGAATAATAACTTCGTGTGTTATTTTAAAAAAGTAAAAAGTAACAATTATTTCAAAGGACTAAAGTATTACGATTGTTGTATGCACAGATCAAACGGGACAACGTTCACCATCGTTTTAACCTCATAGAAACCCGGAAGATTCATTCCCAAAACGGAACCCAAAGATGACCCCATCAGACTATCTTACATATCTTGAACAACATCAAAATGAAATGGTCAGCACCTTAAAAACGCTGGTGGAATTGGAATCGCCCAGTACGGACAAAATCCTCTTAGATCGTTTGCAGCAATATCTGCAGGACTGGTTTTCATCCCTCGGCGGGGCGATGGAGCCTATCCGGCAGAAAAAAGCGGGAAATCTGTTAAAAATCACCTTTACTGCTCCTAACTCCATTGCCGGAAAAAAAACGGCGCTTATTCTTTGTCATTACGACACGGTGTGGCCGGAAGGGACAATCAGTGCCCGTCCTTTTAAAATTGTGGCAGGGAAAGCTTTTGGTCCCGGTGTATTGGATATGAAAGGGGGAATTGTGCTGGTGTATTTTGCCCTGCAGGCCATTCGGGGTCTGAAGCGGCAACTTCCCCGCCCTGTAATTTTACTGCTCACTGGGGATGAAGAGATTGGCAGTCCGGTTTCCCGGCAGATTCTTGAAAAAATAGCCGTCGGCGCTAAATATGTTCTGGTGCCGGAGGCCCCGCTTCCCAATGGCGTATTGAAAACAGCCCGGAAAGGAGTTGGCCGTTTCCGGATAAAAATTCAGGGAAAAGCCGCACACAGCGGCATCGAACCGGAAAAAGGTATTAGCGCCGTCACCGAGTTAGCGCGTCAGATTCTGTTTCTGAACCGGTTGGGTGATGTGGAAAAAGGAACGACCATCAATGTGGGACTGGTGAAAGGCGGAACCAAACTAAACGTGGTGGCACCAGTCGCAGAAGCTGAACTGGAGGTTAGGGTTTGGCAGCAAAATGAGGCGGATCGCGTGGAAGCGGCAATTAACAATTTGCAACCGGTTCAGCCAGGGATTAGTTTCAACGTCACGGGAGGTTTTAACCGCCCGCCCATGGAAAGGACACAAGACGTGCAAAACCTGTTTTCCCGGGCGAAAGAACTGGGAAAATCGCTGGGACTGAATTTGCAGGAAGGCGCAACCGGCGGCGCCGGCGATGGAAATTTTACGGCGGCTCTGGGCATTCCCACACTCGATGGACTTGGCCCCCCGGGCGAAGGCGCCCACGCCGAACATGAACATGTGATTCTTCAATCTTTCCCGCAGCGGGCCGCACTGATTGCATCTCTTTTACTCTCTGTTTAACCGGCCGGTTTTCCCCTGCACAAAGATGCAAATCATTGGGATCCCCCGCCTGCGTTTTGGACAGGCTCCTTCCGCCTGCCCCGGCAGGAAATGATCAGCTTGCAGCTATTTTATGGCTTTTATTCAGGCAATATTTTAAATTTAAATTCTTTCTTTTGGGGTAACTATTCAGCCACAAAGTCCCGGAGGCACGAAGAAACACAAAGGAGAAGAAATGAATCAAATTACCAATGCCGGCGGCGGTGAATTTTGCTTCGTAATAAAACATGAAACATGATGCATTGGGATAACATAAAAAACAATAATGGTTTTCTTTGTGAAACTTCGTGGCTTGCCGGTCCGATGCAGGCGGGGTGTCTTCGTGGCAAAAAGAAACCAGGCTGAATAGTTAATTTTTTTGTACCTCCACAAAATCTGAAAATCCTCCCGCAGATTACACTTGATGGTTTCACAAAGTTCCTAACCCACAGATAATAAAAAGGGAGTTTTCGTTCGAGCACTAATTATCACAATGATTCTCAATAATGAATTCAGAAATGTAAAATCAACAAATTCATTGCCCTTTCTGTGGTTTTGCCGGAGGTAGAGACAACCCGGGTAACCCACAGAAATCCTACTTCCCCGCGGCCGGTACCAACCTGATTGCCTGACCTCCTTTGGCTGACATCGAAACTTTTAACACGCTGTTTCTATTCACCATAAGACGTTGTATTTTCACGTGTGTGCAGGTATTCACGGACATGTCATCTGCATAGATATGAGCAACATATTCTTTGTCCGGCTGCAAAAACAGCAGCGGCACGGCCAATGTTCTTGCCTTACCGCTGTTCATAGCGCCAATGAACCAATTTTCCCCGGAGCGGCGGGCAATGACGGCATATTCACCAATTCGGCCGTGAATCACTTTGGTATCGTCCCACACGGTAGGCAGTTCGGCAAAAAATTCAAGTTCCGGTTCGCCACCCATGACAAACCGGCCCGCTTTATTTTTGATCCGACTGGTTGTCCCGGGCTTATCGTACCCAAAAAGGAATTGCCACGGGCTGTAAATACAGACGCCTTTTGCTAACTGGTACGCGTGAGAGGCATTGCGATCTACCCGTTTATCATAATAGCAAATTGTGTTATCCGCCGCCCCGGCGAGCATGCGCGTAAAAAGAAGGGTCAGCGTTAATTGGTTGGACGGACCGGTTTCATCGCCGGCGGATTCCCTCCTGGGTCATGAAATTGGGATAAGTGTGGGAATAGCCGGTCGGGCGATATTCATCATGCACATCCATCATCAGATGATGAGCGGCGGCTTTCCGGACTGCTTCATGGAGCCAGGCTGTCCATCTTTGCGAGCCCACCCGGACAAAACCATATTTAACCCCTTTTACTCCCCATTTTTGATAGAGCGGTAAAATTTGATCAAGCTGCCGCTCCAACGCCTTCCGGTTGACATATAAAATAATGCCGGTGTCCCGCTCGTTCGCATAGTGAATTACATGGTGCAAATCCAACGGGCCGGGGGAGCGCCTTGGGTCGACATTAATAGTGGTCGCATTGGAGCTGTCTGAATATTCATAACCGTACCAGCCGGCATCAAATTCAACATATTGCAAGCCGTGTGTAACGGCAAAATCCACGCAGGCAAGCCCTCCTTCCGTAGTCAGGGAAATTTCCCGGATCACTTTACCCGGTCTGATCCACGAAGGATCTTTGATCGCGCAGGGATCATTCAGATTAGGAATGATATCATTATTTTCCAGCAAGCGTCCGGGACTGTCGGCGATCATGATAACACGCCAGGGAGTTGTCAACGGCAGCATAGCGGTAACCTCCCCGCTCAATTCGCTGATGATGCAATTGGGACGAGATGAAAAGGTGGTTAGTTTCATGCGAGCATAATCGACCAGGCGCGCTTCCGCAACAGCCATATAGGTGGAATCATCCGCCTTTATGGTGAGTGGCCGTTCGATTCCTTCTCCCATTTTACCGATGGTTGTTTTTCTGTATTTTCCCTGCGCGCTGTTCGCCGCCCAGACGGTATGGTCGGAAAGAAAACAAAATTCCGTATTCTCCTTTACAATATGCAGCTCACCGCCAACTGGGTTTTCCATGATTGTGGTACGGAACGCTACCCCGGCATCAAAGCAGCGAAAAGTCAGGTCCAGCGCTAAATAGGGCGGTTTTTTCTGCTGTAGTTTTACCAGTAATTGATTGTAATGATTGCGAATCCGGCTGCGTTCCCCGTAAACCGGTTTCCAGGTGTCATCATGACTTAGTGTTGACATCGATAAAATTTCCATATCATCGCCCAGTATGGAGTTTTCATTCAACGTGAAACTAAGCCTCGATAAACTAACGACCGGTTTTCCGCGAAAGGAGATGTTGTAGACCGGACATTCCGTCCGTCCGGCGACATTTTCAACGGCAAAAGAAAGGTCAATTTTCCCGTCGGGAGATCTGATTTCCGTGCTATACACAATATTAGTACCAAGAAGAAAAAACAACAGACAAGAGACAGTTCGTTTTCGCCAATTCATTTCATGGTGCCTTTATTCTCAAAAATATCTGTATATCATTCTTATTAAGCAAATATCCGCTTTAAACTGCCAAGTTTTTACGAATTCCTTTCTCAAAGAAGTATACTTTCTCAAATTCATTTAACTTACATCCTCAGATTTTTTTTAGAGATAGCTATTATTAATTATTCATTTAAAATAGCCTTCTGTAAAATCCTCTGATTATTAGAGAAAAAGTTGACATCCGTGTTATTTAATATTGAAGGTGGGATATCCTGCATTTCCGCTAAATTTTCCATCGACGTTAAAACTAATTTTGCGCCATTTTCTGATAACATGGCCAGTTTATCCGGAAAATTTATGGCTCTTTGCACAGATCCACTCACAGAAATATCTCCCAAAACACCCAACCCTGCCTTAAGATGTCTTTTATTAATAGCTGATAAAATAGCTGCAAAAACCGCAGCGCCTATTCCGGCTCCCACATTGCTGCCTAATAAATTTGTAACCTGAACCGAAAGATCATAACTAGAAAGAGAATGATCCTGACTTAAAATAGATTTTTCATTCGCCTTAATGAAATGATGCACATTCTTTATGCTGTCCTTTACAATGGAACGTTTAGTCCCTGAAATATTTAGTTTACCGTTACCCTGTGTAACGCTGACTTCTATTCTAACTAAGGCCAAACCGGCCTCTTCGTCAGAAACTGAATACACGAGACCGGGCTGTAAGGGCAAATTTTCAATTAAATTTGACCCGCGTTCTTCGGGTAGTGGAACATATTTTTCTTCCTGATTTCCTTTATCTATGTAAGAAAAGTTAGTATCCCAGAATTCCATCCCCCCGATTCGCTTTAACTGCTCCTTAACTCTGCGCCGCATTTCCATAGCAACTTCTAAATAATCCTGAATATCTTTTTTTGTAAATGAGCCATCAGGATGAAGTAATTTGATGAAACCGGAAATGGTTTTCTTAACCGCTTTTGAATCGCGCTGCTTTAAATGAGTACCTAAAATAAAATATGTATCCGCGGCATCGGAAAAGGTATTTCTTCTTAAAAACTTTAACAATTCGGAAAAATAATCTGTGCTAAAACCAAAATTATTAGTGAAATTATGGGGAGATAGCTTAAGCACTTCCCATCCGGGTAAATAAAAATGAATCCGATCAAGAAAGGCTGTATCATTGCGGATTGATTCGGGCAAAGGACTAAATAAGTGGGATGTTTTGAGCAATGTTCCTACAGGTTGATTAATATTGCCATTAAACACCATGGAAGCGCTGCCGGTCATTTCACCGCCACCACCACGGGAAAATGAACCTGATTCCATGTAATCCTTCATTATCTGAATGCCGTCTTTGTCTTTAAATTTAATGCCGGCAATTTCATCAAAAGCGACAGTATCCCAATTACCTACTAAGCCGATCTTCTTTGTTGTATTGTTAATAAATAACTGTGGAACAGTAGTTTGGCCGCCTGATAACAATATGGCATAAGGACTTATTTCCTTGTACACATAACTCTTACCCGTCATGCGTGGCCCTAATTCGATTAAATTGAAATTGGCTTCCACTAATGGTATTAATCTGGAAATTAGTAAGAGTTTAAGACGATCTGTAAAGCCTTCCGAAGATGGTTCCATACCAATACTGCGGATGATCACATCAATCCATTCCGATTTGCTGAACTTTTTTCTTGCTTCTTTCAATCGTTCAAAATCAAAATTCGATAATTGTATCGGTTTTATATCTTTGACAATAAATGGATAGACCCTATTACCAATTTTAATTTCTGCATCATATTCTAGATCAATTATTGCCCAAATCCCGCCTAATAGCAGTTTATCATGACGAGTTACTAAACGCTCGTCAATATTGGCATTTTTTATGTTGCTATTTAATAGCTGCGCCCAATACTTATCTTTGTTGGCATCCAAGAAAACTTCAATACGATCTATAATGGTGAAATTCCGATTCTCTCGAATTCTTGATTGGGTGAGTTTACTTTCTTCCGGATTGACATAATGACTTTGAAGAATTTTTTTAACATTTTCAATCCCTTTACGGATTTGATCCTCATCGGTTGTTGAACAAGAATTTGCCAGAAGATATTCTAAAACAAAAACCGGAACATTGGCGCCTATTTTTAATTCCCGAACTAAATCTTTTTTCACGACAAAGCCGCGGAAGTTATCCATTAATTTTTGATCTAAATCATCTAATATAAGTGTCATCGTTATACTCCTAAACCGCTCAGATCTCTGGCAATTATTTTGGTAACCTGACAAGAATCCAAAACCATCTTAGATTGAGCATCTAAGATAGCCAAAACAAAACAATCATTTTGTTTAAACGAAAATTCCCTTTCGATTTGTTTTTCTGCTTCTAACGAAATAATGTCACTTTGGTAAAATTCTTTTTTATCTTTTAAAAAAACAATCTGAATCTTTCTATTTTGTCCAAAAATATCATCACTAGATCGCACGCCCTTTATTTTCACTTTAAAAACATCACCAACAACTGTCTTTAAATTATCTTTATTTACAATACTAACCTGTAAAGTATTATAATCCGATTTTAATTTTTCTATTTTAAAAAAAGGAACGATCAACTCTTGCGGCGTTAAACCGCCATGTGCAAAACCATACGCGCCGGTTGTTTTGAAAGGATGTGAACTTTTCGCAAAGTAAATATAATCGTATTCCAAGTAGGGTTGTTTATATTCGATGAGATATTCCGGTACATGTTCAAAGCGCCTTTGGCAAAGACAATAACGCTCGGCTAATTTCACACTTTCTGCTTTGGGAATTTCAATTTTATCCGCCTCGTCCAAATTACCGGTTAGTATAAAACCATGATCACTCACTAAAAAAACGTGCTTATACCCACAGGCAAAAATGGTTTTAACTCTATCGCTTAGATGAGCAATGAATTCATTATAATACTTTAGAGCTTTTTGATTTTTCTTCTCTGAGATGCTGTCCACATCGTCGCTGTAAAATATAGTATCGTCGTTTGGTTTGTGCATTACAGATAAATCATCAAGAGGCATGAACTCAATCTTCTTGTTTACCTCATCAACAAGCTTTTTTTCTCTTTGCGCTTTTTCTAATAGTTTCCCGCCTGCGCTAAATAATTTGCTCATATTATTTAACGTTTCCGAAGGAAAGCCGGCATAAATGAAGCTGTCTTCTATTTGAAATTCGGACTGAATAACATGTCTGATTTCATGCGCAATGCCAAATGAAATAGCGTCTCCAACAATAATGGCCACGAGCGGTTGATTTTCTTCAATAATTTTACCTAACAATCCTGATTGATTTTCCTGATATTCCGTTTCAAAAAATTGGAACCATTTGGCCAGGAACAATTCTAAAATTTGCAGATAATAATTCTGTAACGGTTTCAAAATTCTCTCTTCCGCCAAAAAGAGCTGATAGAAGCGGCGCATATCGTTGTCCAGTTTATAAAACTGCTTCACATAATGCGCAACAGCATCTTTTAGCGTGTAAATCTGATCGATTTGGTGAATAGCGTAGGAGAATAGCGTAAAAACAGGCCGCCAGTATTCCACCTGAATACTATCCAAAACCACCTGTTTGGAACGCGCTTCGATATAATCCAGTTTATTGGCTATCCAGGTTTTATCTTTGATGTGGGCAATAATTTGTTCAAGCGCGCGGTCATCGGCCGGTTTAAAAGGATGATTAACGGGCAATTGCCATATATCGATTGTTAGCGGTAAATTAAACTCCGCCAGACATTTTTTAAAGGCCGCTTCATGCTTTTTGGAATTGAGCCAAAGCTGATATAATTGTATTAAAAATGCATCTTTTTTTTGATTTTCAATAATGGCATTAAAAAGCGCCGCAGTAATTTCCTTAGCGACCGTCTTTACCGGCTTACCCCGTAAGGCATGGGGTGTGTAGGCAGACATATAATCACAAAACAAATTCTTTTCTTCCGTACCATATTTTTTAAATACGCCTTCCGGATCAGACAGAAAATCGAGAATATCTTCCAGACTAAAAACACCGTCTTTACCGTTGACTTTTATGCGCGACCAAAATTCACCGCCTTTACCAATGCTTAATTTACCGATGGCTACAATTTCTTCGGCTGAATTGAGCAAATCCATTCCCAAATGATCGTGAACTTTTTGCTTGATATAGCGGTGCAATAAGCTTAAATCCAGATAGCCACCGGTTTCACAATATTCACGCACAAAGCTGAGCTTGTCTAAAGGAAGTGCAGAAAGAATAACGACCTTTCTACTTCGATAGTTTTTTTCTATTTCATATTTTACTTTAACCTCATCCAGTTCATTGGCAATGTTAAAAATAGTACCCATCCGATGTTTTTAAGAATTCCTTTTAAAAACAGCGCTTTTCCTTCCGGATCGATTACGACCACACGACCATTATTGGTTAGGGTTTCTTTTACATCTTCTAAAAACCAGCGGTCTAACATGCACATTCCTTAATTCTTTGAAGGGACAAAATTTGTTTTTGCCAGGCGTTCTTTGGCTATTTTGATATGTTCTTCGCTGAACAGTTCCTTCTTTCTGCTGCTCCAATCCCGAACATAGTTAACTATATCGGATAAGTGCGTTTTATTCTCTTTGGTCATAGTCCAATGGACTGTGGCTAATAACTCCAGGCCATACGGCGTCTCAAAGCCTTCTATCAATTGGACAACTTTTTTGAATCGTTCAGCGGTTTCGGGATGCTGCTCAATAACTTTCTCCGCTAATGGAACGCCGTCTTTCAGCAAATGAATTTGAACAGATGAAGAACGGTCGCCATAACCTTCAATATAGTGCTTCTCTATGGCTTGCAAAACATGGTGTAAATTATCTGCATAAGGGCCGTATTTTGCCTTGCGATAATTCAAACGCAAAGGTTCACCGGCTTCCTGTAAAAAATACATCAGCTTTTGAATTTCCAGCATGGTGATTTCATATCCGACTTCGGCGTAATTTTTCAGTAAGCCAATTAATGCGGCCCTGCCAATGGTCATTTTAGGTTTGGAAGTTCTTACATCCATTTCTTCGGCGCTGGGCGCTTTTGACGGCGCATAAAGGAGCAACTTAACGTTCTTTAATGATGATAGTTTTTGTTCAATTAACGGCCGTACATCATTCCAATTTAAACCGCCAAATCCACAACCTAACGGCGGAATTACAATTGATTTAATATTTAATTTTTCTATTTGATAAATTAAATCATCTAATCCTTTTTCGATATATTCGATTTTCGATTTTCCTTTCCAGTGTTTTTTTGTGGGAAAGTTGATGATATACTTCGCTCCAAACATATCGCTAATTTCGGTAATGAACATTTTACCGATTTGCACTTCTTTTTTATCACAGGCCCTTTTGTACAATTTATAGTTTTCCGGATATTTTAATTTAAATTGCAAAGCAATCCCTTTACCCATAATGCCCACACAGTTTACCGTATTGACATAAGCCTGCACGTTTTCTTTTAGCAAATCGCCGCTTTTTTTTATAGTCATAATAACCAAGCTCCTACCACTTTTCAGTAGTTGTTAAACATATTCTTGAAAATTAAAAATACCAATCACGGTTTTCTCTGCATTCAATTTTATATCCATATCTTTCCAAAAATTCATCAATTTTCTTTTTGACTGTATTATTTTAATACAACAATCCGATTAATCAATTCCACAGGCAATTTTTGATAAACCAAAAACTCTGCCTGACGGCGCCGCTTTCGATCACTGTCGTCATCTGTATTATGCCAATAGCGAGCTTTCATTAACTGCCAATCAATGACAGTTTTCAACATTGATAGGTCACTAAAAAATTTACTAAAAGCCATAATAGGGTGACCATCACAATAAACAAATTCTAAATGACTACTAACAATATCTTGAATCTTGACCACCAAATAAATTAGTGTATCCTGTCCTTCCTGAAATGATTCCACATTACCCATAAGAATCGTATAAAGCATGGGCGACCTTGGTGCAAAATGAAACGGTACGTAGTCGTGCAGATTACCGCCGGGGCTGATAGGAACTATCGTTCGGTGCCGGTGTTTTTGAATTCCCTCATAAGCGATGCTTACATGATCTGAGATTTCTGCATTCAAAAGGTTTTTACATAGAACAGCCCCGCTCTGCAGAATTTTTTCCAAATTAATAAAATGCGTTACGTGATAAATATATTTCATGTATTACCAATCCGCATGTAGATATTTTTCCAATTGTTTGGGCTTTAGCACATTCGCCTTCAGCAAGCATTTTTCCTGCAAAGGCGCAATGTTTTTGCCCACGCCGTCATCCAATTTAGGATCGTAACCTGCTTGTAATATTTCATCTATGGCTTGTCTGAACTGTTCCACTTCTTTGATTTGGGCCTGAATGATTTCCCGCTCGCTTTGGGCTTTAACGGAATCATCCTTTTGTAAATCCAACAGGCGGTTGCGTAAGGACGACAGCCGTTTTTCCACATAAACCGAGCGCAAGCGCAGCATGGCATCGCGGCTCCATTTGTAAATAAGCACAAAAGCTTCAAAACCGCCCAACGGACCGGACGATAAATGCCAGATGAACGGCGTTTTGGGCAAATACATAAACAGGTTTAAGCGGTCGCTCAAATCGGCAAAAAAGCGCTTTTCCAGCCATGCGTTCAAATCCTGCCCCAGGATATCCTTGTAATTGCCAATTTGCGTCGGCGAAAAGCCTTTGGCAACTAATTTATCAAACAGCCGTTTTTGCAGAATGATTTCTCCGGCCGAATCCACCAAAGGGATAATGCCGTCGTCATCTTCCCACAAAATTTCCCGCAGCACATCGTAGATAAAATCTTTGGCCAAATCATTCATCCGCTTTTGCGGCAGGATATGACTTTCCTTAAGCAACAACATAATGCTTTGCGGATGGACGCCCGTTTTTAAAGCCATATCTTCCAACGATGTGTTGGCTTTGTACAGGTTCTCCAATTCCCGCTTCAAATTGGCAAGTTCCTGCGCATTTAAATCTTTAACTTCCAAGGTTCCGATATAGTTTTGCACAAAATTCGGCAATTCCCCGCCAAAGGTATCGTAGCCTTTTAGCAAAGGCAGCGAGCCGGCCGGGAAACCTTCCTTATCCAACACCATCTGCCGGTCTTGCGCCGAAAGTTGATAGACTTCAAAAATCAATTCGTCAATAACGGCTTCGTTGAGCAAGACGCGGGCTAACTGTTCGTTTTCATAATCGACATAGGTTTTGATGAGCTGACGCAGGTCGGAAACGGGCTTAAACTGCCGGGCCCAGAGAAAAGGATGTTCTTTGTAATTGGTTTCAATAATGGAAAATTCGCACAGATGTTTTTTAATGCTCACATTCTGTTCAGCTAAAAGAGAAACCTGATTTTCCAGTTCTTTTGTTGGATTGACAAAAGGAATACGCTTTAAATCGCCCACTTGAATATTTGCTGTTGGATTAAGACAATCAGCTATGTAAAAAGATAATTTTGAATTTAAAAATGCCAATAAATATAATATATTTTTATAATTTTTTGATAAAAAAATACTTGAGCCTCCAACATCAAAAATATGATTTGGTGGAAGATGCCTAAATGCATATCCACCTCTTCCACTTGCAGAATAAGTAATTCCTTCTTGAAAATAATATTCTAAATTTTGTGGCCTAGATCTTTGTTTACCGTTTTCGTCTACTACATTTTTAATTTCGTAACCATTGTTTTTCCAATTAACTGTAAGCCACAGGTTCCCATACCATTTTTCAAAAGTACCTCCTTTGGCGTAAAGCACCCATTTTTTATGGTCGTTTACATAGTCTCTGGAAATACTGTTTTTATCAACTTCCCACCAGAAGCGAATAAACCTTTCATTATTGCCAGATTGCAATCCAACCTTAACATCACAAAATTCATCCAGCGGCTGCTCGCTAAACTTCTCTCTGAATTCGTCAGAGATCCAATATATAAAGGGATATGATTTTATTTTTAATAATAAGAGTTGATCTAATAGATATAAATGTTTGTCTTTTAGCCCAATAATACTCTTTCTTAAACTTTCTATCATGAGATTTTTTTTATCATCACTATAGTATTTGTCTAGTTTGATAAAAATACTTTTACTATTATAAATAGTTTTTTCTAAAATAAAGATTGAAGTATCAATGGAAGCATCAAACATTCCTCCAAAACCAAATTGAACGAAAATATTTATTTTAAAGTTTTTAAGTATATACTTTCTCATATCTTCATATGTTTTTATAAACATAAATGTCATAGGTGTAACCATGCCTATTTTACCATTTTCAATAATTAATTCTGAATTCCTTCTAAAAAATGAGCTATACAAGTTATAATGAAATGCATTTGGCTTTTTGTAATTTTGTTCAATGAATATTTTTAATTCATTACCAAAATCTGCTGAAGGGGTATATGGCGGATTAGCCACCACTACGTCAAATTTGTTGAGCAAAATCTCTACAAAGCTCATGCTTTCAATCGTTTTGTTTTCAAAAAAGTGCAGGTTGTTTTGTCGGCTGTATTTTTTTACGGCCGCTTTAATGTTTTCAAAAATTGTTCCCGGCGGGATATCGCCCAAGGTAAGCTGGTCCTTTTTAAACATTTCCATTTGACCCGGGTTTTTCATTTTTTCCAAAATAGGCCTGACTTTTTCTTCAATTCGAATCAACGAGCCAAATTTATGGGCATTTCGTAAATCGTCCCAGATTTTTCGCAACAATTTTATGGCAGTACGGCTATAAGAGAGTTCCATAAAAAAGTCCTGCACCCGTTCATATTCCGGCAGGTAAAAATCGCTGGAAACTACGTTCATTTGCGGCAGCTTGATGTCTTTGTTTTTTTGCAGAGCTTTAATGTACAAGCCCAAACGGGCAATCTGAACGGCGCGGTCGTCCAGGTCGATACCAAACAAATTATTTTTAATGATTAAGGCCGGTATGTCTTTTTCTGCATAATCCTGTTCCAGATACATTTCATAAAACAGATCAAAGGCATAAAGTAAAAAATTTCCGCTGCCGCAGGCTGGATCTAATACTTTAATTTCCTCCACCGGTTTGGCTTTTAAGGTGGGCTTATCGGGAATATTGGCAATATCGTGCTTTTCTTTCAGCTTGCTCTCCGGATGCATTTCCATCCACAACTTGCCCAGGGAATTATTCAAAATAAATTCCACCACCCAACGCGGCGTGTACACCTGAGATGTAACCGGCACCCAGTTGTATTCAATTTTTTGCCCGCTTTCCTTAAAAGCTTTTTGTTTTTTGCGGTTGTAAGTTTCGTACAACCAGCCCAGAATATCGTCGGATTTCCAGTCGCTCTCTTCAATGGCGTTAAAGGCTTCAATAATGCCATCCAGATCATACACATCCGGCAGGGCATCAAACAGATAATCCGGGGAATATAACTGGATTCTATCTAGTAATTGATGAAAGGCATAGCGCACATACTCCCGTAATCCTTCTAACGGTAAAGCGCCCTTTTCCTGATGCTCTTCCAGCCACAGCCGATGACTAAATGATTTACCGCCCATCTCCGCCCGGCGCACAAAAACCTCCGGAATGAGCTGCCGCGTTTCCATCACCTTAATGCCGGCAATGCGGTTAAACAAGGTAAAGCTCAGTTCGTCCAACAGTTTTTCGCGGGCCGGCTCATAGCCGCCGGTTTCATCTTTTAAATTGGACAGGATGTCGTCCAGGCGCCGGCGTTCTTCCTGTAATTCCGGACGTACTTTTGCCGTGTCCATTTCCTTCGACAACAGCAATCCCAGCATGGAAAGATATTTGTCAAAGGCTTTGAAAATTTGGCTGCGTATCTGATCAACCTGAACATCCAGTTTCATTGCCTAAAGCTCCTATTCCACTTCAATAATATCGTTGTCATTGAGCTCCCTGAACCCATCGAGTTGTTTTTGTAACACGGAACGGTATTGCCCGGCCGTAAAGCGTCCCGTTTGCGCTTTGAGTTTTACCGTTTTGGGTTTAGGCTTTTCACCCGGTTGCTCCGGGGGATAGATGATGCGCAGGGCTGTTCTTTCCAGAACCGTTTTTTGGGCTTCGATAGATTGATTGGATGCGATGATCTCGTTCAATGTAAAATGGCAGTTTTGGCAGGCGATTTCATATTCAATTTTTAGTCCGGGACAGACGTGTGTCTGGGCGTAGCGTTTGATTTCTGCCAATTTGCTTAAAAGTTCCCGGTTCAAATCCGCCGAAATGTCTTGCACCTCTTTCATCTTTTGCTCGACTAAGGTGGCAAGCTCTTTATGCCCGGCGCTCATGGTATCATGCTCAACCTTCATCAGGCGGTAATATTCATCTTTAATTTTCTGATAAATGTTTTTCAGTTCATTAAAATTTTGTATCAGAGACGAATTGAATTTTTCATCAAACGTCTGCTGCAGATCAAAGATGGGATTGTCCTGATAGGTTCCACCTAACTTTTTTAGTTCGATGACAATGTGCCGAACAAATTCCCGGTATTTTTCCACCTCGGCTAATTTTCTATCAACAAAATGTAAAATTTCTCTGATCCCGCTGACTGCATTTTTAAATGCATTGTATTGATTTAAAAAATCTTCCGCCTTGGTCTGGTAGTTGGCGTCGGTAATTTTTGTAGCAAAGGGCTTGAGTTGATTCACAAAATCTTCTGCCTTCGGGAAGTAGCGGTCAAAATTGGACTGCAGGTCCCGGCGTTCCTTTACCCTGTCAATAAAGTGACGGCATAAATCGCTGATTAAGGAAATCAACTCAATATTATTAATACTATAGGAAAATTCCCGGTTTAAAATCCGCTCCGTTTGCAGTTCTTTTAGATGGTCCACAATCTGCTGTTTTTGTGCCATACTCAAAGTGGACGTAATGATTTTAAAAGCTGCTTTGCGGAAATCGCGCGAGCGGCTGAATACATTCCAGGTTTCTTCGCTTTTATAATCGTAGGTAATAATACCAGTGTTTGATTTTAGAGCCAGCCGTCCGGCACGCATCAACACCGTCAAAACAGTTGCCACCGTTCCGTAACTATATGCATAGGGCGGTTCAGCCAATTCTTTTTCCAGCTCTTCTCCGCTGATGAAACTGGTGGAAGGCATTTTGGCCGTTATCTTTTCCACCACTTTCAAATGATCGCCCACAAAATTACCGTTGTTGTCAAAAAACTGAAATTCCGCTCCGCTAAAATAAGTCCTTAGTTTGGCAGCATTCGTCTCTTTAAGAATCTTTTTGGCTATCTCTTCCGATAGCTGGTAGGGCAAACGGTCGGTATAGGTACGGGCAATGATTTTATGCTGAATATCCTGAATCACCCGGTTAAAATCACTTTCCGTCAGCGTGTGTTCTTCAAAATTGTAAATTAACACACCGTTTTTGTATGACTTTTCGATTAAATGATTCAGTTGTTTTTTCTGATTCCCCAAACTTACACTAAAGTCTTTGACAATGCTCCGAATTCGTTCATCATCGTCATTCTGGTAGCGATCAATCACCACACCGTAGCGGTAAATGTTTTCAATCAGATGGTCGATTTCTTCAAATTCATCCATAAAAGGGATGAAAACCGCCCGGTCAATTTCAGACTGTGTCTCAAATTTAATGGTTTCGATGTAGGAATCCTTGTTTTCGATCTCCACCGTATAGGGACTTGCCAGTTGAAACTTAATATGTTTGTTGTTGGAATATTGTAATTCATCACCGTCCACCGTGGTAACAAGAAAATTGTAAGGATTACTTTCTAAAGTGCTTTTTGCTGCGGTGCTCAGAAAAGATTGATTTTTCAAAGCATCAACTAATTCTCGTTTTTTGTAGTGGAATTCAACGGTGATTTCTTTCATCTCCTCAATGAGCTTTTGCTCTAAATCAGAAGTAATTTTGTACAACCCGTTTTTCTCCAGAATGAGATTGGCGCCCACAAGACCTTTTAAGGCCTGCTCAATCCCTGGTTTTATTTCATAATATTTATCCGGATAGGCTAAATATATTTTTGCAATCACTTCAGCGCTTGCTGAAATGATTTCCGCCTCATTGAGAAGATGAATGACTTTCATTAGCCGTATACCCTCAATGGGGCTTTTTTTCTCTTTTAAAACTTTGTCCGCTTTTACAAATTTGCGTTCCAGTTCACTCTCCAATAACTTTTTTGCGCCATCAACCAATTTATCTGCCGAAACCTGCGAAAAGAGTTTTTCATCCTTTACATTCTTCAAAACGGCGTGTGCAGCGATGATCATACCGCGTTCCGTACCTCCTGTTTTAGCCTTTTGATTAACAGCAAACAGGAAATTCTGAACCAGGTCGAATTGATATTTGTGGAAGGGATAATAGGTAATGAAGTCTTCGGCATTTTCTGTTTTGGTGGGAATCGTTCCGTTTAAAGTGGTGGCATCTGCAATAAGACCGCTATTTTTTGAATAATAATCATTAAGCGTCTGCATTGCATTATCTTTCTTCAACAACAACCGCTTGCGAATAACCATATTCACCTCTTCAGAAGACAGATGAATTTTGGTTTTAAAACGATCGGTTACCTTGTTCAGGTCTTGTTTCCGCACATTGGCATTGTGAATCACGTCATCCAATTTTTCCTGGGCAATAGCAATGGTCCAAACACGACCTCTGGGAATAGCGGAAAGCGCCTCGCTGATACCTTCCAAATCTAAAAGATCAATTTTCTCTCTGGAAATGGCTTCGCTCACTTCGTCGATAATAAAAACAAGCCGGATTTCCGGAAACTTTTCCAGATAGTAAGACAGTTCTTCTTTAAACTTGGTCGTATCGTAATCCTGTATTCTCCTGTCCAGAGATTGTTTAATTTCGTTGTATTCTTCATCGGAATAAATCGTTTTTGTCAGCGTGTTCCGCATTATTTTGGGCGCAACTAAAGCATTCCGCCGAATATCCTGCCAATCCTTCCCGTGATTTTTTTTAACTTCCGCCAAAAATTGATTATATTTATCATCCAGGAACAAACCATATTCAATATAGCCAAACACATCATCTAAAAATCCCAGTGTTCTTAAAAAATTCTTAAAAAGCACCCAAGCAAAACCATTGGTAGTATTTTGCTTCGCAATATCTAAAAACACAACTTTCGTCCGATAGGCATTCAAACCGCGAATGGCATTTTCCAACAAACTCTGCTTGTTAAGTCCGGCTAATCGCTGGATGAAACGCTCTCTGAACTCGGTGCCTTCAATTGTGGGGTTTTCAGAAAGATAACCTAACATTTTACCAAAGTATGATTTGCCGGAGCCATAAAATCCAGATAGCCAGACGCCCGTTTCTTTAATATTACTTTTATAAAGGCTAATGATTTCATCCAGATATTCAGCAATCTTTTCGGTAACGATGTAATTTTCTATTTCATACTTTAGATGGCTTGCCTCCCGGTCCTCAAGATCAATAACATCCTTCAAATCTTCGTTAAAGTCTAATTCTAATATTTCTTTGATGGTAGGCACGTTGCAACTCCTGTAATGAATCTTTTAAATGACAATTGCCCGGTAATCGGAAGCTAATTTATGGTTTAGAAATTTCAATTTGCCATCGGCCCCAATGGTTGCCGGATACATAATTATAAGTGGTAAGTGTAGATGTTGAACAATAACCGAATCCATGATATTTAAATTTTCGATGCCTGTTCCATAAAGCGCTCCTGTGCGAATCAAAATCGTTAATTTGCTTTGTTCATCGGCTCTTTTAATTTCCTTTAAAATCATGCCGAAAAAATCACCTTCGGCATACTCTGATTTAAAAAGTTTCTCGGGCTCGCTGGCATATTCTTTATAAATACTAAAAAATTCTTCGGGGCCATTATCATCAATAAATTTTACTAATAATTCTGCAATATTGATAAAATAAGCATCAGAATATTGCCGCTTTATCGTTTGAAGATATTCCTTTTCCTCTTTGGGCGGATATACAAACAAGATTGAGTACCCCCCATGGGCACTCATTTTAATCGATTGTTTATCCTGGTTTGCTAAGATAAATTTAAGATCATTGAATTTTTCATTGATATTTTTTGACAAGGGCATCTATCACATCCTTATAATCATACGTTAATTCAAGTGATAATTTGTTGCCTACAAATGAAACCAAAAAAAAATCCTTGAGAGCTATCTTTTTAATTCGTTCTACTAAACTGTCTTTGGATATGGGTAGTAAATCAATGTAAGAATTTTCCAGAATATAAGAAGTCTCATCATTAATTGCTTTAAAAAGATACAGCGCAAAAATGATAGACTCATCGCTTAAAGTGATATGAACAAATTCTTTTTTTTGCTTTCCTTTTAAAAAACCAAGTTTTTTTAACAAGGTAAGATATTTAGAAGCAACTTCTTCAATGGTAGAGTCATCCCATTTTCGTACTTGTGAATTTTCTTCTTTCAAATTATAAAGATATGAACTGAATTCTATCTTATCAACCGTTAATCTACCGGCGAAATAGAGTTTAAGAAATACCCTGTTAGTCAATTCGAAAAATACTTGATTATTAATAGCGATCTGTAAATAAATTGCGATTCTTTTAAGCTCTAAGGTGCTTTCCTTAGTAAAACAATCATATATTAACTGTCGATGCGAAGCATTTTTATAATTAATCAGTGTGGAGTGTATTCCTCTTAAAAAACGCCCGCGAGTCGCTTCCGTGCGAATTCCATAAATATCCCGACTAATAATTTTTTCCATTACTGCTTTTTTGTCACTACCTTTAGCATAATAACGGAAAACGTCATATAGAAGATTGAAATCCGGAATACTTGCAATAACTTTTAAATTTGTATTATACATAAAAACGGCAACCAAGTTTATGTATAAAGTAAACTAATATGTTCGACGTAGATTGATCCTCCTCCCTCAATTTTGGATAAAAAGTATTGTTTCCCGTCACTCTTTATCCCAACCGCCTTTGCTGCGTAAATCCGCCACAATTTCCAGCGCCCGTGATTTCAATATAACATAATCCGTTTTTGCCACGCGGTTCAGCGGCATTTGTTCCGGCGGTAAAATTTCCACATGAGAGGGGCGTTTATAAGAAGCCATCTCTTTACAGACGGCATGGACTTCATCAGCCGTCAGATCCGTATCCGGCTTCTTTTCTACAAAAGCAACAATCGCCTCCGTAAAAACATCGTGCCGGACGCCGACCACGGCCACACCGGCCACTTTTGGTTTTAAACCGGCGGAGATAAATTCTTCCACTTCCGTTGGGAAAACATTGTAGCCTTTAGGTTTGATCAGCAGTTTCGACCGGCCGGAAAAATGCAGCCCTTTTTCATCGTAAAAGCCCAGGTCGCCTGTATAAACATAGCCATCGGTAGAGAGAGTTTTCTTCGTATTCTCCTCGTCGTTGAGATACCCCAAAAACATCTGCGGGCCGGAAAAGCAGATTTCACCGATTTCATCCGCAGGCTTTTCGTCTCCCGCAGAGCCGTCACCTTTCATGGGCGCGCGGATGGAAATGGGACAGAGCGGCATGTCGTATCCGATACTGGCCAAAATATCGTCCACTGTGCCGTCCAATGGCGAATAGGTGCAAAATCCGGCGGTCTCGGTGAGTCCCAGACCGGTGCCGAATTGAGGCGCCATCGTGGCCAATTGTTCCAGAAACTGCCGGGTCACAGCCTGACCGCCGTACAGAGCAAACTTCAGCGAAGAAAGATCATACTCCTTGTAATTGGGCAGCCGCCACTCCATGGCAAACAGCGCGGGAATTTGCCCAAACAGGGTCACTTTATATTTTTGAATAGCATCCAGCGACTCATCCGGTTTGAACACGTGCAGCAAAACGCTGGTGCCGCCGCGAAAGATGGTGGTGGCAAGTTGTTCCGTGGTACAACCCACATGGCTGGGCGGAAGATTGACCAGCATGGTGTCATTCTGTTCCATGCCAAAAGCAACGCCCAGAGCGATATTCTGGATCAGAATATTTTCCGAACAGAGCAGCGCCGGTTTGGGGTAACCGGTTGAGCCGGTGGTGAAAATGATCAGAATCGGATCCCGCTTGCCAACCTGTTTTTGCGCTTTTTTCAACTTACCGGTAATCATATTCATGATGAAAATTTTCTTGATATCGCCGGCAAAATCAACCACGCCCACAGCGCCGTCAACAATTTGATCCGCTTCTTTCTGAAACTGAATGAAATGCTCGCAGGCGCCGCCGTTTATCTTGCCATGTTTTGCAATCATCCCGGTGATGATCGGGCGAAAATCGGTAACCGGCGTGTTGCCCAGGCAAAAGAAGGCTTTCGGCTGCATTTTGCGAAAACTCTGATCTACCTCATGAACTTTCAACCGGGGATCCAAAGGAGCAATGATGGCGCCGATTCTGTAACAGGCGTACATCAAAAAAACATGCTCCTTCAAGAGAACCAGCATGGTTGCAACCACGTCCCCTTTTTTGATGCCCATGCTTTGCAGCTTGGCCGCAAACGCTTTCGATTTGGTGGCAAAATCTTTCCAGGTAACTTTTTCGCCCGTATTATATTCGATAAGCGCGATTTCGTCCGGTTTTTCTTTTGCCCATCGATCCACCCAATCAAACATGCGCGGGTAGCGGTCTAATTCTTTGAATAGCGTTTGACATTGTTCATCTTTTTTAGGATCGTGCATAAGATCCTCCTGTGTTATGGTTCACGAATACTTACATATCCTCCTCTTAAAACAAATTTATCGTTTTGATCGATAATGTCAAAGGAAAAATCATTCGTCCCCTTTTTTAACAGCCGGACGGTTAGTTGGTTGGGCGGCACAACAATTCCGGTAAACTTCCCGGCCACTACTTTCACCGGGCGGGGATCATCCTCGAGTTCTTTGCGGATGATGGTGCTCACGGACATGGCCAGTGTGGCCGTCCCCTGCAACACGATATCCGGCAGGCCCACCGACCGGGCGCAGGAAACGTCTGTATGAATAGGATAAACGATGTCATTGCAGCCATCATAAAGATAGGGCGCCAATCGTGTAACTGAAAGGGACTCTTCCCAAAGCGGCACGGCCGGTTGAATTCTCCCGGTTTCCGGTAGCTCGTGGGTTGTCTTTCCGTCATCGAGGCATTTCACGCCAACTAAAATAGCGGTGACATATTCGGTTAACACAAGCTGACCGGATTGATCAAAGCTATCGAATTTCAGTACAATTTCAGCACCCAATTTATGAGGAAACAACCCGGAAATTTCACCCTGAATGGTCAGTTCGTCTCCCGGTTTCAACGGTCTGTGATGAATCAAATATTCGGAATGGTGCAGCAGATTGCTAAAAATCTCCGCGGGCAATGTCATATCCCAAAGTTCAAATATTTTTGTCACTATTCCCCAGGAGATACGCACCGCAAACAGCGGATGGGCGATGATTCCATTCGCTTTTGGGGTGTTGAAATAGCGTTCATTCCCGTCGGAAATGGATGCGGCAAAATTGGATATCTGCCGGAAAGTTACTTTGAAATGATACTGTTTCATGCGCGCGCCCACAATCTGTGAGCTGATTTGTATTTTCTTTTTCATCGGCAGCCGGGAATATCTTTTTACCCGATCAGACAATGAAAAGAACATTTTCCCGGGATTCAAGCGAATTTTCCCCCCGTAATCATGTGGAAGTGAGACACGGTTACATCATTTCTCCTGTTTTTCTCGTGATCCCTATTTTTACCCAATTCAATGTTCCATTTTTCTGCATCGATCAGTGTGTGTTGTAATTTGGCAAGCAGATTTTAGAACAGGCCGCTCTCTTCATATTGCAGTGCGTAGCTCTGTTTTTCCCGGATGGTGAAAGAGATGATTTCATTCTCTGCTTCCAGGTTTTCCGTCAGGTAAGCGCAGCAACAGCCGGTGGTTTTCTTTAAGACCGGAAGAATCTTGTTAGTTCCGTGCACTAAACCAACAAGATCCCTACCGAATGACATTAGAATCGCTCAATTTAGGGAAGAGTAACCTGTGGGAGGATATCCCGGAGTCAACCGGCGGAAGCAAAGATTAAATTTGAAAAACAGGTTCTGACATTACCCAATGTCAGAGAATAACTGCATGTTTGATTTTAAACTAAAAAACAAGTACTTACGCAATAAATAGTGCAATTTCATTATGATTTTTATTCGGTTATTCAACCTAATATTTATCAAATTTAGCGAGGTCTGAAAGTAGATGTTTCGACTTCGTTCCGACAAAAACCATCGGAACTTCCTGCCCGAATAGCGCCAATTGTTTTCAATTCAACTTCATCCCCATCATTCAATCACTTCCGTATTGGGATAGAAGGTACTCCAGGCAAACCAATAGGCTATAGTTACTTGTAATTCTTTCAGTTGTTTCCCTTTCATTTTCCCGGCAACACAGATTCCGGTTTCGGTATTCCAAACGGAACCGGTTTTTTTATCGATGATTTTCCTTGTATAGCTTCCATTTTTGAACCGGATATTTTGGCCATCAATCTGTGCTATGAAAGCACGTACACCACCATCCGGTGCGCGCACAATCAAGATATTTTCTTCACCCAGCGTTGTTTGGTGGAAATCCTCTTTTTTGATTTTAGTATCCGGAACCGCCAGCGCAAAAGGGCCATTGGTAACGCCGGAAATTAGTTGTTTCCCGGGCAATCTATTTATGCGGTATTGCATGGGAAGAATCCCGAACCGCTTCTGATTCTTAAAATAGCGTTCGTACCGGGAAGAACGAACCTCTTTGCTTTTCTGCAACACTTTAGTCCCGGGATAGGTTTTTACCCACTGCGCCCAAGTGGTTTGAACTGACGGAAGTGTGGGGAGTTTTTTCCCCGCCAATTCTCCGATGATTCCCTTGCCGGTTACATGGCTCCAGAATGTTTTGGTTTCCAAGTCCTGCATAATCAGACTGTTTCGCCACAATCTGCCGGAGACAATCAATGTCAATGTTTTGCCGTCTATCTGACGGACGTAGACTACGCCCGTATGACAGAGCGGTCACCAGGTCACCGCAAACAGGACATCTCCGGAAACATCATTAACAATTTCATGGGAATCCAGTTGCCAGAGAGAATAGGCTCTTGCTTCTCCGTTAATCACGACACCCATCACCAATTCATCATCGGACATCTGTTTGGCAGCCTCTTCGCCGGTGACAAACTCAGGACTCCTGATCGCCGGAATGGCATCCGGCGGAAGCACCTGATAAACAGAATCACCATCCACAGTAGCAACGACTTTTGCACGGCGACGCTGTGCAAAAGAGACCTGATTGGAGCCGGTAAAAATAAACAAAAGTACGATCAGGTAACATAAAACTTTTTTCCGCTCAAGGTGGGTCATTTTCACCTCCTTTTTCCTCACAATTTTTTAACTACGACCAGTGTCATGTCATCCATTTGCGGTTTATTTCTTGTAAAAGTGCCCACATCTTCCAGAATACGATCGATGATCCCCCAGGCGGAAGATTCTTTGCTGTTCATAACGATTTCCACCAACCGTTCTTCACCGAATTCTTCCTCATCGGGATTCATGGCTTCTGTGATCCCATCGGAGTAAACAAGCATAATATCACCGGATTCAAGACTGACATCCTCTTGCTCGAAAGATACATTTTCAATAAAACCCAGGACAATGCCGCCGGTTTTCAGACGCAAAATTTCACCACCGTTTTTAAACAGAAACGGGTTATCATGGCCGGCATTTGAAAAACAAAGTTTATTTTCCGCGGCATTCAACACACCGTAAAAAAACGTAACAAATTTTCCCATATCGGTATTATGAAACAGCAACCTATTTGACCGTTCAGTACATTCCCTGGCGGAAGCATTCAGCAGTGCCTGGCTTCGTATTGCAGCTTGCAGGTTGGCCATCAAAATAGCAGCAGGCAATCCTTTGCCGGACACATCTCCCAGACAGACAGCGGTACAGTGCTCATTGATTCCGATGAAGTCGAAATAATCTCCGCCAACCATCTGCGCCGGAATGCTGCTGCCGGCAATATCGTATCCGGGAATCTGGGGAAATTCTTTTGGCAGAAGATCATGTTGAATTTTTGAAGCTAATTGCACCTGTTCCCGCATCCGCACCAACGCCTGTTCCTCTTCGTAGAGACGTGCATTCTCCACCACCTGGGCAGATTGGGCAGCGATAATCGATAACAATCGCTGGTCACCCTCGGTGAAAACCGCGCCGTGCTTTTTGTTGTAGACCGTCAGTATGCCAATGAGCTCGGATTTGACAATCAACGGAACGCACACCAAAGATCGCACTAACTCGTTCCATTTCACTCCGCTGAACCGTTTATCCGCTTGGGGATCATTAATCATCAAGTTTTTTTTGTGTATTTGCATCCAACCCAATAAATTCTGATCAAGGTGAAACGGCCGGTGCTCCATAGAACTGGACATGCCGCGAACCAGCGTCTTCATGGGATCCACGGCATCTTTCTCCACTAGCGTAATGACACCCTGTTCAGCCTGAACCGAACGCAGCGAGCGGCGAATGATTGTGTCCATAATCTCCTGCGAATTTCTGGATGCGCCAATGGACCGCGCCAGATCGTTCAATGTAGAAAGTTCCTCTACAGCACGGATCAATTTCTGATTTTCTTTTTGTAATTGTTCAATGGAGATTTCTGCCATTTATTCTCTCCCTGTTGATTGAAACATCTTTATTTTAGGAAGAAAAACCGAAGTTTACAAGTTATC
>CAJVYQ010000063.1 GCA_913009825.1 uncultured Deferribacteres bacterium
AAAGCAATGTTGTTGACTTAAGATTTTTTTTTAAATGAAACATTTCATACTCTTGAAAAAGTATCTATATGAATCTTCTAACGATATTTTACATCCTCACATAGAAATTCTGAAATATCATAATAGTCGCAATCAGGCTAAAGCCTTAAAAATCAAGTGCCAATTTTTACCCACGATCTAAAGATAGTGGCTATTGACTATGAAACCAATTTTGTTCTTTTTCATTGCCACGAGCTTTAGCTCGTGGTAGGTTTGTAATTTTTCTTTTCCGGGCTTTAGCCCATGAAGCAGGTTATTCCCCCCGTTCTCTTAAGTCAACAACATTGTTGAGGGGGGTACGGGGGGTGTAAAAAAACTTCCGAAATAAAAATATCATATCCTGAATAGTTACCTGTTTTCATTGAATATGCTGGGATTTAATTTGTACGATCAGATTGCTTTACGGACAAAAACGATTCATTTCACATTTTCTCCACTTCACTCAGCGAATAGCCGAAGCTGCACGGATCATATTTGCCAACATTTTCGCCGTCTGTTTCACAGATCAGGCCGCCGAATTTGTAACACTGTTCACTTGGTTTGGGGAAACGCGCTTTGGGACATTTAATGCAAATAAGACGATCTTCAGTTGAAGGATTCTTTGCCACCTGTTTTCTCCAAAATTGTATCTCGCATGCCGATTTCAATCAATTTGAGCGTACTCTTCTTGCCCGATTCTCCCACTACCAGCACCGGGCCAACACAGGAGGGACAGCCTGCCTCGCACGGACATTTTTGGATGAGGTCTTTCGCCGACTTCAAAAGCTTAAAGTGAATTTCATACAACCGCTCGCTGAATCCGACGCCGCCGGGATAACTGTCGTAAATAAAAAGTGTGGGTTGATTGTGGAACGGGGATTTCAGCATGGGAACAGTGCGGATATCTTTGGGATCACACATGATGTAAACAGGCACAACGGTTTCCATCACATTGCCCAGGCCCTTTATGGCGGCGGCAAAATCAAGTTCCGCCATCTTCACTTCGGCTTCAATGGAGTCGTTCAACCGCCAGATGTAAGAAGTAGTGTGCAGCTCAAGCTCGGGTAATTCGATTTTGCCGAATCCGACATTTTCATGGGTGTGAAATTTAATCTTTTTGAATATCGTAGGCGTGGTGGTAACCGAAACTTCACCGTAGGCAATTTCGCTCTCTTTTTGCCCGATCTTCTCAAAAATATCCAGCACCTTGATATCGGTTTTCACCTCCGCATCGGTATAATAATCCACATCCACCTGGCGAACATAAGCTTTCCGCCGTTCCCAGTCCAGTTTATCTACATGGTACTGCAGGCTCTGGTGCATATAAATCGCCTCGTCATGGAGCATCACCTGCGCGGTGAACAGGTCCATCTCGCCGATCACTTTGTGATCGTTTACCGTAGTAGTATCGATAATGACAAAATTTTCCGGCGAGGCGCTGCGCAGGCTCACCTCTCCGGCGGGGTAAACCTCGCTGGTCCAATAGAAGCGTCCGTTCTGGCGATGCAGCACATGATGTTCTTCCAGATATTCCAGCAGTTCTACCGTGGCATCTATGCCGAATTTTTCTCCTGCTTCGAAAGGCATCTCGAAGGCGGCGCACTTCACGTGGCTCATCAAAATCACCAAATTGTTCGGGTTAATGTTTCCCGTTTCCGGCGGCTTCTCAAAAAAATATTCCGGGTGATTGATGATATACTGATCCAACGGCGCGCTGGACGAAATTAAAATTGCCACGGAAGTTCCCATGCGGCGCCCGGCGCGGCCCGCCTGCTGCCAGGTGCTGGCCACCGTGCCCGGATAACCGACCATGATGCAGACATCCAGTTGGCCGATATCGATGCCCAATTCCAGCGCATTTGTGCTCACTACACCCAAAATTCCCCCGCTGCGCAAACCACTCTCAATTTCCCGCCGTTCCAGGGGCAGGTAGCCGCCGCGATACCCGCGGATCGACTTGGGAGATTTCCGGCTTCTTCTCATCAAGTCTTTTAAATACGTAACCAGTATTTCAACCCGCAGCCGGCTGCGGGCGAAAAGGATGGTTTGAATACCGGCCAACACAAAATTCCGGGATAATCTTGCCGCTTCTTTGACCACCGATTTCCGGATGCCCAACTGGGGATTAATCACCGGAGGATTGTAGAAAATAAAATGCTTTTCGCCGCGCGGCGCGCCGTTTTTGTCGATCAGTTGAACCGGTCGACCGATGATTTTTTCCGCCAGTTCCTTTGGATTGGCAATGGTGGCGGAGCTGCAGATGAACTGCGGATCGGAACCGTAAAATGAACAAATCCGCAGCAAGCGGCGAATGACATTGGCAAAATGGCTGCCGAAGACGCCGCGATAATGATGAATTTCATCGATCACAACAAACTGTAAATTTTCGAACAATTTGATCCAGCGCGTATGATGCGGCAGAATGCCCTGATGCAGCATATCCGGATTGGTCACCACGATGTGACCCGAAGAGCGGATTGCCCGGCGTGCCGTTGCCGGCGTATCGCCGTCGAATGTGTAGGTTTTGATATCTTCATCAAGCAGATTTACGATTTGCTGTAATTCCACCACCTGATCCTGCGACAGCGCTTTGGTGGGAAACAGATACAGCGCCCGGGTGTCCGGTTTTTCCAGAATGGTTTGCAGTACCGGCAAATTGTAGCACAGCGTTTTACCGGACGCGGTGGGCGTGACCACAACAATGCTTTCTCCCGCACGGACAAGCCGGTAGGCTTCACCCTGATGACTGAACAGTCTTTTAATGCCCATCTGCTGCAAAACCGATTTGTATTTCGGCGAAACATCATCGGGGAAATCTACCGTCGTTGCCGCAACCGGCGGAATGGTTTTCCACCGGGTTACATTGCCGATGAAAGCACGGTTGTTCTTCAGTTCTTCAAGAACCTGATTCAGATTTTTTTTCGGATATTCAAATAGTTGCATACTGCTATGTTTAATTTAAATGATCAACTTACTTATTGTCTGAACAAAAAAAGGTAAACATGTCATCCCGAGTGGCGCAGAGCGAAGCCGATGAATCTGTATATCCCGATAAATTAACGAGTTAAACATATTTCTCTCTTCGGTCGAAATAACAAAAACGTAAGTTCAGTTCAGATATTACTTACTATTTGGGAATTTTATTCTAACTCTTGTATCTTCCACAACAACAATCGTTTCCGGTGATATTTCAACATCAAGCGATAAAAGTTTTGCGCAAACATTCATTACATTCCGGGGATTCACAATCTTTAATCTCAGAAATATTACACCAAAAAATTTCTTTCCTTGATGAATTGCCAGAGTTCCGAAGTCAGAATCATGAGTTAAAATAAATCTTTTCTCCGAATTTGCTATACTGAGAAGTTCTTCATCCTCTTTACCAAACCATTTCTGCTCTTTTGTATCCAGAACATCAATTCCATATTCTCTTAAAAACGAAACGACTTTGGATGAAACATTTTCATCGGCTAACAATTTAAGAGAACTAAATTTCATGAAGCTTTTTCCAGATCAAGATAAATTTCATTTTTCACTGAATGAGCTGCATATTTTAGACAGGCTCTGATATCTTCTCCGCTTAGATGCGGATAATCCTGAAGGATTTCTTCTTCGCTTGTGTTTGAAGCCAATAATTCAAGAATAAACTCAACTGTTATTCGTGTCCCCCGAATGATTGGTTTCCCGGCAAGTATTTTTGGATTTACCACTATTCTTTCCATGAAGTTTTTCCTTTTTTCCAAAGGTTTATTTTTACGAAATATCTGTCGATCGTTTAACAAATCAACCGACATGAATTAAAGAACTTCGATTCCGGAAGTTTATAACCCGTTAATTAGCAAATGTCCGAAAACCCCGCTTTTCTGTCATTCCCGCCGTGCCTGAAGCAGACAAGCGAAAGCGGGAATCTATAAATTTTCATTTTTATTGGATTCCTGCGTTAGTCCTTCACCTATTCATCATCTCCGGAATGGCACCGGTGTAAGTTTTCTCCAATTCCGCCACCCGAAGCAAAATCAGATCATTGATCGTCAGCGTATCGCCGCCAACCCGGCCGATGTACGTGAACGGCATCCCGGCAGATTTCGCCAGTTTTTCCGATGCCGCCTGATTCTCCCGGCTGCACGAAACGATCACCCGGGACTGGTCTTCGCCGAACAGAAGGAAATCCTGCCGCAAGTCGGCAAAATCGATTTCGATGTCTGCGCCGTATTTTTTGTTTTTACTGCCGAAACAGCACTCGGCCAAAGCCACTGCCAGGCCGCCTTCCGCCGTATCGTGGGCGGAATGAATCAACCGCTCATGAATGGCTTGAATCAGAAAATCCTGCAATTTTCTCTCAAATTCCATATCGATGGACGGTGCATCTCCGGCAACCCGGTTATGCAGAACAGACAGATATTCGGAACCGCCGATTTCTCCCTTGTTCTCACCGAGCAGATAAACGGCGTCGCCTTCCTGCCGGAAAAAGGAGGATGTTGCCAGATCGGCATTATCCAGCAGGCCGATCATACCGATAACGGGCGTCGGATAGATGGCGCCGTGAGGATTTTCATTGTAAAAGCTTACATTGCCGCCGGTGATGGGGGTGTTCAAAACGCGGCAGGCATCGCCCATTCCCAAAACCGCTTCTTTGAATTGCCAGTAACTTTCCGGTTTCAGCGGATTGCCGAAATTCAAACAGTTTGTGATGGCCAGCGGTACAGCGCCGGTGCATGCCACATTTCTGGCCGCTTCCGCCACGGCAATCTGAGCGCCGCGGCGGGGGTTCAGATAAACAAACCGGCCGTTGCAGTCGGTTTTCATTGCCAGCGCTTTTTTAGTTTTTTTAATACGAACCACTGCCGCATCGCCGCCCGGAAGAATCATGGTGTTGGTACGCACCATGGTATCGTACTGTTCATAAACCCAGGCTTTGCCGGCAATAGTGGGCGAAGCAAGCAGTTTTTCCAACACGTTATTGTAATTTTCCGGCTGCGGTACGGAATGAATATCAAATGAGTGCAACTCATCGATATACTGCGGTTTTTTGGTTTCCCGCTCATAAACCGGAGCGCTCTCCCCTGCCGCCAGAGAATTTACCGGAATATTCACAACCGTTTCGCCGTGCCATTTTACCCTGAACCGCCGGTCGTCTGTAACCACACCGAAAACAGACCGGTTCAGATCCCACTTTTCGCAGGTATCGATGATTTCCTGTTCCCGTCCCTTTTTACCGATCACCAGCATTCGCTCCTGCGATTCCGAAAGCAGGATTTCATAGGGGATCATGCCTTGCTCGCGAAGCGGCACTTTATCCAGATCCAGTTCAATCCCAACTCCGCCTTTGGCTGCCGTTTCGGAAGCGGAACTGGTAATGCCGGCGGCGCCCATATCCTGCACTCCTACTACGCAGCCCTTTTTGATCAGTTCCAGCGTGGCTTCCATGATCATTTTTTCCGTGAACGGATCGCCAACCTGAACATTCGATCTTCTCTCTTCCGATTCTTTGCTGATCTCCTCCGAAGCAAACGTGGCGCCATGGATACCGTCACGACCGGTGGATGAACCGAAGATAAAAACCGGATTTCCCACTCCCGCGGCAATCGCTTTGGCCACCTGGTCATGTTTCACCAGGCCCACCGCCATGGCATTTACCAGCGGGTTGCCCGTGTAAGCTTCATCAAAATAAACCTCGCCGGCTACGGTAGGAATGCCCAGGCAGTTGCCGTAATCGCCAATTCCCCGGACGACGCCGTCGAACAGGTATTTTACCCGGTTATTTTCCAAGGAACCAAACCGGAGCGAATCCAGCGCCGCGATGGGACGGGCGCCCATGGCAAAAACATCCCGCATAATTCCACCGACTCCCGTAGCGGCGCCCTGGTACGGTTCCACGGCCGAAGGATGGTTGTGGCTTTCAATTTTGAATGCCACAGCCAGCCCGTCACCGATATCGATCAGGCCGGCGTTCTCCTCGCCCGGCCTGGCCAATAACACTTTGCCTTCCCGGGGCAGGGTGCGCAGCATGGCCAGCGAATTTTTATAACTGCAATGTTCCGACCACATCACCGAAAACACACCCAGTTCCGAATAGGTTGGCGTGCGCCCGCCGAGTAACCGGCAAATTTTTTCATACTCTTCTTCCGATAATCCGTGTTGCACAGCCAATTCTAACGTAACTTCCGGTTCTTTCATGATATACCCATTTCAATTATTTTAAATGTTCCGGATCGGCTAAGTCCTGGTGTCTGCCCGTAGCTTGTTTGTTCTTTTTTAAATTTTCCGGATTGAGAACAATCAATCTCACCTACCGTTATGGAGCGACAAAGGAAAAGCGGTTAAGTGCAACATTTTGTTGGGCGAAAAGTTCTTGTTGCCTTTTAATGTTTCGCAAATCAATTGGGAGCTCTGTTCCTTTAGTTAGCTCTGCAAATTTTTTCCGTTGTTTATCATTAATAGGATGTTCAAAAAATCTTAGAGCTGAGGCCACCAAATAATCTCTATCCAAATCACATGCAATCCACCGCCTTCCCTTCATTTCTGCAACCTCACCAGTAGTATTAGACCCAGCAAAAATATCGAGAACCAAATCATTTTCATCAGTTAAGAAATCAATAAAGAATTCAGGCAACTTGGCAGGAAACCTAGCTGGGTGTTTTTTTGCCGACAACTCTTTACACATGCGCAGGTATTGAGAATTGCTATTAGTATTTGGAAACTGCAACAGATTGGGAGGAATTGCACCACTATTAATAGAAGATCCAAAACTTTTAGAAATGTCGTGACCAGAAGGTCTTTTTTTAGGTTTATAAAAACTATCAGGATCTTTAAGGAGCTTCTTCATTCTTTCAGAATACGGCGTTAACACTTTCTTCACATCGGCTTTAGGAAAATCCGTCTTTGAAAACCACCATACGGTATTTACCGAATCTTTTACTCTAATTTTCCGTTTATTTACCCATTCAATAGGTGATGGGAGCTTGGCGGGGTTATGCCAAAAGAATTCTTCTGCTAAATCAAAACCACAATCATCGCACATGCGGATTAGAACTCTATAATTATAGAGAGACCGAACCGGTCTCCCTTTTTTATATGCTCCGCCAAGATCAAGAACAAAGCTACCAGTTTCCTTTAGCACTCTAAAAATGAGGCGGCCATACTCAATTAACCAATCTACGTATTCATCCTGCTCTTTATTTCCGTATTCCTTTTTTCTCTGAAGTGCAAAAGGCGGAGATGTTATAACCAGATCAACGCTGCCCTCATCCAATGAAGATAGCAACTCCTTAGAGTCCCCTACATATGCACGACCAAATCCTGTATAGTAAAGTTCATACATCTTTATTAATATTCCTTTAGTTGATAGACCCAGTTTGACATAATTTTCCAAAGCACAGTAACAGCAAAATATAATTGAGGATCGTTTTGCTTTATTTGTTCAATATTATTAATTATTCGATTTGGGTCAGAATTGCCAATAATATATGCAGCCCATTGGCGCATATCCAAATTTCCTTGATCAATTCGACCGATCAAGGCTGCCAAATTCCACTGGCTATATTTACCTAATGCCCAAGAAATTCCCGGACGTTCCTTTTCGTTGGCATCTTTGAAAAAATCCAGGACCGTATCTACATGTGAACTACACATTTTTTTGAGGCTTCTAGCAGCTTCAATTCTGATAGGCAGGCTGACTTCGTTAAAGACATTCACCAAAGATGGAATTGATGATTTCAGCTTCAATTCGCCCAATGCCCAAGTGGCACCACCCCTTATTTCCTCGTGTTGCGTTACATCATTAAGGACTTGTAGGAGTAATTGTGCAGACTGTTCCGATGACAACTCGCCGACAATGATAACCGCCTCTAAGCGATGCTCCAAGTAATCCGACCTTAAAACTGATTCTAAAAAGTCAAAGCCCAATTGAGAACCAGACCTTGCCAATGCGGCAGCAGCCTCTAATTTTACGTATATATGCTCAGCATCGTCATTAATTCTATCTATAAGTTGAGTATTATCAAATTGACGATTTAAAAATGAATAAGCCTTGGCTGCACCATATCTGTCAGAGATTGAGGCACTCGTCAGTAAATTACGATAATAGCTCTCAGGCTCAATATTCCTCTTGGGTATTTCTTTTGATACTGGAGTTACTGATGCTAATATTTGATTGCGTTTGATCGCCTTCCCTTCTGCAACGCAGGGGGTCAACGCAATACCTTTTTTTGATAATGATAGCGAAATAGTGCGATCATCTGATATTCTCTTGAATTTTATTCTATTAGATATTTCAATAACTCTGCCGTCACTGCTGGCGATTGAACAAGGCCATGTTAATCGAGTCTCAAACCCTTCTTGAGCTCCTTTAGGCCTTTCTTGAACTACTTTATCTGCTTCAAGAGCCTTACGTAAATTAATGACTTTTATATACTGTACATTTTCATCTGCTATCCAATCAATAGGCTCCTCACCATTTTTTTCACATACCACTAACGCTACATAATCTTCATCCTTCAAACCAAAGTCCCAACCGCGTGTTTCATCTGCTGAAGAATGAGACATAGAAATAACAAGTTTTGTTTTTGCTCTTGATTCAACTCTGATGCCAGAATTTATACAAAGAATGTCGGGAACTCTAACCCTTTTAATTTTAATTGATTTCCATATCTTATATCCAGTCGAACCTCGCTCTAATTCAACCGGTTTATGGCCCTGCTGTGCCAAGTTTTCCAACACTTTTTTAGTGCCTATTGCACCAATAGCAAGCTTTTCCAAAAAGCTTTCATCTGTTTTGAATGATCTCTGTGCCATATTTATCTATTTTCTCTCTAACATATATACGTCCAACAAGATATTGAACTTCATTTTCGTTTAACGATTGAAAAAACTCTTTGAAATCCCGGTTGAACACCATATTTCCACCGATGATATTCCTGGCGAATCTGTTCCGGCGCTTCCAAACGTTTTTGGTATGGCTGCGACTGCCGGTAAGCAAAATCACTTAGCGCGTCGTTGATTTTATTTTTTTACCGCTGTTTTGTCCATTTTTGAAGTTTTATTCATAAGGTTAACCATAGAAGTGAAAAACAAATTCCATCGCTCATCAAACTTACATCTTTAATCTAAAATATTCTTTAGCCACCAAGGCACAAAGTTATAAAAATAGTGGATAAAAATAAAATTAAAAATCAACGACATGAAACTGAATTTGAAATCAAATTTGCTTTTAACCTGTTGTCCCTTCGTGTCTTGGTACCTTGCTGGTTAAAATTTACAAATAATTCAGGCAAATTCTTCTTCTGTTACAGTATCCGATTTATTCCTTTCACTACTAAAAAACCGATAGATCGATTCGGCTGCCGGAGCGGGAATTCCTTTCACCGATTTCAATTCTGCCAACGTCGCTTTACGGATTTCCCTGATCGATCCGAAAGATTGCAACAATAATTTTCGCCGACTCTCTCCGATGCCCGGTATTTTGTCCAACTCCGAAAGAACCTGCCGCTTCCGCCGCAATGTGCGATGATAAGCAACGGCAAACCGGTGCGATTCATCCCGGATTTGCTGCAGTAATTTTAATCCCGACGAATACCGGGGAATATTCTGCGGATCGGGAAAATCCGGGATGTACACTTCATCCAGCCTTTTGGCCAACGCAATGACAGGCTGATCCTGCAAGCCCATTTCCCGCAAAGCGGCGACCGCGCTGGAAAGCTGCCCTTTCCCGCCATCGATCAGAATCAGATCCGGTAAATCCGCTTTTTCATCTAATAAACGCCGGTACCGTCTGGTAACCACTTCTTTCATCATGGCAAAATCATCGATACCCTGCACCGTTTTAATTTTGAAGCGGCGATAATTATTTTTGCTGGGTCTGGCATCCCAAAAAGAGACCATGGACGCAACCGGATCGCTGCCGGAAATATTGGAAATATCGAACGCTTCGATCCGTCTGGGCGGTCTGGTCAGATGCAAAGCCTGCTGCAAAGCGGCAACCGGACCGGCCGGTTTTTCCTCTTTCTGTTTCATTTTCTGTAATTTTAGTTCCTGCAGCAGCAAACCGGCATTGTGCACAGCCATCTTTACCAGTTTGGCCTTCTCCCCTTTTTGCGGCGTTACAATCCTCGCCCGGCTATTCCGTTTTTGTGAAAGCCAATTTTCAAAATTTGATTGCTGCTCCAGCCGGTATTGAATAAACACTTCTGCGGGGATAAAATCAACTTTTACATAATACTGCTGTAAAAAAGATTCCAGAACCTGTTGTTCGTTCTGTTGCAGATTCCGTGTCAGATAAAAATGATACCGTCCCACAATTTTACCGTCGCGCACCTTGAACACAAGCCCGCAGGCATTTTCTTCCTCGCAGGCAATACCGACCACATCGCGATCCACATCATCCACCGAAACAATTTTTTGTTTGGCACGGAAAATTTCGATAGCATGGATCTGATCCCGTAATCGCGCCGCTTTTTCGAACCGCTCATTCCCGGCTGCAGATTGCATTTCAGCAGATAATTGCGCTAACACTGCTTTGTCTTTCCCCTCGATAAAAGCCACCGTTTGCTTTATGATTTTACCGTACTCATCTTCGGAAATTAATCCTTCGCAGGCACCGGGGCAGCGGTGAATATGGTAATCGAGACACAATTTCACTTTTTTCTGCGTGATGATTTCGCGGTTCAGTTTGAAATTACAACTGCGCACCGGAAATATTTTTCTTACTGCCTTCAGCAAACTGCGCATGGCATGAACATCCGTGTAGGGGCCAAAATAACGGGAACCGTCCTGAACAACTTTTCGCGTCGGAAAAATCCGCGGAAATTCCTCATTTGTGACGCGGATGTAGGGAAAACTCTTATCATCCTTCAGATTCACATTGTAGCGCGGTTTGTATTCTTTAACTAAGTTTGCTTCCAGAATCAGAGCTTCCACTTCGGAATCGGTCACAATCCATTCAAAATCTGCAATTTTTGCCACAAGCGCTTGCAGCTTCGGCTCATTTTGTCTTCCGGCATGAAAATAGCTTTTCACCCGGTTGCGTAAATTTTTGGCTTTGCCGATGTAGATGACCTTCCCCGGTTTATTCTTAAAAAGATAAACGCCGGATGCAGTCGGCAGATTTTTTAATTTTGTATGATCCATTGAAAACCGGAATAAGTAGAGCCCGATTGTAACATTCACATCATAGCGCAATGAAACTGCAAACAAAATATGGGAGATCAGTTTTTAAATATGATTAACAGGATTTTCAAGATAAAAATCCGGAGAATCTTCTTCATCCTGTTAAAAAAGAATAAACTGTTCTTAAAAGTTTGTTCAAAAAACAAAGTTTTACGCTGTAATAATATATATTAGTGCCAACAATTATCGAATAGAAAGTAGTGAAATATGAATTTTAAATCAAGGGCAATTTCGCGCCGGCACCAAGCCTCAGATTTCTACTTTTGCCCATACACTCTGGCTTTTCGGCGATCTGCCCTTCATAACCGATGTTCATTCCACTGCCGCCGTTACAGAATCAAAGAAGCCTTTCCGGACAGCAATAACCGGCCGGTTACCAATGGCAATTTTATCCCTGCTCAAAATCTTGAAGGCGGAAACAATGATGGATTCGTCGATAATCCTGATGCCACTTACAAAATGGTTGAGTTCATTATCGGTTACAATTTACTGATTTCAGGTTACAAGGCAAATCTTTCGCTGCTTATCTACAATCTGGTCAACGAAGAATACCGGCAGCTTGGCAATGAATACAGTTTGATGCCCGGCATGGAAAGAAATATTCAACTGAATCTTTCCCCGGACATATAAAACCAACCCAATATGCAACAAAAAAGGCCAATCGAATGATTGGCCTTTTTTTATTACAAGCTCTCATCTTTCTTACAAACCCAATATCCATAAATTCAAAGCGCTTTTTATTTCATCCTCATAGCGAAAAAACAGATCAAGATTCTCCTGCGGCGTTTTCTTCAGCTCGTTCAACGAATCGATAACCGGTTCCGATGAGTTTGTCGCGCCAATCAGGATATTCATTTGCTTTACAATTCTGCCGCCAAAATTGACCACAATCTGTCGAGTAATCCATTTGTATTTTTTCATGGAGTACCGATGCTGTTTAAGTACAGATGCCTGAATTTTACGGAGTTCATACAGATGGGAAAATAAATTCAGGTAGTTTTTGCTGTTATTCCAGTCCAGTTGATAGCCTTCTTTTTCGAATAGAGTCGCTATTCCCGATCTGATCTGCGTAGTGATAATGAAGTAATTCTTCAAATCCTCTTCCCGGATAATGTTATTCTCCGGCGCAACAAATGGATCATCCTTCAGCAGTGAAATATATTCCGACGGATATTCCCGGTAAACATTTTTGGTAACAACAATAAAGATAATCACAGCCGCGACAATTGAGATAAAAAGAATGCCGCCGCATCCAATCCACAAATTCATTTTGAAAGGAAATTTACGACTCATAAACAGATTCCGCCGAAAAAAAGCTCAAGTAAATCTCCCAATTCAAGTATTAAATTAACCCTGTCCCGGGACACCTTTTCTATTTGCCCTGCTCTGTTTTCACGGCAATCAGGGAAATTTCCACCCCTACATCTTTAGGCAATCCGGCTACCTGCACAGCAGCCCGGGCCGGCGGATTTTCCTTGAAAAACTGCTGATAAATTTCATTTATTTTACCGTAATCATCCATATTTCTCATAAAAACCGTCGCCCGTACCACATCGCTGTAATTCATCCCGGCTGCCTGCAACACAGCGCCCAGATTTTTTAACGCCTGCCGGGTCTCTGCCTGCACGCCGCCTGTAACCATTTCGCCGGCCGCCGGATCGATGCCGATCTGGCCCGAGCAGTAGAGGGTATTTCCCGCCAATACACCCTGACTGTACGGCCCGATTGCAGCCGGTGCATCTTTTGTTGCGATCAGCGTTTTGGTTGTTTTTTCATGTCGACTTTGTGTGACGCAGCCGATCATCATCAGAAAAATGACTGCTACCAAAAATCGCAATAGTCTTTTCATGAGATTGTCTCCTCTTTTAATGATTAACCACAAAGAACGCTTCCACCATTTACATTGATGATTTCCCCGTTGATGTAGGTGGCCAGATCGGATGCCAGAAACACAACCGCGCCGGCAATTTCCTCCGGTTCCCCGGCCCGTTTCAGGGGAATGGTACGCAAGATGGTTTCCTTTTGTTCCACAAGCGACCGGGCGGACATATCGGTTCGAACCCAGCCGGGAGCCACACAATTGACCAGAATGTTATGCTCAGCCAATTCCGGAGCCAACGATTTAGTGAACGAGATGATCGCCCCCTTGGAAGCGGCATAATGAGAATGAAACGCTTCGCCCCGCTGTCCGGCAGTGGAGGCAATATGGACAATTCTGCCGGATTTTTGCTTCATCATGATGGGCGCCACCAGGCGCGTAAAATAAAAAACGCCATTCAAATTAATATCGATGGTACGCTGCCATTGTTGCGGAGACATTTCATGAATAGCGCCGTATTCCCAAATACCGGCATTATTCACCAGCACATCCACCCGTCTGAAGTGATGTATCACCTGTTCGACGACATGTTCAGCATCTGTAAAACTGGCTACATCGCCACGCACGGCTAAACCGGTTCTTTTCAGTCGATTAATTTCAACAAGTACCTTCTCCGCCTGTTCCTGATTCTTTTTGTAAGTGAACGCCACATCCGCCCCTGCCTGGGCGCACATGATGGCAACGGCTTTGCCAATCCCCCGCGAGCCGCCGGTTATCAGTACTTTTTTCCCGGTTAACTTGATCATCTCTTTTTCACGCTAATGTTAATGAATTGCATTATCTATTACCAATGTAAGAAAATAATCGGATTTAAGAAACTCATTTTTTCCGTTTAAGGTCAAATTCAGATCTACCGCATAATTTAACACTTTGGCAAATTGATGGAATTGTTGCTGCCGGGAATAATACTCTTCACCCCACTGCATGGCAAAAACAGAACTATTGGTACAGATCAGATCGATCTTTTCATCCATACCAAACCGGATCGCTTTCTGCCAGTCTGCTGTTCCCGGAATAGGTGAAAATTGCGCCAGACGAATTTTCACGCCCAAACTATGGACAAAAAGCATATCTGCCAATGTAAGTTTGGCAGGCTGACCGGGCAAACCGGTTAACAGATAAACTTCAACTTTCTTCCGTGGAAATCCGGCCTGTTCCAGCACATCGATGGCATTTGCCAATTGGTGCTCATCCACTTTATGATCGATGGAATCCCGGAATTCCGGCGCCGCCGTTTCAAAACTGAGCCGGATGGTTTCAAATCCGGCCCGAACCATTAACGCAGCCAGATTTTTATCGATATATTTGGCATGCAGTCCGTTGGGCGTGTGAAAATGAATTTTCAAACCGGTAGAAATCACTTTTTCCAGAATGGGTTCAATATTTTTGTGCCGGTCAACCAAAAGCGCATCATCAAAAAAAGCGATGTGGCGAATATGCCGCTTCCTGTAAAAATAGCCGATTTCTGCCAGAACATTGTCCACACTGCGACGGCGAAATTGCGGATTTAACAGATGGGAAGCGCAAAAGCTGCAACGAAAAGGACAGCCGCGGGAGGTCAAAAGCGGCAGTGATTTCATCTCTGCGTAATGATGATAGGCAGGAAACGGATACTGATCCAAATCATCACCCGGGTTTTCACCGGCAAAATCAGGGAAATAGATTCTGATCAGATCGAACAATTTCTGTTCCGCTTCTCCTGCAAACAGACGATCCGCTCCGGTAACCTGTGCAGCGTGTTCGTGACAAAGCGATGCATAAATACCCCCCAGCACAACAGGTGCGCCAGGAAAGAATTGCTTACAAATTCTAACTGCATCCGTCACTGCCGGGTACCAGTAGGTCATGGCACTTGTAATGAAAATCAGATTGGGTGAATCGATTCGTTGCAATTTCCGTTTGAACAGCGTCAGCGGGAAACCATATCGGGAGTAACGCCGGTCGAGATTTTGTAAACAGGAGGGCGGCGGTAAATTTTCCCGCACATATTTTCCGGTACCGTTTTTCTTACCTTTGGGTATTTTCACATCGGGTATCTTGTGCAGCCCGGGATCGAATCGATCCAGACAATCGACAAGCGAAACCTGCACTCCCGCCTTTTCCAATAAAGCGGCAATGTAGAGGAGTCCCAGCGGTTTGGTCCAGAAATCGTACGCTGCTACATCATAAATCCACGGATTGATGAGCAAGACTTTCAGCTTACGAGCCATAATTTTCCAGAACGGTTGCTACAGTTTGAAAAACTTCGTCCACGGATATCCGATCCATGCACCGATGCTGAATATGACATTCATTCTGATGGCAGGGGCGACAGTTAATTTCTTTGATCAGCAACCGGTGACCGTCCTCTTCCGAGTAAGGGAACCAGATATCCGGTTCGCCGGGGCCAAATATCCCAATGGTCGGTGTGCTGACCGCCGGCGCCAGGTGCATGGGGCCGCAATCGTTGGAGATATAAACGTTCAACGCCGCCAATACCGCCAACAACCGGCGCAGCGGCAGCAGACCGGCAAGAATCACCCGGGAATGCAGCTTTACTTTCATCTTTTCGACGATAGCCCGGTCGCCGGGGCCGTAAGTGATGAGAACATCCGCATTTAAACGGGAAACAATCAGGTTGGCCAATTCCGCAAAACGACCGGCCGGCCATATTTTGGCCGGCCAGGTAGCGCCGGGATGAATTCCCACTATTTTTTTTGAAAGATTGATCCCCTTTTTTCGTAAATATTTTTGCGCCGTTTCTTTTTCCGCTTCCGTTAAAAACAGTCGGGGCGGCGCGGGCGCCGATTCGATCCCCAATTTGCACAGTGCCAGAAAATGAAAATCGACAGCCGTTTTCCAACCCTGTTCCGGCGTAAAACAGTGCGTGTAAAGATGAGAACGGTAGCGGAAACAACCGCCAACCCGAATAGGCGCTTTGGTGAACCGGAGAAACCAGGCGCTGCGCGGAATACCCAACAGATCGATGGCCAGATCATATTTACTGCGGCGTAATTTTTTAATCAAACTTAACTGAACAACAGCGCTCTTCCACCAGGGCAATTTACCATAACGTGCCCGCTCAAAAGGGATCAGCTTCGCAATATCCGGATGATGGCGCAACAATTCAATGTACGGCGGTTCGGCCAAATAATCAATTTCAGCGTCGGGGAAATGAGCCTTTAGAGCAGTAACCACCGGTGTAGTTAAAATAATATCCCCCATAAACCGAAAACGGGACACCAGTATCCGGCGGATTGAGTAGTGCCGTAAACCGTCGTTTTTATATGAAATCAAATTAACCGATCTTATTTTCTCTGTTCGTCCCAATTCATTGTTTATTTTTTGGCATGAGAAACGAGATCTGCCGGATTATTTTTATTTTGTATGGTCTGTAATTCACTCAATTCCGGTGCGGATAAAACGTTCTTTTCATCAACAACCTATAGTGAGAAATTTCCACCGGTAATCCTCAAGTTTGTATCTATTCAGCCCGTCAAATACGCGAATAACACGAATTTAATTTCAAAATTGTTTCATGAAAACATTCGTATTATCAGCGCCCACCTACCCCAAATTGATTTTTCACGGGCAATCTGAATATTTAATATAATATAATGATAATGTGTTATTTAGCAAAGGCCTAAATTAAATGAAAAAATAAAATTCGGAAAATTGGCCGGGGACTTTTGATTAAACCCGTACCGGCTGCTCCAATTGAAACCGCGAAAGTATCCATTGCTAAACCGATGGCAGGAAATAATATTTCAACAAAGGCCATTTAACAAATCATAATTAGTAGCTGAACTTACTTTTAAGAGACGAACATAAAATTATAGCGACACTTAATTAGTGTCCGGCCGGAAACTCCCTTTTTCTGTCATTCCCGCCGTGACCGAGGCAGACAGGCGAAAGCGGGAATCCATAATCTCTTGTTTTCATTAGATTCCCTGCCTGCGGCGGGCAGGCTGCTTTCGCCCGCTTGCCTCGGGCACGGCGGGAATGACACATAAATTGCTATTTCATAGTTTTCGTTCAGACACTAATTAACGGATAGGTGCAAAAATAATGTTGAAGTCGTTCACATTTTCTCTCTTGCCAGTCGAATAGAATTAACAAGTTCTCTTGTTTTATCCGTTAGCACGGAATAATTCTTACTCCTGATTGCATCTTTGTCAAGCAGAGCAGTGCCAATTGCCACACAGCTTGCACCTGCCTTAATAAATTCTCCGGCGTTTTTAAGATTAACTCCGCCGGTTGCCGTTAATCGAACTTGCGGTAACGGACCTCGAATGTCCATAAAATACTTCGGGCCACCTAATGCAGCCGGGAAAATTTTCACCAGATCAGCGCCATTTTCCCATGCGGTTAATATTTCGGTAGGCGTAAAAGCGCCCGGAATGACCACTTTATCATATCGATGTGCCATTTTGATGACATCCGGATTTAGGGTTGGTGATATGATAAATTCTGCGCCCGCCGAAATCACCGATCTTGCGGTCTCCGGATCAAGTACTGTGCCGGCGCCAAGAATGAAATCACCGCTAATTTCATTCGATATCTCCCTGATCATAGCCACCGCATCCGGCACGGTCATCGTTATCTCAAGACAATTGATCCCGCCTTTGTGAATAGTATCGATCACTTGAAAGAGTTTCTTAGTGTCATCCATGCGTATAACAGCTATGACGCCGGAATCAATTATTCCGGACAAAATTTCATCTCTTCCACTCATATTTCATTCCTTTTTATCATGTTAATATAAATTAAACTTGAGTTGAGCGATTCTAATGTCATTCCGTAGGAATCTTATTGGTTTAGTGCACAGAACTAACAAAAAATTTTCCCGCCTGTGGTCGGGCAGGCCCGCTGTGGTCGGGCAGGCCCGCTGTGGTCGGGCAGGCAGAATGACAAAACTCTTTGGGTGGCAGTTTCAAGTTAAGAATCGCTCAATTTAGGTTAAAATTAAAAATCTTGCACAACTGTTAAATAAAATTTTTACTTATTTTTTTGCAAACGAACTTGACTCAGTATTTTGAGCGGAAGCACTCACATTATGCATAGAAGTCATCCAATGGTAAAAATTATCGCCAGTTTTCTGAAGGTGATGATATAATTTCTCTGTAAGAGAGAGCTTCACTCTTTTGTATGCATCGTTGTCTATTTGATTAACCATTTCATCAGGATCGTTTACTAAATCATACAATTCATCGATGTCGGCGGGATTAATGATTAATTTATGGGTTTTGCTGCGGATCATCCGTTGAGGAAATGGGAAATGATGACCATGAAATTCAGCGTAAATTTCTTTTCTCCAATCCGTGGGTATATCACCTTTTAGAAGTGGAATTATACTTCTGCCATCAAAATGGGACGGAACCGGAATGTCGCATAAATCCAGAAATGTGGCGGTTAAATCGATAAGCGGAGAAACGAATTCCGAACATATAAACTGAGGTTGAACCAATCCTGGAAATCGAGTAATGAATGGGATACGGTAAATATCATCATACATTGCCGGTCCTTTATCACTAAGTTTATGACTGCCAACAAATGCACCGTGATCGGCTGTGAAGAATACCGCAGTATGTTCAGTTAAACCGTTGTCATCAAGAAAGCGCAACACCCGTCCAATTTGTTCATCAACCAACGTTACATCAGCCCAGTACATGCTTATAATTTTTTGCCAATCTTCTTTGCTGAAACAATCGAAACACCAATGGGCTGCATAATGCCGTTGAACAATTGGTTTGTTCTCGAAGGTTTCATTCATGGATTTCGGCAGCGGGATATCTTGCGGATTATATAGATTGATATGTGATTCCGGAAGAAAATATGGCAAATGCGGTGCAAAAAAATGGAGCGCCAGGAAAAATGGTTGAGCCGGATTGTTTAAAAATGATTTCATTTTTTCAATTGCTCTTTCAGCTAAAAAACAGGCATAAGTGCCTTCAACCGGGCCCTCATATACGCCGCCAATAATGTTTCCCGGCTGTCCGTTGGGAAAAGTCCCGCGCATAACGTCCCGAAATTTAAACGGAGGTAACTTATTCTCTTGCAAGTAGTTAAAATAATCGGGATGATTGAGTGCCGGGCACCAACCGGGATAATGACTACCTTCGAAGCCGTACTCCCCAGGCCCCCGCTTAATTCCTGCATGCCATTTGCCGATATTTGCACATCGATATCCTGCTTCATTCAAATAGTGCGAAAAAGGAATTAACGATCGATCCAACTCGGTGGCATAGCCCACATTCCTCTCAAAATTTGCTAACAATTTATGATTATGCGGTAGAAGACCGGTTAATAGCGAAGCTCTTGCCGGCGTACAGACGGCTGTTACTGTAAATGCATGATCAAACAGCATGCCTTCATTGGCCAGTTTATCAAGATTAGGTGTCTGACATATTTTGTTTCCATATATTCCCAATGAATCGCAGCGGTGTTGATCTGTGGTGATCAATAATATATTGGGTTTTGTTTTGCTCATAATAATTCTCCGTTTCCAATCAATATCTATTTCAAAAATAACATTTTCTTGCTTTGTATTTTATTATCTATTCCAAGTTTGTAAACATATATTCCCGACCCGACAATTTTACCAAAATTATTCCTGCCATCCCAGGTAATGGATTGTTTGCCTGCCGGCTGGTTCTCATCTACCAGTGTCCGTATTTCTTTTCCGGGCAGGTTGTATATTTTCAAGATAACTTTTGAGTTTTTAAGTAGATTGTACATCACAGTCGTGGTGGAATTAAAGGGATTGGGATAGTTTTGCTGCAATTCAAAATCAGAGATTAAATAAGGGACAAAATCATCAACATTAGTTACCGGAACCCAATCTGAAATTTTATCTATAATTTTAAAATTATTCGTTTTTCCTAATATTTGATACAATGATCTCGCCCATTCATAAGATTGAGGCATACTATCAATGATTGCTATTTTTTTAGGAAACAACAAGCCGGCCACTTGCGGCAGATCAGTTATTCTGAGACAATTCAGCATCTCAACGGCTTCTCCGCGACCGATAGGATCGCTGGGCGCATTTTGGGTGGCAGGTGGATTTTTTAGCAATACAGCAGTGATATTTTCATCTAAAAGCGCAGCATAAAGGGCAATTGCACACATTTCGCCTTTCGCAGCGATTGCAATTTTTTCCGCATCAACCCCTTCTAATGAGCGTAGAACCTCTAAACACCTGAGCACATCATAAACGCGCATAGATGCAACAGTACGACCCGACCATGCCGCGGCCCGGCGGATATATCTTGCCGCCTTCCAACTCCAGGCCGTTTCTCCAACACCCCGGACATCAAAATAAGCAATATTCCAGCGATTATTTAACCCGGACATAAAAATTTCAGATTCTAAACTATCTTCATCGGGGCTGCGTAAAACAAGCATGACCGGGTTGGAAGATGCCGGTGATTTTTGCCAACGCAAATCTACTTTCAGCCGCCATTCTTTTTCTGAAGCAAAGTTAAAAATGGTTGTGTCGGGAAATATTCCATCCATTCCGCTGAATACTAATATAGTATCAAAAGGAATCGGCTGCGCAGGAAAAGCGCGAAAAGTTTCCCGACGCAGAAACCGGGTTACGATCTGTTTGTGCGATTCTAATGATTGCATGTCTGTTATCTGAGGAATTTCCGCAAGTTTCACAAAAGTTTCCTGAATTGTTGTTGTAATATCATCTAAGGGAGGACCTTCGACATACACTCTTAATTCTTGCGCAGATAATTTAGTAGAATCAGATTCGTCAACATCGCCAACTTGTGAAGGCTGGACGTCTTTATTCATCAAATGCTTCATAAAAAATGAGAATATCCCGGGCCGGGAAATCTCGTTATACCCATGCCCCCCCGGTGTTTCGACGAAATAGAGTTTATCTGCCGCACCATAAAGAGTGTAGATTTTTTTAACATATTCATAACATTGCCGAGCCGCTTCAATCTCAAAAAGAGGATCATCCTTTGTAGATACAATCAGGTGCGGACGAGGGGCAATGAGGGCGCCAATATCATGAAAATCACGAAGATAAGTGTTGATTGGCATCATACAGTCGCAATGATTATTAATATCTTTTGTGCGTACGTGCGATTCAACCGTTCCTGTCCCACATGAGCTTGCCGATGCTTTTATGCGAGGATCAAGAGCGGCAATATACCAACTTTGTGTTCCCCCACCGGAATTGCCGGTAACACCAAGTTTGCTTGTATCCACTTCCGAACGCTGACACAGCAGATCGAGACCGCGAATTCCATTCCAGGCATCTACACCGCCGGGCATATATCCCCGGCTGTACCATTGAAACCATCCCTTATTATAAGGTCCCCAATGGTGTCCGCGCGCTTCTCCCCATTGAATTGTCTCAATAATCAAACATACAAATCCTAACTGCGCAAATTTGCGCGGATGTGCCTGATAGTAAACTTTCTGTGTCTTTGCATGACCACAGGAATACAGGATTGCAGGTACCGGATAAATTATATTATCAGGCACATATAAGTTGGCAACCACATACAGATGAGGCAATGATTCATAATAGAGTTTCTCAATGTGAAATCCTTCCATTTGTAATGTATCTACATAAACGACATTTAAAGGCGGACGTTTTCCTTTTAACGGCACATCGGTTAAACTCATCATCTCTACAAATTCTTCGTATCTTTGATCACGTACTTGTAACCAATCGTGCAGTGTGTTAATATTCGATAAAGATCGATGCGTTACTTCCGCAGAAACCCGATTCAAATAATCAAATATATGGCGGCCGCTGGAGTTAATTGATGGCCCGGTTGCGGCTGCAAAATTGGGATAGAATAGAGAAAAACAGCAAAGGAAGCATAAGATGATAACAACAAAGATAACATATTTATTTTTTCCCGCTAAATACACCTTAACCTCCTTTACAAAAGTTATCAAAAAATGAATTTACCATAAAATTTGCCTTTCTACAGCGGATTCATAAATTCTTTTGAAAGCATTTATGAGTTAAGTCTTAAAACCGCGAATTACACTAATTTCACGAAAAATTATCCTTAATAACCATAACCTGAATTGAGCGATTCTCTTATTTTTAAGCTTGTTTTTATTACTAAACGGATTTTCATTTTTAAACTAAATCCGATTGGTGATTCAGCGAATCGCCCTACAATCACTCAATTTAGGTATAATAAAAACCGGATAGCCGAAACTAATACGGTCTGTCTTCATTTTTAAGCCTTGATCCCGCTGAACACAAATCCCCGTTGTATAAATCTTTGAAAAATAAAGAAAAATATAATTGTCGGAATCGTCGCCAAGACCGATACCGCCATAATTACATTTGGATAGGGTGTCTGTACCTCCGCAAAAAATATGGCAACCGGAAATGTCCATTTGGTCATATCTTGAAAAAAAGATAAAATATACGGCCACAAAAAAGTAGGCCATACAGCATAAAAAGTCCAGAGTGTCATTACACCAAAAACCGGCTTTGAAATCGGCATGACGATACTAAAAAAAATTCTCCATTCTGAACATCCCTCGATTCGAGCGGCTTCTAACAAATCACGCGGTATCAGTTTGAAAAACCCCATAAACAAATATATTGATAATCCCCAGGCCGTATGCGGCAATATCAGCGCCCAATAGCTGTCCAGGATGTTAATATAAGGTAATGCGATTCCGGTAAATGGAATACCGGCGAGGGGGAAAGTGCGCATAATCAGAATCAGTGGCATAAAGAGCAGCAGGGGCGGAATCATCATTGTTGCCATGAAAAAGATCAATAACAACCGGGAGAGCCAATGTGGTAATAAATATGCCAGTGCATAGCCTGCCAATGAACTGATGCTAAGCTGTATTATAATCACCCAAAAAACTACCCAAAAACTATTAAATAGAAATCTACCGAAAAAGATGTTTTCAGTGCCTTTAGAAAATGCATATTTAAAACCATATTTATATGAATCTAATAGAGAGGGTAACGATTTCATCAAGACGACCTGTCTGATGTTACCGTAAAAAGGAATATTTTCCATCACATTATTGACGATTATCAACAAAGAATCTGCTGTTGTGCCGGTTTTTGAACGCCATTTTTTTAATCTTAAATCTAACTTTATATTTTTCATTAATTCATGATAATGAGGTTTGATGGAAGAGGCATCGAGCACGGTTTGATTCAACCAGTTTTTACGGCGATATCTTGCTTCATAAAACGGCATACTCGTGGAGAAAAAAACCGTATCATCATTAACGGCTTCAAATTGCACCGCCTGAATGTTTGTTCTGGCCTGAAATTGATCCTGCCCAATCCAAATGGCTGCAGCCGCATCTTTAATTAATGTATCCTCTGCAACTTTTGAAGATGGATATTCCAGTGTTAACACTATTTTCAGCGGTGTGGGTGGAATCCATTGCGGCGGCATTTTAAAAACAGATACCTGGTTTTTAAACGCCGAGGAAATCATCCACATAAATGGGATAAGCAGCATAACTACCCAACAAATGGTAAAAACATAGAATAGCGTTAATAACAATCTTTCCGGTTTCGTCTTTTTTATGTTTTGCTGAAGCAGCATAAATTAAACTTCCATGCTAAGTTAGACCAATAAATAATTTGCATTAAGTTTCACTGTCCATGTTTGCGTTACATATCCTGCTCTTTTAATGTAAAAATCGTATGCAAGATCATGATTACTAATAAAAATAAAAACATACTTACTGCGATAGCAGAAGCATATCCCATGCGAAAATTTTCAAATGCGGAGCGATAAATCAATAGCGTAATGACCCGGGTGGCATCGACAGGTCCGCCGCCGGTTAGGACCCAGATTTCGGTAAACATCTGGAAACTAACAATCACTGCAAGAATTAATTGAATGGCAACAACAAAGCGGATGTGGGGAAACATAATATAGCGGAATTTATACCAGGGGCCGGCGCCATCTAACGTGGCGGCTTCAAACATTTCCGATGAGATATTCTGAATAGCTGAAAGATAGATCAATACGCCGATACCACCACCTAAAAAAGTGGGTAGTACAATCGATAATTTCGCGATCTTGGGATTACCAAGCCAATTTATCGGAGAAAAACCCAACATGGTTATAAAATGATTCAACAAACCAAAATCGGGGTGATACATCCATTTCCACACTAATAAAATCACCAGTAACGGAACAGCGAGAGGAATGAGATAAACTGTTTTAAAAAATGTATGACCGCGTCGAATTTCATTTAAAAATACAGCTTGAACCAACGGCACCCAAAAGCCAACCAGAAGTCCCAGGACAAAAATGGCGATGTTATTTGCCCAGGCAGTCCAGAATAGTGTTGATTCAAACATGTGGCGATAGTTTGTCAATCCAATAAATTTACCCGGCGGCTGCATGATATTCCAATCATAAAAGCTCATTTTAAAAGTGAAAAGTATCGGCCAATATTTAAACAAAAGGAAAACAATAACCGCAGGCAAAATAAATAATAAGCCCATTTTTAAATTTGAGTTACCGGACAACCTTTAATTCCTCGTTATATGGCAGGATTACTTCTCGATAAACTCGATTTGCACACTTATCTAATTCTTGTTCCGGATTTGACAGAGAATCAACCAGCACAGCTTGTATGGCTCCGGCAAGGCAGGAGGAAATCCTGTCTTTCAGGAAAAACTCCATACGTCCATCTTCGACCGATGTTTTGATATATTTCGTCCACAAAGGATTAATACGGCTGATTTTTGCTTGATCCAATCCTTGCCAATAAGGGGTATCGGGATAGATCAAACCAGCCTTTTCCCTAAGCTGCCAACGTTTAACGACGCTTTCCCTGGCGGTCATAAAACGAATGTATTCCCAACACGCCTTCTGTTTTTCTCCGGAAACGGTTGGATTTATGATCCAATAATTACCACCGATTTGAGCAGCCCGAATGCCGCCGGGTCCGGCAGGAAGTGGTGCTAACCCTAACACATTGGGATCAAGTCCCATATCGAATAGAAAGGTGATTTCGCCCGGATGCAGTAACATCATCGCTACGGTTCCGTTAACAAAATCCCGTTTATTGCTTTCATAGGATTGGAGAGGATCTTTTTGAACACATCTATATTTCCACCGCAAATCCTTATAAAATTGCAGTGCTTTCACGGCCGGCGGTTCATTAAATCGAATGCGGCAGCTGCCATCGGGCATTAATTCTGTTACTTCTCCACCTGCCTGCCAAACATAATTCTCCCAATGCCAGCTTGCCCAATCCATGCCCAACAATGCAAATCCATAGCGATACTTTTCCGGATTAGTCAGAATTTGGCCGTATTTGCCAAACTCTTCCCAGGTTCGAGGCGGGCGTTCCGGATCAAGTCCTGCTTGTTTAAACAGATCCTTTCGATACACCAACATCATCACATAAACCTGATCCGGCATGCCGTAAATCTTCCCTCTGAAAGTAGCTGGGGCCATAATTGTCTTTTCCAACTGCCCAATTAAGTTATCTGCCTGTAAAAATTCATTCAGCGGCAGGCACATATTTAATTGAATCAAAAGATAGATGTATGAAAAATAGGCTAAATGATAGCAATCCGGTCCTTTACCGCCAACCATGGCGGAAATAAATGAAATCCTCATATCACGATGAATGGGAACAGATGAACGATGAACAATGATATGTGGATGGGTTCGATCAAATTCTTCCTGAAGAACGCGGGTAATCTTTCCCTCCGGATCGTTTCTGGGCTCATCCCAGGTATAAATATTTATGACTTCTTCATTCGGCTTTTGATCATCATTTTGGTTCGTACAATTAAATAACACGAACCAAAATAAAAAAATTATTGCAAAAACGCTTCTTTTAAGAGTAAACATGTCGACTTTTAAGTAATAAAATCATAATCTTCGTCATTGATAATATATTTTAATTTTTCTCCGGCAATATATCGTTGAATATTTTTCACAGCTTCTTTTCCGATATCAACCCTTCTATCCGCTGTTGGTCCGGCTTGATGGGGAATTAATTGCACATTATTTAAGCCGCGCAATGGGCTATTCCGAGGTAAAGGTTCTACCTCATAGACGTCCAAAGATGCATAAATTCTACCGGATTTTAATTCTTCAATTAAAGCTTGTTCATTTATTATTCCTCCTCTGGCGGTATTTACAAGTACGCCGCCATCCTCTAACAACGCAAGTATATCTTTATTGATGATATGATAATTTTCATCATTATATGCAGCATGGACGGAAATAATTTTATTCATAGAAAACAAGCTCTTCAGGGAGTGAACCCGGAGGACATTGAATTTTGCAAAAATTTCGTCCGGCTCAAAAGGAGAGTAAGCGCTAATCTTACATTGAAAAGGTTCAAGCAAACGACAGAGGGCCCGGCCGGATGCTCCAAATCCGAATATACCAACATGTTGTTCAAATAGACTTTCGGTTTTCGCTTCAGTTAAGTAAAGCCATTCTTTTTTTTGATGCATGAGATAGTGGGCTTCTATAGTTTTGCGCAAGCAGGATAATATTCCCATCAGTGCCGCCTCAGCGATTGTTTTCGCAGCAATAGTGCCCCAATTTGTGATAATCAGGCCATTGCGAATGATTTCCTTTTTAACAATACTTCTCACAGAACCGCCGCAATGGCAAACGTATTTTAATTGAGGATTTTCCCGGTAAATTTGTTCTGTAATTGATGCACTGCCCCAACCGGTTATTATAACTTCCGCTCTAAAATTCTTCATCAAAAAATTTAATTCTTCGGCTGATCTGATATTTTCACATTTTTTAACATCCGCAATCCGATCAAGTTCCTGCCGCAAATCTTTTGTAAATATTTCAGTAATGACCGGTTTGCCAAAAGCCATAATAATCTTAATCACTTTTTATCTCCATAATATTCCATCTTTTAAACTACAACATTATTCGTTATTGTTTAGCCAAATGAAAAATACTGATGAGAAACGCAAAATATAACACGGATTAAATCCGCGAAAATCAGTGTCATCCCCGCCTGAGCCGGGCAGGCGTGTTATCAGTGTTCTATTCTTCACATGGCTAAATAGTTACCATTATTTTATGGCATATCTCCATAGAAGGCAAAAAATCATCCACATTCGGTTTAGGAAAACGGCCTTGCTCCAACGCCTCGATAAATTCTCGTAACTCGGTATAAGACCCGTTCTTGACACAAAAAGGTGCATCGCCATTCATAAATTTATCCATTTTACATCTCTTCTTATACCAACATTGAATTCTTATTTCTTTAAAAAAATCTCTAATCTGCACCACGCTTTGAAAACTTTCACCATATAACTCATAAATTTCGATATTAATGCCGCAAGTTGGCAGAATGTCCAGACTTCCAATAATACCGTTTTCAAATTCAAAATCAACATGTTTCCATATTCCTGACAATTCATCGCCTTTCATTGTGCGAACTGCAAGATCGACGACTTCTCCAGCTATAAATCGCAACGTATCAACGGCGTGAACCGATGTATTCCAGATGAATTCCGGCTCATTTCGATTGGGGCGTGCCATCAAGCTTCTTACATAATGAATCGCACCGTGTTCTTTGCTCCATTCAAGAGCCTGTTTCACAAAAGGAGTAAATCGACGGTTGGCAGATACCATGTGTTTAACGCCGGTTTCTCTGATCATATCTGCCGACTGCTGTGATTGATTTATATTTATACCCAATGGTTTTTCAATTAATGTAGGAATGCCTTTGTTTAAAAGACGGCAAGTCGTTTCGAGTATTGAAGGAACCGGCACAGTACATAAACATCCATCGATTTTGTTTTTGGCAAGCATCTCGTCAATATTGGAATAGGCGTTTTTAAAACCAAAAATTTGGCAAAAATTTAATGCTTTCTTGATATTTATGTCACATACTGCTGTAAGCTCGATCTTATCTTGATTTTGTTCAGCATACAATGCCAGCGCAGGCGCATGACTTTTTTCAGCGTGTTCACCCGCGCCGATAAGGGCTAATTTTAGCATAATATTTCTCTATAAAAATCTTTACGTCAAATTTAAAAAGTTGCCCGGCACGAATATTCCGCCTGCCGTTCCCGAGGAAGGCGGGCGTCGGGCAGGCACAAATTATCAATAATTGATTTTGTTATACCTATATTTTTTAGTGTTCGTGAAATTAGTGGTTTAGTAGATGAGACATCTCTTTAACAGGCAAATGATATTTCTACTTTTCGATTTTCTTTACCGGACAAATACGCATCCGAGATGATCCGGTCAACACGATAACCGTCAACCACACCCGGAGTGGGATTTTTCTTATTTTCTACACAGTTAATAAAATGCTGCATCTCATTCTCCCACTGCCGGGATTTACCTGTGTAAATATTTTCAAATGATTGATGATTCTCACGATAAACAACTAAAGCCGGTGACACGGAACCATCCCAGGTATAATTGGTTAATTTAACCCAACCCTTTGCACAATAAATTTCGATTTCCTCGAGCCACCCTCCATGCTCTGCGCCGTATTTACTATAAGGCATGGCAGTGATATCTATCAAAGTGGAAAATCCTTGCTCCATTTCCAGCATGGCAGCACAATAATGTTCCATTTCATCCAAGCCGGGAACAAACTTAAAATTGGCGGTAATACTTTTAGGTTCACCGGTTAAATAACGTATTACATCCAATTCATGACTGCCGCTGTGAACCAAAGCTCCCCCTCTACCGACTTTTTTATCCCATCCCCACCATTGCCTGCGCAGTCGATTCGCTTCCATTTGATCCAATGGTATAAAAATACATTGCCTGATTTTTGCATGAATCACAGGCGCTAATTCAGTAACCAGTTCTTTCATTTTTTGAAATGCCCGGTGATGTCTTTTCATGAATCCTATCATAAAAACAACATTCGCATCTTTCACTTTTTTAACAAGATCCTTAGATTCCTGTGCATTTGCAGTAAGCGGTTTTTCACAAAATATTGCTTTTCCATGTTCTATGCATGCAGACACCGCTTCATAGTGCAAATTATTTTGCAGACCGATAATAACAGCATCAATATCAGTTTCATTTAGCATCATTCTGTAATCGGAAAACATTTGAATAGTACCAATCCCGGCGGCAAGCTTCCGGGCATTCTCCTTATTAATATCAGCTAAGGCGGTTATCTCTGCGTCAGTAGATTTTAATCCCTTCAGATGAAAATGAGCGACCTGCCCACAACCAATAATTCCAAGCCGAACCGGCATATATTTACCCTTATTCTTGTGTTATTATTAATTTCCGCGATCTTTGTGACCTTTGCGGTAAATAATCCAGGATGAAAATTATTCGCTTTCCATTCATGTCCCAACTCTTTTTACCGGCAGTTTGTAGAGTTACGAGATGTTTAATCGATCAAGATATTGCTTACTTTTTGTGATAATATGTCTACATACTTCGAGATCTTTTTCTCCCTCTGTTTCCAACGAGACAGCACCCCTGAAGCCGGCTTCTTTCAATACTTCTACGACTTCTTTGTTTTTAACACTACCTTCTCCCAACGGAACGCAGACATTTTTTTCACGAATGTAATCTTTGATATGAAAATGAATTATTCGGGCAGCAATCGCTTTTGCAATATCAACTTCATCTTCGCCGACGCCGGCCGTGTGCCAGGCGCTTTCTCCGCTGCCGGATTCAACATAACCGCTGCGGTAAATATTGGCTGCATCGTAATTCACGCCTAAAGGCGCCCCCGCTAATGCTAAAATGTTCAGCAAACCTTCTTTGGTGAGTGAAAATGTACCGTGGGGTTCGATTGCAAGCTGCATTTGAAGAGATTTTGCCTTTTGCACAATCACATAAAGTCTTTCTTCCAGAATCTGCCGGGCTTTTTCTATGTCCATATTACCGGGTTTAAATCCATCTCCAAAATGAACAATGGGGATATTTGCGGCCTTTGCCCATTCTAAACAGGCAAAAATCGAATCCACACTCTTTTCGTTTGGAATTAACGCGCCGTCTGTTGCCCATAAGGCAGTTGTGCCTAAAAAACCATGATCCTTAATTTTCTGTTTATATATCTCAGGATCATCTTTCCAGGGGTTCACATGACTACAAAATGGAATCGTTGCCTGGGTTTCCACATATTGGTATCCAGCTTGTTTAATTTCTTTTAGAGCAACATCCAGGCTAAAATGCCGGAAAATTACTGTACCGCATGCAATTTTCATCTTATTCATTCTCTCTTTATTTCTAAGGAGTTGCGCAAAAAAATAGCGCTTTTCTACCCTGAGCGGGTGTCCGGCTCCGGCGGAGAGTCGAAGGGGGACAATGATAAACAGAAAACAGCAAGTTATTTTTACGCAACCTCTTAGTAACCGGTCAGAGGAGTAAAAATTAACACTCGCCTGAAGCTGAAGCAACAGGCTTAAATATGGAAGCACCCTAAAGGGCGCTTTAGCGTCCTGCCACTTTTGAGCCTGAAGGTTTATCCTCAGGCGGTATTGCGAACATCCCTGTGATTGGTTACCCTCTTAGTATATTAAAAGGTAATACCTCACTTACGGGTTGATAATAAAATGCAATCAGTACCAAAAGATTCATGTTCTGTTTACATCAGGTTTTGATGCTGCTCATCTAATGTTCTGTAACCCCAAATAGCACACGGATTACGC
>CAJVYQ010000064.1 GCA_913009825.1 uncultured Deferribacteres bacterium
GCGCAGAGAAATTGAAAAAATCGTTTGCCTGTTCAGCCCGCGAATTACACGAAATCATACGAATAGGACAAAATAGTTAACGATTCGCGTTTTTTAGCGATATTAGCGGGCAACCTGAATAGTTACATTTATTGAAACATTCTATCTAAAAATAAAACAAAAACAGAAAAATGCGAATCATTTTTCTATATTAAATAATCTATGAAAACAAAACACGGTTACCAGTCCATAACATTATAATAAATAATAACAAGAGACACAATGTTTATGATCAAGCTGTTTAAAAAACATCAAATACTTTCGCAACATGTTGATTTTTACTTGATTCTGCACATTTAAAATGATACACTATGTATTATAATTAACTTATTAAAATATAATACATAGTGTATCATTTATCATGAGAACTCATACTTTTTTGACCAATGACCTCATCGCTCCGTTCTTTGAAAAAAAGGTTTTGACGAAGGCCGAACTGCTCGGCATCGGCGGTTGTTCAAATATGACATTGTTCCGGCGATTATCCGAACACGGATATTTTACAAGCTACAATTTGAACAGCCGTTATTACACCATTCCGGAAGTTGCCTGGTTTGACAATAATGGATTATGGCATTACCGTCAAATCCGGTTTTCCAAATATGGGACGCTTAAGGCAACGATTCAACATTTTGTTGACCATTCGGAAATGGGATATTCTGTCAGTGAGCTGAACCGCTTGTTGGGTGTGCGTGTATCTTCTTTGCTGCTTCCGCTCAGTAATGAAGGCGTGATTACGCGCGAATATTTCAAAGGGTGGTATTATTTCAGCGCCGATCCGCTTCACCGCGAGCAGCAAATCGAGAGACGACGGATGATGTTTGCATCTTGCCAAACCGCAAAGGTAATTTTGCCGCAAGAGCTTGACGATAAAAGCAAGATCGAAGCATTAACCGGTTTGGTAAAGCATCCTGAATTTGAGCCAAGAGATGTCCGCGCCTATTTGAAAGCCCGTGGCATCATAGTAACCCTAACGGCAGTCAGGGAACTGTTTGATCGCTACGATCTGTCAAAAAAAAAGGGCGGCCGGAACTCTTAGAATTGCTTCATAAACAGGTCGCTGTTTTTACCGGACGATACAACTTTGTAAATTTGTTATCCGAATTACCACGGCTCTGTTTTCCCGCTGCGGATTGTTTTGAAACCAAAGCAAGTTGCCGTATGCTGAAAACAGTGACACGAACGGTGCACACACTGCTACTGGGCAGTTTTATTGCCCATGAACAGATTCTCAAACCGATTCATGGCGATCCTCGTTTCGACTTTGCTCAACGGCCTCCTTTGCATTCAGAAGCGTTACGCCGGTTAGTACCGCCACGTTGCCGCTATGGTTATGACCTGATTGCATTCTGTGGTCTTGAGTTTTATCTGAATGGCCGACAGGTCAAAGAGATCAAAGAGCATATCAAACAAAAAAGCGGAGTGGCTATCCCGGCCAGTACGGTGCAGGTTTTGGCTTACAAATTTCTCAAGTATCTCGGTCGCCTGCACCATAGCAGTATTGCAGCTATCCGGCATCAGATGTCGTTGGCAGGCGGCTACATTCTGCATCTGGATTCCACCTGCGAAGAAAAAGACCCCTTGCTTTTGTCCTGTATCGATGGCATCAGCGGACAAGTCTTGTATTCAAAGAAGATACGCAGTGAAAACAAGATCGATGTTCAGATAATTCTTGAGACTGTCAAAGAACTGTTTGGATTGCCTTTAGCCGTAGTCAGCGACATGGGACGCGCTTTTTTAAATGTGGTTGCCGTGGTTTTCCCAGGCATTGTTCATATGATTTGTCACTATCATTTCTTGCGCGATCTGGGTCGTGACTTTTTGGATGAAGATTATGACTCGTTACGTCAGGCTCTCAGCAAATCGCAAATCAAAGCCGCATTACGCACCCTGGCAAAACGGATCGAAAAAAAAATGGGCGGCGCTGAAAAAATGGCTGCTGTTTTTGATCGATCCGATTGTCAGTCCTATTTTATTCAGGCAAATAGGCAACAACTTCTCCAGTGGTATGCTTTACAGGTGATTTACGAAGTCCGGTTCGGCAAGGGCAATAATGACGGTTACGGTTTTCCGTTTGATCATTCCCATTTGGACTATTATGAAAGGCTTGAAATTGCCATTACCCAAGTAAGAGAGGCGCTCCAAAATGCTGCATCTCTGCCTAAACGTGAGAAAAAGGATTTGCTCAAACTGGAAACAGTCCTCAGCACGGTTATACCGCAGAACCATGATGATCCCATTCGGAATACAGTCAAATCATTAGGTGAAAGAATCAACATCTTTGATCGATTTCGACAAATCATGCGTCTGGCGTGCAAGGGCAATAAGCAGGGACTCAATGACAACGGTTCGTTGGCAAACCATCATGAATTACAACAAATTGAGAAAAAACTGACAGCTTACACGACCCGGCTGGAAAGAAAAGCAGATCGTGTGCATTTCAAAAAACAGCATCCACAATTAGCCGACGACATGAAAAAAATGATCGGGCAGATTCATAAATATTGGGATATGTTATTTATGGCACCAATCATCGTTCGGGTTGGCAGCACGGAACATGAAATTGTTGCGCAAAGAACAAACAATCTGATGGAACGATCTTTTCGTAAAATCAAAAGACGCTGTCGTCGTCGCCACGGCAGAAAAAAATTGCAGAAAGACATGGCCACTTTACCTGCTGAAATTGCTCTGGTTGATAATCTTCTAAATCAGCAGTATATCGCCACGGTTATGGGAACCATTGACAAGTTACCGCTAAAATTCGCAGAACTTGACCAAAATGAAACATGGACACTTAAAACAATGAAAAATGCCGATTGTTCAACATTCTCTAAAAAGTTATTCAAGCAACTCCAAAAATATGATGTCAAAACTATAGCATTAAATTATTTGCAAAATGGTATTGTATGAATTATTATCATAAATCTAACCGTGTTTTGTTTTCATAGTAAATAATTTATGCAAAATATTAAGGAGGTTCTGTCAGTTTTTAAATACAGTTTCAACTCCTTGATATAATGTCCGGCATTGCCCCGGTCACAATAGACTTTTTGGGCTGACCGGAAACGAGGGCAATCACGGCAAGGACACGGCAATTATTTGTTAACAATCGGCAGAAGCAACAGGCATAAAAACAAAAACCTTCCAGGTTTTAAAAACCCGGAAGGTTTTATTTGTAAAAAGGGACAGAATTTCTATTCATCAATAACCAAAAACATAATCCTGCCGGAACACCGCATCTCCTTTGGCGGCAGCCACCGGGCCGAAATCGCGCCAGCTTCTTATTTTGGAGATGATACACCGTTCTACGGACGGGTCGTTCAATGTGGAGGAAAGGATTTTCACATCTTTTACGCTGCCGGAGGGGGAAATGACAAAACGAAGGGAAATTTTCCCTTTCAGGTTCGGGTTTTTACGCAGCGCTCTCTGGTAACAGTAATTAATTGCCGCACGGTGAGAATTGACAACTGCCATCACCTGTTCCGGTGCACGGCCGGCGGATTTGCCGCCTTCCACCGCCACATCGGAATTGGTGACAACCATTTTATCAGTTCTGCTGCCAAACTTTTGCGATTTGGCGCTGGTCAATCCCTCCACCATAGCGCCAATACCGGTGCCGCTGCCGGAAGTTCTGCTGCCGCGTGCGCCGCCTTTCCCTCCGGAACCGCTGCTTGCTTTACCGCTGGTTTTGATGCCGTTCAACCCGGAAAGCACCTCATCTAAGTTACCGGAACCACTGCCGCCGGTTTCCCCCAAAACATCCTGCACCGATGCACCTTGAGCCGCGCTGCCCGTACCGGTAAGCAGGCCCAAAAGTCCTTTGTTGCTGACTTCCTGCGCAATTTCCGCGGTTGATTTGGTATGCGCCGCCCTTCTTGCTGCCGCAGATACCGGACCGGGAGCGCCTCCACTCGCCGGAGCGGAATCGGCTGTTCCCTGTGCAACGCCGGAATTATCCGCTTCCGCCGGCTTTTTCTCTCCCTCGCCGCTTTTATCTTTATTCTGACCGATCAGGTCCTGATTATTTACATCCTCTGTTTGTACCGGCTCCGGTTGCCTATCATAGATAAAGTTCGCGTAATGTTCCTGAAATTTACGGGCGTAGTCCGCCGTCATTTCAAAAGGGATATGTGAAATGTAGAGGATGATAATCACGTTAAAAAACAACGAAACCAGGAAAATGGACATGAATCTTTTATCAACATTTTGCAGCCACCGTTTTTTATAACGGTTCACGTCAAAATCCGGTGTAAAATTACTCTTCAATTTTCCATTACCTCCATCTTTCGGAATTGGGCGTGGAGCTTCAAGTATTTCGGTTTCACTAAAGTTTGTATTTTTTGTCTCCATCATTCACTCAAAAATTTTGACGTCCTATTCAATTTTATTATCCTAACTGGATTTTTGATATACATAAAGCCGCATATTCGGGTATTTTGATTTACCGCATGTGGCCATGACTTTGACCAATACTTTATATGGGATACTTTTGTCTCCCTGGATGGAAACCATTCCCGAAAAAGGTTTACCGTAGCGCTCCTGCATTTTTTCCGCTTCGTTGGCATACATCAGTAATTGCTGCTGTAATTTCGGAATGACGATGTTATTGGATGATAACAGGTCGGATATTTTAACCACGGGCTTGTCGTTTAAGACAACCCACTCTTTGGAAATGGAAAGGTCCAGCGCCACTTCGGGAACTTTCTCCACCGTTGATTTCGGTAAAGTTAAATAATCGGATGGCTGCACCATCTGTCCGCCGGTAGAGTAAACCTTCAGCAGAAACAGAAGAATAATGGTGAACATATCCATCATGGAGTTAAGGTTCAGCTTAACGTCGCCGGAATCGGTTGTATGTCGCTTGGAACGCGATGGAATAAATGCCATAATTTTCTCCGCTTGAATTAACCGTTACATTCCCATTACATCACAGTTGCGCTCAACGCAACGGAAGGGAATAATGGTTCTGTTTGATTTTCCTGTTCAAACGTCCGGGCCGCATCCATGGTGCTGACAACCGTTTGGTACTCGATTTCCGGTTCCGCAACGATGATGATCTGATCGCTGTCTTTAAATACGCCGGTCGCTTTCTTTTTGATTTTGGTCAAAAGGGTATTCAATTCTCCGAAATTATAGGCGCCGTCTGCCATTTTGGGAATTGTCGGCCCTTCGCCCTTTTCACCCAGGGCAACGGCCATGCTGCTGGCAAGGTAGAATCCTTTATCGGTGATGGTTACCGTCAGGTTCAGTTTTTTGTCCACTTCTTTGGGCATTTCAGCTTGGGTAACCGTACCCGCCGACGCGGGCGGAAGATTGATCTCAATCATACCCAGTTTGATAAATTGCGCTGAAGAAAGAAGCAGCGGAATCAACACAACCATCAAATTCATGATCGGAGTAAGATTAGGATCCGCATCTTCCTGCGGTCTTCTGCTGCGTTTTGAAGGTTTGAAAGCCATTACTGATTCCCTGTCATTAAATTGATTAATTTCACCGAATGTTCATCGATTTCATCGATGATGCGCATGGTTTTATTATGCACATAATTGTAAACCAAAATCGCCGGCACGGCCACCATCAGACCGACAAGAGTGGTGTTCATGGCGGTGGAAATACCGGCGGCCAGTAATCTGGATTTTTCCGCCGCATCGATTCCCGGCGCAGAAACGGAATTAAAAGCCAGGATCAGGCCGTAGATAGTGCCCATCAGCCCTAACAGAGTGGCTACGTTGGCAATCATCGCCAGGTAACCGGTGCGTTCCTGCAGCTTGGGGATAATCTCCAGCGTGCCTTCGTCAACCGCATTTTGAACCGTGCGGAAATCTACGTTTCCCTGACTTTGGGTTCTGGACAGAGCGGCGCGCACAACATAAGGCAGCGCTTTATCTTGTACTTTGTTGCAAAGAGCGAGGGCATCTTTGTATTTTCTCGCCACAACTAATTTGCGAATATCCACCATAAACTTTGGCGCGTTGATATTAGAGCGAATCACAATATAGTAGATCCTTTCAATCGCCAGCGCAATCATAAATACCGCAGCAAAAAGCAGCAGCCACATAAAAAACCAGCCCGGCGCCCCAATTTTAAATCCCTGAAAGATTTGCAGAAATTGTCCCATTTGTTCCTCCTGAACTTTTTGTTCCAATTGTTACTTGTGGATTAACTTTGTTTCTATTATCGACTTTTTCACAAAAATGATTTAGTGAAAAATGTTTCTTTTTCTGATTTTTTATTTCACCTTCATCGATATCATTTGAACATAAAAAAACACTATTTTTCAAAAGACTAACTGTTACAATATTTCAAAGAGCCAACGCACCGGTTTTATGCGGTTAAACAAAATTTCTCTTTCAGTTCCTTTTTTTCTTCAGGATTTTTTCAATATCCCGGATTTTGGCCACTTTTCTCTTTTCAACCTGTAAATCGAAAAGCACTTCCGGGATCATTTTCAATTCACGGTCGAATTTTCTGGTGATAAATTCCACTTCTTCCAGATCCGGCTCAACCCGTTTGGGCATGATGGAAACACTGGGTTTTTCGATGATGGCTTCCAGGTGCAAATCGTCCAATTTTACTGCGCCGGAAGATGTCGCGTTATTTTTTTTTGGCGCTGTTTTTTGCGTAGTTTTCTTTTGCTGCGCTAAAACGGAACCTGCAATCAGGGTAATGGCCAACATTACAAAGATGATTTTTTTCATTCCGGTTTATCCTCGATTTATTGCGGCACGATGTAGCGACTGAAAATGAGTTCATCCAGATCGGAGATCCCCAATTCGCTCAATTCTGCCGATAATATTTTTTGTTCTCTCAACGCCAATTCATTTTTCCCGATGGTTTTCAATTTTAACACCGGCCGGATACCGTGGCCGCTTTTATCAGTATCTTCCACCATGATGGCAATTGTATTTTTCCCCGGTTTCAGAAATGGCAGTAAATCCGTTTCCATGACGTTCCCCCAACCCAGGTCCGCTTTTGCTTCGGAAAACACTTTAATGCCGTTTAAATATACCCAAACATTGTCGTCGGCGTTCAGAGAAAGGGTTGCCGCCAGCGGGATATCGTCCAATTCGATCTCTTTCTTCAGGTAAAACTTCCCCGGCACATTCTGCACGGCTACAGTAGAATCTAATCCGGTTGTCGCTGTTGAATCGCTGCGCGCCGTATCCGCCGGCGCCGCATAAGCTAAGATTACCGGTTCTTCTTTTCCGGTTGTGTCCGTCTGCACCAGGGCAGGCTGCCAGTTTCCTGCTGCGGCGCCGGGCAGCATCCAGTTGGAATCAGCCACGGATACAGTTAATAACCAGGACGGATCGGCAGGTATTTTGATTTCGCTTCCCTCTAATTCAAATTCCTTTGCATATTTGGTTGGATCCAGTTCCACCAATAGCGTTGCCAACTGAGCAAATTTGATCGACGGGAAATTATAGTTTTGGTTCAACTGATACGTAGTTTCACAAATGGCCAATGCATTGTCATGCAAATAGGTTTCGCCATCGGAATAAGTGTAAATAGCGTCTTCGTAAACCATTTGGGGCCCTTTTTGATTGAGAAGCGTGAAATAATCTTTCATCTCCCGGCTCTCTGCGCCGGCCTTCCTGAAACCTTCTCCCAGAGCGGCAGTGGTGGCGACACAATCGGAAAACAACGACTGAGCAATGGTTTTGCCGTTTTTGTTCTTAATCAAATTATCAATAGATATTTTATAATTGGCAATCATCAGTGTGGCATAATTTTTACTCAGATCGATAACATTCACCAACTGTCCCGCCAGATCGATGGCGTTCTCTTTTTCTGCTTCTGTGCCTTTGGTCATGATACGCGTATATTCAGCGTATTTCTTTTTATAGGTGCCAAATGCATCCAGAGAAAGCTGTTTGTACCGGGCAGGCAAAATGCTCATCACTTCGGCTAATTTTTGCTGTGACCGCTCCACCCAGACATTGGCCAGTTGTAAGCTGTCCGCTTCATTTAAATTACGCAGATGAGCCGTCACATTTTTTTGTACCACAGGGAAAACCACCTTTGCCAGTAACTGATTGCGATATTCCAGCGCGCTCACTTCATCCAATCCTGCCGGCAGCGGCGCGTTCAGAAAACCATCGATGGAGCTGGAGTTCAATTCGGCGATGCGGTAAAGCATCTCGGAAATTTTACTGCCGGTTAAATTGATCCACCGGCCGGCAATGCGAAGCGTGCTGTCTTCCGACATAATACGACCGGAAGCAGATCCGGTAGTATCTTTTTCATCCGGTTTATACGAATGAACCAATCTTTGCAGAACCCGGTAATTTGTTTTGTAAGAAGCAAATGCCCGGTCATAAAGCTTTGCCGAGGTTTGGTTCAAATCATTCACAAAAACGATTTTTTCATTGTCGTTTATCGCCGGCAGTTCCTGATTGGCCCAGGTTCCGGCAAAATTTTCGTATAGCCTGCCGATCTTGTAAGTGGCTTCATAAATCCGGATGGTGCCGAAGCCTGCCACTTCCTGATATTGCTGCACCAATAGTTTTAGCAGCTCCTTCTTACGGTTCTGTGCCGCATCGATATTTCTGCGGGAAAATTTTATTTTCATATATTCAGTATATTGTTCTTCGGATTTGGCAAACAGCGCCTCTGCGGCATAAAATTCGTTGGCCGGGAGATTTTTTGCTTTCAATTCCTTGTGCTTCGCTACGGCCAGATCAAACTCCCGCAGCGCATCCTGTATCCGGCCTTTCCCTTTAAAATAGCTGCCCCGCTTGAAAAAAGTCTCCACCGTCCGCGGTGATTCCGGATATTGTGCAGCAAACTCACCGTAAATTCCGTTGGCATGTTCATAATCATCCAATTTAAGATAATATTCCGCCATATTGTAAAACATATCTTCGGAATCGTTCGCGTTCGGATAACGATCAACATACATTCGGTTGATTCGGATAGCGTCCCGCCAGTCTTTCGCCTGCACAAAAAAGTAGCTGGAATTATACAGTGCGTCCTGTGCCTTAGTACTATCCGGTTGTTTGGCGGACAAATTTTCGTACGTTCTGGCGGCCAGCAAATATTCTTTCAACTCGCCGTAATCCAGCGCCAGATTGTTTACTGCATCCAGGTAATGTTGCGAATCCGGGAACCGGTTGGTTAACCGGCTGTACATCTCGATGGAGCGGCTGTACTCTTTTGCCTGGTCGTACTGCACACCCGCCTGGAACAAGGCCTTGTCGGCAAAAACCGCATCCGGCACTTCGTCGATCACACGTTTAAATTCGTTGGCCGCTTTCAGGTGGTTATTTTCTCCGGCCAGAGATTCGGCATGCAGGTAGATGGATTCAGCCAGACGGCGTTCGGCTTTTGATCTGAATTCTTCCGGTAAATCTTTTCTGTTTTTGATCCGTTTCGCCACGATCTCCGTGCTGGCATAATCCCGCTTGCCAAAATAACTTTCCATGGCCGTCAATTGAGCGCTTTTACTGGTGGGGCTATCCGGGAAACGGCGCAGCAAGGTATTGAAATAACGCAGCGCGCGGTTAAAATCGTCGTTGCTGTAGTAAATATTACCCACATTGCCCAAAACAACAGCCGTCTGCTCCTCATGTGGAAAGTGCATGATAAAATTGTTGTACGCTTCAATCAACCGTTTATCAGATTCTGACATGGTTTTAGGCTGTGCACCCCCCTGTGTCGAATCCGAAGCATTTATCGTCAAGTCCGTTTGGACTGAATCGAAGGGGTCCGGCGCCGGCGCCAGCTCTCTCGCCACCACAATAGCATTTTGGGCGGCAAACTTTTTAAATTTATCCTGAACATAATTGTTGCAGATATCCAGATAGGCCCGGTATGCTTCTTCTTTTTTCCCCAGTTTTGTATCCAGCAGTACGGCGGCGTTCCAATGAATGGTGTAGGCGCTTGTATCATACGGAAAGGCCTGCAAATATTTTTGCGCGTCCTGTACCGCCAATTGGTAGTAACTCAAATCCTTGTTCGCTTCTCCCAGTCTGATGGAAAGATTAATATTGTCCCGCAGTGCAAATTCCGATTTTCCATAAGCTTTATCCAGAACTTTTTGCCGTTCTTCCGGATCATCAATCTTTTCACTGACTTTCCGGCTCCATTCGCTCTCCGGTTTATAGGTTTCAAACAATTTCTGCCGGGCAAGATAAATTTCCTGATCATCCTCCAGCTTTCTGGCACAAAGAACAATTTTTTCCTGCACATCGGGGGCGGAAAAATCGTAGGGATATCTTTCCAGCAATGCCTTGTACGTAAGCATTGCCGGTGTATATTTTTCTTCGTTTTCGCGGTAAATATCACCCAATTTAATCAAGATGTGAACTCCATATTCCGGGCGTCCCTGAGAATCTACAAATGCTAACGCCTGCGGCAAACCGCCGTCATCGTGGAAACAGATGCCGATGTACTCCAGCGCTTCCTCTTTTAATGACGGGTTGGTATATTCACCAAAAGGATCCCGGGGGACATTTATTTCAATATCCTGAACCAATAGCGTCAATGTTTCGATGGAGGATTCATATTGACCCTGCAGATAATAACTCCAACCAAGTTTGTACAGTGCCTCATCGTACCTGGGCGTATCTTTATAATGAAGAACCTTAGAATAATAGGCGATCGCTTTTCCCAAGTCCCGCCTGCTCAGATCAAAATAGTACTCGCCTAGCCGGATCAGCGCCTCAGGTGCATTTGGGCTGTCCGGATAATTTTCCGCCACCTGTTTGTAATATTGAAACGCTTTTTCCTCATCGAAATTTTTATCGTACGTGTACGCCAAATGATACAGCACATCATCCATCAACCTGCTTTGTGGAAAATTTTTAACGATCAGCTCATATTTCTCAATCACTTTACTGTAATCAGGTTTCGGCTCTTCGGGCGGTTCGGAACGCTTTCCCGCCTCGTAACGGGTAAATTGTTTGTCATATTCGTCCATGCGTTTGAACAACTCATCCTGTTCTTTGTGATAATAAAATTCCGCCAAACGGAACAATACTTTATCCATAAATTTCCCGCCGGGATTGATGGCATAAATCTTCTCGCCGTCGTCGATCCCCTTTTCTCGCTGCAACCTTTCTTCTTTTTCCAATAGATGAATCTCATTACGGTAATATTCTTTAAACCGGGCGAGTTCCTCTACTGAAAAAGTTTTCAGCAGGGAATCCAAAAGTGTTTTTTGTTTCGGATTAACCGAATTTTGTGCTTTAACAGGAGGGGAAAGAATCGTCACCAAAAATATCAGGTAGAATAGCGAAGAGAATCTGAACATCGTTTTCGGCCAATTATTCATTTTTAAATCCATTTATTTTGAAATCCGGAATTATTTTTCTTCTTTGTTTTTTTCAATCTTCACGTCTTTTGCGGTGGAGCGTTCCTGCTCTTCCAACAAAATTTTCAGTTCCTGATCCGCATCTATTTTGGTCTCGGAAGTACGGTTTACAAAATAATCTTCGGCAAAATATTTTTCCCGTTTTGTTTTCACATCATCAATATTTTTCCGGTAAACCGATTTTTCCAAATTGGAAATCCGGCCATCCATTACCGCCAGTCTTCGCATTATCTCTCTTTCTTTATATCGGAATGCGGAATTGATCAGAGAAGTACGCTCATTATTCTGTTTAATTTTACGATCCATATTTTTCATGCGTACAAAATCCAGATCACTCATACCGAAACCGGAGAAATCAGACCAATTGTGGAAATTCGTATCCGGCATCTTCGGGTTGCTCTCCGCCAGGAACACCATAAATACTTCCAGCCGGTTTTTCAGATCTTTGATCTCAAGTTTGTGATAGTCCAACCGGCTTACTGCATCAGGATTTTTTTCCCGGTCTGCTTTTTCCAGCAAAGTTGCAATCTCCTCCCGGTAGAATTCAAGTTTTTTCTGCTCGTTTTTAACTTCATCCCGCATCTTGCTTAATTTCTCCCGTTGAAAAAGCAGGTTGCTCTCTTTTCGGGCCAACGGGTAGTCCGCCATAATATCCACCCGCTTTACATTTTGCAACTTTTGTACTTCCAACAATTTGGCCTCTAATTTGGGCACGGTTTTCCGAATTTCTTTTTTCAGATCTTTCCTTCCTAAAATATCCGCAATTTTATTCATATCATGGTAATCTTTAATCAGTTTTTCCAATCGCTGCTGCTCCTCCTCAAGTTCCTGAATCATCTGAAATCCGGGATCCCCGCGATACGCCATGGACTGGAGAGAAAGTTCCAGATTGCGGCGCAGCGTCTCAATTTTCTGGAAAACATAGGTGTCTTCATTCATGACAACCTGCTCTTCCATTTTGTTTATTTCAGTTAACAGCGTATTGATCCGCTGCCGCTCCCGGTTCATCTCATTGTTGATTTGCAGGGTTTTTTCGGCATTTTCCACATAGCGCACTTTCCGGATAGAAGATTTAACGTTGCCTAACAGCCGGTTGCAGTGGGCGGATAACATCATCGCCTCATAAATGTAGTTGGAACCCAAATGGTTCCAGAACAACAGGTCTAATTCATTTGCCGCCTGCTGCAAATCGCCCAATCGAAACCAGGTCCATGCTTCGGCAAGCAGGGTCACATCAAATCCGGGTGTTTCCGGTTTCACTTTTTTCAGTGTTTTCATCGCTTCGGCCAGGTCGTTGTCATTGTAATACAAAAGGCCGGTTTTTAGCAAAGCCTGGTTGCGGATGGCTTTAGCGATATCATCATATTTTTGATAAGATTTTTCTTTGCCGAGAAAAGTTAAAATCGGCTGCGCTTTCTCCGGCCGGTTCAAATTGAGATAGTTCACCGCCGTTATGAATTGGCTTTGCATGTAGTACGGCGACTTTGCGGAGATTTTTTCCAGCAGCGCCAGCGATTGTTTGAAACGCCCCAGCCGGTATCCCATATAACCGGAGTACAGAATCACTTTTCCCAAAAATTGATCTTCCCGCGCAGATCTGTACAAATTGATCGCCTTATCTGCATAGGTAAAAAAGTCCCGATAACGGTTGTAGGAGTCGCTGATCAACATCAGCCGCCAGTACGCCCGTTTAACATATTCAAGCTCCCTGCTGTTTTCCGTGATGTTCAGGTAAAGATCCTGCGCCTGCGCATATTTTTTTTGTGTCAAATAGCATTCTGCCAGATAATATTGAAAATCGGCCATTTTTTTGTATGGATAGAACTTTAAAATGTCTTCAAAAAAGTATTGGGCAAGTGCAAAATTTCCGTTGTTGAATTCATGCACCGCCTGAAGTACATCCGCTTCGAATAATCTGCTATTCTGCGCTTCCGTCCCCTTGCTGATCAGACGTTCTTTCAACAGCTCGGCCTGTTTCAATTTTGCCCGGTAAACCAAAATTTGGCGCGCCTTCCACTCATCAAAATAGTAGTCCAGACTCTTTTTTTCTGAACCGTTATGAACTCCCCCATATCCCAGAGATGTCAACGCCTTTTTATCCACAACGGCTAACACGTTATTTTTTATTTCCCGGATACGCCGGTGAATTTCAATATCGTCGCCGGCATGTTTTTGATCCAATTCATCCAATTGGCGGAGAATATCAACAATTTGGATCACTTCGCTGATGTAACTGTCTACAATGGGATCTCTGCTTTTCTCTCCCATCTGCAATGTATTGCTGATATCATTTTCCAACTTACTGGCAGCAGATTTAAGTGATGGTTGCCGGGCTTTCACTTTTAATTTTTGCAATTCACGTACAATTTTCATCAATTTATCTAATTCTGCATTATAGTCGCGTAATAAGTTTTGTGTCATTTCCCTGGAAAATGCCTTCGTCTTTCTGAAATCGGTTACATTTAAAACCGTTTTCAAACGGGTGCGCAATTGGTCTATTTTGGCAATGGCGGAGTAATTGTCCGTTTGCCGGGATGTTTTTTCCAGACTGTTTAAATCATCATACATTTGCAGAATTTTTGCCAACTCTTCCTGATATTTCCGGATCAGACTTTCATCCGCACCATAGATAAGATTGATTTCAGATTCACTAAATGAATTCCCCTCACTTTTTCTTAATTTCATTTCACGGTTTAAACTTTGAACCATGAAATTCAGATAGCTGTCTTTAATTAACATCAAGGCAAAAAAATCATGGGTTTTTTCATCCATAATTTCCTTAAGCCGTTTATCAAGCTCTTTTGCGATATCCGTTTCTTTAGCGAAAACCGGGGGATTAGAGAGGTTGAGAGAAAGGGAAAGTATTGTAAATGCAAGAATGGTTGTTCGGATAATCGTCTGTCCTTTATTCATAATAAGCTGCCCGCTGATCATTTTTGCTTCCATTCAGTTTAGAAAAGTTTAACCGCTATCTGTACCAATTTAAACCTAAAACCGGCAATAAAAAATAACCCGGTTAAAACAATTATCGGTGACTTGCACATTTTTAATTAGCAACAATTTTTATTTCCCAAAATTTACCCAAAGCCGGGATATTTTACGCCGCTGCCGCCGCCTGAATCGGCAGGATCCCTCCGGAATAAAAAACAGCCATAAGCCCGATTGCTTTACCGGATCATCCGGTTGACAGGAAAGACATACAACCACAAAATTGTAATTAACAAATTACAAAAATAAACAACAATTGTCAACATATTGTTAAGATCGCCAGGCCACAATCATCATATAGTAGTCTCGGTTCCAATCGGTTCATGCAGAACAAATTTATAAAAACACTTATTCAGAATACAATACGATTTGTTTTACACCCTCCGTACCCCCAATGTTGTCGACTTAGTGTTGTCCGAAAAATAATATCGTATTATAATGAACAAAATAAAGTAACTATTCAGGTCGCCTGAGAGTGAACCCCTCAGGCTAAGACATGAAAGCATCCTGAAGGATGCTATCGTAAATAGGACGCTTTAGCGCCCTTTTATTTCTTAGCCTTGTCGTTCACGGCAAGGCGAAAAAGATTGAAAGAAAACACCTGAATAGTTACAAAATAAATATAAAATATCACAAGATATTACCAGAATGGAATTATACCATCTATCCATCAAAATCGGAAGTTATTTTTCAGTGAACCCTACGGGCGTGTGATTTTTCAATTATTTGTAATCACCGTTTAAAACCTTCCTGGTTTTAAAAACCCGGAAGGTTCTTTTATTGTCGGCATCTCTTCTCCCGCTTTCGATTTCTCCTTGATTCTTATCCATTAAATTGATATATTCGATTCACAAATTTGTGAAAATTAACCGGGTTTTACTATGGAAGAAAATCTGGATGTTATCCGTCTCAACAATATGGTATTTTATGCATATCATGGTGTTGAAAAATCCGAGAAACAATTGGGGCAGCGGTTCGAAGTAGATTTGGAACTTTATTTGGCATTAACCAAAGCCGGTCAATCGGATCAGTTATCGGATACAGTGGATTATACACAAGTTTACCAGGCGGTCGAAGAGATCATGCTGGAAGGCGATTTTAACCTGTTGGAAGCATTGGCAGAGGAGATCGTTCAAATAATTATTGACAGGTTCCCGGTTGCGGGAACTACGGTTCGGGTGCGAAAACCGCACGTTTCATTGCGCGGCATTGCCGATGGAGTGGAAGTAGAAATTTCAAGGCCATGATATGTCGGAAACTGTTTTTTTGGGTTTGGGTTCAAATAGAGATAATCGTCTTTGGTATCTTTTTCAAACATTGCGCTTTTTTTCGCGCACACCTTTTTTGGATATTGTAAAGCTCTCTTCCATATATGAAACAGAGCCTTACGGCGTAACCAATCAGCGGGATTTTTTGAACATGGTTGTCCAGGTTCAAACCAACTTTTCACCGGGGAAATTGCTGCAACTGATCAAATTTATTGAAAAAAAAGTGGGACGCATCGACCGGGAGTTTTGGGCATCCAGAGAGATCGATATTGATATTTTGGCTTACCGGGGAAAATTAGCCCAATTTCCCTGGCTGGCTATTCCTCATAAAGAGGTTCAAAAAAGAAGATTCGTTTTGGAACCGTTTGCCGAAATCGCCGCCGGTTTTATTGTACCGAAAATCGACCGCACGGTTCGGGAATTATTGGAAACATGCCCAGATGTCGGCAGAGTTACAAAGATCATTTCCAATGTCCAGTTAAGTGAACAATTATTATTGATTTCCGCGCAGGAAGGGGTTTTAAATTGAAGAACCTGCACTATATCGCAATCGAAGGCGTTATCGGTGTCGGAAAAACTTCTTTGTGCCATCTATTGGCGAAACATTTATCAGGCCAGGTTGTGCTGGAAAAGCATGGTGAAAATCCGTTTTTGGAAGATTTTTATGAAAATCCGCAGCGATATGCTTTCCAGACACAAATGTTTTTCCTGCTTGGCCGTTATCGGCAACAGCAGGATATCAGACAACAGGACCTGTTTCATTCGGCACTAATCTCGGATTACATTTTTGCCAAAGACCGCATTTTCGCCTCTCTCACATTGGATGAACGGGAATATCTTCTTTATGACCGGGTGGCGACTCTGCTGGAAAGGGATATTCTAAAACCGGATTTAGTGGTTTATCTGCAATCCAATACGCAGCGGTTACTGACAAACATCCGAAAACGCGGACGCTCTTATGAAAAAAGTATCTCGGAAGAATATATCCGCTCTCTGGTGGAAGCATACAATCATTTTTTCTTTCAGTATACCGAGACACCGTTGTTGGTTGTAGATACAACCCAAATCGATTTTGTGCATAACGAAGAAGATTTGCGCAACCTGATCGATCAGTTTTCCAAACCGCTGGGCGGGACGAAATTTTATATTCCAAGATTAACAGGGAAATAATCCGATGGGTATCATTCGTATGTTGTTCTGGGGGTTGTTGTTCTATTTTGGTTACAAAGTGGTTCAGCAGGTATTTGCGAAAAATGACAGAGAACCCGAAGTGAAAGGCACACCAAAACAGAATAAAATCGATATCGATGAATCTCAAATTGAAGATGCGGATTTTGAAGAGTTAGATGACAATTGAGCGGTGCTGAAATAAATAGAATATTTTTACGCCCCCCTACCCCCCTGGGGTAGGGGGGCGTAAATCATAAAATAATAAGTTGTTACAGCTTTTTAATTGAAACTCTGTGATCCGTTACATTAAATGGTGTCATTGGGTAGTACCAAATTTATTAATAAAATGAAATTGATATCCCGGCATGCAAGTTTTCATACGCATTTTAAAATACATCAAGCCTTACACGGTTCATTTGATCGGCTCATTGATTGCCATCCTGTTTTTTACCATTTTTAGCAGCGCCACGCTTGTCTCCGTCATTCCGCTTCTTCAGACTATTTTTTACCAAAACCACCAGCCTGCCATCGAACGAAGCCGGCCCGCCGGCGGGGAACAGGGTTTGGCAGAGGACGGCAAACCATTTCCGGCTGATTCGCAGGTATCAAACCAGGATTATCTTGCTCAAAAACGCCGGAGTCTGGAAAAAAAGATCAGTCATTTTTTTGCCGGCAGCGACCGGCGAAAATCGCTGGCAAGAATTTGCGTAATAATTCTGATTATTATCTTTTTTAAAAATTTGTCCGATTACCTGCAAGCTTACCTGATGGCACATGTTGAACAGGGAGTCATTAAAGATTTGCGTAATGATCTTTACGACAAAATTATCTACATGCCGCTAACTTATTTTCATAGAACAAAAACCGGCACGCTCATTTCCCGCATCACCAATGATGTTACGCTTGTCAACGGCGGGATTTCCGCCAGTTTTGTAACCCTGATAAAAAATCCGCTTCTAATCGTGGTCTATCTGGGTATGGCGCTCTATTTAAGCTGGCAGTTAACGCTTACCGCTCTTGCCGTACTGCCGTTCAGTTTGTTGATCATTACGCAAATCGGGTTTCGGTTGCGAAGGGAGAGCACGTTCTCTCAGGAAAAGATGGCGGATGTAACTTCAGTTCTGCAGGAAACCATCTCCGGCGCCCGTGCTGTGAAAGCCTTTGGCATGGAACCGTTTGAAATCCGCAAATTTAAAGAACGCACCTACGATTTTTTTAGATCTCTGCTGAAAATAACCCGTACCCGGAGACTAGCTTCCCCCATTACGGAATTTTTAGGCGCTTTGGTTGGTGTGGCCATTTTGTGGTTCGGCGGGCAGAAAGTGCTGATGGGCAATGTGCTGCCGCCGGAACATTTTCTCACATTTTTATTTGTCATCTTCTCTCTGATGCAGCCGGTGAAAGAGCTGGGCAATGTGAACAACCGTATTCAGGAGGCCATTGCGGCGGGGAAAAGAATTTTCCGTATTCTGGATATGGAACCGGAGGATCCCCATGCACCCGGAACAATGACGACCAACGATTTTATAGAGAAATTTGAATTCAAAGATGTGGGTTTTCAGTATGTTAAGAATAAACCGGTTTTGAAAAATATCAATTTGGTGGTGCCAAAAGGAGAAATTCTGGCCATTGTCGGCCCCAGTGGTGTCGGGAAATCAACATTCGTGGATCTGATCCCCCGTTTCATCGATCCCGGTTATGGAGATATCCTCATCGATGGTACCAATCTGCGTAAAGTTGAACTGTCGTCTTTGCGGCGGCTGATGGGAATTGTGACCCAGGAAACCATTTTGTTTCATGATTCGGTGCGCAATAACATCGCTTATGGGTTGAAAGATGTTCCGTTGGCGGATATCGAAAATGCCGCTAAAGCTGCCAATGCCCATGATTTTATTGCCCAGTTACCAGACCGGTACGATACCCGGATCGGCGAACGGGGTGTGATGCTGTCCGGCGGCCAAAGACAGCGCATCGCCATTGCCCGGGCATTGTTGAAAAACCCGCCGATTTTGATCCTTGACGAAGCCACTTCTTCATTGGATACCGAATCGGAGCTGCTGGTTCAGGAAGCTATCGAACGATTGATGTCCAACCGTACTGCATTTGTCATTGCACATCGCCTGTCCACCATTCAAAATGCGGATCAGATTATTGTGCTGGACCACGGCACCATTATCCAGCAGGGAAAACATGAAGAGTTAATGTCCCGGGAAGGGGCTTATAAAAAATTGTATAATATGCAATTTCGCATTCAGGAAGTGAGCGTATACAATCATGTCGCAGAAAATTAACACGGACGCATTAAAAAATCTGAGCCGGGAAGAGCTGATTGAGAAGCTGCAGAATTATCAGCAGCAAATTGCCGGTTTCCGTGTGGCACAGCGAAAAACCAACACCCTGTTTTACATCATGCGCAATCTCTCTCAGGAGCTGGAGTTGGACAGTCTTCTCAAACTGGTTATGGATGAAGTTAAAGATATTCTTCAGGCTGATCGCTGTACGGTATTTTTACTGGATGATGAAAAAGATGAACTGTGGTCGAAAGTCGGCCATGGTTTGGAAAATTTCGAAATCCGTTTCCCGAAATCCAAAGGAATTGCCGGCTATGTAGCCACGACAGGGGAAGTGCTGAAAATAGATGATTGTTACAACTCACCCTATTTCAACCCGGAAATTGACCGTAAAACCGGTTACCGAACCAGAAACATGCTCACGGTACCTATGCGGAATAAGAAGATGGAAGTGATCGGCGTGTTTCAGGTTTTGAACAAGCGCAGCGGCATTTTTACCGATGAAGATGTGCGTATGCTGGAGGCAATCGCTCCAATCGCCGCGGTTCAATTGGAAAACGCACAATTATATGTGGACCTTCGCCACACTTTTGAAAGCTTTATTTTAACCCTGTCAAAAATTGTCGATGCCCGCGATCCGCTTACTGCCGGTCATTCTTATCGGATCATGCTTTACGGGGATATAATTGCAAAAAAAGCCGGTTGGTCACGCAAAAAACGGGAGGAATTGAAAACGGCTGCTTTGCTGCACGATCTGGGTAAAATCGGCATCCGGGACAATGTATTAACCAAAACCACTCGCCTGACTGCGGAAGAGTATGAACATGTTAAAAGCCATGTTTCTTTTACCCGTTCCTTTTTAGAACAGATCTATTTTTCCCGTGAATATAAGCAGGTTGCCCGGATTGCCGCTGCGCATCACGAGCGGCTGGACGGCGCCGGCTATCCCGATGGATTGAAAGGAGATGAAATTCCTCCCGGCGGCAGAATTTTAGCCATTGCGGATATTTTTGATGCGCTCACTTCAAAACGTCATTATCGTGACCGGATGGCGTTACAGAAAGTTATCCATATTCTTATCGATGGCGCCGGAAAAATTTTCGATGCTGAGTTTGTCGGTTATTTTATGCAAATTTCTCTCCTGAAACTGGTGCGGATTCTGGAGCATAATTCTCCCCAAAAGTTGCCGGAAGAAGAATTGAAAATTTTAGCACATCATACGCTGAGTGATTTGAAAAAATCTTCGCTGGAAAACCATGCATGGACAAAAGTGTTTTTCAAGTATTATTTGAGAGAGTATCAGGAGAAGTAATTGGATACGGGGATAGTTGTATTTATTGTGTTTAGAAATTAGAGATCAGGATTAGCGCAACAATTTGCAATCGGAGGTAAAATGGTACGACAGGTAATTACTACAAAAGAAGCGCCGGCCGCAATCGGACCGTATAATCAGGGGATTAAAGCGAGCGGAAATTTTATCTTTACGGCGGGACAGATCCCTCTGGATCCGCAATCTGCAGAAATTACCGGTTCCACGATCGGCGAACAAACCCACCAGGCGCTCAAAAACTTACGTGCTGTTTTACAGGCTGGCGGAGCAGATTTAACCAATGTGGTGAAAACTACAGTTTTTCTGGCGGAAATTCAGGATTTTGCGGCAATGAATGAAGTTTATGCCCAATATTTTACCGGCAATTCGCCGGCAAGATCAGCTTTCGGCGGTAACAATCTGCCCAAAGGTGTAAAAATCGAAATTGAATGTGTCGCCGTGGTGTGAAAATGAGAAATACGTTTGCTTACCCTTGCGGTTGGTTATTAACGGGTCTGAATGATTAAAAAATATTGTGCTGTGAATTTGTCATTGAAATTGGCTCTGCTTATTTTGATTTTTGAAGCAGTGATGGTGAAAAATTTATCTGCCCGCCAACAGCCTATTGGCAGGGCCCTGCCGGACACAACCAAAACCGCAGCGCAAAAATTGCCCTCGCCAAAAGGTGCGATGATACGCTCCGTCATTTTTCCAGGTTGGGGACAGTGGTACAACGGTAAAAAACTGAAAGCCGGGTTTGTCTTTTTTACCGAAACAGGGATTGTGGGTGCGGCCGTTTACTGGAATCAAAAAGCAAAAGTAACCTCCGATCTCGATTATAAAGCATTTTATCTGGACAATCGTAACCAGTCCTTTTGGTATCTGGGCGGAGCGATTCTGCTGAGCATGGCGGATGCCTTTGTCGATGCCCATCTGGCCGGATTTGATGTCTCCCCCGATCTGGGGTTTGGCAAAGGCAACCGTAAAATTGGCTTAGCGCTCCGGTACCGTTTTTAATTAAGTTTTTTATGGAAAAGATGGGTCGTTTAAAATTGGATGGAATAAAAAAATGGGAACGTCATTCGCTTTGCTGTCATTTGCTTTGCGTCATTTATTGTCATTGAATAACTGTTGTCTTTTGAGTAAAATTTTTTAAATCTGCCATCAACCGGATTCAGGTACTTTTGTGCTGTACATTCAATACCATCCCGAACCCTTCGACAAGCTCAGGGTAAACTCAGTCGAAGGCTTATCTCACATCAGGAAACCGGCATACCTGAATTGTTACAAATTAAATGACTATGAATGACCACAAATGACGGCACATCTAAATGACCAATTATTCCTGAAATAAGAAACCTTCCATCAGATTCAGGAAGATCAGACAAAAATGGTGCAAAATGTTAAAACAAAAATACTTATTTTTAGGCTTTCTCTTTCTGTTGATTTTTTGCAAAAATAGTTTTGCGAATGAACCGGAAAATCGTTTTATCGATAAGAAAAAAGTATTGGGCTTAACCCAGCGTAACGACCGCTGGCTGGCGACGGACAAATATCGTCATTTAATTGCCAGCGCTTTTTTAGTGGGTGTCTCTTACAATGTCGCCAGGGTGGAGGGGAAAATATCCCGTAAAAATGCTATCTATCTCGGAAGCGGGTTTTCCTTCTCTTTTGGACTTGGCAAGGAAGTGCGGGATTATTATCATCCCAAAGGTGTGGCCAGTATGAAGGACCTGGCTGTTGATATCCTTGGTATTGGTCTGGGAATTTTATGTTTCACGGAACAGTTTAAATTTAAGTAAGTTGGAGTGTTATTTTATGAGTTTTGATTCGGATAAACCCCGTGAAAATTGCGGCATCGTTGGCATTTACGGTCATCCGGAAGCTGCCCAATTAGCTTATCTGAGTTTGCACGCTTTGCAGCACCGGGGACAGGAAGGAAGCGGTATTGTCAGTTCCGATGGAGAAAATGTTTATCGCCATGTTGGAATGGGTTTGGTCAGTGATGTGTATTCCAATCCGGCCAAATTTACCCGGCTGCAGGGTCATATCGCCATTGGCCACAACCGTTACTCGACGACCGGTTCCTCTGTGCTGGTAAATGCACAGCCGATTTTAGTAACCAGCAAGACCGGTCCGATGGCGCTGGCACATAACGGCAACCTGGTTAATTACAAATTTTTACGGGATCAGTTGGAGACAACCGGCTCGATTTTTCAAACGACCAATGACAGCGAAGTGATTCTTCATCTGGCGGCACGATCACAGAAACCAACCATCGAAGAACAACTTCTGGAGGCTTTACAACAGGTGCGCGGCGCTTATTCGCTGGTGATCTTAACCAAAAGCGGTCTGATTGTTGCCAGAGATCTGCACGGCGTACGGCCTCTGGCGCTGGGCAAATTGGACGACACTATCGTTGTGGCTTCCGAAACCTGTGCCATGGATTTGCTGGGCGCCAAATACATCCGTGATATAAAACCGGGGGAGATGATAAGCTTTTCACCGCAGGGAGAAAAAACCTGGCAAATCAGTACACCGCCCAAATCCGCTCACTGTATTTTTGAATTTATCTATTTCTCCCGTCCCGATAGCCAGATTTTTGGCGAATATGTGGACAAAACCCGCAGGAAACTCGGCAAAAATCTGGCGCTGGAACATCCAACCGATGGCGATCTTGTCATCAGCGTGCCCGATTCCAGTAACACTGCCGGAATTGGTTACTCCCGCCGAACGGATATGAAATTTGATATCGGCCTGATCCGGAACCATTATATCGGACGAACCTTCATCCAGCCGAGTCAGAAAGCCAGAGATTTTAATGTGCGCGTAAAATTTAATCCTGTCGGCGGGGTGTTGCAAGGCCGTCGCGTGGTAGTGGTGGAAGATTCAATTGTGCGCGGCACCACGCTGCGCCATCTAACAAAAATGCTGCGTGAAGCCGGGGCAAAAGAAGTGCACATTCGCGTCTCTTCTCCTCCCATCAAATATCCCTGTTATTACGGCATGGATTTCCCTTCTCCGGGAGAGTTGATTGCCAACGAGAAGGAGATTGAAGAAATCCGGGATTATCTGGGTGTGGATAGCCTGGGCTATCTGTCTCTGGAAGGACTATTGGCCTCTGTGCCGGATGGTGATCGCGGTTATTGCACCGCCTGCTTCAGCGGTAACTATCCCATTCCGGTGGCAGAAAATATCGACAAAATGACCATAGAAAAAGAAATTCTAATCAAGGAAGTTTAGATTTATCCATGGGGAAAATGCCCAAAATTTTCGATTATCTGTTTATCGTTCGTCCTGTTCTGTTTTATCCGATCTGGACAATCTTTTTGGCAGGTTTTATCATTGCCCGGCAGCAGGAAAACCCGCATTTTGTTCCGCTTTGGAAAAATATTCAACATAGTTTGACTTTGCCCCTCTTCTGGGCATTTTTTTTATCTCTGAGCCTCCTGATGGGCGCGGTGTTTATCATTAACCAATTTACGGATATTCACACGGATCAGGAAAACAATAAGCTTTTTTTAATTGCCAACGGACTGGTTTCCAAACCGGTCTCTTTGATCGAAGCGGCGCTGTTCACTCTTGCCGCTTTATTCATCGCATTTCAAACCGACACGCAACTGATGTTTCTGCTCCTTTTACTTTTTATGATCACAGGTGTTGCTTACAGCCTGCCGCCGCTGTTGTGGAAGGATCGACCCTACACCGGGTTACTGGTTAACCTGTCGGGTGGTATGCTTACTTTTTTGACCGGCTGGAAAACGGTTGGTGTACTTTCCCTTACCGCTTTTTTACACAGTCTGCCGTATATTTTTGCCATTGGCGCCGTTTATTTTCTTACCACGATTCCGGATATGCAGGGTGATAAAAAATCGGGGAAAATCACGTTTGCCGTGAAATACGGCCCGCGCAAAACCATTTTTACCGGAATTTTATTTGAAATCATCTGCATCGGGCTTTCCATCTGGCAAACGGATTGGTTGATTTTGGCGCCGGCGCTGTTCACTTTTTTCTTTTTTGTCCGCCTGATTTGGAATGACGGGCTGGTTGCTGTGGTTCAGGCCTCCCATTTTCCGATTCTGCTTTTATCGCTTGCCGTGGCTATTTATTTTCCGGTTTACTTTTTCCTGACATTGGGGATTTTTTTCCTTTCCAGGTGGTATTACAAAGAGAGATTTCAACTGCGCTACCCGGGTTTATCGCCTATCAGGGAGGATTGATGATTATCATCAAAGAAAATATGTGCGATTTTTGCGGCGCCTGTGTTGCCGTTTGTCCACCGGATGCAATTGAACTGCGGGAGGCCGAAATCCGTATCGATGAAGATACTTGCACGGATTGTAAGTTGTGCGTCTATGTATGCCCTATCGATACGTTGGAGTATGCGGCATGAAAGAGAAATTCGATGTGGTTGTTATCGGCGGCGGCCCGGCCGGATGTGTTGCCGCCTGGCACGCGGCAAAGGGAGGCGCGTCGGTTTTATTGCTGGAAAAAAATCGCAGCATTGGTCCGCCGGTCCGCTGCGCCGAAGGGGTGGGCGACGACGGACTCCGTTTGATTGTTGAACCACAACCCTTTTTCATCCAAAATAGGCTGGAAGGAATCCGTTTCATTGCGCCCAACGGAAGCGCATTTGAAATAGAAACGGAAAAGCATGGCTACATATTAAACCGAAATGTGTTTGATTTTTATCTCGCCCAATTAGCGGCAAAAGAGGGCGCAGAGATCAGAACCAAAGCTTATGTGGATTCTCTTTTGCTGAACGAAGGCAGAATTACCGGCGTTAAATTTCAGGCATTGAGAAAGTCGTATTCCGTAGAAAGTTCCATTGTTATCGGTGCAGATGGCGTTGAGTCGCGCATGGGACGTATGGCAGGCATCCGTACGCAGCTCAAAATGAAAGATGTTGAATCCTGCATTCAGTACAAATTGGCCAATGTGGATATGGACACTCTGATTTGCAATCTTTATTTTTCCCGGGAAATATCTCCGGGCGGATACGCCTGGGTTTTTCCCACCGGAGAAGGCACGGCAAATGTGGGATTGGGTATCTCCGGTGAATATGGGAAGCGATATGCACCCAAAGATTTGCTGGACAGATTTGTCGCCCGGTTGTTTCCTGCAGCGTCCGTGCTGGCAATAACTGTTGGCGGTGTTCCGGTCACACAAACATTGCGGGAGATTGTCAAACCCGGATTCATGCTGGCCGGCGATGCAGCACGACAAACCAATCCTCTTTCCGGCGGCGGTATTGTCAGCGGCATGATTGCCGGTAAACTTGCCGGCCAGGTGGCGGCCGAAGCGGTGCAAAAAGGAAATTTTTCTCAAAACGCTCTGAAAGAATATGAAAAACGCTGGTACAAAGCCGAAGGCAATTATCACAAAATGTACTACCGGCTGAAGGAAACCATTTATAAACTTTCCGATGATGATTTGAACCGGGCTACACAAGCCATCCTCAAATTGCCTGCGGAAAAACGCCATATCATTAACATATTCAAAGCCGTTCTGTTTCAGAAACCGAGTTTAATGTTCGATGTGATGATCTTATTCAAAGATCATGTGAAAAATATCATCAATGCGTTAGGGAAATGAGCCAGATTAGTTTGTTAAAATTGTTAGTTTTGTTATTTCCTAAATTGAGCGATTCTTAGTTTGAAACAACCACCCAAAGAGTTTTGTCATTCTGCCTGCCCGACCGCAGGCGGGAAAGAATCTTGTTAGTTCTGTGCACTAAACCAACAAGATTCCTACGGAATGACATGAGAATCGCTCAATTCAGGTATTTGTAAAATGTTACAGAAAAAAACACATAAAACCGCTGTTTACCATCCGGAATGGAATTGTATAAATGAATTGAATTTTGCTGATAATTTAACTAACTTAAATAGTTGGAAAGATAACCGGTCACAGGAGTAAAAATTAACCCTCGCCTGAAGCTGAAGCAACAGGCTTAAATATGGAAGCACCCTAAAGGGCGCTTTAGCGTCCTGCCACTTTTGAGCCTGAGGATTTATCCTCAGGCGGTATTGTGGACATCCCTGTGATTGGTTACTTGGAAAGATATAATTTGGTTGAATTGATATGAAAACAGATGAATTTATTTATGGCTTTTTTATCAAAATTAAAATCAGGATTAAGTAAAACCCGGCAGGGCGTTTTAAATAAATTGCAAAATGCGGTCGCGCTGCACCGTAAGATCGATGATGATCTGTTGGAAGAGATAGAAGAAATTTTAATCACCAGCGATATTGGTGTGGATACTTCTCTTGCTGTGATTGAAAACCTGCGCCGGCGGGTGAGCCGTGACCATCTTTCCGATCCGGCAAAACTGAAAAGCTTGATCCGTGATGAACTGAAGATGCTGTTGGACGGCGGTCAGAATCCCGATTCCGCCGATTTTTTTTCTTTTTCGCAAAAGCCCTATATTATTATGGTTGTCGGCGTCAATGGCACCGGCAAAACCACTACTATCGGGAAGTTGGCTTCCCTGTTTACGCGGGGAGGGAAAAAAGTGATGGTCGCCGCCGCAGACACTTTTCGGGCAGCCGCATCCGAGCAGTTGGAAATTTGGGCGCAGCGCTCCGGCAGTCAGATTGTGCAGCAACAATCCGGCGCCGATCCTGCCGCAGTTGCTTACGATGCGCTCGATGCGGCTGCCGCCCGGGGAACGGACGTGGTGATTATCGACACGGCCGGCAGATTGCACACCAAAGTGAACCTGATGGCTGAGTTGGAAAAGGTAAACCGGGTTCTGGCCAATAAAATAGAAGGAGCGCCGCACGAAACGCTTTTGGTCCTGGACGCCACGGTGGGCCAAAATGCCAAACGGCAGGTGGAAGAATTCAGCAAGGCTGTGGATCTAACCGGGATTGTTCTGACCAAATTGGATGGCACGGCGAAGGGCGGTGTGGTCATCGGTATCGCCGGTGAATTTAATATTCCGGTCAGGTTCATCGGTATCGGCGAGCAGGTTGACGATCTGGAACCGTTCAATGCCGGTGCTTTTGTGGACGCCATTTTTGCCTGAACCGATGAAAATGAACCTGCATTTAATCTCGCTCGGCTGTCCCAAAAACCTGGTGGATTCCGAAAATATTATGGGTGGGCTGGCCGGAAAAGATGTAACTATTGTGGACGAACCGCGCCGGGCGGATGCTATCATCATTAATACCTGCGGCTTTATCGAGGATGCAAAAAAAGAATCCATTGAAACGATTTTCTCAGCGGTTCAGTTAAAGAAACAGGGGGTTTGCCGGTATGTATTGGTGACGGGCTGCCTTTCGGAACGGTACCGGGAAGAACTTCGTGCTGAGATTCCCGAAATCGATGGAATCTGGGGCGCAAGGGGAATTGAAAAATTGCCGGGTCAGATAGCGGAAATTCTACATCTATCGCGCCGGACTTCGGCTGGGATGAAACGAATTGTAACCACAAAACCGGCGTACGCTTATTTGAAAATTGCGGAAGGGTGCGACAATCGCTGCTCTTTTTGTATCATTCCGGCAATTCGCGGGCCGCACCGGAGTCGTGTTACGGCAGACATTGTTGTCGAAGCCGGACAATTAGTGCAACAGGGTATCCGGGAGCTGATCCTTATTTCTCAGGATACTACTTACTATGGAATGGATCTAAGTGACGACGGTCATTTACTGGTCGATCTATTGCGGGAATTGGAGACGATTCCGGATTTACAATGGCTGCGTTTGCTGTATACGTACCCGGAACGTATTTCGGACGAGCTGATCCGGCAAATTAGCGGTTCGAAGAAAATTTGTCCCTATCTGGATATGCCCATTCAGCATATTTCGGACGATATTCTGCGAAGAATGAAGCGCGGTTCCCGGCGTGTAAAAATAGAACGGTTGATTGAAAAATTGCGTGTAAAAATTCCGAACCTTGCCATGCGAACAAGTTTGCTAGTGGGATTTCCCGGAGAGACCGATGATCAATTTGAAGAACTGGCAGAATTTGTTCAGCAGACAAAATTTGAAAGATTGGGCGTTTTTCAATTCTCGCCGGAAGAAGGAACAGAAGCGGCCGCTATGCCGAATCAGATCCCGGAAAAAGTAAAGCGGGAACGGTTCGATGCATTGATGGAAATACAGGAAGATATCTCCCTTTCGCTCAACCGGGAACTAATCGGCAAAAAGCTGCAAATCCTGGTTGATGAAGTAGATGGCGAAGATGGAGCAGCGACCGGCCGCACTCGATGGGATGCCCCTGAGATAGATCAGACGGTGCGTCTCGATGCAAATCCGGCTCCCGGCGATTTTGTCGATGCCGTCATTGTTGCTGCATCGGAACATGATCTGGTCGGGGAATTAAACCGGTAATATGAATTTACTCCTGGCGAAAGTCGAGAGGAGGTTTTATGAGAGCTACATTATTTTCAGTTATTTTGAGTTTGTTTTTTGTCTCCGGCCTGTTAGCCCAGCCGGAAATGATGAAAACACCCGAAGAAGGGACCCCGCTTTTTCTGTTTGAAGTAAGCAATGTTGCATCACCGGATTCCGGAAAGTCGCGGGCACTGATTAATGTAAAAATTAAATTTGACAAACTGCAATTCCTGCGCATTTCCGATTCCCTCTATCAGGCGGAAGTTGAATTGAATTTTATTGCCTATAATTCGGATAATGATCAGATTGAAGGGAAAAGCTATCGGAAAAAGGTGACGGCCAATAGTTATCGCCAAACCAATTCCGGTAAGTTTTTTCTGGAATTTCGTACCCGATTCGATCTGCCTCCCACAGATTATTCCATCGTTTGTGAAGTAACCGATCTTGATTCTAAAAAATCTGTCAAAGCCAAACAGAAAATTAAATTGCGGGATTATTCCAAACCGGTACTTGCGGTCAGCGATGTCAGATTGATCGATCCAACAGATTTGTCGCAAAAGGAATTGGGACGTTTGAAAGAAATTTTTGCCAAGCAGTTATCAAAATTTTCCGGCTATCTGGTTGCCACCTATGAAGTATACAGCCCTCATTCCACACCTCTGCTCAAACAGGAAATAAAACTCAGCAATTTTCGCAATCGTGTCGTACAAAAATCGAAATTTAAGATGGAAAACAAGGGATTTGGCACGGTCGTTTATGTCCCTATTTTTAAACAAAATTTATCGGTGGGATTACATGTTCTAAAAATAAAAATCGATGACGGCATTGATAAAATTAATGTGGAGAGGAAAATCCGGGCCAATAATATAAACCTGCCCATTAGTATCGAGAATCTTGATCTTGCCATCGAACAGATGAGATATATAGCAGATAAATCTGCCATTAAGCACATCAAAAAAGCGCCGCCGGGGAAAAAGAAGCTTTATTTTGATGCTTATTGGAAAAAGAATGATCCCACGCCCGGTACGGATGCAAACGAGCTGATGGATGAGTATTACCGCCGCGTGGCTTTCTCTAATGCGCATTTTTCCGGTTTTCGTGATGGCTGGAAAACGGACATGGGGATGATTTTTATTCTGTTCGGCTCACCTGACGATGTGGAGCGGGAACCATATAATGCAACAATCAATCCGTATGCAAGTACAGAGATCTATGCCTGGGAGTTATGGAATTACTACAATTTTAATCGCCGTTTTGTTTTTGTTGATGAAAGAGGTTTCGGTGAATACCGGCTGCTAAACCCCAACGATATTTATATCAACCGGTAGTGATGCTAAAAAAATGAATAAAACTGTTAATTTCTTGTTAGTAAAATAGGTTGCAAATATAATTATTTTAACTAAATTTGAAATATATTCAGAGTTAAGTGATGCAATAATATTATTTGGATTACTTATATTATGAGGCACTAATATGACTGAACTCACTGTAGAAACCGACAATGAATGGACTAAAAGAAAGATTAAGAGTGTATAAATATCGAAACCGAGGTTTTAAAAAAAGTTGTCCAAAAATGAAAGGAAAATTGGATCAATTTGAAAAAAAAGTAAAGACATTTCCAGGTTTTTGTTTTTTTCTAAATACTCAGGAAATTTACAAAATCATATATTTTTGTAACTATTCAGGTCGCCTGAGAGTGAACCCTCAGGCTAAGACATGAAAGCATCCTGAAGGATGCTATCGTAAATAGGACGCTTTAGCGCCCTTTCATTTCTTAGCCTTGTCGTTCACGGCAAG
>CAJVYQ010000065.1 GCA_913009825.1 uncultured Deferribacteres bacterium
ACCCCACATTCCGGAAACATAACTGTAAGTATTTAATAATAATTAAAATAGGGGTGATTTATTTATGGACTACAACGGATTTATCGCTTAAACATTTTAAGACCTATCTTGGTTAAATATTCCTTTAATTTAGGTGAAAATTGCATTGGTTGACTCATTGATTTGCCGGACGTTTTATCTTTAATTGTTGTATAATGATAATCTCTGAAAGGTTCATATAGATTCTTTGAATTTAGATAATCGATGTTTTCGAAAATTTCGCGGCGGACAAAAATGCTCATGTCGCCATAAAGTAGTTGCAGCAAATGATTTTTATGATTGGACATAAATTCAGAAAATCGTAACATCCAGCCAGGAGCGTTCAATTTGTATTCAAAACCACCGCCAACTACTTCCGGATCGGTCAGGGCATTTTTTAATGCCGAAATGGATTGTGAATGAGGCAAACAATCCGCATGTAAAAACCAAAAAACATCACCCTGTGCTTGTTGGGTGCCGGCGTTCATCTGCTTTCCGCGTCCCCCGTTCTGAAAAAATGACTTTGGCAAACGGCCGGGACAAAGAAACGGTTCGATCCGTGCTGTGGCCATCGGCAACAATTATTTCGAGAGATGGTTCTAACTGATTCAAATATTTCAATAGCGTTTCAATTTGTTCTTCTTCGTTTAATGTTGGGATGATGATAGAAATGTTCATTTAATTCCGGTTCATTTTTTGTATTCGTTCTCACATACAACTTTTGAGAAATTTCCTTTTAATTTTTCATTTTTTAATTTCAGCCAATATTTTTTTCCAAAAGGCGATCTATAATCTAAACCAATTTTATGAAAAACCGATTTGGGAATGCCGATGTCTGCCAAATAAAGCTTGCCTGTTTCTGCTGTTAGAAGTCCGGTTTTGGGCAACGCCAGAGTTAATGTTGCAGCAGGTTTTATGAACTGTCCGGGTGTTTTGCCCGTAGTTGAATCCACACCGGAAGGCACATCTAAGGAAATCCCCGGGCATTTTTTTGCGTTGCTCCATTCGATCAATTCAGCTATTATATTTCTGGGGACAGCTCGCAAACTGTAACCAATTAAGGCATCGATAATCAGATCGAATTGCTGGGTTTGAAAATTTTTTACAGAAATTTCTTTTCCCACTGCATTCCGGTAAATTTTGTATTGAAAAGCAGGAATCTCTCTCAATCTTTCCGTATGGGTGATGAGTAGCGAAACATTTTCATGTTTCGATTAGCCAGATGTCGCGCCGCACAAATCCCCCCTCCTCCATTTCCACCTGTTCCGGCTAAAATTGCAATTTTCGCTTTACGCCAATTTACACCTAAACATTCAATAGTGAACAGTGCCAAATTTCTGCCCGCGTTTTCCATCATTTGCCACAAATTTGGACCGGTCTCCTCCATGGCAATCCGGTCAATTTCAATCATCTGTTCCGTAGTAACAGCCGGAACAGCAATTCCTTCATGAGAATAAAAATAAACAATTTCCGACATATTTTTTCATCCGTTTTATTCACATCTACCGTCGCTGCAAGGTATTGCAGAAAGACTAAAATAATAGATTCTTCGACTCTCCCCCCAATAAAAAACGTTGTGACTGCGCTCAGCATGGCTTTCCAAGCCAGCCTGAGCGCCTGCCCAACTCAGGCGAGGAGGCAAAGGCTTCCTGCACATCAAACAATAAGCATAGCTGAATAGCTACAAATATTTTGTGATTCTAACAAATTAACTCCTTCAAAAAAAATCGCATTAATATAAGGAATGACACTTTTGTTCTGCTAGTTTATTTGATCAACAGAATCATCTACGTCTTTCAAATAATATCAATATATTCCTATGGGACAAACCTTCCTACAAAGTCGGCAACTCTCAATGATTTGGCCTTTAGGTAATTTTGTATACATAAATGAGCGACACAACTTTTGATTAACATACTGGTTATTATCTATAGCACTTACAGGACAAGCGTCTATACATAATACACAATCAGGAGGGCATAAGTCATTATTAATTATTGGATCTGGTTCTAAATCAAGATTGGTTACTATTGAAACCAGTTGCACTCTATTGCCAAACTCTGGGGTAATTAACAACGAGTTCTTGCCCATTCTACCCACGCCCGCCGCTTCGGCAACATGTTTGTGTGAAATATCTCCTCTGCCATGCTGAGTCTCCGGATCCCAATCATAATTAGATCGATTAGATGCTATTGGAATAGCTAACCATTCAAAATATTCAATAAAAACAGAGGTTGCATAAGAGACGAAGTCAAGTTGCACCTCGAGTATTCTCATCATATTATGATAAGATGTGGGTGGCCCTTCATTAACTACAGAATTTGGAATTCGTTTAGCACAAGAGATGACTGATCTCACACTAGGCAACAGATTTTCAGGTTTATGTCCTACAGGAGCCCCATCAAGACTTTTACAAGATGCAATTCCTGTAAAATCCGCTCCTTTTGTATGAGCAAATTCCTTTATCTTGTTCTTTAGATCTTTTTTTTCTGTTGTTTTCAATAGAACCTGCCATCAAAAAATTATTCTTCTCATTTTAACTTCTCATAAGTAATAAATTGATTTTATGTAACTATTCAGGTGGCCCGCTGATATCGCTAAAAAACGAGAATCGTTAACTATTTTGTCCTATTCGTATGATTTCGTGTAATTCGCGGGCTGAATAGGCAAACGATTTTTTCAATTTCTCTGCGCCCTCCGCGTCTCTGCGTTAAAAAAACAGGCGCTTTAAAACGCAGAGGCGCAGAGAGCGCAAAGGAAGCGGATTTGTTCAAAAAACTAAAGTGTTACGGTATTGTCACTACTCAGGCAGCCCGCGAAAGACTCAAAAAAAAACAGGAAAAAAGTTAGATGAGATATTTCGATTCTTTTGTGTGCTTTCTGCCTGTGTCAGACAGACCTGAGCTGAATAGTTACGATTTTATAGGTATTCTAAGAGATCAATTTTTTTTCGATGATGATGTCCGGTTGAATAACTAACTTCTGCAAACGGTTTCACTCGGTTTTTAGGGTAAATAAATATTAGAGACGATAAAGGTATGACCCACCTTTATATCAGACAGCAACCGATTTTCAGTCAAAAAAATTTCATTTTTTTTATTTTAACGATTCAGAAAATCACATCATTAACCCGACATTTTTAAATGGACAGGTAACGTTTAAATCTTCAAAAATATAACTCTTTGGATGACAGATTGCGGTTAAGTTATACAAATAAGCAGCCAGTAAACTTGATGAAAAATCATCGTCTGCTTTTTGCGTCAGACTTGAACCGCGTGTAATGTGGCCCGTAAATATAAAAAGCAGCTTGAACCTGGACGGCGTAAGCGGATGTATTTAATAATTCCAATCCGCATGACTCACTGGCAACCTGTTTAACTCTGTTTTCAACTGCTTCCAATTGGGTAAATATTCATCTATGTAATAAAGAAAACGCTCGTTATGAAGCCGCTCTTTAAGATGAATCATTTCATGTACAATAATATACTCCAAACATCTTTCCGGTTTTTTGGCCAGTTCAAGATTTATCCATATTCTTTTCTTCTCTATATTGCACGAGCCCCATTTGGTTTTCATTAGTTTTACTTGCCAGTTATTTACTTTTAAATTTAATTTTTTTTGCCATTTTTCAATAATAGGTGGAATTTGCTTTTTAAGTTGAGAGCGATACCACTCTGTTAATACTTCATGTTTCTTTTGGGTTGATGAATTCGGACGCACATACAAATCAATTCGCCTTTTTCCTTTTATTTCAACTTTTGGTTTAGCATCAACTTCAATTACATTCAAAAGATATCTTTTCCCCAAAAAGTAATGTCCTTCGCGTTGCTTATACTCTCTTGGGGGAATTCTTTCCTGACCATTAAATTTTCTCCGATTCCGTTTTATCCAACCGAGTTTTGAAATGGCAAACAGCCGGATGGCATCTTCATTCACACTTAATGGCGCAGCAATACGAACTCTGCCTGTTGGCGGGTAAACAGCCAGATGGATGTTTTTAATGTCCTTGCGGACAACATCGATCGTAATGTTACTGATTGTAATTTGCTCCATTAGTATTCTCGTTGATTTTTAACTAATTCAAAGATGCGGTGAATTTCTGCATCATCTGAAACGCCATGTTCTGCCAATACTTGCCGGATGGCAATGCGTACTGCTTTTGATTTTTGAATATTATCGCGCCAGCCATCTTTTTTCGTTGTTTTTATTTTATGGTCTAATTCCACAGCCAAGGTTTCATTTTTTCCAAGGTTATCATATAAAGCTCTTTTAGCATCTGTGTCTAATGATGTTGGATAATCTTTGGCGCTTGAAGGCTTTTTAACCTTGCCCGAGAGTTCGATTATTTTATGCAAGTATTTTTCATATTCCAGTGTTTGCTCTTTTCTAAGTTTAATTAATTCGTCAAGCAAGACACTCATTTTTTCATAATACATCGGGTTTGTAGGGCTTTCTTCAATAATAACCCTGCGCAAGTTATTTTCAATTGCTTCTGCCATTGCATCCTTGTTATCCCGTATGTTTTTAGGAATATCCTTTATAGCGTCTTCGCCTTTTTCTATAAGTAATTCCACCAAACTTAAATCATCAAAATTTGCCAACATGCGGCTTTCTTCAGCGCCAATATAACTATCAATCAAATGGCGCATGGAGGGTTCGTATTGTTTTAAATCAATGTAATCGCCACTGGCCAATTGTATTTCTTTGCGAAGGTTTTCGAAGTGTTTTATATCCGCTTTAATTTCTGCTATATTTTTGTCTGAATAACCTGCTTCCTTCATTTCATCGGCTATGTTAGCGTAGGCGCGCAGTAACGAAATGGTCCGTTTGTATAACGAAATTCTTCTTGGTTCGGTGTCTTTGAGTTCGTCCGGATTTTCGGTGTTCTTACCGCAGAAATAGCGGATATGGGCCATTGTGTCTTTGGGCGGGTCAACCGCTTCTACCAATGCTTTTATGGCTTCCAATGCTTCATCTAATCTTTCCCTGCCTTTTTCCAGCCTGTTCTTCAGCAAACCGTCAATATCGGACTTTTCATAACCGGAAAAAACTTCGGATGTGTAATCGCTAAAGGCTTTTTCAAGACTTTTAAACAAATCCATATAGTCGATAATAAATCCATATTCCTTATCATCGCCGTCTAAACGGTTAACGCGGCAGACGGCCTGAAACAAACCGTGGTCTCTTAGTTTTTTATCGATATATAAAAAGGTTGCCGGCGGCGCGTCAAACCCGGTAAGCAGTTTGTTGACGACAATCAGCAATTTCATTTGCGCCGGCTCTTCCACAAATTTTTTCTTTACTTCTTTCTCAAACTGCTCCACTTTATTTATTGCCGTATCCGGGTCTTCATTGAAATATTCAGCCAGCATTTTACGATAAATTTCGAAACGCTGTAATTTTTCGGTGTAGCCTTCGCCCGATTCTTCAAGTTTTATATCCGCATGAGTTGGTACAAACGAAGTTATAATCGCACAGTTTTTTAATCCGGCATTTTGAAACAATTCGTAGTAACGGCAGGCATTGTAAATACTATCGGAAACTAATAGGGCATTTCCTCTGCCGTTTTGAAACCGCTCTTTTCTTTCCATATCCAGCATAATATCCATCACAATTTTTTCCAATCGCGATTTGCTGCTGAATATTTTTTTAATGGTACCCCATTTCTGTTTTAACTCTGCCTTGGCAAAATCGGTAAGTCCGCAGGTTTTAAGTTCAAACCATTCATCAATTTTATCTTCGGAAGTAATCTTCTGTTCAACATCGCGGGCTTCGTAACGCAAATCCAAAACCACTTTATCGTTTACGGCTTCGTCAAATTTATAGGTGTGGATATATCTGCCAAAAACTTCCAGACTGGTTTGTTTATCCGTTTTTAACAGCGGCGTCCCGGTAAAACCGATAAATTGGGCGTTAGGCAGAAATTGTTTCATGGCCTGGTGCAGTTTGCCCGATTGCGTGCGGTGGCATTCGTCCACAAAAACATAAATATCACCTTTGGCTTCATAGTCGGTTGAGATGTTGCTGCGCAAATCTTTTAAATAGGCCTCCATATCCTTATTATCCACCTCTTCTTTACCGCCGAACTTGTGGACTAACGAACACATCAGCCAAGGGGTGGTATCGTTTAACTTGTTCAGTAAATCTTTACCGTTTTTAGTGCGATAAATATCTTCATCAATTCCTTTGTAAACCTTTTCTATTTGTTCGTCCAGTTCCTCACGGTCGGTAATGATTAAAACCCGGGCATTGTCGTTATATTCGCGTATCCATTTGGTGAGCCAAACCATGGTCAAACTTTTGCCGCTGCCTTGGGTGTGCCAGATAATACCGCCTTCTTTTCGCTTAATAAAATCCTGTGCCGCTTTTACGCCAAAATATTGGTTTGGGCGGCAAAGTTTTTTCTGCCCTCTGTCAAAAACAATGTAATCGTGCAGCAGTTCAATAAACCGTTCTTTGTTTAGTAACTCCACCACATTCCTGTCCAAAGGATATTGGTATTTGGATGCCCGTTCACGGATGGGTTTGGTGAGTTTTAAAAGATATTGGTGGTCTTTATTGATTTCTTCGCTGACTTCCTTCCATTTCATAAAATATTTTTCTTTGGTCTTGATGACGCCGTAGGCAATGCCCTCAATATCGTTGCCAGCCATAACATATTGAATGGTATTAAAGAAAGGTTTGATAAATATGGGTTTCTGATTATCGAGATTCTGGCGGATGCCTTCCGACACCGAAACCGTGCTTCGTTTCAGTTCCAAAACGCCCAAAGCAATGCCGTTAATGTACAGCACAATATCGGGGCGTTTTTTATGTAACCCTTTAATGGTGACTTCTTCGGCAATGGCAAAATCGTTGTTCAGCGGGTTCTGCCAGTCGATAAGCATAACCGTTTGTTTCCTTTTGCCTGTTTCCGGCTGAACATTTACGCCGTAGCGCAGCATAGAATAGACGTTTTTATTTACATCATACAGCGAACGGCTCTGGTCGCTCACGGCTTTACTGAATTCATAGATGGCTTTATCCGTCAGGTTGGGGTCGTACTTTTGTTTTTCTAAAAGCCATTTTCTTAAAATATCTTCTTCCAGATTGCTGTTGTCTTCCCGTTCTTCCCAGTTGCCGAGATAGCGGTATTTAAGCTCGTTTCGAAAAAGCGCTACAATCCGGTTTTGGGTTACGCGTTCTTTTTGTCCTATTCCCATAACTTATTCACTTTTAATTTTGTTATGCGCTATTTCAACGGCCCTGTGCAGTTTTTCCTGTAAAACTTTCTTTGGCGGCAATATTGTTAAGTATTCAGCAACCCGAATATTGCTTTTATTCAGTTGCATGAGTTCAATATGTTCGCTGTTTTTACCGGCACAAAGGATTAAACCGATTGGGCTCTTTTCGCCTTCAACAGTTTCATATTTATTTAAATAATTGAGATAGAGTTCCATTTGCCCCTTATAACCCGCTTCAAATTCACCGATTTTTAAGTCGATTGCTATCAGTGCTTTTAACCTGCGATGATAAAACAAGAGATCAATTTTATAATCCCGGTTATCTATGGTAATTCGTTTTTGACGGGCAAGAAAAGCAAAATCATTGCCTAATTCAATAATGAATTTTTGCAGCTCTATCAAAATAGCATTTTCCAGATCTTTTTCGCAATAGCTGTCGGACAAACCCAAAAAGTCAAGAAAATACGGATCCCTGAAAACCAGATCCGGATTGAGTTTCTGTTCTGTTTTCAGTAACTCCAGGTCACGTTTTATCGTTTCTTCCGGTTTTTTTGAAATAGCCGTTCGCTCGTAAAGCATGGAATTGATGCGTTCCTGCAATACCCTCGTGCTCCATTTTTCTTGCTTGCACATTTCAATATAAAAAGAGCGTTTAAGCTCATCATCGATGGCAATTACATATCTAAGGTGAGTCCAACTCAATTGTGTACGCAGCGCGTGCACAATTTCAACATCCGGAAAAACCTCCGCAAATCGCAGACAGTGGTGCAACTGCCTCTTGCTCCATCCCCTGCCATAATCAGTTTGTAATTGAGAAGCAAGAGATTCTACAATGTGTTTACCATAATCTGCCCGTTTGTTCCTTAATATTTCCTCTTTAATTTTTTTACCCACATGCCAGTATAATAGCGTAATTTCCGCGTTTACTGAAACAGCAACTTTTTGTTTACTATTTTCAATCAGATTTTTAATTTCGTAATACAATTGGCTCTTGTTTGGGGTAATATTTTTCATAATGCTAAGTTTCCAATTGTTAACGGCATATTGTTTTTTGAAGCTCGCTCATCCCAAATTGTCTGAACCACTGATTTATTTGATGTTTGGATTTCCCTGAATGCCTGTTATCTTCCATTGTAGTTTCTTTTTATTTTCATCAAAGTAAATCACCTAATCATTTGAACCGGAATCTTCATAATTTTTCTGATTGGCATAAAATCCCTGACTGTATTTTATCTTCCATTTTTACCACTTTTCCCTTTAATCATAGTCCATCATTTAATCCTTCTAATCAGTGGTTCAGACGTATTTTCCCCGTTAACAGCACCTGCATCATCCCTTGTTTTATTTGCCTATATTGGGCCAGTTTCTCTTCCAATTTAAAGATTTCATTGTCCATATCGGAAAGGATTTGGGCAATGCGGGTTTGCTCTTGGATTGGGGGTAATGGAATAATAAATTTTTCTGTTTGCCCAATCCCAAAAAAGTTCATCGCACTTCCACTGTCTTTACCAATTATTTGTTTTCTAAAAATATCTGTTTTTAAATATTGAAATAAATATAATGGATTTGCTAACCTATTATTAGTCCTAATTAGAGTTAATTGGGGGCCAATATTTCCTCCATCAATTCTTTTATCGACATAACCAATAGCTCCTACAGATGCACCTCGATTGGTAAATAGTATATCATTAAGTTGAATATGAGCTTTATTTAATTCAAGGTGCTTATCAAAAGAAATATAATCAATTAAATTGATTTTTAATACACCATCCTTACCTATTGCTTTTGATGTTAAAAATGGCACACCAGAATTAAGAAATTCATTAGATTTTGGATATGATTCTCCATAATTTCCATCTTGAATTTTATCACAAATCTCCCCCAACTTCTTCACCTCCCACCCCTCTTTCTGTTTCAATAATTCCTGCATGGCGCCTTGTTTAATGGCCCGTTTTTTGGCAATCAGTTTTTCCAGGGCAGCAATAAGGTTGTCAGCGTCGTTTAAGGCGGTGGCTATGGCTTGCTGCTCTGCTTTGGGGGGGGAAGGGGGATGAGGCAATCTAAAATTTCATTCTTTTTTAAATTTGTCTGCCCCGAGCCACTATCAAACGAAAGGAAATACTTGTTTCTGTTTAATTGGTAAAACAAATACCTTTTGTCATAATTATTCAATGTTTTAATACAACCAATTCATTGATTTAATGTATAACGGTTATCCTTATCAATAAAGAAACATTTTGCCAGTGCTTTTCCATTAGGAATATCACTCATTACTATTGCAATATTTCCTTTCTCAAGTGGACTCAAATTCCTTTTTGAATATTTAACAACCTCTCCTTCAGTTGATATGAATTTGGAATTGACTACAATGAAATCGCCCTTGTCATCAATAAATTGCTCATGTGCTTTTCCGTTTTCAAAAGAGCAATCTTTGAAAGTTTAAGTATTTCCCAATCCTCCGGAATCCACCCAATTTCTGTATGCTTAATACCTTCTACCATTTGAAGTTCATCTCTTTTAAGTGGTTTTCAACTTTTGCGGTTAAATTTTTAACTTCTTCCTCAATTTCGGGCAAAGGTGTTTCGTAGCGCTCGGCCAGTTCTTTTATGCGCCGGGTAAGCCGGTGGCTGATGTTGTCCATTTCACCGCGGATACGTCGTTCCATTTCCGCCATCCATTTTTTATCCACAATTTATATTTAATTTATCATTCATAGTTTATCCCAAATATCATGAGTATCTATATTCAGTTTAGAGAAGGCAAACCATTTTTTGCCGGCATCTTTAAGACTTGCTCCAAAGTGGTAAACGGTTTTATTATCTATAATCAAAAACCTATCGTGAGATGTGGCCAGTTCTTTTAACTCTATTTTAGGGTATTGGGCATTGTGTTTAGCCAAATCCTGTTTTATTATTTTGTTTCCTGCTTTTGTATAGATAGTTGCCGTCACATTTTTAATTCTTTTTGTCAATTGCATAAAAACAGTGTCATCAATATAGTTATCGATAAGAATAATTAATTTTTTGGCAGAGCGAATAATATCGGCAATCAAGGTGTAAGCATCAAAGATTTGTCCGGCGTAAAAAATTCCTTGCCGGGGCTTTATATTCCGTTCTTGTATCGCATTTAAAATAGCGTCGATTTTATTATCGGCTTCGAGTTGTTTCTGTTCTACCTTATCAAGTCTTTGGAAAATACCGGCATTTGTTGAGATAAATTTTCTCATTTGCACAAAGGCATTTATTATTCTAATGCTAATTTCAATAGCGATATCACTTTTTAATATTCCTGCCAGCATAGATACGCCCTGCTCAGTAAATACAAAAGGCATTTTTCTTCTTCCGCCGCGATTTTCTTTTGAAATCACAATTTGTGATATCAAAATCTCAGCATTCATATCTTCAAACTCTTTCTTGGTTAATTGAAACATAAATTCGGGCGGAAAACGCCTGATATTTCTTTTTACCGCCTGGTTTAACGCCCTTGTTTCTACCTGATAAAGTTCCGCCAAATCACTATCCATAATTACCTGAACACCGCGAATAGTAAAAATCTTATTTTGAATATCAATTATCTTTACTACTTCTTTCATAATTCATAACCCATTGTTCTCAAATGTTCTTTCACCTTGGCCGTAAAATTCCTGACATCATTGTTTAACATTGGCAAAGGCGTTTCGTAGCGTTCTGCCAGTTCCTTTATGCGCCGGGTAAGGCGGTGGCTGATGTTGTCCATTTCGCCGCGTATACGCCGTTCCATTTCCGCCATCCATTTTTTATCCACTACTATTGTTTTCATTTCGTCTATGCTTAGTTTGGAATATTGTGCGATAACCTTTTGCTCAAGTTCTTCCAGGGCCACTTTAATCTTTTTTCGGGTTTCTACTTCCTTATCCATGATATCTTTATATTGTTCCAGCATGTCCGGTTCAGATTCAAAAGTTGTTTCGCTTTCATCTCCATAAACAAATGCCGGTTCTGCTACCAACTTCATTTGTTCTTGCCCGGAATTCAATTCTTTTACCGCTTCTTTTGCTTCTTCAATGGCCTTGCCCAGATTTACCTTACTTATTTTCCCCTTGTCGTCCATGGCGCTGGCCAGCAAACCGTCTTCTCCGCCGTGTTCTTCGCGCAGTTCTTCCATTTGGGCATTTAAACTTTCGGCATCGGCTTCCAGGTCGTCAATAGTTTTTTGGTCATCCGCAAAATATTCCCGGATGATTAGGCCCGGCGGTATCAAGCGGCCTTCCAGTCCTTCCAGCCCGGTGATGGGTTTTGAAACTTCCTTGCCGCCTTTTTTAGATTTCTTTTCTTTTCGGATAACATCATTACCGGCCGGCCAGCCATCGGCGGCAATTTCGTAAAAATCGTCCTGCATGGTTTCGGCCCAGTAATCCATCAGATGCTGGAACATGGCGTATTTATCGGTAAGGGCTTTGTTGTCATAATGTTTTAAAATACTTTCACCGATTTTATTAATTTCCAACTTGGGCTTTATGCCCTTATCAAAGGCTTTGGTGTGTTGGTTTGTTTCCGTTTTCCATTGCTCAAAAACGGCGTCCATCTGTTTGCCAAAAGAAGTAAACTCCGGATGATTGGATATTGCGTTTTTTATTTCTTCGGGTTTGATTTTTAATTGATAATAGTTTGGTCTGCCTTTGATAACTGCAAACAAATGATTTTTTTAACGAAGGATAAACCGCCCAGTATTTTTCCAGCGCTTCAATATCCCTCTTGGGGATGCCGCCCAGTAAATGCGCCTCAATATCCTGAATGTCGTCCGGTTCCTGGCTGTCGATATATCGTGGAATGTTTAAGTTGTAGTCGTTCTTTGGGTCGGCTATTTCCGAAATGGGAACTTCACGGGCGTATTTCGGGTCATCGATAATTTTTTGATTGAAGGTATCCACTATTTTTCGAATGTCCCGCTCGCGCAAACGGTTTTTATTGCCGTCTTTGATGAACCCGCGGCTGGCGTCAATCATAAATAGGAAATCACGGTTCTCGGCGCCCTCTTTATCAATTACAATTAAACACGCGGCAATGCCGGTGCTGTAAAACAAGTTGGGCGGCAGCCCGATAATGCCCTTGATATAGCCTTTTTGAATGATTTTCTTGCGGATTTGTCCTTCGGCATTTCCCCGAAATAGAACGCCCAAAGGCATAACGATGCATCCTTTGCCTTTCGATTTCAGAGATTTTATCAGATGCAGCAGAAAAGCAAAATCGCCGTTCTTTTTTGGCGGGATGGCGTCGTAACCATCAAAACGCTTGAAAATATCGTTTTGCGGGTCTAAACCGTTCATCCACTTTTTATAACTGAAAGGCGGATTGGCAACGGCGAAGTCGAATTGTTTGAGTTCGCCGGTGGTGTCATCCGTAAATTTCGGATCCGCCATTGTATTTCCCTGGTGAATATCCGCATCGGAAAAATTGTGCAGCCACATATTCATAACGGCCAGCGCCCGGGTAGCATTATCGTTTTCCTGTCCGTAAATAGTAATTCCGTGTGGCGCCAAATCGGCAGCCTTTAACAAAAGAGAACCCGAACCGCAAGTGGGGTCGTAAATGGTTTGGTCCTGGCTTTTTGATTTGTCAATGCCAATAACCTGAGCCATGATTCGGGAAACCTCGGCCGGTGTATAAAACTGTCCCTTGCTTTTGCCGCTTTCGGTAGCAAAATGGCGCATTAAGTATTCGTAGGCGTCGCCCAGTAAATCATCGCCTTCGGCTCTGTTTTTACTGAAATCCAGTTCCGGTTTTTTGAAAATGTTTAATAGATTCGTAAGTAAATCTACTTTTTCTTTCCCGCTTCCCAGTTTAGCGCTGTCGTCAAAATCGGCTTCTGTAATAATACCGGTCAAGCCGTTTACTTTAGCAAACTCGCCGATAATTTTATTGATCTGATCGCCAATATCGGATTTTCCCCTATGCTTCAGCATATCATAAAAACTGGTGCCTTCCGGGATTTCAATAAGCGGGTCTTTTCTGTCCGACACATATTTCATGAATAACAAAACCAATACATAATCTTTGTACTGGCTGGCGTCCATGCTGCCTCGCAACTCATCGCAACTCGCCCAAAGTGAACTGTATAATTCAGATTTTTTTATTGCCATTTTTATCCTTTAGTTATCAAAAGAATTGTTACTTTTTAGCCCGCCAGGACGGCGGACGTTTTTATCAAGGAAAGAATTTAATAAAAATTAATATGAAGATGGAAATATTTATTCTAACCTAATTAAAACATAATTGTCTGTATTCTATTTGTCAAGGATTTTTTGCTTTGTGCATTGTGATCCGGTGCCAATTTCTTTTCCATCCGGATGGTATTGAAATTGAAGGAATTAGCAAACAGAACCCAGTTCGTTTGTAAATTCTGTTATTCTATAACCGACGGAACAGGTTTGTTCCTGTCTTTTCGAACCGCTATAGTGAAAAGGGTTCTTTGCATCAACCGGTTACGTATCAAAACATACAGATTCTTCTCCGCTTCGGATGAATTGGAATGACAAATTTTACCGGTTTCTGTTCACCTGTTTTTCAATATCACAACGAAACTTAAATTCATCAACGGCGGGAGCAACGATGCCGCTTTTTCAGGATTCATTACGGTTCTTTTGCAATTTTTAATATTTCATTTTTAACGGCTTGATAATGAAACGGATCAACATCCAGTACATTATTATTTACCAGCCATCCCGGTAATATCTGCACACCCAATTTTTTCATCCGCTCACAATCGGACGAAACAAAAAAGCGGCTTACATCATCGCCGGGAAAATCAGTGATCAACCGATCTTTAATTTGGATCAAACTGTCCAGAGAAATACAGTTGCGATCCGTTATACCTTCAATAATCATTTCTATTCCAATATAAGATCATGGTACCATTTTCATTCTTAACCTGCATGGTTCAAAAACCTTTGCCACCCCGCCTGCCCGTGCAGACGGGGTGGCAAATTAATTTTTCAGGTTAAAAATAACAACAATCGGAATTTAATTCTGTAAACCGGTTCACAAAATCCATTCTATTTCTATCTTTATCAATAAGAAAAATGCAGCCGCAATTGTTCATTTTTGGGAATCGGCACAAAACAACAGATTTTTATCATTTTTGTAAACCAGTTCACAGAATCTCCTCCCTTTTATGCGTATCTTAAATGCAATCAAATTCAAACCGTATAATATGCGGTAATAAAATTCAAAACCCGTTAACCGCAGCTTGCGCTGCAAAAAAAGGAGGTATCCATGCAACAGTTTTACAGAAGTATAGGCACAATGCTGGTCATTTTTTTACTGACAAGTCAGTTTCTGGTTGCCCAGGTGACGATCACGAAAAAGGATCAGTACAAAACCATTGACCAGATGTTTTTGGCTAACGAGATTAATGAAAGCGGTGAACCGTACGCCGAAGCAATCGGTTACAATTTGGATGATCTGGATCCGTTTCATCCTTTCCAACCGGACAACATGGCTTATGTGCTGGGAATCGAAAATTATGAATATTCCCGTTACCAGTTGGGTGTTGTTATTGCCAGATCAGGACTCGGCCTGCACATGATGTGGGCGCCGGTAATCAAGGATATGGCAGCCATGAACACCGACCCGGATTTTGACGGTAAATTTACCGGGGGTATGAAAAATGGTTTCAAGGAAGACGATATATTAATGAAAAACATCATGCACTTCGGCATGTTAGCCAACCAAACGCCGCCGCAGAATGCATGGCCGCAATTTGGTGAATTTGTATCGGGAGATCCTCATTATATGCAAACCGCAGATGCAGCTAACTTTAGCCATGACTTTGCCACATTGCGCTGGAACCGGTATATGATGACCAAACAACTATCCCCGGGCGCCATGGGACAAACCCTGATGAAGCAATATTTATGGGCACAGGATATGCTCGGCAGCTTTCACGATGGCAATGAAGATAATGTAGAGCCGAATGGCGTTTCTTCTCCCGATTCTGCCGGAAATCCTAATTTCGATCCGAATAACAATGTTTTCTACGGCGGCGACAATCTCGACGGTTTTGTCGGCCAGGTTTTAACCGCAGAAGCCATTAATAAAGTAAAAAATATCATCACCAATCTGGCATTCGATGGCACCAACTTAGGTATGGTTGATCCTGCAACGTACGATCCCGGTGCGGGAATCAAATACTTCCCCCATCTGATCGCCGTTGAAGAAACCCCCATCCAGGGCATCATGCTGCCGCCGCAGCCAAAAGACTACACCGTAGTGGATGTAAGCAGTTGGTTATTCGACCAGATTTCGTTGATCTGGGGAACCCTGAATTTTAAAAACATGATGGATCCAAACAATAATTCATCTTCCCAGCACACTGCTTATCATTCAGTATTTGACGGCAACCCGTTCCCGGCGGATATGAGCGTCACCGGTATGCCGGGACCGTTTGATCTGATGAAGGGCGCGTCCAAAGTAATCTTTCAAAATTTGATGGCCATGCATTTTAATTCCGACCTTGGCACTTTTGTAGATAATGCCGAATTAAGCAGTGGTACTGTTGCCCGGGGAAACACTATTTCCGGCTTCAACGCCGGCTATTCATTGGTGGTTCTGAAATTATTTATCGAAGAATTTGCCGGAACGCCCCTGGAAACCATGGCGCAGAACAGTTTGACAGCCCAGGCTAATTTTATATTAGACAGTCTCGCCGATGCCGCAGGTGGTTACTACAACGGATACACCATTGGTTCCGGCGTCATGACCGATGCCAAGTCAGTGCTGGCACAAGCCGGAATCATTCGTGGTTTTTACGCGGTTTATCAGGCCACAAACGATACCCGGTTTCTGGACGCCGCAAATGCCGCTTACGATTATCTCATCGCTAATTTCTACGATGCCGATCAGCATGGCTTCCACACGGTACAAGGCGTAGAAATGGCAACTTATACACCCAAAATCGTAGCGGCTTTATCCGGTGCCTTGCGTGAAGCTCGGTTAATCGGTGGCAAGACAGAGGCGACAACACTTTATGTTAAATTTTGGAATAAAGTTGTGAACAAGATGCAGTTGGCAGAAGGCGGTAGCACCGGTGAAACCGGTAGCGATTCGGATGGTGACGGCATTCCGTTTATACCGGAACAACCGGATGGCATTTCACCGATTTTTGCCGCTGAAGCCACGCAAAATTTAACCGGCACAACGGATGTTACAGAAGGGAACGGAATTGAGCAGTCGCCTGCTACTTACAAGATAAATCAGAACTACCCCAATCCCTTCAATCCGGCAACAGAAATCAGTTTCGAATTGCCTGAAAACGGCAAAGTGGTTCTGTCGGTTTACAACGTAATCGGCGAAAAAGTAGCCACACTAATAGACGCACCGATGAACGCTGGTATTCATGCTGTTACATTTAATGCAAACCGGCTGCCCAGCGGCATCTATTTTTATCAGATCGATGCGAATAATTTCCACGCGGTCAAAAAGATGAGTTTAATCAGATAAAGAATATAATAGTCACCTTCTCTGCCGGACAGATCCCGCTGGGAGAGAAGGTGTTTTTATTTTCACTTGCTCTGAAAGAGCATAATATTATAGCCCGGGGCAACGCCCCCGGGGGAAAAAAACAACGGAGTCAAACCCTGAAGGGGCGAAATACAAAATTCAAATGAACAGATCGTACCGGCACAGGTAAATATTCCGCCCTTTCAGGGCTTGTTATTCTTTTTCCTCTTTCCCCCCCCCCCCGGGGGCGTTGCCCCGGGCTATTGTACTTCACCCCGTTGGGGTGGCTGAAAATGTCTTTTAAATGCTATAAATGTCTCACTGATATCTGAAAGAGTATCACCGGTTTTTTCAGGTTGGGTAAAAAATCCTTTCAATTCGTACAATTTTGTAATACTTTTAATATACAGCATATAACCTCTGTTTTGGAATTATGTATTAACGTATTATAGTTTAATAAGTTGTGAGGTTGTATGCTGCTTTTTTTATGCCGGTTTCCCTTATTTTTATGCCGGTTAACTAACTGCGAAACTTGAGTTACAAATTTTTAAGCATCGTTCTGTAATCGGCGGCGACAAATTGGCTGCAGAGGACAATCCACACAGCGGGGTTTTTTCGCCAGGCAAATCCGACGTCCCAGTTTAAGGAGATTTACATGGTAGGAATAGCTCTTCCCTTCCGGAACAGCAGGATTGAGAATGGCAAATGTTTTTCCCGGACTTGCATTGCCGGGCACCAAATTTAGACGCTTCGCTATGCGATGTACATGAGTATCCACCGGAAAAATATCCCTGCCGCATTTGAACAGTAGCAGCACCGCTACGGTTTTTACACCGATTCCCTTTTGTGCGGTGAATACCGACAGCACTTTCCCGGTCGGCCAGTCACAAATTTCATCGATATTTAATTTGCCAAATCCGGATTTCACCCATCGCAGAATATTTTTAATCCGCTCACTTTTCTGACGATACAATCCCGCCTGCCGGATCGCCCCGGCAATTTCCACAGCAGGTGCTTTGTACAACAATTCATTGGTGGGAAATTTTTCCCGCAGTGATTTGAAGGCCCGGTCACAATTCAGATCGTTGGTGCTTTGGGAAAGAATGGTGTGGATTAACGCGTCGAGCAGGTTGGTGGCATCTATATTTTGGACAGGTTCACCGAAGAAGGATTCCAACAGAGAAACAGACTTTTTTAATCGCACCGGATCAGGATATTTGTAGCTCATCCGTTAAATTTTCCAAGTTGCCTGATAGAGACAGAATGAGATCGTCATTAAAAGAGATAATTACATCGCAACTCTTTTATTCAATTCAGCTTTCAGGGAATCAAGTTCGATCTGCTTTTCCGCCAAAAGAATCAGTAGATTGTGCATCATTTCCGCTTCTTTTTTTGCTATTCCATCAACACTTTTGCCGGCTATGGAGACCAGCAGTTGCATGGCGTTTTCGCCTATTTTTTGGGCAATTTTTTCGCCGCCCAGGGCCGCCATTTTTGCCGGATAAGAGGACCGATCCTGCTGCACAATTTTACGGCGCAGATTGGCATACACCTGTTCCAGGTAATCCGGGACGATGGCCCGCTGCGCGGATTCCACCTGAGCAACTTCCCGGACACCGGACTCTTCAGGGGAAGAAGCCCCGCTGCCATTCGCCGTATTCGCAGTCACTACCTCCACTTCTTCCTGATGTTCAAACATTTTTCTTAAAATATCCAAACCGTCCCCGCCGGCCGGCAGAGAGGTTTCCCTATCATCTAAACGCGTATCTTTGTTCATGTAGGATTCCATAAAACAGGTTTCGTTGCCGGTATGGCAGGCCGGGCCGTTCGGGATCACTTTAACAACCATCACATTCCGGTCGTGATGCAGCATCATATCAACCACTTTCATGGTGTGGCCGGAGCGGCCGCCTTTCTTCCACACTTTTTTCATACTGCGATGATACAACCATAGATTTTTGGTTTTTCTGATTTTTTTGATAGCTTCGCTGTTCATATAGACATAAATCAGCACTTTCAGGGTATTTGCATCCTGGACAATCGCAGGGATCAGTCCTTTTTGATTGAATTTGATTCCTTTCGTACTGCCGCCAAAAAGCATAAATCACCTCAAGATTTTATTACAGTGTAATCGGATACCAGCCAAATTTTAACGTTGTTTCCACCATCGCCCGATAGTTCTCAATCTTCACATAGTTGGGAACCGTGTTGGCGGATCCCATACAATATCCACCGCCCGGCGCCACTTTCTGCAAAAGCTCCCTGGTTTTTTCAGCTACTTCCCCGGCCGGAGCACGGGTCAACAGATATTCCAGATCCATATTCCCGGCAATGCACATTTTCCCCTTTACTTTTTCTTTCACCGCCACAATATCCATGGCCTGCGGTTCGATGGGCTGCAGGGCGTTTACACCGCAAGCGATGATATCATCCATCACCTCCCACAGGTTTCCATCGGAATGATAGATGAAGGGGATATTATATTGTCGGCACAAATCGCCAATTCTTTTCATCCAGGGGAAAAGATGCCGACGAAAAACTTCCGGTTTGGTAAACAGACCGTTCTGAAAGGCAAGATCATCGCTATACCACAGAGCGCCCATTTTATCCATGTTAACCATGTTTTCGAACAGATTGTAAACGATCCCTCCCACCCGGTCGAACATTAGCCGGATCAATTCCGGATTTTCGTAGAGGGCATAAGAGAATGTTTCAAAACCCATGATCTCCCAAACCCAGGTAAAAATATCGCCATACTGGCCAATCAGTTTCATGGAATCCGGAATAGCTGCGGCATATTCTTCGATGGGACGGTAATCGACATCGTCCGGTTTTGGCCACCGATATTTCTCAAACTCTTCCATATTTGTGATGATCCCTTTTCCTTCCGAGAACCAGTTTCTTTCCCGGTCTTCATCAGTGGCTTCCGTATGTCTTTTACCATCTTTAGGCTGAAATTTTCCCGGATTCATATCGATCAGCGGATAAACACGGATGGCGTCGTACCCGGCCTGTATATAGAAATCCACCGTGCCGGCAACTGTTCGAACCGGACGGCCTAAAAACTTTTCCTGAATACTCGGATCTATATGGAGTTCCAGCAGCGGCACCCGATCCGGCTGACCGCAATAAAGGGCGGTGCGCAGCCGCTGGTAATCCGGTTCATTTTTTTTCATGATCAATGTTCCGATATTGTAACTACTCTGGTCTGCTCCATGAATTAGTTGTAATCACGCTTCGACTCCCCGCCTGCAGCATCGGCAGGCCTGCAGAAGCGGGCAAGTGCTCAGCATGGTTATTTATGCCGGCCTGAGCCCTCTTTTCGGCAAGTTTATCTTTAGCTTGTCGAATGGCTTAAAATAAACTCAATCGAAGGCTTTCTGTGCATCAAACAACAAGCATCCCTGAGTAGTTACACTAAATTAAGCAGTCTCCGGAAATTCTATGCCGGGAAGTGTTAAAATGCAATTACTTTCGCAAAATATAATTATTCCCTTCATTCGGCCAGCGCGACCGCACTAAAATGGTGTCTGTAGTGACAAAGAAACGTTCCGCCGGATAAAAAGGGACAACGGAGCCGTAAGAATAGATGCCATTTTTATCCACGTCGCGAAAACCCAGGATAAAATATTTCCCGGGGAATATTTTATCAAACCGGTACATTCCCGTATCGGGCAGACAAATTTGCTTCACTTTTTCCTTCCTTCCGGCCTGCTGCAACTGCAGGCAAACCGGTCCGGTTGCAGCGCTGTCTTCATCCAGAATTCTGCCCGAAATGGAAGTTAATGTATCCGGATCGATGATGCGCCAGCTAAATTCATTTTTCTTCAAACGCAGCAAATTCCCGGCAAAATCTTTTATTTCCTCCGTATCCAGCCGGCCGCGGTACCAGGTAAGCCCCCGCCACAACGAATCGGGAATAATTGAAAACGTCGTCAGATTTTTCCAGCGGCAGGTATAATTATCAATCGCTACAGAATCTCTGAAGAGACTGAAAAAATCTCCGATATTCACGGTGTCGATGCTTTCGCTGAATACAAATTTCAACGGAGAATTTTGCTCCACAATCTGACTGCTGTCTTCGGGAACCATTTCGGCAAGCGCCGGACGGGAGGTATCCGCAGATACAATTCCGGAAAAATCGAATCGGATGCTATCCGGCAGAAAATTTCGGAATTGATCCGGAAAAGAGTAGATAAACAAGTGGCGCCGGCCGCTGTCACGGGCAACGGTTGTGAATGACCAAATTTCCGGTTGTTCTTCATCGAAGAACAGATCCAATATTTGAACCGTGTGATTTTCTCCATCGGATAAACGACATTTGCGCAGTGTGGAATCGGTGGGAAAAACCGGCTTGGAAAATCGTATGCGGAAATGTCGGCGGTCGGCCTGATCCGCCTGCACAATGCGCAGCCTGCTGGTATCTCTTTTGGTCAGCCTGAAAAATTTATTGCCGATAAATGTTGTATCTTCGGGAAAAACGATGTCGGAAGATGTGACGCCGATGGTTTCCCGACCGATTTGGTAGGTTTGATTTTTGATCCGGTCATCTACAGCGAAAAGCCGGTATTTTCGCGGTGCCAGATTTGTAAATTCAAACGATCCATCGGAGCTGCATTGTGTGATATATCGCGGCCGCTGCAGGGACGGATTCACTACAGAACCGGTCTCTAAAAAATAAGCCCAAACGGTAACCTCCTCCGGTTTCTCCGCAAAAACTTTTCCGCTGATTTCATTGTGATCCAACTGTGCGCCGGTGGAAAAAGCCAGTGTGAAAGAGTGAAGCAGACCATTACCGTGCAGATCCTTTATTCCCGTCCCCAGCGTGATTGTATACGTCATATTTTTGATGAGCGGTTCGGAAAAACGGATCAGCAGGCGCTTGCCATTGACTTTTATTTCAGTATTTTCACCGGGTGTGGGCGAAATGAACACGGCTTTCGCCACGGTTCCGGCATTAATTTTTTCCGAAAAGAGAATCTCAACATTCTGATCCGTCGGCACATTCAGGCTGATCATATCCGGCTCGGTGGAAATGATTTCCGGCGGCGTCCTGTCCTCCGGGCCTCCCGGTGGAAATCCCTGATTTGCACAGGCATATAAGCCCGACAACATAAGCAATATGTTAATTTTAAAAATAATCCGGTTCATAGATGCGCATAACTTACCGAATCTTCTTAAAAAATTCAAGTTTTTTCGGACATACCCGGATTTTTTCCGATGATATTTGTTCCTTCTTAATTTCTCTTTGCAAAACAATGAATTTTCCATTCCTGGTGCTTATCCCACCCATATTTCAGGTTGCCGTATACAGGGGAAGCCTGAAAATATATTGTGCCATATTTCGCCTTTTCAGGACTAATCGATTTTTCCTGTTCATCTTTTCCCGGGGCGTTGCCCCGGGCGATCATGCTTCAGCCCTTCAGGCTGTTTATTCTTCTCAGAAGCAACTTAATTTGAAAAATTGTCGCGCTATTCGCTGAATTGTCAACCGAATTAACTTAAAAAAAGGTAACTATTCAGCATTGTTTTCTTTTATGTAGGGCGATTCGCTGAATCGCCTTAGCGAGACAGCGTCTCGCTCTACAAGGAATACTGAGCCTGAATAGTTACAAAAAAAGAGAGGATTTCTGATGTTTTCATTACTAATCACAGAATATATGAAACATGCCAAACCGTTGAAACGGTTATTTTCTGTGTTAATACAGTAGCCCACGACTTAAGTTGTGGGCTAAAATGAGAAAGTTTTTTTAGCTGTTTCAGCGATTTATGAGAGATCGTAACACTTTAGTTCTTTGAAAACATGGAATTCAATTCCTGCCAACGGACGGAAAAAGGAAAACAATTATTACGCCCCTTCAGGGCTATGGAAAAATATGATATACTTCAATCCGGGGCGCTGCCCCGGTCTGATTTATCCCATTCTTTCAGGGAGATAAAATTTTGCAGGAATATGCTCTGAAAAAGCAAAATATACCAGCCCGGTGCGAAGCACCGGGATTCGAGGCAGCAAGTACCTGTCACCAGCCCTAAAGGAGCGGAATAAATCTCAAAAATATTGCCTGTGCGCAGTAATAAATGAGGATGAAGCACCCCTTGTTAAATGCTGATTTTTTTCAAAGAACTAAAATGTTACATTTTTTCGAAGATACCCTCCCTCCTGCTGTTTTTCATTAAAAAACGTTTGGAACTTGCCCCGAATAAAAGCGTAAATGAATTCGTGCACCGGAAAAGCGTGAACTATTTCCACATAAAGCACGTCAAAAGATTAAGAATGGCCCGAAAAGTATCTGCATTTTAAACACTTGCATAGAAATTTGAATTTCCCTATATTAGAGAAATTCTCACAGACAAAAAGGTTAACCTATGTTTAGCAAGCGGTTTCTGCAATTTGTTTTTCTGTTAATTACCGGTCTGCTTTTTACCCCCTCTGTCAATCTTGCTCAATCGGCCATTCGTCTGCAGCAAACGGATAAGATGAATACCGAATTTCGTTTTGCCAAAGGTTTGTACACAGACGGCATTTATCCTGCCGCCCGCGATCAGTTACGACAATTTCTGGAAAAATATAAAAATTCACCGCACCGGGCAGAAGCAATGTACTTGTTGGGGGAGTCCTATTTTCAAACGGGACAATTCGAACGGGCCACAGATACTTTCACCCGGCTTCTCAACTCTTATCCGGGTTTAGCCTACTACGAAAGGTCCCTGCTCCGTTCGGGAGAAGCAAAATACCGCAGTAACGATATTCACGGAGCGCTGGCCACATTCAAGGAATTTAACGTCAGATATCCTGCTTCGAAATTTTTGGATCAGAGTCTGTATTGGCAGGGGGAATGTTATGCAAAACTGGGGCAGAAGGATCTGGCCGTAAATTCTTTTACCCGTTTGATCAAAGAATTTCCCCAAAGCTCTCTCAACGATTACGCTCTGTACTCCATCGGCTGGCTTTATGAGCAATCCGGGGAAATTGAAAAAGCATTTAAGATTTACAAAAAACTGATCGATGATTACCCCAAAAGCGATCTGACCGAAGATGTTTCCTACTATCTTGGATTCACTTCCTTCAAAGCAGGCAGATTTCAGGAGGCGGTTCGCTACCTGCAGCGTGCCATCGAAGCTTATCCGGAAAACAACCGCACCGCCGAAGCCCGGTTTTTCATTGCCGAATCTTACTACCAGGCCGGAGACAAGCAGGCAGCGGTGGAAAATTATCAAAAAGTTATTAAGAATTTCAAGGAATCCCGGTGGGTCGATCGCAGCTACTACGGCATCGGCTGGACTTATCTGGAAGACAAGCAGTACGCCAGAGCCATTGCGGCCTTCGAATTCTTAATAACAAACCAGCCGGATAGTCCCCTGCTGCCCAAAAGTTTGCTGCATATCGGCAATTGTTATACCAATTTAAACGATCCGGGCCGCGCCCGTCAGACGTTCCAAAGTTTAATCGATAGATTTCCCGGCGATTCCGTAGCGGTGCAGGGTCGATTTGAATTGGGTGTACTGGATTTTAAAGAAAAAAAGTATGATGAAGCCGAAAAAATTTTCAATGACATTTGGCAAAATAATCCCGAACATCCGGTCCGGCCCCGCGCCCTTTTTATGGCGGGAGAAGTGGCGCTTGCCCGGCAAAATTTGACACAGGCGGCTCAGTATTACCGGCAGGTTCTGGACTCCTATCCCGGTGCATCCGTCGGCGCTGATGCCGGTTTTCGTCTCGGTTGGTGCCTGCTTCAACAGAACAAACCGGCGGAAGCAGCGAAAACATTCAACAATTTCCTGAACAAATATAAAAACCATGAACTAAAAGATCAGGTTCTCTTCTGGCTTGCAGAGAGCGAGGTTCAACTTGAGCAATATGCGGCGGCCGGAAAACATTATCAGCAGCTTATTCAACAATATCCGTCATCCCAATCTCTCAACGGCGCTTACTACAGCCTGGGCTGGATCGATCTGCAGCAGGATCATTTTTCCCGGGCGATCACAAATTTTAACCGGGCGTTGCAGCATTCCGCCAACAATAAACTGAAAGGTGAAATCCTCCTGAGAAAGGGAGACGCGTTGTTCAATCAAAAATCCTACCGCGATGCGATCGGGAATTACAAAAATTCGCAAAATTTCCTGACGGCAGAGGAAAATAAGGCGGAAGCTGCTTACCGGATCGGACAATGTTATTATCGATTGGGGGAATTCGATGCGGCTGCCGCTGCTTTTAACAATCTCATTCTGCAATTTCCGCAGAGTCATTATGTGGAAGATGCAAGCATTGCGACCGGCCGCGCACATTTTCAGGCCGGACAATTTGAGCAAGCCATCCGGGCATTTCAAAACTTCATTCAAAAATACCCGAAAAGTGAATTCACCGATAATGTTCTATACTCCATTGGCGATTGTTACTACAACCTGGGCCGGTATGCCGAAGCGATTCAATCGTACGAGAAGATGATCCGGCAATTTCCCAAAAGTCCGTTGTTGGTGGATGCAGTAAGCGGTATTCAATGGTCTATGATTCAGAAAGGTGAAACATCCGCCGCACTGGCCGTTACAGATTCCTACAGCAACCTCATCAAAGATTCCGGCACGGCGGCGGAATTCCAGAAAAGGAAGGCGGAATTGTACGTCAACATGAGCCAATATGATAAAGCAATCGAAGTGTACCGGAAAACCATGCGTGATTTTCCCGGTTCGGAAGAGGCAAAAAACTCATGGTACTGGATTGCGGAAATCTACAGCAAAACGAAGGATGATCAATTGGCGGAAGGAGCCCTGCTGCACCAGATCACCGAATTTCCCCGGGCCAAAACCAGCGCCGATGCGTTGCTGCAATTGGGCAACCGGGCCCTGGATAATCAGGAATTCGACACGGCCATCCGCTATTTTCAGCAGTTGGTTAAAAATTTCCCGCAAGCGGATTTTACGCCGGAAGCGAAATACAACATCGGTTATTCTTTTCTGGAACAAGACAGGTTGACGGAAGCGGAAAATCATTTTCGGGAGATGCTAAATCAAAAACCAACCGATCCGACTATTGATTACGCACAACTGGGGCTGGCGCGTGTGGCCATCGCTCGTAAAAGTTATGTCGATGCCGAAAGTTACCTGGACACCATCACCGGCAACCGCAACGATAAACTGGCCGCAGAAGCCCAATATCTGAAGGGAGAAATCCTATTCGATCAGGAACAGTTCCGGCAAGCCGCATTGCAATATTTACGTGTCAAATATATCTTTCCCCAATATCCATACTGGGTGGTTCGCAGCGTTTACAATGCCGCTCTCTGTTATGAAAGACTCGAGAACAAAACCGAAGCGCTTAAATTGTATCAATCGCTGCAAAAAAATTTCCCGGAGTCCAAATACGCCGAACTGGCGAATCAACATATTAAACAAATTACAGGTAGATAGTGAAATCATTGCAGATAGTTATTCTATTTTTTATGTTTTTTCTTCTTGGTTTGAACCATTCTCCGGCGCAGACAAATGCCGAAAAGAAGATACCAAAATCACAAACTTTGCCTCCCCCGGTGCAAACGGTGAAGGATACTACGGTAACCAAACCGCAGAAGGAGCGTTTGGAACTTCCCGACGTACTGATTCTCGGCAAAGCGGTAAACATCCGCAAACCGGAACATAAAATGAGCTTCGCCCGGGTTTCCGCACTCAATTTGAAAGAGCTAAAAGTTGCGCGCACAACTTCGGTTCCGACCTCCTGCAATTCGCCGGAGCAAACGCCTCCGTTTGAGCCGGTAACCAAAGACCGAACCACCGGTTTGGAAATTCGTTTTGGCACTTACAATACCACCTATTTAAATTTCAATCATCTACAAAAAATAAACCGGTTTAAACTAAATTTTAACAGTGAATATAACCGCAGCGACGGCCAGTTCACCAACAGCCGGTATGAAACCTGGCTGATCGATGCGAAAACCGAGTTTCAGCTTACTCCCCAACATACGCTTTATGCCGGCGGAAACTACCTGACTAAAAAATACGGTTTATGGACATACGCCGCTTACCAGAGACAATATTATATTTTCGATTTTTTCACCGGAGTAAAAGGCAATCTGTCATCCGGTTTGAAATACCAATTTCGCTACGCAGTAAATAAAACGCCGCTGCAGAAAAACATCGAGATCGATCCGCCCGTTAACAATTTAATTTTGAACCGCGAAAATAATCAGGATTTGTCGGGAGTACTGACCTACCGGTCGACAGATTGGCAGTTACAATTGCAGGGCAAGGTTCTGTTCAACAACTACTATCCGTACCTTTCCGGCGAACCGGTGGTGAACACCGCCGGTAATCTGCTGCCAACTGTTAAAAACAGGTTTTCCACTCTACAGTTGGCTTTTAAACGGTATTTGCCGCAAAAAGGATTCATCACATTTGGGGCTCTGTACAATTTCTATCAGTTGGATGCATTCAACAAAAAGGCAAGTCGTCTGAACCCTTTTGTGAAACTCGGTTGGCTGCTGTCTCCGCGCTGGCGGGTCTATACAAAATATGCTCCTCATTATAAATTTATCACTAATCATGAATTACTGACGTTAAATCCTTTTTATTACACAGAATCTTCCCACAATCCGGTGGAAGATTATCGCCAGTCATTTGACATCGGTGCGGAATGGATTCCTTTTGCTTATGGTTCGATTCGATTCACCTATCAATACCGTTCGATTGAAAACTTGCTGATCTGGCAAAGCAGTTATGAACCGACGTGGCAGCGGGTTACGCCGGAGAATCTGTTCAAATTGCACGGATTGGAAAAAGTGCATCTGTCGTGGTTAAAAATTGATCTCTCGATGGGCAATTTACAGCCTTTCCGCTTGCACACGACACTCACTTTTTTAAATTCGGGAATAGATGCGTTGAGTAGCTCCTATCAGGCCATCACACCTACCGGTGATATCCCCTATTTTGAAGATGTAAGCTGGCCGGTGGAATTTTTATATCGATTAGGAAAAAATTGGACCGCATCAATTATAACCGATTATTTCGGTTCCAGAACCTTTTCTCTGTTAACGACGGAAAAAGGAAAAAGCATCATGTTGCTTAATGCGAAAATAGAATACAAAATCAACGGCCTTTCTTTTTATCTTTTCGCCCGGAATTTGCTGGATCAAAAATACCGGATTTGGCAAAATTACCCGGAAACCGGGGCTCAAATTTTTACCGGAATTGAAACGAAATTTTAAAGATTATATCTATGAAACAGCTTTTTTTGTAATCCTTTAGTTTTTTGAAAAACAACAATTATCGGGCAACCTGTCATTCCTGAATGTTTTTATCGGCCTGTATATAACAAACAGGCCGCCAAAAACATTCGGAAATGACAAAAAATTGGAGTTGTTGATCAGGAATTAAATAGCTGCCGATAATTTTTATTCCCCGGTTTTTTCAATTTTTCTGCGTTCTCTGTGCCTCTGCGTTAAAAACAGGCGTTCTTAAACACAGAGATACTGAGAGCGCAAAAGACGCAGATTTTATCGAAAAACAAAAGTATTACTAATAATTTATAAACCAAAAACAAGAAACAACCCGGAGGAAACAGATGAGCTTATTTAACATTGCTGCCAAGGGCGGTTGGATCATGCTATTGATTGCGCTATGTTCCGTAGCTGCGCTGGCTATTTTTATCGAACGGTATTTTACACTGCGAAAGAGCAGAATCAACGCCAGAACTTTTGTTTTGCAAATTCAGAATTTACTAATGCGTAAAAAAATTGACGAAGCTATTCGCACCTGCAAACAAACGCCGGGCCCCGTGGCGGCTCTGACAAAAGTTACACTGGAGAAATATGACCGTCCCTATGAAGAGATCAAAGAAGCGCTGGAGAGTTCCGGAAGGACAGAAATCTATCATTTGGAAAAATATCTGAGCGCGCTGGGAACCGTGGCTGCGGTGGCGCCGCTGCTGGGATTTTTGGGCACCGTCACCGGTATGATCAAAGCTTTTATGAAAATTGAAAGTTTGGCAGGCAATGTAGGTCCCGGCGTACTGGCCGGAGGAATCTGGGAAGCGCTGGTTACCACGGCTGCAGGACTCATCGTCGGCATCATTGCGCTGATTTTTTACAATTACATCCAGGGAAAAGTATCCCTCTACATATTCGAGATGGAGGAAAGTTCTTACAATCTGTTGGAAATGGTGCGGGAAAAGGAGGTCGACTCATGAAATTCGAAGCGACAAAAAAGCGCCTGACCAGCTTTAGCACCATCGGGTTGACGGATATCGTTCTGTTGCTGCTGATCTTTTTCATGCTGTCCTCTTCATTCATCGTGCAGCCCGGCATTAAAGTGCAACTGCCCAAAGCAACCACGGCAGCAGTGGAATCCAAAGGGCGAATCTATGTAACTATAAATGCCAAAAACCAGATTTTTCTTAATCAGGAGCGGATCGGAAAAAGCAATTTAGGCGGAAAAATACACAAGCTGCTGCAGAAAAATGCGGAACGGATCGTAGTTATCCAGGCCGACAAAAATATAACCCTGGAGAAGACCATCGATGTGATCGATATTATAAAAATGGCCGGCGGCGAAAAATTTGTAATTGCCACGCAACCGGGCTAGATGAAACAAGTTTTGTAAAGATGAATTGATTTCGGTTTGGATGAGATTTTCAATCCGCAGTTAAAACCGGAACAAAGAATCTTTTTGACAATAAATGACCAGAGGAAGTTGATTTGAAAGTTAAAAATGTAGCGATTTCTCTGCAGGACATACGGGGAACAACAGCGATTTCTCTGTTAGTACATATTGTTCTCCTGCTTATTTTCCTGATTTTTCAAGTCTCTGCCAAAATAGATCTGCCGGAATTTGTTGAGATCAGTTTCTCCAGAGGGAATGTGCTAAAATCGCGACACCGGCCAAAACCGGTTGCACCGCGGCCGCAAATCCAACAAGCCGTCACAACTGTTCAGGAAACACCGCAGCAAAAATCTACCGTCGATGAAAACATTCATCTTCCCAAAAGAAGGATGTTAGAGGAGGAGCCGCCGGCCCTTAACGTACGAAAAACCGGCAAGAAAATCACTTCGGCAAAAACGCCGGATCAACTGCCGCAGAAGCAGATTCAGGGCGCCGCCCGGGACCAATTCATCCCAACCTCACGGAAGAGTCAAAAGGAAATCATCTCACCGGGACAATTGACCCAGCCGGGTAAATTAATTCCTGATGCCGGCAAAACGGGTTTTGCTCAATCCTTTCAGATTGAGGGAAAAGCGGCAGAAAGAAAAATTCTCTCCAAAGTTCTTCCCGCCTATCCGAAAGGTTACGGAAAAGAAGGAACCATCAAAATCAGATTTATCATCCTTCCCAGCGGTATGGTTAGCGAAATGATCCCGGTATTAAAGACCGATGCCGTGCTGGAGCAAAATGCCATGGATGCCTTAAAAAAATGGCGTTTCAACCCGGTCCCACGCACAGCCACTCAGGAACCGGTGGAAGGAATTATTACATTCAGATATAAGTTGAAATGAGGGAATAGTCCACTTTGACGGGAGGCAATAATAGTGTCGACTTTAAAAATTCCTGCCTCTTCGTAAGAATTTATGGGTAACTTTCAAACCTTGCAAATTCGCATAGTGTTGATTTAAAGCAAGTAAGATGGTTTTGACTACTCCGGAGCAGTATATTTTTCTAACGGTCAGTTTTGTTTTGCTATGAATATCGCTCCCAAACGAGAAAAAGAAGGTTGTTCTCATCGCATTCAGCTTAAATCTGTTATTACCATTATTATGCCTTAAAAAACCTTTTTGTTCAATGCGTC
>CAJVYQ010000066.1 GCA_913009825.1 uncultured Deferribacteres bacterium
GCGTAAGTACTTGTTTTTTAGTTTAAAGTAAAACATGCAGTGTTCAATTATTCATGGATTTTCTCACAATTGACTAGTAAACAAGAACTTAATGAACAATAAAATACCTGATTTAACGAGGTCTGAAATTACAAAAATCTACACTGTTTTTTATCCAACTAAAAAAACAAACAGCATCACCTTTTTCTGCCGCTAAACCAGAGGATCAGGCCGAGGATGGTCCCCGCGATGACGATGGCTGTCTTCACCGGCCAGGAAAATTCTTCGGAAAAACCATCGATCAGCGAAATAACCAAACCGATCAAACCGATGATGGCGAACAGAAGACGTTCCATCTTACCGCGTTCAATATCCACCAGAGAACGCAGGGTTTGCAGCGCAAGTTGGGCTTCTTCATTCCTTGCCTGAAAATAGTTCATATCCACCCGGATCTGCTCCACAGCCAGGGCAGTGCTCTCGCCAAACAGACGCCAAAGCTCACTATAATGGCCATCCAGAATCTTCTCTTTCAATACGATATCCAGATTGCGTAAATTCGTTTCCATACCGATGATGCGCTGACTTAATTTACCTAAGTCTTCCACCAATTTATCCTGATGACTGGCAATTAAGATTGTGCGTTTTTCCAAAAATCTCAAACTGCCCTGTTGCACCCGTCCTTCTAATTCCAATGCCAACAATCTTTCGGCTTTCTCGATCTCCGGTCGCTCCTTCTCATACACCCGGCTGTCATTATCAATTTTGAGATAGGAAAGAGACAGACGAGGTAAAATATAATTAATAAACCAGGAAGATTGCTCAACGCTTTTCTCGTCTTTGTAACCAATTAACACAACCGGATTTTTTTTGAAGGCTGGTATGGCAAGGCTTCCCCATGGAAAAGAAAATACGGATATTTCGTCTCTATCGTCATGAAGTAATTTCTGCAACACACTGCAGTTTATCGACTTAATATCACTATTTTTACCGATCTCACCATAATAGCATGAGACTTCGCCTATCATGATATGCTGGTCCAGGTCGCTACTTTTGAGTTTATTCAGCTTTTCACTTAACTCGTTAAATTGATCATGGATCGATTCGCCCCGCTTCCAAATTCCAATTTTTACATAAGCGCTGTCCAGAATAAGGTGAGCTTCAAATAGTGTAGATATTTTCCGGGACTCTTCTGTCAGCCAGTCCGTTCCGGCAAACATGATGCTTTCGCGCCTGCCGATCCCTACTTCGGGAACGGCTAATTCCGGAGGCGTCAATCGAATCTGCTTGTATGACCACTCACCGGCCAATTCCACTCCATGCCGGATAGACTGCCAGTGCTCCTCTTTCTGCCGATCCTCATCCCCTGCATGCCAGCGTGAAAGAAAAATCAGTTTAAAACCACTTAAATCATGAAGTTTAATTTTTCCCGTGCCCATGGTTATCTTCTTCCTCTTTTTTGATCGCGGTTCGAACTGCCAGGATACGTTGACTCAACAGTTTTTCATATTTGGGTTTATTCAGCTCTTTAATCATTGAAGAAACACTGCGAATTCTCACCGGTGATGTTGAGTTTTCCGGAATTTGTTGTAATTCGGGAAATTCAGTGAACAGAGCCTCCAATACGACAGCTACCTGCCTGATATTTTCCATTTCTGCCGTCTTTGCCAGAAATTTATCTCTAAAGTCGCCCCAATGTTCCCCTAACCGAGATCGAATTTGTGGTAAATTTCCCCTGACAATTTCAAGTTTTTCTACTAAGTCCTTCATCGTCTCAAATATCCTTTTCAAAAATAGTGAATGTTTTTGAAAGCGTACCGCCCATCATTTCAACCAGGCTAATGACTTTGGCATTATCTTCAAGAATCCATCCCATGTCGCAGTATTGATATCCTTTTTGCTGTGAATATATTTTTTGTTTATAAAGCATCACACCGTCCAGCCCCATGCGCCGGAATTTCTTTTTCACGCCAAGGTAACCCAGTCGGTATCCCTTCACGCTGCTTTTGCTTAAAATCATTTTTGCCGCGCGCAGCAATTCGCATTTTTTGCAGACCGGGACCGGAGACATTTTTTCGGCCACATTGGGCACCCCGCCAAAAAAGGCTGCGAGTTCTCCTTTGACGTAAATAAAAAAGAACAACTTTTTGTCCATGATCAATTGCATATCCGCGATAATTTTGTAAAACTCTTCCCGGGTAAAGGGAACAAAACCAAAATTATCGCTCCAGGCTTCGTTATAAATGGAAAACATTTCCTGTTTTCGCTCCTCAAGCGGGCGCTCATTCCAGCTTTCAAATTGCAGATTAAAGCGATGAATGACTTTTTGGGCGACGCGTTCAAGCCTCTCTTCCATAGGATTCATGGGAGACACTTCCCAGGAAAGAACCCGTTTAATCGGGGAGAAACCTGCATTCCGGAGCAATTTTTCATAGTACGGTTTGTTGTACTGGTAATAAATCACCGGCCGGGAATTAAAACCTTCGGTCATTATACCCGGTGTTGCCTCATTGACCGGCATATTCTGAGGTCCGCGCATTTTGTTTATACATTTTGATTTTAGCCACGTTACCGCTGCCTCCAGTAAAGCATCGGCCACATTCTGATCATCGATGACTTCAAATTGTCCCCAAAAACCAACTTTATCATGCCAGTGCCGGTTATGGTTTTCATTCACAAAAGCATTACAACGACCCAGAATCCGGCCATCCGACCTAGCGAGGAAAAAAATCATTTCAGCATGTTTAAAAAACAGGTTCTCCGGCTCAAAAAAACCAGTGATGCCGAGTAGTTTGAATCCCAGGTATTCGTAATTTAGCAACGGAATAAACTGTGGATTATCTTTGTAATGTTGCCAGTGGAAATTGACAAATTTTTTCAATCGTTTTTTATCTTCCCTGCTCCGGTTTCCAAAACTGATTATTTGGATATTGGCGGCGCTCATACTTCTCTCCGGTTTATTTCGATTCTTGTAGATATACTATGGTTCTACAACAATTTATATCAAACATTGGCTCCGGCACTCAGAAAATCTCTCGACAAAAAATCGGTTTTACGTTTTAATTCAGATATTTTTTCAAACTTTCCGGTCGTTTGGTAAAGTTGGGCAAGATTCAAATATGCCTCTTTATAAAATGTATTAATTTTTATCGCCCTTTCAAAGTGTTTCCCGGTCAGATTATATTTTTTTTGCAAAAAATAGATATTTCCCAAACCAAGATGCGCTTCCGCCAAATTGGGGTTCAGGAAAAGTGCTTTATTTAACTCAGTAATAGCTTCATCGAATCGCCCTAATTTACCGTATATTAATCCTTTTCCCCAATAAACCCGGGCATCATCCGGATTCATTTTTTGCGCGGATTCATAACAGAATAAAGCCTGCTCCAATTTTTCCTGTTTTGCATGAGCGCTGCCCTTGCTGATGTATATCTCAATTATTTTCGCATCAAGAGATAGAGCCCGTTCAAAATCATTCAGTGCCGGCGAAATTTTACCCATTCTGAAATAGACATTCCCACGGTTCAAAAAATAACGGGCCTCGCCGGGTTCGGCTTCAATAGCCCTGCTGTAATTAGCAACTGCCTTTTCATAAAACTGCAATTGATTGAACCCACTTCCACGATTATTCCAATCTTCCGCAACGAACGGTTCAGGCTTCTCTGATAGCTCTACAAAACGTCCGGTTCTTTCCTGATAAATTTGCTGTAACAGATTGCGCAATTCAATGAAAGAATAACGGTTTTCCGGCAGCGGCGCCGTACACCGGGCTATGATTTCGTCCATATTCTCTGGAATATCAGAATTGTGAATGGGAGTAATAATCACGGGAATCTCTTTGGTAAGAAGCTGGAATAAAATACGGCCCAGGGCAAAAACATCTGTTTTATCTTCAACCTCTGCATGATCTTTCTGTTCCGGCGGCATATACAGTGGCGTGCCCGTATCTTCATGCAACAGGCCGAATGCTTTCACCAGACCAAAATCTGTTACTTTTAGTTGCTCAGATTGTGTGAGCAGTATATTTTGCGGCTTCAGATCCCGGTGTATAAACGGTTTTTTCAATTCTTCATGGAACAAATTTTTTGCATAAATCAGCGCTGTTACTATCTCGATGCAGATTTTCAAAACAGCGGCCAGGTCCGGCGATTCGTTTTTATGTTTGATGTACAACCAATGCCACAATGTGTTACCGTATGCCGCTCCCGCGATATATTCCATAATCAGAAAAGGCTTGTAATCTGTGTTATAATCAAACCAGTGAGCCTGAACGATGTTGCGATGTTTACCGAGTATAATCCAGACTTGTGATTCCCATTCAAACTTTTTAGTGATGAGAAATTTTTTATACCAATCCAGATATGGTTTTTCCAGATAAGTTTTTAATGCATAAACCGTATGATCGCACTCACGTTCTGCGATATAAACAACGCCCAGACCGCCGGCAATCCTTTTCTTTACTTTAAAAACGTCCCCGCTGTAGATTGTTTTGATTTGCCGGTAAATAATGCAACCTCGTAAATTAATTGGTAACAGGTAACTATTCAGCTAAGCTCTCTATCTTTGAAGGAATCACACTTCCGACTCCGCTCAGTATGGCTGGTTTATCCAACTTGAGCCCTTCTACAAGCTCAGGGTAAACTTATTTGAAAGCTTAGCTTAAACAAACATAGCTGAATTGTTACGTTAACAGCTTACTTTTTGACACCGGAATAGTTACGTTTCCTATAAATTTTGTATGTACTTCTGGTTGGCGAAGGAATGTACCTGCCCGCGCTGCGTGTTTTTCCGAAGTTTGCAGAATAAAACATTGCCCATGGCAACAAGTTAATCGTCCTTACCGGCGACCGGAAAATCCCAGATTAATTTCGCTAGCGAAGGACGATTCACCAGAACTTTCGATTTGATTGCTTCAAGTTCTGCGGCATGGATAGTAGAATAGCTTTTTGTTGTAACATCGATATCAATTTTTACTCCGCCGCAACTGGGCAGCCACATCTGAAATATGCTGGAGCCATTTTCAAAATATTTGGTATACTTTAATTCTTTCATGTTACGGCGGCCGGGCAGCGTAGAATCTACCGGGCACCATGTCAGATCAAAATAATCCAGCAAAAAATCAAGATTCAACCCGGCCTTGACGGGAGCAGATTGATATAACAAACTTTTCACCAGGGCGACATGGCGGTACAAGCCTGCCAGTTCCTGATAAATCGGTCTTAATTTTGCAATTTGAGCGTAATGATCTGTGTGATTTTGGGAAAATTGCCGTGCCATGGGATCGGAGTAACCGGCGCTAACCGATTGACCGGAACTGGTTAAATATTGTTGTTCGGTCAGTAAAATTACCTGACAGGTATCCAACCGGACAATTCCATCACCGGCAGAAAATTTGGTTACGCCCGGATAATACCAGAATCGATTGTAACTGCTAAGTGGAATGGAGATTGGTTTACCCGCTTTGATATCCCGATAGGCCCGGTCCATGCGCAGGTCCAATAAACTTTTAAAACCTGCAATCCCCAGAGAATCCGAACCGTTCACAAGGTTTTTCATATCGTAATCCGCCTGAACCATTACTTTCGCAAAATGAGTATGAAACGGAATGCCAAACACAGTTACCCGCTGCGGATAAATGCAGGTGCTGTCCCATTCATCGATGCCTTGCGCGATTGCCGCTTCCGATTTTGCATCGAAAATTTTACTGCCGGCGGTCTGCAGCCGTTTCATCACTTCGGGATAGGGATCGATGGAACAACTTGGCGTTGAGTAATATTGACCGTCTTTTTCTATTTTTATATATTTCATGCCGGCATTGCGTAATGCAATGACAAAATCTTCCAGATAGAGCGCAGGCCGGGATGGGACAACCTTGCCAATCAATATGATATCATGGTTGGTTTCATCGACCACGTAGCCGGCCAAATAATTCAGTCCTGCAAATTGTCGTAGCGATTGGTCATTTATGCCGTTTTTTTGATTTTCGATCAATTGTTCCTGCAACACCCGCAAAGAAAGCGCCCGGCTATTGGCCAGAATTGCTGCCTCTCCCACCGTAATCTCTCCGGCCCAAAAGCATTGAAATGTGATTCCAATGAAAAGCAGGATCGAAATCAGATTATTTTTCGCTGTTTTCATGGTTCATCTCCTTACAATAAATTCTACTCAGTCAGGGTTTGGACAACTTCTTTCGATACCCGGGAATAATGTTGTTCATACGCGGCTTTTAATTGTGCCGGTGTTGTGCCCAGTGAGATGATCAGATCCTTCACATCTTCACTGGATGAAAGCAGCAAAGCATAAAGAAGCTGATCCACTTCGACAAAACCTGCGCCGGTATCAAAAGATATCAGGCAGGCATCTTCCAGTGTGCGGCGATAATTGATGGTTGGTTTAGGAAAATTTGTTCTACTTTTTTGTTCACCGGGTTGTTTTATTTCATTCTCGTCTTTCAATTCAAGTTGATTAGCCTGTTTTATTAATTCCGCAACTTTCTTTTGGTGATTTTGCAAAAAACTGCGAAAAAGATGGGCTGTTTTTAGCCGGCTGCTTTTTTCTTCCCGGGCAATATTCCCGGCATCTAAAAGAATTCGGTTCACCGCCGGATTAAAGGGAAACTGAAGCGGTGTGATCGTCGGCCGGGTTGCGGCAACATCCAGAGCAAAAACAAATTCTTTCGTCTGTAAAATTTCAACCGCCAGGTTTGAAGCTTCGGCATAATTTAATTGCCGGGACCAGAATCCGGAGATCCCGGTTGTTTCCAACAGGCAAAGTTCCTCTTTCTCCACCGCCCGTAGTAATTTTCGTTGCTCGATGATGACAGATTCGCTTCGGTCTGCCGCTTCATGCCAGCAGCCCAAAAAAGAATGCCAGACATAATCATCCTCTTTCACAAAAATAACCAATGGTTGCAGACGTAAATTTTCCAGACAGGCAGCAAACAGGAGCGTTAAATCGATGCAGGTTCCAATCCCCTCCCCTTTCTCATTTTCGTTTTGAGGAAAACGGGTGATCACCTTGTGCGGAGGCCGAATCACCTGGCCGGTTCTTTCGTAACTGTTCTCTTCAATAAAGTAATGAATATGGAACCTTTCCTGCAAAACACGATACAATGCAGATAGAATATTTTCGACCTGGTTTGCGTCCTGAAAAAGAGGAAATTCACTTAATGTGATGGATGCAGCAACGCCGGAAACCCGGTTCTTTTTCAGATAATCAAAAAGTTCAAAAATAAGCTGCTGCACGGTAGGATGTGAGGGCTGGATGAAACAGGAAAGAGTTTTGCGAAAATTTTCATCATAGGACCATTCATAAAATCCCAAAACAAAAATCTCCCGGTTGATAATTTCCCGGGTCTCTGCGTAAAATTTCAATTGAGCTTTTTTCCGTCCCTGCAGGGCAGAAAGAATTTCATAATGAAGTTTGAGCGCAATTTTACCAATATGATATTGTTCGGCGGGCAGAAGTGCCGGAATTTTCAGCACCCGATTTTCGCTGTAACCCGGAATGGAAACAGAAAAACTGAATGGAACAGAAGAGACTGCGGCCGTATTTCTTAACAACAGATGGGAAATGACGGGAACCCCGCAATGATGCAAGGCATAATTGATGGCCGGTACCATAGAAAATTCAAATTCTATTTGCTGCCACGCAGCCTGCTGCCTGTTTTCACTGATGAGGGACCACACAGTCTCCCCTATTCTCACAGAAGTTCCCGATTTCAACTGAATGGATCCCGCAGCATCCGGAATTTTTTGTTCATCGATGAAGGTACCGTGCTTACTGCCAAGGTCTTCCAGCCGCCACTGATCATTGCGGAAAAAGAGCCGTGCATGTTTTTTACTGACAAAATAATCGGGAGTGAAATCGATATCCGGCTGAAAATTATTCTTTGGACTCGGCCGGCCCAGAATGTATTCACCCTGGTGAAGGCGAAGTTCAAGCACTTCCCCATCCGGCCTGATGATGATCAATTTAGCATTCCGGCTCATTTAACTCCCAAAATCAGGGTTGATTAATAGCAGTCTGAACCAATTTAAAGAAACGGTTGCGCGGATTCTCTTTACATGGACTCTGGGTAAAAACCAGAACAATCAGTTTCCGGTTCGGATCCACCCAGGCAGCAGTGCCATCCGAACCGCTGTGGCCAAATACACCATCTTTATAAACCTGCCATCCATACCCATAAAAACTGTCCCTTTTTGCCGCTTCTGCGTGAGAATAGATCGAGGCGGTTTGCGGCGATGTCATCAATTTAACAGTGCTTTTTTTGAGGATGCGTTTACTATTGTATATGCCGCCGTTGAGAAACATCTGACAAAATATGGCATAATCTATCACTGTGGAAATCATACCGCCGGAAGCGCGCACAAACGGAAACTGCGGCGGATCGCCCGGCCGCCAGCCTTCAATCCATTTTCCTTTTCTTTTGTAATAAACAACCGACATGCGCTGCAGTTTGCCCGCCAATTTTTCGGCAACTTCATAATTGTAACTATCGTGCATCCCCAACGGTTCGTAAATTCTTTGCCGCAAAAAAACTTCCAGAGGCTGACCGGAAACAATTTCGATCAGAGCGCCCAGCGTATTGAAGCCTGCGTTGCTGTAGCTGTAGGTAGTACCCGGCAGCTCTTCGGCGCCGATTTCTCCGAAACGGGCCACTTCTAATTGCAAATTCGGTGCATCGGGGTGTTCGGCAGATTTTTGGATAAGCGGACTGAAAAAAAGTGGTTTGATACGGAAACCACTAGTATGGGTTAGAAGATGGCGAATTTTAATGAAACCGGCGCGGTAATTATCGAACGACAACAGATACTTACGCACGTTATCGTTGTAAGTAAGCTCTCCCTCTTCAGCTAAAATTGCGATGGCGGTGGCAATAGTAGGTTTGGTATTGGAGGCCATGCGGAACATGGCATCTTTTTTGATGGGGATGCCGTTTTTTTTATCCTTCCAGCCGATCGCTTCATGCAGTACAATTTTCCCGTTACGGGCTACCAACAAAACAATATTGCGCAGCTCATCCTTTTGTACTGCTTTTTCAAAGAGATGCACGCCCGCCTTCAAAATGGTCTCATCCAATCCCGCTTCGGCGGGCGTCCCGGTTGAGAGGACAACATCCTGAGCATAGAGTGAGGCGGAGAACAAGAATAGAATCAACGCAAAAATTGAAGATCGAGTTTTCATGAATGGTATCCTCTCAGATTTATGAATATTTTTAACTAGCAGCCGAATTGCCGGCAGGAGACAAAATAGATTAATTGAACTATTCCTGAATAAAATCTGAACAGCAGGATCAAAAAATCATGGGCCGGCAAATTTTAACTTGATGCTTTAATTAGTGTCTGAACGGAAACAATGTCATTCCTGCCGTGCCCGAAGCACGGCGGGAATGACAATATCGTGGGTATTTTCGGACAAACACTATTTAGTTACCGAGCGAAAACTCCATCTTTCAATCATTTCCTTATGATTCAGCCCACCTGTTGCAAACGGGCCGTTAAAAACATCCGGGGAAAACCGGTTAACTGTTAATTGTTGTTTTTTAAAAAACTAAAGTGTTAGTATTTTTTATTGTTTTTAAGAGTTTTTGGTCAGACGTTAATTGTTTTATTTCTGTACTTAAAATGTACAGTTAATATTTAATATTCCATGGTTTATACGGTCAATCCAATAATTTCTATTTTCATCACAATTGAAATTCAAATTATTTTTGATAGGAAAAATGTATTCATTTCAATTTTAATATGCAATATAATTATGTGGCTATTGGTATGTTTCAAAGCTGCTATTTTTTTTACCGACTTTGAACCAACCAATCTTCGTTTCAGTCGCTTAATTCACCGGAAATTTTCTCTCTAAAATCTTTCGTAGCTATGCATGATTTGCTGACTGTGAATATGCAATGTCTGCTAAAAGGAGCGGTTATCCATTACACACCGAACAGAAGCGAACCGACGGAAAATTCACCTTCTTTTACGCGCTGTTCCTTCATAAACAGAAATATTCTTTAGCCGCCAAGACACAAAGTTTTAAAAACAGTGGTAACTATTCAACTTGGTTCTTTTTTGCCACGAAGACACGAAGACACAAAGTTTCACCAAGAAAACCATTATTGTTTTTTATGTTATCCGATATATCATGTTTCATATTTTATTACGAACCTGAATTGAGCGATTGCAGGGCGATTCGCTGAATCGCCAATCTAATCTACATTAAAAATAAAAATCTGTTTAGTAACAAAAACAAGCTCAAAAACAAGAGAGTCGCTCAATTCAGGACAAAGTAAAATCCACCGCCGCGAGCAGTAATAATTTGACTAATTTCTTTCTCTTTATGTCTCTTAGTACCTTCCCTGCCCGATGCAGGCAGGGAGACTTTGTGGCTGAATAGTTACAAACAATGAATAAAAACGAAATTTAACAATCGACGGCTTCAAATGATGGCAGCCGCCCGTTCATAAATAATCAATTGATTGTTGATGACGACGGTGATGAAAACAGTAGTGAAGTTGTTCTTCAGCCGGGGAAATACACACCGAGTGTGTCTATAAAACAACAGATTTAAACCTCCCCCACAAACTTTCGGCGCTCCGATTTTTCTGTGCCACAAATTTTCCCAAAATAAGGCCAAAGGCAAAGTGTGCCAGAATAACCGTTATTGGGAAACCGATGCCGAATTGAGAACCGAAATGGCCCACGCCCATGGCAACAACGACCGGACCGCTCATCAGCCCAATGCCAATGAGAGTACCGTAAACCAGGCCGCTCCAGGACGGAGGACGCCCTAATAACAAACTGTAAATCAGGCCGAAAGAAGCGCCGTTCCAAAAATGATAGGTCCAGCCAATCAGGTTGGACAGCCAATTTGGCCCCATGGCAAAACGATCGAGCATGAGCACGCCCATTAGTTGCGGCATTTCTCCGGGCATACCGCCGAGACGGAAGCCTGTTTCCCGGACAACTTCCAGGCCGAGAGTCGCCAGAATTCCACCCAAAAGACCAATTGCAATCTGCCTGTTCAAATTTCGATAGCCTCCCGCTGCTGCTATAATAATCACAATCGCCAATAAGATAATCGAGGGAATTAAAAAAACAATAGCCAGGTACGAGAGTTTGTCATAGCCGGCCTGCGCGGCAACAAACAAGTTCGGACTTGTCGCAGCAGCGGCCAGCGCAAATAGGACAAGTATCAATTGCAAAAGATTTGATTTCATCGTTCTTTCTCCATGTAATTTTGCTAATAAATAAAGTAAAACGATTCCACCGGTAATCCCGCGATGGAATCGTTAAACTGTTTTTTTTTGACGGGCAGGTTATTTGGCCAGCATGCCGGTCAGTTTAGCAAGAGTCTCTTCCATTTTTTGTCCGATCATTGTGATTTGCTTGTTCTGAAACGGCGCAAACTGTTTGGAAGGTTTGATATAACTCACATGAACCTTGCCTGCTTGCTCATAAATGGAAACGCGCAGTGGAACAGCAACGCCAACACCCCGGTTAGCGGTGAACAGCTTTTTCCCAATGGTCGGGTTACCGATAAACAGGCTGACGGCATTCATCTTTAATCCGGTCATTGAAAGGATTTTTCCCTGGTTTATTTCGCCAAGAATCATCATCCCGTTTTTGGCTACCATCTTTTTGAATTTTCCCACAGTGCCGTCGAAGGTACCGTTGACAGTAACGTTAACCAGTCCGTTGTCCTGGGACTGTGCTTGTTGCAGCGGCAACATAAACCCAGCCATCAAAATGGCCAGGGTGAACAATAAAGTTCTTTTCTTTTGCATTGTGTTTTTCATTTTGAACCTCCTTGATTAATTTTTCTGTTCGCACTAATTATTTAATTGCCTGAATATAGTCAATCTTTCAGCGGAAATCTGTGAACTGGTTTACAAATATCCATTTTTATTATAAACAGAAAAGCCTCCGGGAATGACAAATTCGGAAAGACACTAATTTGTGTCTTTCGTGTATTTAGTGTGTTTCGTGGGTTGAATAGTTACTTACTCAAGTTTCGCAGTTAGTTAACCGGCATAAAAATAAGGGAAACCGGCATAAAAAAAGCAGCATACAACCTCACAACTTAATAAATTATAATATGTTAATACATAATTCCAAAACAGAGATTATATGTTGTATATTGAAGGTATTACAAAATTGTCCAAATTAAAAGGATTTTTTACCCAACCTGAAAAAGCCGGTGATACTCTTTCAGATACCAGTGAGACATTAATAGCATTTAAAATACATTTTCAGCCGTCCCAACGGGGTGAAATACAATAGCCCGGGGCAACGCCCCCGGGGGGAAAGAGGAAAAAGAATAACAAGCCCTGAAAGGGCGGAATATTTACCTGTGCCGGTACGATCGGTTCATTTGAATTTTGTATTCCGCCCCTTCAGGGCTTGACTCCGTTGTTTTTTCCCCCGGGGGCGTTGCCCCGGGCTGTTATATTTATTCCGCCCTTTCAGGGCTCGCAGGATATAAATCAATGAACAGGGATTGTCCCGGAAACATACGGATACTTGTTTTATGCACAAGATGATAAACATCGAAGAATGGAACAAAAGATATTCCGGACAACTGTATTTTTCGGATCCAGACAAGTTACAATACCAGAGTTATTATAAATGCGAAACTTGAGTTACGTATTCTGTAACAATTAACCGTGTAACACTTTAGTTTTGCAAATGTTTTCTCTGCCGTTTAAACTCACTTATGAAATTTTTTCAAAAATGCCTCTATTCCCGGGATGCCCCCCTGAAAAATCAAGTAACCGTTGTACGGTTCTCTTTCAGTGATCTCCCCATTGATTGGCGTTAACATGAGCTCTTTCACCTTTTCCGGATCGTCCGTTTGTCCCAATGCCCAGCCGAGTTTCACATAGGCTACTTCGGGCAGCATATTTTCGGCGGGGATCACACCTTTGCTCATCATATCGCGACCTGTTTCGTAAACGAACATGTGAACATATCCCCATAAGGTTTGCACAGTCATATAAACGGCTACACCGGCTTTTAATGCGCGCAGCAATGCGGGATAAAGCGGTTCATTCACATGCCCCAAACCCGTGCCGGCGATTACGATACCGCGATATCCGTTGTCGATCACGGAATCGATCATATCCGGCATCATATTAGGATAATAGTAGAGCAATGCGACTTTCTCCTCAAAATAGGGGTAAATGTCTACATGACGGTCGTTTCTTCTGCGTTTGTAATCTTTCTTCAGCGGTGTGATTTTATCCCGCTCAATCATCGCCAGCGGGACATCGCCAATGGTTCGAAAAGTGGAACGATAAGATGAATGCATTTTCCGCACTCTTGTTCCCCGGTGTAACAAGGCGTATTCATCGGAAGTAGGGCCAAACATGCACACCATCACCTCTGCAATATCCGAATTGGCAGCGGCGCCGGCGGCATGGATCAGGTTCAGCGCTGCATCGGAAGAAGGACGATCCGATGATCGCTGGGAACCGACCATGACAATGGGTACCGGCGGATTTTGCACCATAAAGGACAGAGCCGCGGCTGTGTGGTGCATGGTATCCGTACCATGGCCAATCACAATCCCGTCGATACCCTTCCGAATCTCCTCTCCGATCGCTTTGGCCAAAATAAGATATTGTTTCGGCCCCATATTTTCGCTGAAAACGGCAAACAATTTTTCGGTGGACAGGTTGCATATATCTGCCAATTCCGGCACCGCGCCGTACAGTTCTCCCGGTGAAAAAGTAGGAATCACTGCCCCTGTGCGATAATCCAGCCGGGAAGCAATGGTGCCGCCCGTGCCAAACAGTTTCACATTGGGTTTATTCTCGGAAACCGGAAATTCTTTTTCCGGTATTTTGTAATGGGCTTCTTTATAAGCTAATTCCCGAATATCGAGAATAGTTTTTACAGTTACACCGATGTTGTAACCGGTAACCAGTTTTAAAACCAGGTGCTCACTGTCATCATTTTCGGATCTGGGCAGAATGATCCCCTTAAATTTGCCTCGTGTTGTGTTAATCAGAGCTTCACTCCAGACACGAACGTTAAATTTTTTCAAAACTGTCAGCGCCGCGCCTTTATATCCTTTGAACAGGTCAATCATTTTACACTCCGGTTATGGCTTGTTTTAATGAATGTAAATCTATATTCCCCACAGCAGATGAACGCAGCTCTCCCATAATCCAGTTTGCCTCGGCCCCGGCGTTCTGCTTTTTGCCGATTTCTCTGTATTTCTTCCTCAGTAGAGGAATTCCGGCCAAAATCTGCTTTTTGGCTATTTTTTCGAATCCGATCTCCAGCAACACGGAATCAATTTCCATATTGGGGTTTTGATAGATCTCCGGTAACATTTTTTTCATGATTTCCCTGTCCAGTTTTTTCCGCCGGACAAATGCAAACATATCATAAATTCTGTCATATTGAAATTCCGGAGACGGCGCGAATTTCCGTTCTATTTTTCGCATCCATTGCCCAAGAACCCTGCCGGCAAAACGGGGCGGCAAGTCAAAATTATGGATTATCTTTTCCAGCAAAGGAAACAGGTTTTTTTTAAGGATATAATCTAACCCATCCTCCGGCACTTCCCATTCCTTTAATTTCCGCATACACCGGGAGACAGAAATGGGCAGATTTTTTTCGAACCTTTTAATTTCCTCATCTTCAATAGAAATTGGCGCAGAATCTGTATCGGGATACATTCGATCCGGACCCGGAAGCACTCTTTCAAAAATAGTTGTCCCGTCGGGAAGCGATTTTCTGGTTTCGTTGGGCACACCTGTGAACGCCAGTTTACAGCGCTCTTCGATGGTCTCCAATGCGGTTCGAACATCCTCTTCCGGCCCCCAGAATACAATTTGTCCGTCCCTGTCGCCACTGTGTAATATTTTTCTGAACCGGTTGAAATCGCTTTCCCGGAAAAATGTGCCGGCATCTTCCGAATGGGTCATATTGGGTTTTTCCAGGCAGGCAATGATTTTCAACCGGTTGCTGATTTCATCGGCAAAAACATGTCCCGGCTGCGTAAAAAAAGAGAGAATCCCCTTAAATTCCGGCAGATTCACAACCACAATTTTTGAACCGTTTATTTTTACTTCTTCAATGGGTATTTCCTTTATTTTCACCTCTTTGGCAGAAATAATTTTCCATGTTATTTTCCATCGATCCGCATCAATCACTCTCTTTTTCAGAATATCCCTGATTGTTAAAAGAGCTTTCTGGCGGAAGGCTTCAATATGTGTCAACTTGGGAATCCACTTAATGTGAGCCACTCCTTTAATTTCTACTCTTGTTCCTCCGCTGATACTGACATTTACATCCTCCCTTGCCGCACCGATACCGGTGCGCACTTTGTTTGTGCTTCGGGTGAGATAACGTAAATAGTTCCCCGCCTCTGCCGCTTCAAAGGGAGTCAGTAAATCGGGATAGGTTACTATTTCAATCAACGGCATACCCAAACGATCGGTGGTGTAAACCCGGTTATGGCCGATATCTGAAACTTCACGGCAGGCATCTTCCTCGATGCTTAATTGAATAATGCCCACTTTTTTCTTTTGCAGTGGTATTTTGCCCTCGATACCCACAATAGCAGTTCTCTGAAATCCGGTGGGAATGCTGCCATCCAAATATTGTTTGCGGGTAATGTGAAGTTCACCGACGATGTTTGTTTGCAGCAACAGGGAAATTTCGATGGCTTGTTCCAACGCCTCGCGGTTAATTAAAAATGGCGGCGTATCATCTACTTCATAAGTACAGGCAGTTTCATTTTTAATGTGGTAGAAAATATTTTTTCCGGTTTTAAATTCCATCAACGCGGTGCCGTCATATTCTCCCAACTCACTCAGCGTGGGACGCATATGTCGGACAATCTCCGCATCATACTCATCTTTTTCCTGGTAAATACCGGCCGGACAGCGACAAAACAGTTTTTTAGCAGTTTTTAACTGTTGATGAATTTCCAACCCGCATTTAAAGCCCAGGTCCCGGTAGATTTGAAAAGTCGCTTCCTGCAATGAAATATATCCTATTTCCTTCCTGGTGATTTCGCAATTTTCAACCGGGTCAAATTTTTTTGTCATTTCATCTTCCTTCTTTTTAATCGATTGTAGCTACTCAGGTATGCTTATTGTTTGATGTGCAGGAAAAAGGCTTCGACTAAGTTTATCCTGAACCCTTCGACAAGCTCAGGATAAACTTGAATAAGGGCTCAGGCCGGCTTAAATAGTCATACCGGGCGAAATCGAAGCGTGATTACAGCTAATTCATGGAGCATACCCGAGTAGGTACAATTGATTAATATATTCTTTTTATAGGGATAAAATCAAGGTCGAAAGGCAAAAAAAAGTTTTTTACCAAGAATTTAAATTATGAAACCGTTGCAACGGTTAAGCTCAATTTGTCATTTTATTAATACCCGATTTAAGTCGGGTGTTAATGAGAAGTTATCGCTCTTAGAACCGCTTGGGCGGTTTTTCATACCTGAGAACTATTCACGTGTGTGCCACTTACTGAAGTATACCGAAAAAATGGATAGCAGATCATGTTTCTCTGAATTAAATATATTTTGGATTTTGCCTAAAAAATTAATACATTTTTTATAACTAATCAGGTAAATTGAGGGCCATCCCCCGTACTCCTTTCGAAGGGAGTACGGGGGGTGTAAAACAACTTCCAATATACTTGTATTGTATCCTGAATAGTTACAATTTTTTAATGAACACACTAACACTACAACCCAAGATAGCCCCGAAAAGCCGTTTCAACGGTTTTCACCAAGTTGCGCTGTAGTGCTAAGCACAAAAATTGCACAAATGGATTGAGCGATACGAATGCAGACCGGTTGTATTTTCGATATAAAAAGATTTGCTATTCACGACGGCCCCGGAATCAGGACTACCGTTTTTTTTAAAGGGTGTCCCCTGTCCTGTCGCTGGTGTCACAATCCGGAAGGGATCAACGCAAACGACGAAATCATCTATCGTGAAAACAGATGCATCCATTGTGACGATTGTATTTCAGTCTGTTCCCTGCAAGCCATTACGAACAGGGATGGTGGCAAAATTATAAATACGGAGATATGTGATCTTTGTGGCAAATGTGTGGACATCTGCCCTAGTACTGCCCTGGAATTTGTCGGCACCAACATGACAGTGAGTGAAGTGATGGGAGAGATCGAAAAGGATACTGCTTTTTTTGATGAATCCGGCGGCGGCGTTACCTTCTCCGGCGGCGATCCGTTGCTGCAATTCGATTTTCTCAGGAAGATTCTTGAACAATGCCGGGAAAGAAAGATTCACACCACACTGGATTTGTCCGGATATTGTCCCTACGAATCTCTGGAAAACATACAAAATTTAGTTACTCTTTTTTTATTTGATTTAAAAGTTTACGATGAAGAGATACACCGGCAATATACGGGCGTTTCAAATCGCCTTATTCTTAGCAATTTAAAGAAAATAACTAAAAATGAAAACCATGTTATTGTGCGGATCCCGGTTATTCCGGGGGTTAACGACACAGAAAAAGAGATTGATAATATTAGCCGCTACCTATCTTCTTTGTCGAATTTGAGAGAGGTACATCTATTGCGCCATCACAATTTGGGAGTGTCAAAATATGAACAGCTTAGTATGCCCAAATTTAAAATTGAGTGTTTTCCCGAAGGGAAAAGTGATCTTAAGCGGATCAGGACAGAAATGGAGAAACATGGATTTACCATAAAAATCGGAGGTTAATCACATGAATGACAGAATTAAACGGCTGCGGGAACAAAGCATGAATGCAGTGCCGGCCCTTTCACCGGAGAGAGCCATGCTAATCACTCAATTTTATAAAAGCGATGCGGTGAAAAACAACTCTATTCCGGTACAGCGCGCCTTTTCGTTCCAATATATTCACGCCAATAAAACAATTTGCATCAACCATGATGAACTTATCGTAGGAGAACGCGGGTCCGCCCCGAAAGTTGTGCCCACCTATCCGGAATTGACCACACATAGCTTACAGGATCTGGATATTCTGGATAAGAGGGAGAAAATTTCCTTCAAGGTTTCTCCCGGGATGAGGGAAATTTATAAAAAAAGTATCATTCCGTTTTGGCGCGGCTGCACCATCCGGGAAAGAATTTTCAGTGAAATGTCACCCGGTTGGCGTGCTGCTTACAATGCAGGTATTTTCACAGAGTTTATGGAACAGCGCGGTCCGGGACACACGGCATTAGATGATAAAATCTATAAAAAAGGGATGGTTGATTTCAAAAAAGAGATCCAAAAGAACTTAAAGCAGCTTGATTTTTACAATGATCCCAACGCCTTTGACAAAAGAGAAGAACTGCGCGCCATGTCGATTGCAGCTGCCGGCATTGTCACATTCGCACAGCGACACGGCAAGATGGCCGCTGAAATGGCTGAGAAAGAAAAGAATACAACCCGAAAGAAAGAATTGGAGCAAATTAGTGAAATATGCTACCGGGTACCGGCCTATCCGCCACGTACATTTTGGGAGGCACTGCAAGCTTACTGGTTCGTCCATCTGGGCGTCATTACCGAACTGAACCCTTGGGATGCGTTCAATCCGGGAAAACTGGATCAGCATCTGTATCCTTTTTACAAACAGGGAATCGCGGATGGCACCTTAACGAGAGAAAAAGCAACAGAATTGCTGCAGGCTTTCTGGATTAAATTCAATAACCAGCCCGCGCCGCCTAAAGTAGGCGTTACTGCAGAAGAAAGCGCAACATACACCGATTTTGCCCAAATCAACTCCGGGGGCGTAAAACCGGATGGTTCGGATGCCGTTAATGAAGTCTCCTATTTGATTTTAGATGTGATCGAAGAAATGCGCCTGATTCAGCCCAATCCATCCGTACAGATCAGCAAAAAAACGCCGGAGCGGTTTATAAAACGGTCACTGGAAGTGGTGCGCCGTGGATTTGGTATCCCCTCTATTTTCAATACAGATGCAGTGGTGCAGGAACTTATTCGCCAGGGAAAATCTATTGAAGATGCCCGCAACGGCGGTACCAGCGGCTGTGTGGAAACCGGCGCGTTTGGTAAAGAAAATTATAATTTAACCGGTTACTTTAATCAGGTAAAAGTATTGGAGATCACGCTGCATAACGGCGTAGATCCGGCGACCGGAAAAAAAATCGGCTTACGAACCGGTAATCCGGTAAAATTTTCTTCTTTTGCTCAACTATTTCAGGCTTACGAAAAACAGTTACGCCATTTCATCGATATCAAGATAAAAGGAAATAACATCATCGAGCGTATCTATGCAAATTATATGCCGGTTCCTTTCCTTTCCATCCTGATCAGCGATTGCATCCAAAACGGCAAAGATTACCATAATGGCGGCGCCCGTTACAACACATCTTACATTCAGGGTGTGGGTTTAGGAACACTGACCGATTCATTTGCAGCAATCAAATATCACGGGTTCGATAAAAAAACCACTCCGATGATTGAATTATTGGCTGCTCTCAATAAAAATTTCATTGGTTATGAAAAACTGCGGGCAATATTGATAAACAAAACTCCCAAATACGGCAACGATGATGATTTTACCGACCAAATTATGCAGCAACTTTTTAATGCTTACTACTATGCCATCAACGGCAGACCCAATACTAAAGGCGGTTTTTATGGTATCAATTTACTGCCAACCACGGTTCACGTTTATTTTGGCAGTGTGATTCAGGCAACACCGGACGGCAGGATGGCAGCTACTCCCCTATCAGAAGGGATTTCACCGGTACAAGGTGCAGATCGAAAAGGTCCCACGGCTGTCATCAAATCTGCTGCTAAAATAGATCACGTGCGTACCGGCGGCACTCTGCTGAATATGAAATTTTCGCCGCAGGTGGTGCAGGGAACAGAGGGACTTAATAAGTTTTCTAATTTAGTGCGTACCTATTTCAAACTGGACGGGCACCATGTTCAATTCAATGTGGTCACTGCAGAAACATTGAAAAAAGCGCAACAAAATCCGGAGGTTTACAAGGATTTAATCGTGCGTGTAGCCGGTTACAGCGATTATTTTACTGATCTGAAAAAAGAGCTGCAGGATGAAATAATCCGCCGAACGGAACATAAGGAATTTTAAATATTTTAACATTTTATTTTTATGAAATTGTCAATTCAGTTTCTTACATAAGGTAGATGTTTCGACTGTGTTCCGACAAAAACCATCTGAACTTCCCGCCTACGGCGGACACGCGCTCAACATGGCCTGTTCAAGAGGCTGTCACCTAGAGAGTGTATCCGATTCTGTCGGAGAATCCCGATGGTTTTTATCGGAATGAAATCGAAGGGCCTACTTGTTCTTTCTCGTCACAAATAAGTTATTTTCAAAGAACTAAATGTTACTAAATCCTGAATTGAGCGATTCTCATGTCATTCCGTAGGAATCTTGTTAGTTTAGTGCACAGAACTAACAAGATTCTTTCCCGCCTGCGGTCGGGCAGGCAGAATGACAAAACTCTTTGGGTGGTTGTTTCAAACTAAGAATCGCTCAATTTAGGTAAATATTGATCTTTTTTGCAGAATGATTTTCGAAGTTTGCTTAAAAAGAGCGGTTCTCTCTAAACGAAAACGCCCCGACAACCGGGGCGTTACAATTGACGCGGACGGACAAGCTGTTTATTCCAGTTCGAGGGATTCCATGTATTTTTCGATAATTTCATCCCTTTTATCGAACGCTTCTTCAAAATATTCATGTACTCTGCCATAGTTTACTTTCTTACGCTTATCAATTTTGCGTTCCTCCCCATCTATCCATTCGAGCAGCGGAATTTCTTTAATGGCCCATACTTTTCTTCCACTTGCTTTTTCATCTTTTATTAGAGGCAGAGGACGTTTTTTCCTTTTCTGAAGTTGATAAATGCGTATGGGCGTAACTCTTAGCAACTCTGATAGTTGAGCAATCGTAAACATTCTTGGCTTCATGAGTCCTAACTCTTCTTCTGTGCCCTCTATTTCGATTGTTTGCACTAATTTTTCCCAAGTCATCGTTATCTCCTAATGTAACATTTTTATAAATATAATTTGTAACAATTCAGATAGGCTCATTTTAAGTAACTACTCAGGGATGCATATTGTTCGATGTGCAGGAAGACTTCGACCTGAGTTTATCCTGAGCTTTTCGAGGGCTCAGGCTGGTTAAATAGCCATGCTGAGCGGAGGTCGAAGCGTGATTACAGCTAATTTAATGGAGCATAGTTGAGTAGTTAAAATTTCAATCACGCTGCAACTTCCTGCCCGCAGCAGGAGTCGGGCAGGAAATTGAAAGCTTATTTCACATCAGGGAACCAGTCTTCCTGAATAGTTACATTTTATCTATTAATTGTCCTTTTATAAACCCGTTATTTTCTCACCGGCATATTATAATAACATCATAAATGAATTTGTTGATTTATCGTAACTATTCAGCTTACGTCTGTCTGACACAGGCAGAAAACACACGAAACAATCGAATGATCTCATCTAACTTTTTTCCTGTTTTTTTTTGAGTCTTTCTTGGGCTGCCTGAGTAGTGACAATACCGTAACACTTTAGTTTTTTGAACAAATCCGCTTCCTTTGCGCTCTCTGCGTCTCTGCGTTTTAAAGCGCCTGTTTTTTTAACGCAGAGACGCGGAGGGCGCAAAGGAATTGAAAAGATTGTCTGCTTATTCAGCCCGCGAATTACACGAAATCATACGAACAGGACAAAATAGTTAACGATTCGCGTTTTTTAGCGATATTAGCGGGCAACCTGAATAGTTACGATTTATCACAAAAAAACTTCCAAAGTTTTTGATCAATCCTGTAGAACGTATTTATCACTTTCAAAACATACAATATGTTGATAAATACTCCCAAAGAAACTTTGGAAGTCTGGTTAATCAACGGAATCATAAATTTACGAAAAAACACTCCTGAAAAGCGTCTTAAAAACAACAATTTCTTTTTTAAGGCAGCATTAAATCGATATTTGGAATTAAACGAGAAAACAGGCTAACATTTATTCCCGCTTGACACCACCCACGTGTGTATTTACAAATAATAAATATAAAATTATTTATTACGACACTAATATATAATATTTTTTCCGCGAAAACAACATGAATTTTAATATTTTTTTGTTCTACGCAGGTTTTTTTTGCATTTTTATTTTAATTTTTATTCTTTTTTTTATTTTTTCTACCAAGCCGTATTTTTTTTGATAATCCCGGAAAACAAACCGGTTCTTATCTTTCATCAGAATTTTATGATAAGGATCAAAATGGTTAATCAAATTCCGGTAAGCGATAGTGGCTGCTTTTTCACTGGGATATGGAATCAGAATCAGTGTAAAAGTGTCGGTTGCGGTGGCGTAATCTCCGATAACGCCAAATATTTTCCCATGTAACTGTAAAATATCCCCCTCACCAAATGTATAAACCGGCTGCAGTGAAATGGGTCCCCGAATCAAAGATTCTGTCCCTTTGACCAGGTTTTTCCCGGGCAACAGATTAAGAAATTCCGGTTCCGGTTCATCGGGAATATTTTTCAATAATTTTTTTGCCAACATTGTTAATACGGTCAGATTTTCCACTTCTCCTGAATAATTATTAATTTGGATGAATGCGCTCCCCCGCCGGATTGTAAATTGATATTTATTACAGGAATTGCGCGCAGGTATTTTTGTATTTGTTTGCCCATTTCCTGTCCGGATTAAATAGATCCCCAGAGCCGATGCCGGGCATTCCATTTGAAATAGTTCGATACTGATTTCTTCATCCCCTTTTTGATATGGCTGTATCCACAACTCTTTGAACCCGTATTCCAAAAAAATCTCCGCGCCGCCGTCGATGTAATCAAATAAATTTCGACTTTTAACCGTTCGCATTGGCTCCGACTTTTCCCAGCCCGGAGAGAACCCGTTTTCCGGCATCTGAATTTGAGCATTTGAAACAAAAACCAGAGAAAATTCAAACATCAGAATGGCAATAAATCGTATCAATTTCCTAACCTCACTTTCAAATAATCAACCAAACCTGCCAGGTTTTTAAAACCTGGAAGGTTTGGTTAAGATTAAACGACAATGTGTTGAATCTTTCTTTCGTCGGCAATACCCAATCCCAATCTTTCCGCGTAATGCAAATATTCTGTAAACATGGGATGCTCGTTCACCCTCACTTTCTCCTTCTTCCTCTTTTGAACCATCAATTCCTGGCAAACCATGTCTAGAGCAAAAGGATCGGTAGCAAAAAACAACCGATTGTAGTCGTAGATAAATTGGGCCGCAGCTCCGGGGCCGCCTTCATATTGGCCGCGTAAAGCATCTGTGATATTTAAAACCAATTTATCCCGGATTACAGGAAAAGCACTTACTTCGGTATTCACATTAAAAAACAAAGGTTTATGCAAACGATTTGTATTACAAACCGATCCGTAGCCAATATTTTTTGTAGCCATGGAAATTCCGTTGCCGGTATTTTTAAAAACCGGCACATTTATAATTTTAGTCAGTTTTTGGGTTAGCAGCTTGCCAAAATAAGAATATTTGCCGTTGAAAACATGCTGATTCAAATAAGCTTTATCTTTAGGACCGTCGACATCGACCCAATAATAAACATCTTTGTCAAAATTGGCTTCACTGACATGGTGGCCGTTTTTATCCAGCCATTTACTGTTATCTTTGGTCTTCCCCTCAGCAGCCGCTTCATCCATCGTCTGTAAACCTATAATTTGAATACCCGGATACCTCTCCGGAGTAAAACCGGCATCGGCAAGCATGTAATCAAAACGGTCCCAGATGATGATCTTATTTCGTTTTAAGCCATTGTTGGTCAGCCAGTCGATGAGAACATCCACTACTTCCAGATGAGTGTTAATCAGTCTGGGGCCAACAGGATTCACTTTAATGCCGATGACGTCATCCTGCGTGAAAAACAGGTCGAAGCTACGTTTTAAATTTATTCCGGTCAATTGCGTTATCCCCTTTTGCACCATCTCCTGCACCAGCGATGGGACAGGTTTACTGTTAACCAAAACTTTTTCATTGCTCACTTCAACAACTTTGCCGGGAAACGGGCCCGGTAAAGAATGTTTCGTTCTGGGAATATACAATACATCAGCTACATTGGTTTTTGGTTTTGCCGGCTTATTTTTTTTCTCCTGCCCCTTTGCCCATAGAGTTGGCGTACCCAGTAAGAGTCCGGAGCCAACCACACCGGTTTTTAGAAATTGCCGTCTCCTCATTTTAAACAGTTCATCCATCGAATGATAGTCTGATTGTTTCATAGAGTATTGCCTCCTCTTAAGCTGAATAATTGTAACATTTTAGTTCTTTGAAAAATTATAACCATTTGTAATAAGCTTATCCTTACCCTTATTTATTGCTACAAACAGGCATTTTTTTACAATCTATTTCGCCCCTTCAGGACTGATAACAGGTTCTTATTATTTTGAATCCCGGCGCTTCGCACCGGGCCGGTATATTTTGCTCTTTCAGAGCATATTCATGTAAATTATCATCACCCTGAAAGAGTGGCATAAATCAGACCGGGGCAGCGCCCAGGGTTGATGTATGTCATATTTTTCCATAGCCCTGAAGAGGCGGAATAATTGTCCCCTTTTTTCACCTTAATCTTTTTATCCCGAAGGGATATATTGAAAATAGCCCCGAATATAAAATTAATTGCTTTGGTTGTGCTTTTTGCATCGCAAGCACTCCTTATTTTGCTGAACTATCTAAACAGCACAAGCCAACTTGTCCGTTTTTTGGTTTTTGAAAACGGACAAGTTGGCGGACTTTTGGAAAAAATTATTTACGTTTAACCCTTTCCTGTAGCCATTCAACCAATTGGTCATAATTGAATATATTTTTATTAAAAAGTCCAATCAGAAATTTATAAGCCTGTTCATTATCGCATTCAATGTAGTGATTATTCAATCTTAGAAATATATCAGTAGCAAAAAACGATATTCTTTTATTGCCATCGATAAAGCAGTGATTATTGGAGAGACTTTCCATAAATACGGCAGCTTCTTCGATAATATTTTTATAGTACCCTAATTGTAGCCGCATTATTGCCGATTCAAGTAATTTTACATCACGAATACCATGCGATCCTCAAAATTCTTCAAGTTGTCTTACTCATCACCTTACCTCAGATTTTTATTTTTTGTTTAAAATATAGCCACAATAGTGCCGTGAAGCCAAACAATATTTTCCAAAAGGTTCTCACTTAAATTAGTATTTGTGGATTTTACTGCTAACATTACGGTTCCAGCACAATTTTTGTACAATTCTCTCTTTTTTGATCGAATATTTCGTAGCCCGTTACGCCATCTGCCAGGTTTATTCTGTGAGAAATCACAGCAGTAAAATCATACTTCCGGCTCTGTACCAGGGGCAGAAGTTTCTCCATATAGTACCTTACCGGACATCTTCCGGTTTTATAAGTGATATTCTTATTATATGCTTCCACGGGAGAGAAAGGGAGATTTTTTTCCGTATGAACACCAACAACAGAAATAGTTCCACCCGGACGAACAATTTCAAAGGCCATTCTTCCTGCCTGCGCACTCCCGACCAATTCTAAAACGGCATCCGCACCACGCCCATTAGTAACCTGTAAAATCAGTTCTACCGGATTTTCCAATTTGAAATTGACCGGAATCGCACCAAATTGCTGTGCCAAATTAAGGCGATAATCGACGGACTCTATGGCATAAATTGTCTCTGCCCCCAACTCTCTCACACTTAAAATAGCTAACAAACCTACCGGCCCGCAGCCGATTACTACATAGGTTCCCTCTTTTTCAATATTGGCCATATCGGCGCAAAAGTAACCGGTGGAGAGGATATCCCCTAATAATAAGGCTTCCTCCGACAGGATATCTTCCGGGATTTTCATCAAGGTTGTATCCGCCAGAGGAACCCGAATATACTCAGCCTGTGTACCTGGCAAGCCTATTCCGTTTTCCACCCAACCAAAAAGTTGACCGTTTGTACACCGGCACGGAAGCTTATTCCGGCAGAAGAAACAATGGCCGCAATTAGTAGTAAAGGGACTGAAAACCAGATCTCCTATTCTCCAGTTTTTCACCACTCTCCCCCGCTCTGCTATTTTTCCGACAAATTCGTGTCCCATGACTGTGCCAATATCCAAACCTGTTTCCCGTTCATGATAGATATGAAGATCAGAACCACAGATGGCGGTTCTTGTCACTTTTACAACGACGTCTGTCTCTTCTGCTAATTCAGGATCTTTAACCGTTTCATAAACAATTTTTTCTTTGCCGTGGAATGTAAGCGCTTTCATAGCAACCTTTAATTTATATTTCGAAACCGGATAGTCAAAATATGAGGAGATTCTGTAAAGATAGCAAGCAAAAAATCAGTATAGATAAAACTATTTAGGTTTTGCAAGTAAAAAGGCAAGATCACTCAGCAGAATAAGAAAAAACTGTTTGCAGCAAAACAAAACCCGGGAACTTTGAAATCTTCGTTTCGTGTGTTTACTTAACAGAATATATAGGACCTGAATTAAGCAATTCTCTTGTTTTTGAGCTTGCTTTTGTTACTAAACGGATTTTCATTTTCTATGCAAATCAGATTTGCGATTCAGCGAATCGCCCTACAATCGCTCAATTCAGGTAGGAATAATTCACTGCATTATTCTTGAACGATCTTCTGCCGGTTTTTCCCGGAATAAAATTCAAATATACCGGTTCAAGCTAGTCAAGATGGCGTAACCTCCGGGCGAATTTCCCGGACTTTATCAATCGATCAATCTCAACGTCATCGGATAGCGATATTTAACACCCTCGCTGGTTTAACCATGGCGATGATGGTGACAATCACATCAAAAACAAATAATGCGAGCAATAAGACAATGCCAACGGCGACAAATATCAGAATGATTGAGACCACATAATAAATGGTCATACTGATCTGAAAATTTACCGGCTCATTACTTCATATTTTGTCGACGGCAAAATTTTTCCTGCCGGAACCATTTATCTCCCGTCAAATTCAGGCCGTAGTTTTTACCGAAGCGGAACCACCAATCCGCAAAATATAAATGAATAAACAAACTTTCCGGATTTTTAAAACCCGGACGCTTTTTTTATAAACAAAACCACTAAACCTATAAAATAAAAAACAACTACAAACCAAAATACAGGTTGCCCCGCTTTGACCGGTTGATAAAAATCGCCACTTCCCGGTTTTGGCAGCAGCACCGGATCCCAGGGCAAACCGTATTGCAAAACCAATCCTCTGATAAACAACAGATGAATGGTTGGAATTCCTCTTGCCGCCATGGCGAACAAAACTCCCCTTTTCTGCACGGATGGCAACCGGATATGTTTGTTCAAGCCCGGATTTACATTCAAAATCAGACTACTGCTGCCAAGATTTGCGAAACTGCCGCCACAGTTGATAAAGGCTTTTATTCTGTTAGTGCCCGGTTTTCCTTCATAAACCCGCATCCGTTTTTCCACATTTCGCGGCAGATTCTTTTCGTAAATAAAAGGAATGCCGCTTTCGTGAATCTGCAGCAACATTTTCTCTTTTATCCTACCGCTGAATCCTCCCCCCATATCCTTTTCCCCACCGAGAGAAATTGCTGCCGGCGGCGTGGTAATGATATTTTTATGCAATAATAGATTGTATAGATCCAGTAAGTTAAATTCCGGTCGATTGGCGCCATACGAGGAGGATCCCAAAGAAATGATAGCGACAGGATGCACAGCCATCGCCTCTGCTGCTGTTAGTGAGGCAATCATCAAAGCGGGAAAAGAAGCCGAACTGCCGATGGCGATGGTATCGCCGGCAGTAACACCAATCTTGTGAAGCAGATGGACAATCAATCCGGCCATATCCGGATTTGTGGTGGTTCGTTTTGCATCAAGATGGCCCAGTGTGGTTGTTAATGGTGAAAACTCCGTTCCAATCAAGCCGGTGTGGTTGGGATCGAGTCGTTCATTTATTTCGATGCCACTGCTGTCGCAATATTCTGCAATCACGGATATTGCTTTCTTCATGGTTCGAGCGGCATGCAACATCTCTTTCCGATATTGAACATCCTCAGTTACGGAAAACAGCTGAACGACCAGAAATGCCGCCAAACTGAAAACGCCCGTCAGAATAATCAGGCGGTTGAATTTATTATTTTGATTATAGTGTCGTTTCATGTGGGGAAAAATCTCTCCGGCATTTTAAAATAAAAGCTGCTTTTTCAATCGGGATTATTTATAAAATTTCACGCAAGGCCGATAAGACGCCAAGAAATTTGGAGCCATTAAAAATATGCCAAAAAACTCAGTTTTGCTAACCGATTTCAAAATCAAGCAAGGAATCCAATATATTCAATACTTTACGACTTCGCGTCTTTGCGTGAAGAATTATTCCGGCTAAAAAATCATAAAATACAACCGGCTTAAAAAATAGGTTACTACGGTTACCGTAATCAAAGCCGACGTTGTGACAATCACTCCCTGCCGTTCAAAATGATTGGCAATCAGTCCGGGCACTACCCAGCCGATCACTCTGAATTCAGCCGAACCCGGCAAGATGGACGGAAATAGTTGCAGCCACAAAAAAGTCCACAGACCACCCATGAAAATCATAAACACAAATCTTCTTTTGCCAAACAGAATCAGATAGCGCGAAATCAATTTAAAACAGAACATGGTCAGAAAAGCTACCAGTAACGTACCGGCGATCCTTCCCGGTTGACCAATAAACAAAACCAGATAGCCGGGGACAATGATACCACCGGGAAATATTCCGGTGATACCGATGAAGGCCAGCGCAACCAACAATCCTAAAAACGGAAGTTCATATCCCATATTCTACACCAACCTGTCGCCAATAGTGCACAAGCCTCTCTCCGCTGCCCTTAATATTACCAAATCCGAAAATCACGGTTTCATGTTCACATTCCGTATCTATTCGTTCCATAATATCCTGTGGAAACTTTTCCCTGACGATGCGGACGTTAGATAGTCTGCGCTTCACAATTCGGGAATGGGTTCCCACCACATAGATTTTTCGAAAATACTCATCCGCCTGCTTTTGCAAAACATCGATCCATTGCAGGGTTCTGTCTCCCCTGTCCGCTCTGAGATTGAACAGGCCGACCATTTTATTCCCCCTGTCCGGCAACAGCGTTCTGATTTTTTTCACAGCCTGCAAGGTGGAATCCGGATCATTGATAGCAAAACCGTTAACAAGAATAAACCGTTTCGAACCATCCCTATTTTCATACCGCCAAACAATCAGATTGCCGATATCGTACCGCACCTTTTTCAGTCCGGCGGCAATGGTTTGGTTATCTATTTTAAAATGTTTCGCTACGGCGTAAACCAAATCATAATTGTCCCGAAAAAAATAATTTATCTTCATATTCTCAGATTCTCCGGATACAACTTCAAAGAGAACCGCCTTCTCATTTGCAGCAGTATCGGCGAATATGGCTCGCCGTTCTGCCTCCAGGATAAATACCGCCGCTTCCGTTATGATATCCAAACTAAATACCGAAGCGATTTCATCCTCATTTTTGCCCATCGCCGCAAGATGATCCCGCCGTACGTTTGTGATAATCACCACATTCGGCTTTACTATTTGCTGCGATTCGACAAAATGATTCTCCGGATGAATGCTCATAATTTCCGCAACCAAACATTCCGCTTTCATTTTTGATGCTTTGCGAAGCAGCAGTTTCTGTTCGATAATGGATGGTATTCCCCGGCGCGGCACATCCACTTCATCGCCGTCCGGTAAAATAAATAGTACCTGGGAGCCTGTAGTTTTTGCCAGCACTCTTCTGCCGTCTTCCCGGAGAATTGCTGCCAACATTCTCACTACACTGGATTTGCCGCGCGTTCCGGTAACCGCAATTCGCAATGGGACCTTTTGTAAATAATGATTGAGTAACAGGCGTTCGATGAAGAGATAGAGTAAAAATATGAAAATAGAGATGACCGGTAATTGCAATTTTATTCCTTTGCTCTTTTGAAACGATAAGCAAAATTTAAATAATAGAATCAAAATGTGTGTCGATTAGTTCAATCGACCGTAAAACCAACAGCCTTCCTGTTAAGTTGTCCAGACTGTAGAAGAAGAACTCCCCAATATAGAAATTATCGTTAATGCCAAGTCTATATTTTTGTGATAGTTTAGTCCTTTGAAAAATGAGTTTAAACGCTGTCATTCCCTGCCTGTCCGGACAGGCCTGCGTACACAGGCCGGCAGGGAATGATATTGTTTGGTAAATATAATTAACTCAAGTTTCGCATTTATAATAACTCTGGTATTGTAACTTGTCGGGATCCGAAAAATACAGTTGTCCGGAATATCTTTTGTTCCATTCTTCGATGTTAATCATCCTGTGCATAAAACAAGTATCCGTATGTTTCCGGGACAATCCCTGTTCATT
>CAJVYQ010000067.1 GCA_913009825.1 uncultured Deferribacteres bacterium
CGGCATATCCGCTGCCAAACTATATTTGAACAAGATATTGGCATTGCAGCGTCCCGGGTTAATGAGACAGGATGCCGCCCGAAAACTCCTCGATGCCCTGAAGTAAATCGACATGCAGGAGGAATGACCGGGAGTTCCATGCTGGCTGGGAGTTGCACTCCCAGCCCTCCGGCAAGCAGATCACAAACCGTTCTTCCAATCCCCGATCAGAATGAAGGGGCCCCAGTAAAAAGGGTTCTGCTGCCAATCACCGGAATGGATCATCGCTATCTTTGCCTGCTGCAGCGCACGGCTTTTGCTCATGCCCATCCGCAGATTTGCATAAAATAGCGTCATGAGCCGGGCGGTGGATTCATCATTGACCGGCCACAAACTCACCAGCAAACTGGCTGCACCGGCATAAAAAAATGCGCGGGTCATACCAATAATTCCTTCGCCGCGGCGCAATTTTCCCAATCCGGTGTCGCAGCCGCTCAATGTAACCAGATTTGCGTGCAGCTTCAAGTCGAAGATTTCATAGGTTTGCAAATATCCGTCTTCTCCGTTGTGCTCGTCCCCCCGGGCAAAAACAATCTTTGAATACATCGGCTGCTGGTCGTCGGTGATATTATGGGTCGCAAGATGGATCAGCTTGAAATCGGCGGCCATTTTCTTAAAATTGGATTCTGTGGCATTTTTCCCCGTGAAAATCATGGAGCGCTTGAATTGTGATGCAATCGCTTTCACTTCGTCTTCCGCATATGGCAAGCGGGCAAACTTTTGATTTCTCAATTTCGATTTGCCGCGCAGTAGTGAGGAAATTCGGGGCAGAATTCCACCGTCATCCGGACTGCCAAAATCGGGATTCCCAAATGCAAGCAGACCGTTGGCGGCCGTTTCTTCATTCTGAAGCGCAGGGTCCAACAGGCTGGCGGCGGGTATATAGGAGATCGGATGATCCTCGATGAGATATCGGACTGTCTTGCCGTTGTATTGGGATACCAGCAATTCAAAGGGAAAGAAAAACAATTCATCATCGGGCACGATAATGATGTCCGTTTTCTTTTGCAGACTTTCTCCCGCTACATTTCCAATCAGGTCCCGGTACAATTCATGCAAAAGGTCGATCCGTATATTGGCCCAGCGATGATCTATGGTTGAGTTCTCAGTTCTCTTCTCATTAGCAAAAAGCGGGCTGATTCGCGCCAGTCTGTTTTTTAATTCCCGGCGGGATATTTCGATAGTTTTAAAATCCATCCTCCGCCTGGTAAAAATCCAACAATAGATCTTTTCGGAAGCTACAAAATATTCAATCATCAGGCGATGTTCATCCAACAGCTTCTCCTGAATTTGAGAAACCGAAAGAATATTAGGATGTTCCAATTGGTAATATTCCGGGTATTTTTTTTCTATTTCTTGCTGCAGCCGCGCTTTCTTTCTTTCCAGGGATTGTATCTCATTTTCGAGTTCAAGAATCCCATTTTGATCCGGATGCTCTTTCGATCCCGCCAATTCTTCGGCCAACGCGGCATGTTTCGCTTCCATTTGGGATTCCACATGCAGATACCCGGCACGCAATTCCACAGGTATATTCTTCAACCGGTGAAATAATTTGCCGGAATAAAGGATTTCCAAAATGTTTCTTGCCTTGGCTTTCTCTGCATATTCAAAAGCGACCCGATCCAACCCGGCAGCCGGATCGGTTTTATTAAGAAGAGAGAAAATATCGATCAATTGTTCATATACATCCAGATTGATACTTGAAAAGGTGGCACGATTTTCTTTTAATAATAGTGAGCTCCTCACATTTTCGATTTTTTCGATTGCTTTTAATAAATGCTCCCGGGCGATATTATACTTTCCCTGTTGTTTGTAAACCAGCGCAAGCGAACTATGCGCCATCCAAATAAGAGGAACTTCATGTATTCGCCGGCTGATTTTTAGAGCTTGCATAAACAATTGAATCGCATGAGCGTAATCTGCCTGTAAAAAGGATAGACTGCCCAAGTTCAGTAATTCCAATGCTTCACTATGTCTATTGCCGATTTTTTTGGCAATTTCAAGAGAACGGTAAAAGTTTTTTTGCGCTCCATCGAGCTTGCCCATTTCCGATTGGAGCAAGCCGATATTACCGATAAATATGGGCTCATCAGCCAAATTGCCAATTTCTTTTGATAGACGCAAAGATTGACTGTAGTACTCCATGGCCTTTTCCTGATGGCCCAATGCATGATTATGTGCGCCTAAATTCCCTAGCCAGGCCGATTCCTGATACTTATCGCCAATTTCCCTGGCGATCAGAACCGCCTGTTCCGTATATTGAAGCGCTTTTTGATAATCTCCCAGCTCAGAATAGACATTACCAATCATGGCAAGACTGCGGCTTTCGCTGGCCCGATCACCAATTTCGCGGGCAATTGATAAAGCCTTCTGGGTATAGTCCAGCGCCCGGGAATAATCACCCAAACTCCAGAACATGGTGCCAAAAGCGTTGAATGCGCGCCCTTCCTCACTTTTATTGCCAATCTGTTTAAGGATGGGCAACGCTTTTTCAAAATAGATTTGAGCTCTCGAGTACTCATTCAGGCTAAAATAACACAAGCCTGTATTCAAATACCATGTTCCCAAATGCGAATTATCCCGGATTTCCTTGTCGATGGCAATCGCCTCCTCGTAATGACTCAATGCCTCCTTAAATTTTGCGAGGAAAAAGTAAATGCTGCCGATGTTGCCAATATTCAGACTTTCCAATTTCCGGTCTTGAATCTCCCGGGCAATCTTCAATGCTTTTTGGTGATTTGCTAATGCTTCCTGTAATCTGCCCATGCTGCGCAGAACCACACCCGAATTGGAAAGCCAGATGACAGCATCCTTTTTATTGCCGAGATTTTCGGCAATTCCAATCGCCTTACCGTAAAATTCCAGCGCCTGTGGGTACTCCGCTATCCCGGCGTGAATCGCTCCGATGTTGCCAAGATAGATCTCCTCACTTTTTCTGTCGCCAATACGCCTAACTATAGCCAATGCACTTTCATAGCATTTCATGGCCTCCTGCGGCTTACCCGCCAATTTTAAGATTTTGCCTCGTTCACCCAACAATTTATGCTGCATTTCGACATCACCGGTCCGCAAAGATTTTTCATAACCGGCGGATTGAATATCGAGGGCAGATTGCAATTTGCCCTTGTTGAAGTAAACGTCGCTTTCTTCAAGATAGGCCGGGACTAATTCGGGTTCCATCTTCAGGCACAGGTCGAGAGCTTGCACGGCTTTATCCCACTGCTTTTGTCTGCTGAAGATTAAACCCAGACCGTAATAGATCTGCCCGCGGCGCTGTGCCGTCTGCGCCAGGCTGTCCAGATAACCGATGGCATCGGTGAACTCCTTTTTCTTCCCGTAAGCTTTCACAAATTCGGTGAACACATAGGCACATCGATTCCCCATCCCGATGCTGCGTTTAAACTCATCTATCGCTTTTTGCGTGTCTTCATTTTCTTTGTGCAGCAAGCCCAGCGCATAGTAGACATGAGGATTTTCGGGATTTTTCGAATGCAATTCTTCGAAGTACTTTTGCACAACCGGCAGTTGATGCTGAGCGCCGGACAATTTTACCAGTTTCGAATAGGCGGGGCAGAATCCGGAATCCTGCTCCACGAGCGCTTTTAAATCCTGAATCGCTTGTTCATATTTTCCTGCCCCTATCAACTCAAGGGCTGCCCGGTAGCTTCGAAAGGAACTGTTGATGACCGGAGGTTTATTTCGACACACAAGGAAATAAATAATGAACAGCGAAAGAATAAGAGAAACGGATATACCAACTTTTGTTTTCATAACGGGTGTCCGGTTATTAATTCCGAACTCAACGTAACTGATTTGGCATTTTTTGTGGTTAGGCTGCCGGAACAATTTTTCAAATTATGCCTTTAATTTGATTTGAGTGCATCTATTGGAATTCCGGCGATGGCTTGCTGTATTTAACCGATTGATGACATAAAATTACAGCCCGATTCGGTTAATGTCAAGGCCAAAAAATCTTTGCGGCGTAATGCCTCAGCATCAGGTGAAAAAGAGATTGCTAATGTTACAACAAAATTTAAGTTCATCCGATGAATCCGGGATTAGGATTACACCGGTATAAGTCTCTTACGCCTATCATAGTCATGGTCTCCATTCTGCACCCATTCCGTTATTCCAGGGAACAAGAACTCTCATACCTGTGTAGCAAAAAATGCCGGTTGGGTTAGAGATTCTTCACTTCGCCCTGCTAAAACCCATCGGGCCTTCGTGCGGAATGACATCACAACAAGGCCAATACAAAAGGGTGACTAATTGACTTTCCGCCTCGATGTGTGTGACTCTCCACCTCCAATTGAGACATTACTTTGCGGCACATACTTCGCCATGCCTGAATCCATGGGACACTACAATCAAGATGCCGGCTGCGACAAGAAATTCGTTCGCCATTTGCCAATCCGATTTGAAGCAGATGGCATATCTTTCCCCGGCGACCGGGACAGGATGGCGGCTTTCACCGCCTTTTCATCATGCGATGATCGCTTTTGTCGGTTTCTCCCGCAGAGAATCCTTTCAAACACCCGAGGGCCAGAGGATGATAGCTGCGCCTTCACGTTCATAACCGTGTTGGATGAGTCTCGCTGCAAAACGGCTGTCTGCGGCATTCCTCCCATTAATCTGTGAAATTTCGATCCTCTTTCCCGGTCTGATAGATTCGGGCAGCATGAGCCAGATTTTTAGGCTTTGTGCAACCGTTTCAATCATCTCCCCGGAGAAATATTCGCTGGTCCACAGCCGGCTGCCATAATTTTCGGTATACAGAATTGGCAGCTCATTTAGGAACAACAGATGATTCCCCGGCAGGCGGCTGATCGAAATCCTGTTGCCATTCCTATCCTGCAGATTCCAATCTGCATTTCCGCCAAAGGGCAAAGCCGGATCCGTCACACTGATTAAAACCGCTGGAATAGAGCGGGATGATTGGCCCGCAGACAAATTGGCGAGCGCCTTTGCCGCTTCGGGCCGGGCGTATTGGACTCCCGATAATCCTTCGACAAAATAGCCCCTGCGAATTTCACCCTGCCACTCCAATCGTTTAAAAGCCTGAAAAACAGGATACCACGGCATCAGCCCATTCTCCCGGCGGTACCACTCTTTCACCATCACGCCATAGCGGCGCAGCAACAATTTTGCCTGTTGCAGAGTACGCCGGTCGTTCCGGCAGGCATCTTCCTGTCCGCGATCCGCTTTGCCATACACAGCAAACGAGCTGACAAGGAACCAGCGTCCCTGTTTGATCTGCGCTTTTCTCAACACCCTCTGCCGGATTTCACTACGCCCGGGACGCCGCCCGCGGGCGAAACGGCTTGCCGGAATGTGAGTTGATGAAAATGAATGTTCCGAAGAAGTATTTTTTCCCGGCAATTCATTTTTCAGCATAGCAACAAACGAAGGATAGTCATCACATGTCACCAGGCCATTTTTCGCCAACACCTGCAATGCTATTTCTGTTTGATCCGTTGACAGATCTGCGCCGGCGGCAATATCCCGGACGGGACTGGCTCCGTTTTCCCGCAGAAAGGATACTACCTCTTCCATCGGCGGATCGAACTTCTGCAGTTGCTGTAAAATCTCCCGCTGCGAAAAAAACCGATTACCCGTCCCGCGTGGAAAAAACTCCAGCCATTGCCCCTTATCGCCGCTGCCGGGCACGGTTCGAACAATAACATCTCCCTGCCGGATTAATTCATCGAATTCAGTCAGGAGTGCACGCCATTCTTCCGCAGTTTTCACGCCAAACCGGCTGCGCAGAATCTCCCGTTCAAAAAAATCAGGGGGGAATTTAAATCCGCTGTACCTGTCGACAATTTCTGCCAAAGATTGATTTTTACACCCGATTTTATGCCACCGGAGAGTAAAAGGAGTAAACCGTTCCAAAGAAACGGCCGTTGTTAATTTGCGCCGTTTTCCGATAGCCGTCCGGTAAAGTTGGAGGTAATTTTGCCGTTCGCACCACAATTCTTCATCGCTGCCGTCGATGAGTTTGCCTCTGACAATTCCACCGCTTTTTTCCATTACCTGCAAAGCAGGCAAAATCCGCGCCCGCGGCAGAGCTAATTTTTGGCTGAGGACAAAAATAGAAACCGGGCCGCTGGTTCTAAGATAACGGGAGAGCAGCGCGGCCACCGTTTCTTCCGAAAGGGCGCTATCGACTGGAAACAGCCGGGAATCTGCTGCGGCAATCCAACCCAGACCCGGCAGGTATTTTATTCTGCCCGAACCGTGCAATTCCTGCAGCCATTTTTCCGGATTGCCGGTCACTCTTTCGGCCAGTTGATTCTTTTCGACCGGGCCGAACTGATCAATGATTGCGAACAGGTCCTCTTTATCCTTTGCTTTAGAAGTTTCCGTCCGGAATTGCCATTTCTTCTCTGCCTCCGCTGCCTGTTCCGGTGTAACAATAGACGGGATATCCCCATTTTTAAGAATTTCAGCCAACAATGCGCGGCTGGTACCGGCCGTCTGCGCCGGATAGCGCGTCCGGTCATTTTCATAAAGCGTATCGGAAATAAAACGGAACAGCAGTCCGGAAGCCATGGGAGACGGTGAATTTGTTCGAACGGTATGCACTCCAATTTCCCCCGACCGGATCTGCGCCACAATTTGACGGAGCCGGCGCAAATCAAAAACATCTTCCAAACATTCCCGGTAGGTTTCGGAGAGGATGGGAAAATCAGGAATTTCCCTGACAATCTGCAGCAGATCAGCCGCCCGCAATCGCTGCAGCCACAACGGAATACGTTTTCCGCCGACAGAACGTGGCAGCAACAGGGAACGTGCCGCATTGTAACGAAAATGGATGAGAAAAAGAGGCGTGTCACTCAGGGAAGCTACGAGGGCGGTTTCCACTTCCTGCGCAGATAAATGGAATAGATCATTTATATCGGGATAATCCGCAGCATCCGGCAGACGAAGGATGATCCCGTCGTCATCGTAGTTATACTGCACCTGCACTCGGTAGCGGTTCCCCAAAACAGCACGCAGGGCGCTGGCCCAGGCGCCGTTGACGCGGGAACCGAAGGGAGCATGAATGATTGCGTGGGGTTCACCGGCGGCATCACGAAAATATTCGACTACAATCTGTCGATCGGTTGCTAATTTCCCGGTGGATTCAAGCTGCCGCCGGAAATATTGCTGCAAATTTGTCCAAACTGCCCCCTCCATATTATCCTGCAATCCGGCATAAATTCCCTCTGTTTTCCCCTCAGCATCGGCGGAGAATTGGCGCCGGAAAACGCCCACTTTGCACTGGGTATGATAATCACGATACAAAATTCCGCCCTTCCAGAACGGCGCCCGCGGTTTTATCGATTTGACCGGGGAAACCATCAATTTATCGCGGGTGATCTCGTCAATTTTCCATTCGTTGTTGCCGAAGTAAAAAACATCGCCCACGCGGGATTCAAAAATAAATTCTTCCTCCATATCACCCAATTTCACCTCGTTGCCGGTCAGGTGGACACTGTAATAACCACGATCCGGAATAGTGCCGGAATTCATCACGGCCTGCAGGCGGGTGCCCCGTCGCGGCATGAGACGGTCATTGATTTTATCCCGGGAAATGCGGGGGCGCAATGTCCGCAGCGGTGCACCGGCAAATTTTCCGGCCAGCATCTCCAGCACCGAATCGAAAACGGTTAGAGAAAGATGCCGGTAACAATAACTCTGCGTGACCAGATAAAACAGGTTCATCCGCTCCCAATCCTGCATGGAAACTTCTGCCGCAATCTGCTGCGCCAGCACATCCAGACAATTTTCCGGAATCTCTGTTTCTTCGATGTCTCCTTCCTGCATGGCGCGCACAATGGCGATGGCATCATCGAGATCGCCGGGATAAAGCGGTATGATGCGCCCTTTGCTTTTGCTGCTCAGCAGATGTCCGCTGCGCCCCACCCGTTGCAGAGCGCTGGTGACGCTGCGCGGCGATTCCAGTTGTACCACCAGTTCGATGCTGCCGATATCGATGCCCAGTTCCAGTGAAGCTGTTGCGACTACGGCCGGAATTTTGCCGGTTTTCAATCGCTTTTCAATTTCGAACCGTGCTGCGCTGGAGATACTGCCGTGATGAGCCAGCGCAATTTCAGCGTTGATGTCTCCGGTTTGTTGCTGATGAAGCTCGTTGAGCTGCCGGGCAATTTTTTCCGTCTGCGCCCGCATATTGACAAAAATCAATGTAGTGCGGTGCAGCAGAATCATTTCATACAATTTTTTGTACACGGCCGGCCAAACTGTCGCTTCCGGCAGATCGCTGTAATCCGCTACCGGCGCCAGAATTTTCAGGTCCATCTGTTTGCGGGAGCCGCAATCGACAATGGTAACCGGACGGGGAGAAGATACTCCGGTTTTTGAATCCACCTTCTGTCCCCCGAGAAAAGCGGCAATGCATGACAATGGTTTTTGCGTGGCGGAAAGGCCGATCCGCACCGGTTCGTTCCCGCACAGCGCGGTAAGTCGCTCCAGCGACAGGCTGAGGTGAACGCCGCGCTTGCTGCCGCTAACGGCATGGATTTCATCGACAATAATGTAGCGCAGGTTCGCAAAAATCCGCCGTCCTTTTTTTGAAGTAATGAGCAGATAGAGCGATTCCGGCGTGGTGATTAAAATATGCGGCGGTTTCTTTACCAGCGCTTGGCGCTTGGCTGAAGACGTGTCCCCGGTGCGTACTGCCACACGAATTTCAGCAGGCCGAAAACCGTCAGTCCGGGCAAATTGAGTAATCTCTTTAAGCGGAATTTGTAAATTCCGGTGAATATCGTAGTTCAGCGCCTTCAATGGAGAGATGTAAAGTGTGTGCACGCCATCCGGGTTTGCCGCAAAAGTTTCCGCTCTTTTTTCCTGGCCCAAACGAAACAGGGCATCGATGCACCACAAAAATGCGGCCAATGTTTTGCCGGAACCGGTTGGCGCCAGAATTAATGTATGTTCTCCCGCAGCAATTGCCGGCCAGCCACTTTTCTGCGGCGGACTTGGTTGGGAAAATTTTCCCGTAAACCAGCGATTGATAACAGAATGGAACCGAAGCGATGAACTCATGTTAATTTTCCGGTTTGATTTAACCTAAATCGAGCGATTTTTTTTGCATATAACTGCAGCTTGGCGAGATCCCCGCTTTCGCAGGGACGACATTCCCAATCATTTAAGAGGCTATTGTCATTCCCGGGCAAACAGCCTGCCCGGCCGCAGGCGGGGAATCCGGGAAAAATTGCTTAATTTTAGTCCAATAAAATTTAACCGATAGTTGGAAAAATAGCAATAATTAATATGAACCTTTTTATTTTTTTAACTGTATTTTATTGTTTGAAAGGTGTTTTTAACAACATTTAACTGATTGGAAAATTCATCCGTTTTTACAGCGCAAATCGTATTTATTTCAATTCGCTCCCATTTAATCCGTTTTACAAAACCAAATTGAAAATTGGCCTGCGGAAATCTTGCAGATGGATGGGAATTTTCAACCGTAAACAATCACAGGAGTAAGTGAATAATCTTGTGACTAGCCGGGCACACCCCCCGTATCTCCCTCACGAGGGGGTACGGGGAGTGTAAAAAAATTAGCCCACGACTTAAGTAGCGGGCTAACATATCGAAACGGACTATAACCGTTTTAACGGTTCAGGATGTTTTCATACATTCTGTGACCGGTACCTTTCAACACTAAACATTAACCAAAGTAAGGAGGTAATGATGCGCAAGAAGTACATTTACATTTTGCTGTTCCTTTTTATGCTCCCGGTCATCGCCATCGGGCAGGAACGTGTTGATCTGCAAATGATGACCAAAATCAAAGCGGAAGGATTAACCAACTCCCACGTGATGGAAACGCTGGGTTATCTGACAGATGTGATCGGCCCCCGCCTGATGGGCAGTCCTTCCTACAAAAAAGCGGCGGAATGGAGCCGTGATCAATTAACAGAATACGGCCTTAAAAATGCCAAGCTGGAACCGTTTGGCACCTTCGGCAAAGGCTGGGAACTGGAAAAATTCTCCATTGAAATGAACAAACCGCAATATCTTCCCCTCATCGCTTTTCCAAAGGCCTGGACTTTGGGCACTAACGGCACGGTTACCGGCACACCTGTTTTGATCGATGCGCAGACACCGGCGGATCTGGAAAAATATAATGGCAAGTTACAGAATGCCATCGTAATGGTACAGCCGGAGCGGGGAATTAAAATCTATTTTGAAGCCGAAGCCAAACGTTACAGTGAAAAGGATCTGGCCGAAATGGAAAAAATGCCGGAAATCGGCGCCAGGCCTTCCTGGTTTGCCCGTATGGCGGAATACCGCAAACGGCGGGAAATGAGACAAAAAATGAATAAGATGTTTCATGACCAGGGAGTAGCGGTTTTACTGGAACCGAGCCGCGGCGAAGACGGCACTATCTTTGTCAGCAGCGGCGGTTCCTACCGCATGGATGGTGAACCGGGCCTGCCTTCTGTGGTTGTGGCAGCGGAACATTACAACCGCATCGTCCGGCTGCTGAAGAGGAAAGAACCGGTTACTTTGTCCATCAACATCCGAACCAAGTTTTTTGATCAGGATTCACTGGGCTACGATGTAGTTGCTGAGATTCCCGGCGTGGACAGGAAGCTCAAGAATCAACTGGTCATGTTAGGCGGACATCTGGATTCCTGGCATGCCGGAACCGGCACAACCGATAACGGCGCGGGTTGTGCCGTTTCCATAGAGGCGGTGCGTATTTTAAAAGCCATCGGCGTAAAACCGCGGCGCACCATTCGCATCGCACTTTGGGGCGGCGAAGAAGAAGGTCTGTTGGGTTCCAGAGGATACGTCACCAACCATTTTGCCGACCGCCGGGAGATGAAACCGAAACCGGAATATGCAAAAATATCCGGTTATTTTAATTTCGATAACGGCACCGGAAAAATCCGCGGTATTTACCTGCAGGGCAACGATGCCGTACGACCTATCTTCGAAGCCTATCTGAAACCGTTTCATGACATGGGCGCAGCCACCGTCACCATTCGCAATACCAGCGGTACCGATCATCTTTCCTTCGATGGCGTGGGTATTCCCGGTTTCCAGTTTATTCAGGATCCAATCGACTATGGAGTCCGAACCCACCACACCAACATGGATTTGTACGATCACGGGCTGAAAGGCGATTTGATGCAATCATCGGTCATTATGGCTGCCTTCGTTTACAACACAGCCATGCGTGACAAAATGCTGCCGCGTAAACCGATGCCGAAACCGAGAAAAGGACGGAGAAGGAGGTTTTAAAATTCCCCTACTCAATGTTTAATATTAAATTATTGAAAAGGCTCCCACAAAAAAACCTTCGGGATGAAATTATCCCGAAGGTTTTTATCTTAAAATTAAAGTGTTGCCTTGACAGTTACAAGAGAAATAATTTCATTTCAGATCAGCTCGTGAATCTCAATCCAATTATAAAATTCCTTCCCGGTGAATAGATCCCGGAACCGTGTTCTTTGTAGGTTTCGTCAAAAATATTACCGAATATTATATACATTTTCATATTTTTCTCAATATTATAACTGCAGCGAAAATTGAGCGTCCGCCAGCCGGGCGTGCCGTCAGGATTGATGCGGCTGTCCTCTTTATCCCGGGTAGAAAGCCTGCCCTGCCGACGCGCGGCTCTGATGAACGCTTCCAGAGAAAGCCGGTCCGTCTCCTGATATTTTACCGTCGCTAATCCCATCAACGGCGGAATGCGGCTCATCGGTTCATCAACGGTGATATTCTGTCCGTAAGTCCAAAAAACATTGCCGCGCAGGCTCCATTTGGCGTTCATCCGGTAATCCCCCGCTACTTCCCAACCGGCAATGTACGCTTTCGCTACATTTCGCTTCTGATAAATATCGGCCTCATCTGCTTCACGGTTGCCATTTTGGTTTTCATCAAAAAAACGCAACCCCTGATAAGTTCCAAGATAGCGATCGATCAGATCAATCAGCCGGTTGTAAAAGACGAACGCGGAACCGTTCAATCCGGGTCGATTCACTTTGACTCCCATCTCAAAATTATGACTTTTCTCCGGCGCCAGTCCGGGGCTGGGCGCGTCCACGCCGGCATTGGCGACTTTAAGCACCACCGCATCATTAAAATTGGGCGCCCGGAAACCTTTGGCGTACGCAGCAATTAAATTTAACCAGGGTTTGGGTTTGTAGCTGAGTCCCAACGTCCCGGTAAGATCGCTGTAGTGGTCTTCAAAATTGCCGAACGGTTCCTCCAAAAGAGATGAAATGTGCATCCGGCTCCAGCGCAGGCCCACCGTACAATCGAACTTTTCTGTAAAAATAATATTGTCATTTGCAAAAATTCCCAGCGATCTGTAAGTTGAGCCATTGGGGAAATTGCCCCGCGGCAGCCTTACGGAATTTTTGAACCGGCTGCTATTCACCCGGTCGCGATAAATTTCATACCCGTAAGTTAAAATGTGCCGGGAACGCAGCACCGAATTGAGCTGTAAAAAACTGCCCAGCGTAGTTAAATCGTTGCGGTTTTTGGTGATGGAGGTTTTGCCGGTTTTCTGTTGAATGCTGCCTTCCTCCTCAAATTGATAAGAGACATTCCATTGCAGCGAATTGATCCGGTTCATTTTTTGCGGCCGGGAATAAAGTGTGATCGAACTAAGATAACGATTTTGCGGATCGTACAGGTATTTCTGATATTTTCCGGACACATATTTATCATAACGGGGCACCTGTTTTTGGTTTACGGCGAGCAGATCAAAATCCAGGCTGCTGCTCTCGCTTAAACTCACACCGATTTTCACATTTCCGTTCATCTCATCGTAACCGGTAGGCACTTGGGGGCCGACTTGTGCCCCGGCTCTCAGATCGTCAATCTTTTTCCAGGTAATGCCGGATTTCACAATCATTTTTCCGAAGCGGTTTGTGAAGCCGGTATGAATAATCCGGGATTGATCCGCCGAACCGTAGCGGGTCGAAAATGTGCTTTGCCAATGCCCATCCTGTTCAAGGAATTGAGGCGGTTCCGAAATCATGTTTACTACCCCGCCAATGGCATCGGAACCGTACATCACCGATCCGGGGCCTTTGGTTACTTCGATGCGATTCAGTGATTCCACATCGATGGTGTTCATATACTGATTCGCGCCAAAGCGGAAGGTAGGCTTGTTCAGGCGAATGCCGTTGTAGAGCAGCAGCACATCCTTGCCAATCATGCCGCGGATGATCGGCGCACCATGGCCGGCGGTGGTTTTTTGCACCAGGATGCCGGGTGTTTCCCGCAATGCGTCAGCGGTGTTTGGCGAGATTCGCACTGCAATTTCTTTCTCTGTGGCCACGGCAATATCTTTCTGACTCTGAAATTGTGTTTCCGCATGTCGGCTGGCGGTGAAAACCACATTATCCAAAGTGAGAATTTTAGGCGAGAGAAAAACGGTTAATTTTCTGTGGCCTTTTTGTTTGACGAAAATGGGAATGCGTTTTTGCGTATATGCGATATGATCCGCAATCAGGAACCTTTTACCTGTAGCCACATTTTCGATTACGAATTTCCCGTCTTTGTCTGTGGTAGCTCCCCGGTTTGAACCGGCGATAAATACATTTACATCGGGAATCGGTTTGCGGGAAATCTCATCGAATATCTGACCGGTGACTATTGCTTTTTGCGCGGAGACAAGCTCAGGAACAATGAACAGGGAAAATAAAACGAAATAAAATCGGAAGGAAAATCTGCAGGTTTCTTTTTTCATCTTCTGTCTCTTTTTTTCCTGAAAATACAAACGTGATTACTACAAGGTTCAAATTGTGATATTAAATTATACTACATCTCCGTTTTTATTCTAAGCAATGACAAAAAAAACCTTCCGAACAAAAAAAAACCTTCCGGGTTTTAAAAACCCGGAAGGTTTAACGTGTGTTTTAACAATATTATTTCTGCTCATATTTCCTGAGCAGATAGTTCCTTCTGCGGAAAAAATGTCTCGCCTGACGTTGAATCTGGACCTCGGATTCTTCGTGCCCCATCTCCATGGTTTGGCGGTAAAAGGAAACGGCGCGGCCAAAATACAACGATTTCATCGCCTCGATCAGATGGGAATTTGCGTCCGTTGTATCATAAGCATAAATCAGATCATAAACCAGGCTAGTCCACAAATCCATACCGATATTCAAGTTAACGGCATCATACATCCCGGCAACTGTTTTGAAATTCTCAGGCTCGAGGGATTCACGTAATATCCGGCGATGTTGTTCAAATTCGGACAGGGCGGTGTTCTTCATCCCTTTATAATCAACGCTTAAATCCTGTGGTTTCATCAAATCCTTTTGCCCGTACAGAGGCATATCCAGTACTCTTCCGGTATTCTGCCATCTATCACGGTAAGTGAGCAGCGTTTCGAACAATGTACCGACAACCTGTGTAAACATAGGCCCCAATTTAGGCGCGCTCGGTTTATGAATTTTGGCGCCCAGACCGACCTGGGCAAGTTTAAAACCGCCCAAAATTGCGTTCATACTCATAAAAATATCGATGCCGTACTGACGGGTGGTTTTATGCCAGGTCAATTCCAAAAGATAGTTGGATAATTTGCCGGAAAAAGCAAAATCACCACCGATGGGCTGCCGAATATTCTTGCCTAACAAACCGTACGTCAGCGGATAGCAGATGCTGTTGGTGATGGTGCCGTCGTATTCATTGCGTGAATACAACGGTGTAACAAAATCGATCCCATCCCGCAAAATCGGATTGGCCAGATCGCGAATCCATTCCGGCGTGATGCTTTTCAGATCCGCATCCACCACCACAATCGCTTTTGCATCCAGATTGGCCGCTTCCATGAACAGATTGTAAAAATTGTTTCCCTTGCCCGTTACTCCGGAAGGGGTAGATATATAAATTTTCGGGATTGAATTTCCGGCGTTTAAAAATGCCGACCGCGTATCATCGGGAGAATGATTGTCTACATTGATGATCACACTTTTCAAATCCGGGAAGAATTTTTTTAACCCCGCTCTGCTCTGTTCAACCACAAATGCAATATTATCGGCTTCATTGTAAGAAGGGATCCCGACTATGATATCAGCATAACTGATATCTTCCAGGTTCATCTCTTTCATTTTCTGTCTCATGCCAAATCTCAGGTTCCATCTCCGGGGTGGTTTTTAGGTTGTAATACAACTTTTGTACCATCTTTTATGTGAGTTGCCTGTTTATTGTTTCTTCGTAACTATTCAGGATACATTACGATTATATTGGAAGTTGTTTTACACGCCCCACCCCCCAAGGGGAGAGCTGATAGCTCCGGGGGTACGGGGCGTGTCTCATATTTACACTTTTTCTACTTTTCGTTTCTACTCAATCGATCCGTTGCTCATCGGCAACATTTTCTTATGGCAAAATTGTCGTATTGAAACTCAGTGTTTCAATTTAATACGCCGGGCACAAGTCCATCCGCGCAATTTTTAGCCGGAATAATCCTGCCTGTTTCCTGCCTTTCCCAAAACAATACCGTCTGTTTTTTTCGATCAATAACATCTAAATTGAGCGATTCTATACTTAAGACAACCACCCAAGGAGTGAAATGTCATTCAGTAGGAATCTTGTTAATTTGTTGCTAAGATTTAAAAAGTTTCCTTCTGAATGACATGAGAACCGTTCAATTTAGGTAACATCTATTTTTTGGTATAATATTGCCATATCTTCATCGAAAGGCAAATTCAACTTTTTCTTTTATACTTTCTCCGAATGGACAGCGTTTTTCGCTAAAAACCGGTACAGCGATGTGGGGAGAAATCGGACAAGATAGTACAGATATTTCATTTTCCGCGGATAAATCATAATTTTTTTCCGTTTAGCTACCGCTTTAATCATAATTTGCGCTGCTTCACCCGGCTGCATCAACCAGATTCTTTTTGAACGGCTCTCGCTGATCGGCGTATCCACAAATCCGGGATGAATAATGGTAAACTGAATTTGTGGCAATTCGATGGCCAAACTCTCCAAAAAATAATGAAGCCCCATTTTAGTAATCCCGTAAACCGGATGATTAGGCAGCCCTCTCATGGATGCTGCGGAGCCAATTCCAACAATGGTTCCATACCCCTGCCGGGTCATGATCTGCAAAGCCGGGATAATAGTCTGCACCGCTCCGGTTAAATTGGTGTCGAGAACATTGTCATAATTCTCCCAGTTCCATTTGTTAAACGAGGTTCTTCCCCCCACACCACTGTTTGCCCAAACCACATCCAGACCATTTTTCGCCCGGTGAAAATCGTAAATCGCCTTTTCAGTTTCTTCCCTGCTGCGCACATCACAGGATCGGATCCAGAATGAACTTCCCATTTTTTGCAACCGGCCGGCCAGTTCCTGCATGGGTTCGATCCGCCGACTTAACAGACAGAAATGAACACCAAATGGCGCAAGCTGCCCGGTTATGGCCCGGCCCAGACCGGAGGATGCGCCTGTGATCAGAACTTTTTTCCCTGTCCAATATTTAGTTAAATAGTCCGGCATCATTCAAATCAGCTATCCATCTTCTCTCAAAAAACTTAAATTTAACGCAAATTAGAAAAAATGCAAGTTTTTTTCTGTGAATTTTCTCCTTAATAAAAACGCTTGGTTTAGAAAGCCGTAGGTAGTATTTTTAATTTAAATTGAGCGATTCTTATGTCATTCCGTAGGAATCTTGTTGTTTTTGTGCACAGAACTAACAAGATTCTTCCAGAATGACAAATCTCTTTGGGTGGTTATTACAAGCTAAGAATCGCTCAATTTAGGTTTAATTTAAAGTTTACCTGGTTACTCAAGTTATCCCTGCCGTTTGCCTGCGGCGGACAGGCGCGTAAAACTTGAAAAAAATAGAATCATCGGATCCGGTACAACCTTTCATTTGTTTAGTGTGTTTCATGGACTCGATCACTATCCTTTAACAAAAAAACGATGGCATTATTAATCATCACGCCCGGCAGAAATGCGCTGCGATGGCAGAGAGAGCTGCAACGGATCGATAGTAAACTCGATATTCGCATCTGGCCCGATACAGGCGCGCCGAAGGAGATTGAATTTGCTTTCGCCTGGAATCATCCTGCGGGCGAACTGCAAAAGTATCCCAATCTGAAATGCATCGCTTCACTGGGCGCCGGTGTCGACCATATTTTGCAGGATCCCGATTTGCCGGAAAACGTATTTGTCACCCGCGTCGTGGATCCACTTTTAACCCGCTCGATGAGCGAATATATCGTTTTGACTGTTTTGAACCGGCGCCGGAACTTCTGTGTTTATCGTGAGAAACAACAGAAAAAAAAATGGCATTTAGAACCCATTGTCGAATTCTCCCGATGCAATATCGGTATCATGGGGCTTGGTGAAATAGGAAAAAGCGCGGCAAAAAGACTGACTGAATTTAGCTTTCGTGTTTTTGGCTGGAGCAGAACCCCAAAACAGATTCCGAAAATTACAACCTGTTACGGTAATCATCAATTCATGCAATTTCTGCACCGGAGTCATATTCTGATCTGTCTGCTGCCGTTGACGCCTCTTACCAAAGATATTTTAAATCAAAGCACATTCGACAATTTGCCTGAAGGGGCGTACGTCATTAATGTTGCACGGGGTGAACACCTTGTGGAACATGATCTGTTGCAGGCAATAGAAACAGGCAAACTTTCAGGCGCCTGTCTGGATGTATTCCGGCAGGAACCCCTGCCGAAGAAGCATCCATTCCGGCGGCATCCCAAAATCATCGTCACACCGCATATCGCCGGCATCACTGCACCGGAATCGGTTGCCGGGCAGGTTGTTGAAAATTACACACGGGTACAGATGGGCGAACCGCCCCTGCACCGGGTTAATTTGCAAAGAGGTTATTAGAAGCAGTTTAAAGTTTAAAGTGACTAAAGTGAGCTAAAGTGCACAGAAGCCGGCCTTCTTGAAGAAGACCGGCTTCTCTAACCTGAAAAAATTCATCCACCACAAAAGCCCAAAGATACAAAGCATTTATAAACAAAACTTTCGCTGCAACTCATTTTTACCGGACATTCTTTCTTCTCGCTTGCACGTTTTTCTGTTTTTTAATGCCACAAAGGAGAGGTTTTAGTTAAATTAGCATAAATCTACTGAATTCGGGTTGGCGGTTCAGCTAATCGCCCTATACTCGCTCATTTCAGGAGGGAATAAAGTAGTTTGGTCTTTACCTGCTTTGCCGGCACGAACCAGGATGATCGTTCCGGGACAATCCAATCCTGAACGCGCGAGTGAATACATTCCATCAGACGAAATACGCTGCCACATAAAATATTTGCCATCAACAGATGAACGCCTTTCATTTGATCCGACTATTTTAAATGGGGATCTGGCGGAACTTTTTTCTTGACATTCATTCTAAAAATCCTTTATTTCAACTATATCCAAGTTCCATGAATATACAGGTACAATCAAGGTAATTATCCCATGTTTTGCTACTGACATGTTTTGCTACTAATATAAATAACGGATGTTCTACTTTCCCATGCGATATAGGTTGTATATGGAAAATGATGTACATATTAACAATGTTAGCGCTATGAAAATTAAGTGGTTATAAACAAAATAAAGTGGTAATCGAAAGAGAAGAAAAGCAGGGAAACCGATCAAGAAAACGAAAGGATTGAAAGTTAAAGTTTGTCGAATTCGTAAAAAGTCCAAAATATATGTCATACGTCCACATATAGTAGATAGTGAAATGTTTTCAGTACTGTATGTTGATCGTGTTTACCATTTTATAACTTTTTACGAATTCGACAAGTTTGGTTTTTTGAAATATTAAAGGTGTGAAAGTGAAAGTAATTCCGCCAACCTATGCCAATACCACCCCTATCAACCTGAAGCAATGAAACGAAAGAATAGAGCCTGAAGAATATAAAAAGGGAAAAAGCATTGTAACTATTCAGCCACTAAGGCACGAAGACACGAAGTGACACAACAACTTATCATTGTTATAGTGAACCTTTGTGCTTTAGTGTCTTTGTGGCACAGGCACCTGAATAGTTATGAAGCATTTATTTATATTTCTAGAAAAAGTAGTTCGGTGGTTCAGTTATTTTTTGGTGCGTTGCTGATAGTCCGTTGCGCTAACAATGTAATTAAGCTAAACAAAAAGTGAAGGCGTGGATTCCAGAATTTTGTTCGTCTGTTTTACGCTTGCTGTTAACTGGCGTACTGGCTGGCTAAACTTTTTATCAGCTTATTACTGGCGTTGGCAAATCCAGGAGGACCTTTTACGTAATATCATTGCTTGCACGGGATGCGAGGATCTCGCTTTTCAGGTTAGCTAAGTTTCCTCTCAAAGTTATCTCTATTTCACTGATTTTGTGCTACTAAATCCTCGCGAACGTGAAGCTCTCCAATGTTTTTTGAAAGGAAGGGAAAAAGAATGGAATCAAAATTCAACTCCAAAATTAGGATGTTCCTTGGCTTATTCGCAACAGCCTCTATTATTATACCGCAGGCATTGTTATTTGCGCAGGAACAAGATCAGGTACAGAAAGCTCTTTTTCAACACATCATTGAAAAGATAGAGCAAGCGAAAAAAAGAGACATAGCAAGTCTTGCACCCACGCTTTTCGGTGAAATGATGCAACTTTATCGTCAAGCCGAAAGGTATTATGAGAAAGGAGAACGTCTGGCGAAAATACGATCCAGCCTGAATGAAGCGCAAGAAAAATTGAAGCAGGCGATTGAAACCAGCAAGATTTCAGCAGTAGCACTGGCCAAAGTTCTTGAAACCCGGAAGCAGGCGTCGCAGTTTGAATTTATCCGAAAAGTAGCCCCAAAGAAATTTGCCCAGGCGGAAAGGGATTACCGGGAAGCGATTCGAAAAGCGGAAAAAGGGGATATGCGGAGGGCCAGGAGCATTTCCAAACGAGCATTGAAGAACTATAGAGAGGCGACGATCCAGGCTTTTGAAAAGGGGCCGTTCAAAGAGATCCAGACAAAATTAGAACGTATTAAGAAAGAATTGCCGCGTAACCGATATATGGACAATGCACAAAGACTTGCCTACTTTAGAAGAAGTATGAGCAAATCCAAAAATCAACTTTTTAATATTCCTGCATGGGTTAGAAAGAATCTCGTTGATATCATGGGCATAGGAAATTCGCTGTGTACAAAATCTGTGCAACCTCAGATCTTAGATCATAGCATTTCAGTCCCGGCCCCTGGATCACTACTTTCACACCCCCCCATTTACTATGTGGCAGGAAATTATTTGGATGTCACGCTGACTATTCCGAACTGCACAATGATATCAAACGTAAAGAAAGGCGGCATTGAACTATCCTCAGAATATGACCCCATTGAGCAAAGAAACGCCGACTGGGAAATACGGAACTACGTTTCTGAACCGAACAATCAACAACGAATCACCATTCGTATCAATATCCCCAATTTGGGGAATGGTTTTTCTGAACCAGTGGACATTACAGTCAAGAGCGTGATTGGCAATCTTACAACGCATTATGAATTCACCGTAGCCTATGTGAAGGAAGTCAAACCAGTAGCTGCCATATCAATTTCAGAGAATGAACTGCGCAACAAATTCATAACGAACATATATAATCGTTACGGGGATGATGGCAGTTACACAGACTCAACAACCAGCCAGGAACTCTACAATCCATCCTACGAAGGTCTCGATCTTCGGATTGAGGACGACGGTATCCATTTCAAATGGAAAGTTAAAGCTAATATACCCAACTTCTGCGACCCCACAATTAAAATGGATGGTCGTTTCCATCTGGAGCAAGACGGCGGCTACATTGATGTAATTTGGGATGAGGGTCCGGATGTTGATATTGATATTCCCTTATATTGTGATATACCTGCCAGCATATTAACTGTACCATATATCCTTGCAAAGGCATTTGCCGCGAGTGATGCGGAGAGTAATATCCGCGATGATATTCAAATCCAGGTTGACAATCTAACAAACGATATCCCGCCGGAAACCAGACCTTTTATCAATTTCGAGACGCACACAGATGAACTTGTGGTTAAAATTCACTATGTAGGTGATGCCGTGGCTATCAAGGTGCCTTACTATGCCGGTCTTGATGTATCCGGACTGGCTTTGAACCCTGGCGATATTATTGATATTTTCCCAAGTGCGCTAATGAACGTTTGTGGAAACGGTTCAAGAGAGCCCCGCTCTTGTAGTATAAAATCTGGTCCTGCAGGCCTCTTCAACTGGCAGACCAATATTCCAGTTCCAAATCCATGGCCACTTCACAACGGTGTATATGGATACGAAAAGGAGAGGCATAAGGCTTGGAGAGAACTACAGGGTCTAGCTAGGCAGCCCGATAAACTTCCGTTGCCTCAAGAGAATGCTGCGGCGCTGATTTACGCCTTGGAAGATAGACAGCCAAGAATGGTTCGATGGTATGTAAGAATGGAGGTACCGGATAGTCCAGAAGAACTAATTTTTGGAACGAACGATTATCGCTCCCCTTCCTTAAGTCAATACGGCACAGGTAAATGGCGAATCACCATTGGCTGGCTCATTCAGTGAAAAGATAAAATTCAGGTACAATGAGCTCAGTTTTTTCATTGAATTAGAACCCGGGATAAAAGTTATTTTGACCATTTTTATTACCTTAATATTCCAGATTAGGTCTGGTTCAATGAAATCTTGTGCGCCGTGTATTGTAAAAGAGCAAATAGTATAATTCATACACCTAAATTTGGAGACCAAATGTTGATTAAGCATAGTAACAAAATGAGAAAGCCCTTAATTCACTATGGGTTTTTCCATTTTATTTTACTGAACCTTAAATCAAGGAGGGATGAAAAATGTTAATATTCAAAACAAAACAAACGACCCTGAACTCTTCCATGGATCAAAAAAAACTTTTTCTGCCGTTAACCTTGTTTGCTCTCCTGGCCTTTATGCTGGCAAGTTTACTTCTGTTCGCCCAGGAACAAGACCGGGTAAAGCAGGAGCTTTTTCGAGGATTAGACGCGACTTTACAGCAAGCCCGGCAGGATGAGGTGCCGATGTTGTCCCCAACCCTATTCGCCAAAACCCTGGCCTTTTATCAACAGGCGGAAAAGGATTACCAGAAAGACGAACGTTTAAGTAAAATCCGCCAGCAAATTAAGCTGGCTATGCAAGCGCTGAAACAGGCGATTGAAACCAGCAAGATTTCAGCAGTAGCACTGGCCAAGGTTCTTGAAACTCGGAAGCAGGCATCGCAGTTTGAATTTATCCGAAAAGTAACCCCAAAGAAATTTGCCCGGGCGGAAAGGGATTACCAGGAAGCGATTCGCAAAGCGGAGAAAGGGGATATCCATGGAGCCAAAAACAAAGCAGAAGAAGCCATAAAAAAGTATCGTGAGGCGGCTTTGGCGGCGGTTGATAAGGGTCCTATAAAGGATTTGGCAAACACTTTGAAAAACTCAAAGAAGAGACTTACGAAGAAGCAATATGCCACGTGTGCCAGAGGATTAGAAGTATTGAAGAAACATATTCAGGAATTTAAAAAACAACCCTTCGCAATTACCTCCATGATTTGGGAAACAACAAAAGAGATCAATCTGCTGAAGATAGACCTAACACAAGGCCGCGTCCAGAAAAGGAATCCAATAGCAGCCGGGGGAAAACGACCTCTGGCAGGTCAGGCCATTGAGTCACATTTACAACCTTCAGTTCTTTACCAAAGAATTGAAGAATTATCTAATCGATTGCCACCTGTGCAAACCGATACAACATTGGTAATGGGAACATTTGACGCCCGCACAGGAAATTTTGAAGGACTTGTAACCTCGGTGGATCATCTACCGGGCGGCTATGATGCAGGCACAGGAAGGTATGAGAAGCCAAGGACGATAGAAATCAAACCGACTGTATCCATCAGAGCGGTAAATGTTCGTCTTCTATTTCGGGTTGTAAATGGGGTAGCTGCTTTTTTCAAAGTAGAAGCCAATGGGGTAGAAGCGTCTCCTTCACCGGGAGAAACTTATGTAGTCGTCAACTTTGGGGAGGCGGATAAAGTCCAATGGAATGTAAGCTGTGGAGAAAGATCGTATAGTGATAATATAATGTTCCGGCGACCTCCTGTTTTGGCCGTTGGCGTTATCATCATTCCCGCCTTGCCGATTGCTCTCGTTTATGAGCCGCCGCAAGATAATAACAAGCAAAATTATGCAAGTTACTCTACCACGGAATCCTTTGGCACCTCTGTAAGCACGTCATTTAGTGAAGAAGAGAGTACTACCCGCCCTATTCCAACTGAATTTAGTGATCTGATGGGGCTAAAAAAGACCTTGAATTTCGCATCAACCGTTGTTAGCAAATTCGCTAAAGCAGCTCCGGACCCGACATCGAAAGCGATATTCAAAGGAATGGGTACAATCTTTGGTCTCATTGCTTCCGGCCTCGGAGAGGCCTCGGCAGCGCAAACTGAGGGCACAAAAATAACCGATGCGCACAGACTCGGCATAAGCTTGACCGAACAGCATGAATATGAAACGGCGGCACACCTTGGGCCAGGATCGGGGGATCGTATCATCCTGCTAAAAGATGTTGAACTGGTGTGGCTCTATGGGCAGCATCAGTTTCGCCTGGGCTACCTGGGGCACGAAAGAACCGTTAGCTACACAATGAAATACCTCATCGAAAATCTTGAAACCGGCCGGACAGGGCTTTCACAAGAGACAATCAAACAGCTCCTTTTGCTTGATCCTTTCATAGAGAGAGATAAACGAGCATTTACACTGCGGTCTATTTTGACGGAGGGGGCAACCAGTACCAGTACCCGTGCTAGTGGCTTACCAATACCGCGATTTGTATATGTTGATACTTATGAACTGGGTGGTGCTGGAAACGACCAGTATAATTTCAAACACACAATCACGGCATCAGACCTGAACACTACCACGGATTACTCAGAAAAAGTGGAAAAATTTAGTCCGGGATGGTTAAGCATTTTAGGTATCGGCCCGCAGGAAAACAAGAAAGTTATGACCCGTGTCACTCAGAGTAGCACAACTGAGGTCACGACCAGTGAAACGGTTGAAGTCAAAGTGGCTTTGTATGCTGAAGAAGGTGAAGATTATGCTGTCGCGGCTTATTATGACCGCGTTTTTGGTTCCTTTGCTTTTCGAGAAGTCGAAGAGGGTGAACCAGTAGTGTCGGGAAGAATAGTCGATAACTCAGGGCGTCCCCAGGCTCATAAAATCATCAGCTTGGTCGTCCACAATAAGAAATTTACCACCCGCACAGATGAAATGGGCGAATATAAATTCAGAGCATTAACTATACCGCAGGGCCAGGGGATTCTAAAAGCAGGTAACAGTATTAAGAGATTGCATCTCGACAAAAAACACCCTCTTAGGAATATTGATGTGATGGCCATTATCAGAAATATTAGGTAACCGTTCAAGTAACTTTTATCAATTTTCACATAACGACAGCTTCCACCGGACGAAGGGCTGCAGATAAAAAACCACGTTCTGTGTTCCTCGTAAGCCACATTTAATTAGCAACTTAAGGGACATTAATCCTTGTATTCCTTTCTCCTTGCTTTTGAATACCAAAATCATTAAAATATTCATTAACCAGCAAATTTTTAGGAAGGGATGTCTTCCCTGCTTTTTACAACTGTTTTTGATACCGAACCGGTTTTCAGTTTTTTGCATGAATCAAATGAAATCAGATTATCGATCAGGCAAATCAACCGGCAATCGCTCAGTTTAGGATCAGCTAAAAATTATTGCCGAAGGAGGTGCGTTTTCAAATGAACCCACTGCCGGTTCCTCCTCATTTTGATCCGGAAAAAGTGGGGATAATCCGGAGAATCTTTTACCGGGAAATTGCGCAATCAGCTCGGAATTGGGCCGGGAAATTTAATATTCAACCGGCTATCAGGGATCAGAAAAAAATCTGCCTGATTTTGGTTGACGTGCAAAACACGTTTTACATACCCGGATTTGAATTATACGTAGGTGGTCGTTCCGGCACCGGCGCTGTTTATGACAATCGCCGGGATCGGCCATGCGCTGGTTCCTGCAATCGAGGAGGCGATTTTCCTCCATACTATGGTTAGGTATTCGCAGCCAGATTTTCAAATAAAAGGCGATAACCCTTTGACGGAGCATTATTCCGTGCTGGGACCGGAAGTGACCACCGGGCTGGAAAAGGATCGATTAGCGAAAAAAAATGAGAAAATGATTGCAAAATTACTGCGTTTCGATGCTGTCATTACCGCCGGACAGGCAAAAAGTCATTGTGTTGCCTGGACCATTTCCGACCTGCTGAACGAAGTGTACCAACAGGACAAATCACTGGTTGAAAAAATTTATCTTCTGGAAAATTGTACGTCTCCGGTGGTTATTCCCGGTGTCATCGATTACACGGCTCAGGCTGATGCAGCTTTTGTTCAATTTGCCGCAGCGGGGATGCATGTGGTCGAATCAACCGATGCCGGGGAAAGCTGGCCGGGGATGGAAAAGATATTGAAATTCAACTTGAATTTATGATGATTTTTTTGTACTTTTAATTGAATTTACCAGGACACTTTTCATGTATTTAAGGGATAAGGACATTAGCCGGGTTCTGCGGGATTGGCAGTTCGATACTTCCAAAGTGAATGTCCGCAGAATTTTAGGTGAAGATGGCAAAGAAAAAATCCAGCTTCGCCTCGATCTTGGCATTCTTCAAATGGAAGTGAGTGGCCGGCCGGATGGGAAGAAACCATTCGGGAAAGAATCGCTGCTGACTTATTATTTAAGTATTTTAAATAACCGGCAAAAACACGGTTATAACGTCAAAGAGTTCAAACTTTCCCGCGAAGATTGTGCCAACCTGCAGCAGGAAGCCATTCAATATTATCATCGTTATCTCAGCTTGTTTCACCTTGGGGATTTTGAAGGGGTTGCCCGCGATACCAACCGTAACCTGAAGGTGCTCGATCTGATGAAAGAATACGCGGAGTATCCTCATGATCGCCATTCCTTTGAGCAGTTCCGCCCTTATGTTATTATGATGAGAACCCGCGCCGAAGCATCCATTCACCTGAAAAAGAAAAACTACGGTCATGCCATTGAAATCATTCAGGATAGTATTAACGAACTGGAACAGGTAATCATCGACAATGATTTGGAACCTGGCCTGGAAAATAGTTCCGAACTTGCTTTTCTGCGTCGTTGGTTGAACGAGATTAAAGATCTGAAACCTATGGATCCGGTGAGTAAATTGAAACGCGAATTGGATACAGCCATCAAAGTTGAAAATTACGAATTGGCCGCAAAACTGCGGGACAAAATCAGCTCTCTTGAACGACCCTTCTCCTACGATAATATTTTTTGAATTTTTTTTGACTAATTATGTAGATTGAAAGTCCCCTTGGTCCGCCCAATGTTGTTGATTTAAGAGGACGTGAAATTGATTTTTGTGACAATTATTGATTAACCGTTCACAATAAACAATTAAATGAATTGTTGTAACAAAACGCAGGAGTGAGTTTTCAAACTGATCGGTTAGGAATTTTGCACATTTCGTCCCTGACGGGACTTCGGCATAAATGTATCAGGATGCGCTATTAACATTTCGTTTCTACGAGACTAATAAATTTATGGAATCTTAGCAGCAATGATATGATTGTTGCCTGGAATATTTAACACGAATGAGAAGTCCCGGCCGGGCCGGGATGTTTATAAGTATCGATAAATGAAAAAGCCCTCGATTAACGGTAAATCGGTAGCCGGTAACCTGGATTCGATGGCGCTGCTGGTGCAGAAGGAGAAAATACCGATAACCAATTTCTAATCACCGCTCACTAACTACTGATTTCCGGATTTTCTTCTTTTAGTGTTTTTCCCGGACTCACCTGAATTCTATTGATTTTTATGCTTGGCACTATTAAGTTATTAACCGAAAATATTTCTTATTTTTACATGCTATATCTGCAATCGATCACAATCGATTTGCTAGCCGGTTGTTAGAGAGGAAAGCATGAATCATGCAACTGCTGAAAGTCGGATTCCGGAACTTCGGGATCTGATCAATTATTACAATTACCGATATTACATTCTTTCCGACCCTGTTGTCTCTGATGCAGAATATGACCGCCTGTTTCGCGAATTGGAAAATCTGGAACAGCAATTTCCCGATTTGATTACACCGGATTCGCCTACCCAACGGGTTGGTGTGCCCAGGGAAGAAGGGTCCGGTTTTGCTTCGGTGCAGCATATCGTGCCCATGCTGAGCATGGAAGATGCTTTTAATGAAGGTGAATTTCTTGATTTTGACCGGCGCATGCGGGAAGGGTTGGGACTCGATGGGATCGAATATACAGGCGAGCCCAAATTCGACGGAATCAGTATGTCGCTCACGTACGAAAATGGTATTCTCCGGCGCGGCGCCACACGGGGAGACGGTTCCGCCGGCGATGATGTAACCAACAATGTTAAAACGATAAAAACGATTCCACTGCGGCTTCTCGATAAAAAGAGAACTGTTCCGTCGTTAATTGAAATTCGCGGTGAAGTTATTATTGCTCTTTCGGATTTTCGAACCGTTAATGAAGAGAGATTTAAAAATGGAGAATCGCCTTTTGCCAATCCGCGTAATGCCGCTTCCGGAGCGGTGAGGCAGTTGGATCCCGCCGTTGCCGCCAGCCGCAATCTGAGATTCTTTGCCTGGGGAATCGGCGGCAGTGAGGGCGTTCGATTTTCTACTCAATGGGATGTCTTGATGGCGTTGAAAGATTGGGGATTTCAGGTGGATGAGCATTTGACGGTTTGCCCGGGGGGGGAAGCGGCGCTGGAATACTATCAAAATATTCTGGCTATCCGGGATGATCTGGATTTTGAAATTGACGGGGTTGTTTTTAAAGTGAACTCGTTAGCTGCTCAGGAAAAATTAGGCGCAAAAACACGTCAGCCGCGCTGGCTGATTGCCTGTAAATTCCCGGCGCGGCAGGAAAATACCAGATTATTGGATGTGAAATTCCAGGTGGGACGCACCGGCATTGTCACTCCCGTGTCGGTTTTACAGCCGGTGCCAATCAGCGGCGTAACCGTTTCCAGCGCCACACTCCATAATGAAGATTATTACCGGCAGAAAGATATCCGCATCGGCGACTGGGTTTTGGTGGAACGGGCGGGAGATGTGATTCCCAAAGTTGTCAAGCCGATTGTTGAAAAGCGGGATGGTTCTGAAAAAGAGATCAAAATGCCGAAAACCTGTCCCAGTTGCCACACCGGACTGGAAAAAGAGGGCGCTTATTATTACTGCCCCAATCTTAATTGTCCGGCTCAGTTGAAAGGACATCTGCTGCATCTGGTCTCCAAACGGGCGTTTAATATCGATGGGCTGGGCGAAGAAATTATCGATCAACTGATGAAAGAAGGATTATTACAATCCCCGGCTGATCTGTTCTATTTGCGAAAAAAACAATTGATCCACCTGGAGAGATGGGGGGAAAAATCGGCGCAAAACTTAATGGATCAAATTGAAGAAAATAAGAAAATAGAATTTGACCGTTTCCTCTACGCATTGGGTATCCATGGCGCCGGTGAATTTGTAGCCCGTCTGTTGGCACAAAACCACGCTGATTTGCCGGCATTAAAACGGGCCTCCGAAGAAGAATTAATGCAGATCGACGGAATCGGCCCTAAAGTTGCCCACGCTGTGAAAGATTTCTTTTCCCAGCCGCAAAATACGGAAACAATTAAAAAAATGTTTTCCGCCGGTGTTGAAATTATTTATCCGGAATCTTCCGTAACAGATGAAGATGCAGAATTTCTCCGTGACAAGACTTTTGTTTTTACCGGAACTTTGCAAAAATTCAAACGGGACGAGGCCAAAGATCTGGTAATAAAATATGGCGGCAAAGCAAGCGGCAGCGTTTCAGAGAAAACAGATTTTGTTGTGGTTGGCGCCGGTCCCGGTTCAAAATACCGGAAAGCCCGGGAACTTGGCGTTCCCGTTTTATCAGAAAATGAGTTTGAGGAAATGATCTCCCGGCGAAAATAGCTGAATAATTCTATCTGTGTTCCATTTTATTTTGTAACTTTCAAGAAACTTGATTTTTTTTAGAAGTTTCTTGTATTCATTGAGACGCGCGAAATAGGCGGGTCCCGGTCACTATTCAGCCACAAAATCCCGGAGATACGAAGAAACACAAGGGAAAAGAAATGAATTAAATTACTCAAGTTTCGCAGTTAGTTAACCGGCATAAAAATAAGGGAAACCGGCATAAAAAAAGCAGTATACAACCTCACAACTTAATAAGTTATAATACGTTAATACATAATTCCAAAACAGAGGTTATATGCTGTATAGTATCTATTCAGGATAAGATTCGGTAGGAGAATTATTCATAAAAAATTTAACGCAGAGACGCGGAGAGCGCAGAGTTTCGCAGAGAAAAACTTAACTTTTTGACACGATAAGAGATTGTTATCAACCGGAAAATATTGAGAACAATAAATCATCATTCTCTGCGTCCTTTGCGAACTCTGCGTTTAGAAACCTGCTATTATGTAAACCACTGCTTAGCAGATGATATGAACAGGTTAAA
>CAJVYQ010000068.1 GCA_913009825.1 uncultured Deferribacteres bacterium
CCTTCTGTTTTATATAAAGATAAGATAAGTGCTTTTATCTTTATATGCAATAGTTATTCTTGCTTATCCTATTTATTATTAATTATTTAGAATGATTTATGACTTTTTACGAGTGCGTCAAAGATAAGTTTTCATTTTAATGATCCTTTCCTGGATAATTTTTTAACATATAACCTTGCTTTCAATAAATCACACTCTTTTTTCAGAGAATCTAACTGTTTCCGGAACTCAGGCTCCAATGCCAAATTAATCCCTTCCTGCGGGTCATTTCTCAGATCATACAATTCTTCATATTCAGGATGTTTGAAGTAACGAATGTATTTCCAATCCTCCGTCCGAATCGCTTCGGTTTGCGGAATATCATTCCGGTCCCAGAGATGTTCGGTTAGGATTTCAGTACGCCAGACTGTCGGTTCATGATTCATAAACGGAAGCAGAGAACGTCCCTGATAACCGTCAGGAATTGCCACACCGGCATATTCCAGAATCGTTGGCGTCAGATCAATATTCACCACCATTTTTTCTATTACCTGCCCGCGATTTTTATCAGGTCGGCGCGGATCATAAATGATCATGGGAACACGAATACTCAGATCATGCATGGTCCACTTCCCGGCAAATCCCCTTTCACCAAGAAAATAGCCGTTATCACCCATCAAAATAATGATGGTGTTTTGATCTAACTTTTGCTTTTTCAATTCAATCAATAATCTGCCCGGCGCCATATCCACACCGCTGATCATGCGATAGTAACCTTTAACCATTTTCTGATATTTTTCCGGTGTATCGAAACGCCAGAACCAGCGTTTCCGGTTTAGTGAATTTTTGATAAAATCCGGCCGTGCGGTAAAAAATGCCGGATCGGACAGCGCCGGTTTGGGAATGGTAACATCTTTATAAAGGTCATCGCATGCGGCAGGCCAGAAATATTGTTCTTTCGCACCATCATCGGCATGAGGCGCCCAGGTACTAACAGACAAACAGAAAGACTGCGATTGGGGACGGTTGCGAATGAAAGAAATAGCCCGATCCATGTTGATATCGGTCAGGTGTTTTCTTTTTCCCGCTACTTCCTTAAAATACGGATAATGACTGGGATAGAATTCATCAAACATCTCTTTTTCCGCCCCCTTCTCTACAGATACACCGAATTTGCCCACAAAACCAGTATGGTATCCGGCCTTTCTTAACAGGTAGGGATAACTGTTGTGAATAAGTTCCATCCCTATCGGCGGTTTGGTAAACGTATAACCGTGTGTATGCTCATAAAGTCCGGTGAAGAGGCTGGCACGACTGGCGGCGCAGATTGGTGTAGTTACAAAGGCATGGGCAAAGCGGGTTCCCTGCCCGGCTAAAAAATCCATATTAGGCGTTTGAATAATGGGATTGCCGACGCAACCCAGCGCATCCCAACGCTGGTCATCTGTGAGCAGGAAAATAATATTGGGCCTTTTGGTTTGAACCGAGCAGGACAAACCAAAAAAACCGCCGAACAGCGCTGAAGAGGCCAGGGCCATGCCTGTGGATTTTAGAAATTTACGGCGCTCCATCACATTTTCCTTCATTTACGGGATATACCTATGAAAACGAGAAATTGAGTGAGTTTGATGTAGATAAATTACAACATTCAGATATAAAAAAAAGCCAAATTTATCATCGCCTTCCAATTCAACCAAAACCTTCCCAACCACCAAAACCTGAAAGGTTTAGTTCTCTACTACTCACTGCAGAAACAGTATCTTTCTTATCATCTTTTGCCGATTAAATTGAGCCTGGCAATAATAGAGGCCGCTGGTGAGGGAGGCATCCTGATCATTCTTTCCGTCCCACCGGATGCGATAGGAACCACCCGGTTGTACTTTATCAATCAGAGTTCTGATTTTCTGTCCCATGAGATTGAAAACAACAATTCTGACCGGGCCCGTTCCGGGCAAATCATAAGAAATCAGGGTTTCGGAATTGAAAGGATTGGGATAATTTTGATAAATCCTGAAACTTTCGGGCAGATGCCAATTTGCGATCGTATCAACAGAAGTTTCAACATCATCGGAAATTTGCACATGGGAGAAAACCGCGTTCATCAATTCACTATTGGAACCGGAAGCCACTGCCATACCCGCCATCAGTGAAGAATCCAGCGACATGGAAATTTCTGCTATCGCTGTTCCCCATTGAATTCCGTCCGCTGAAAAGTAACTGGAAAACAGGCCTCCCTTTCTCATCAATCTGAACCAAAGCGGCGGTTTATATGCAATTCCCCGGTGGCCAACCGATTTAACCTGCATGGTTGCCGGCAAACGCCATTTGGTGTAGATGCCATACCGGGGCGAAATCACCAGGCTGTAAAAAGCGGCTTTGCCGGCATCCGAAGCGCGCATCATAATCCCTGTAAAGGAACTACCGGCAAGCTCATCCCAATCCTCAAGTTTGGCCGTAACACTCACATCCCCCCGCACATTCTGATAAACATAGTGGAACTTGTCGCCTATGAACTAGAGTCCCAAACCACCGCCTTTTACGCGAAATTTCCCTTCATCAAAAATGGTGTATCCTTCCGGCTGAACTGCTCCCACATCACTTTCCTGCCACGGAGTCGGCAAGTTTTCCGGAGTAAAAATGCTGACATCATCCAGATAAGCGCTGAAATTGCCCTGACCCACTCCATAATTATATCCTACCAAAATTGTTTGCGTGGTTTTTCCTTGCGCATATTTTCCCATCCGAACCGTTACTTCACTCCAACGGCCAATTTTACCGCGGGGAGAAATAAGCGGTAAGGAATCGTCTGCTACCGGTTGGAAATCGGTTAGGCGGGAACCGTCGGTAAAAAGAATATCAAAATGAATATTTCTGCCCGGTTCATCGCCGGGGTTCAACCAATATTGCAGCAGTGTGCTGCCGAAAACCGGAATCCGGTAGCTGATCACTTTGAAATACACGTACGACTCTACAGCGCTATTGTCCCGGCCGGAAACAAACAGAGCGGTCTTACCGGTATGGGCGCTGTCAAGCGATTGCACCGCACATTTAGGTGCGGCCTCGCCGGGAAACGGTTCAATATTTTTTAAACTGTAAAGGGTGTTTTCCCAATCGCTCTGTTTTTCTCCCTCCTCCCAACCGGTTTTCAGTTTGATCCCCTGACTTCCTTGTTTAAAATTGTAATCGGCTTCTACTTTGCCGCCGGCTTCATTTTTCATTTTGAAGCCGTCGGCGGCATAGTTGCCAAACAGGTCCACTCTTTTTACGTTTGAACCGATCCGGTACTGAGGGTCAAACTTTTGGGAAATGACGATATTTTGCAGCCGGTTTACGCCGCCGTTGATTTCAAAATGATGATTCCCGGTGTGCAGTTGCTGGATGGTTACATCGCCGCTGCCCCGGATATCTGCGGTAAGGCTGTTGTTGTCCCCCCATGTGAGTGTGTTGAAAATGGCTGCTTTTCCGCTGAACCCTTCGTCCGTGGTAATAATTCCTCTAATATTGGCGCCCAGCGTTACCAATTGCGTATTGACCAGATTCAATTCCGAACCGCTGTCACACCCGAAGCGCACACCGTAACTGCCGGCGTCGGTGCCGTGGAGAAACACATCGGCATGGCATTCGCCGCCATCATTGCTGAAATAAAGTCCTTCATTGGCCGCATAAACGAAAGTGCCCAAAACATGCTCCATCTGACAGACGCCAAATCGAAACGCAGTCAATTCCCGTTGTTGAAATGAAATAACCTGGTTGAAATCCGGCTCGCTCATTTTGGGATAACCGGAACTGCGCAGCCAGTAATGAGGATTGAACTGGACATTCTCCACCCATCCCTGGCCGGGATTGTTGCTCACATAAATTCCCGTTTTGAGCGGCGAGCCGGCCAGATAACTTACATAGTGATTGGAACACGGAAAAGAAGCCAAATCCACACCCAGATAAGGATTCCCCAGCGTCACATCTTTTATCCAGCAGTTTGCACCTTGTGCCTGAATTGACCAGGGAAACGCCTGAATATCCGCAGAATTTTGCTCCGGGTACCAAACCGTCAGGCCGCGCACACCGGAACCGGGTTGCAGCGAAATGAAGGGCGCCGCCCCGGCGTTGCCCTTCCCTTCATACGCTAATAAAACCGTTCCCCGGGAGATGGTGTGATGAGGCACATCCCAGATTCCCCGCAGTTCCACGCCGGCGGGAACAGACAGATGCGCGGCAATCCGGTACCAGCCACCCGGGACATACATCGTACCGCCGCCGTTTTGCCCGGCGGCATTCAGCGCATTCTGAAAGGCCTCCGTGTCATCGGTCCGCCCATCACCAACGGCGCCAAAATCCTGTGCGACAAACAGATCATTTGTTGCCGGACGCGGCTCCGCGGCAAATGGATGAGCCGGCGCCGTAAGCCTGGGAAGATCCAGTGATTCCGGCGCTACCAGAACTTCACCCCTGCTTTTGTTTTCCAATTTGATGGAATCGGGAAATTGACTATCCAGAATCCGGACGCTTTTCACCTTATTGCCAAGCCGCACATGGAGCTTATCCTGTACAAAATCACAAGCCAAAACTGCCAGCGAACCGGCATTCGATTCTATGGCTGCCCCGCCGGCCGGGTATCCCCAATCTTCGAAGCGGCAGTTCTGAAATGTGAGCATACCGGTGGAATTGGCAGAAAAAAGAATATTATTCTTCGGACTCCCGCCAAATGTGCAACTGTTAAACTGTACAACCGATTCAAACTCGTCACCGACGGCGACACAGACCGGTTGATCACCTGCGGAAGCATTGATCACCGATCCGGTAACAGAAAAACCGATGCCGTTCACATTATCAAATTGAATGCCGGTCTCGCCTTTTTCCGTATGCAGGCCGTAAATTACGCCGTTAGGCCCCATGTCGCTGTATTTGAAAATGTGGACACCCACTTTGTAACCGGTTAAAGAGACATCATACATATATTCCCAATCGGAACGCCCCATGACAATTCCTTCGGCATTCTGTTGCAGCCAGGCGGTGATTTGCGCTTCAGCCGGCGAATTTTCCAGTCCCGATTGACTCCAATATTTTGCGGCAAAATGCACATTCATAATGCGGCCGATGTCGGTAGTTTGCGACACCCAGATGCCGGTTTTTAACGGCGCACCGTACACGTTGCGAATATAGTGCAGTTCATTCCAATCCGGTCCCACTTTTATGGCCTGATACGGATTGACCAACGTAACATTGATGATAGATGTGTTGTCGCCGGGCCCGGCGGCTGTAGGGGGATTGCACTGAATAGTCCAGGGATAGGGAGAAACAGAGGATGCACGCTGATTCGGGTACCAAATCGTCATGTTTTTAATGCCGCTGCCCCGTTCCATGCGGATAAACGGCTGGCCGGAAGCGTCTCCCTGACCTCCGTAAGGCATCAGGACGGTACCCTTTTCGCTGCTGCCGGCGGCCGGATTTTGCCAGTCGCCGCGCAGGATCACTTTTTCACGCAGCAGCAAACCGCCGTCAAAACGGTATCTGCCGGCCGGAATAAAAATGACCGCCCCGCCGGATGCCGCGGCAAAATCGATGGCGGTTTGCAGGGCAGTCGCGGCATCTGCCGAGCCGTCGGATTTTGCCCCAAAAGGCGCTTCCGTAATATCGATGCTTGCGATGGGCACATCATCCGATGGCAAGCGGGTTGCCATCACTCTTGGCACGAGAACAATCTGCGCCGGCCGTTTGCCTGTAATCCGGGCGTCATCCAAAAAGAGTGTACCGCCAATCCGGTTGTTATTCCCATCAAAAAGTCGGAAGGCAATCCAGCAAATCGCAGCCGCAGCAGGCGCTTCTCTTTGCAGGCTGAAGGTCTGATAAGAGCCGGACAACGGGAATCCGGTTGAAATTTCATCAATCACATTCCGGTCGTGATCAAAATAACCCAGCGTCATCCACAGGTGAAGATTTGCTCCACCGGAAGCTTTTGCCTGGACGGAAGCCGTATAGTTCTCTCCACCGATCACCGGCACATTGGTATCAAAATTATCAAATCCCCGGTCAGCCACAGAGCCATCATCCGGCACAAAGACAATTTTTACGGCTTTACCGCCCTGCGCCGCATCCGATGTCACTACTTCCGCCCGACTGCCGATATTGGCCGGCACTTCAAAAAAGCGCCACCGATCCAGGCCATCTTCAAAATCGCCGTTGAAGGGATCCAGTAAATTACCATTTTGAGCTAAGAGATCGGACAAACCGATCAGTAGAATAATAATGAGAGTTGAGATGGTTTTCATTTTTTTATCCTGGTAATAGTAAAAAAGAGGAATCTTATGCTTATGTATTATGAAGCCGGCAAGAGATTCCTCACCCAAAAAACGGGATTCGCCCGCCTGCTCGGGCAGGGAATGACAATTTTATACTTTTGTTTTCCATTCTGCAGTACCCTATTGGGCAGGAAATGACATGTTTGTATAAAAATATTGTAACTATTCAGGTATGCTGGTTTCCTTATCTGAGAAAAGCCTTTGTCTCCGCTCATTCCGGCTGGAAAAACTATGCTGAGCGGAATCGAAACGTGATTGTTGTTAATGTATAAAGCATACCTGAATAGTTACCTTTATGCAAGCTTATTTCCCATATTTTTAAACTGGTTAACCAACTGCGAAACTTGAGTCAATTACAAGATTATCGTATCAGAATCAGGCGGTTCTCTTGGTGCTCTCCTGTTTTTGTTGTGGAATCGGTTTTATACAATCAGAGCCTGAAAATAATTATAAAATAGCAGTAAAACGGTAGCCTCTTTTAAGAAGTTCAGTTAACAGCTCATCCAGCTTGTAATAGAACTTATCCGTACGATCCGGATGCGTGCCAATATGTAACAGCAAAATGAAACCATTCAACCCTGTATCCGAGTCTTTTTCATAGTTCAGGATGCTGTGAAATATTTCTTTACTGCTTACATATTTTTTCTCCATATCCGGAGTCGTGTAATCCGCATTTGAACGTGTTCCGGGAGTAAAATTTATCAGGATTAATCCCAATTCTTTAACCCAGGCGCTAATCGTCTCATTGTACCACTCATACGACGGTAAAAACAATCGGGCATCCTTTTTGGTAATGCCAAACCCGGCCATTTCTTTGTAATTGTTACGCAAATCCTTAATGAATTCTTCTTTGGTGACAAGCAACGAATCACGATTTTGCCAGGATGCATAAAGCAAATGTTTATCGGAATGGGCGCCGAGATAATGTCCGTCTTTTTTTAAGTTCTCGATCAGTTTTTTCTTGAAACGGTTGCGGTAGAAATTGCCGGTAAAAAAGAAATGCGCTGAGATGTTGTATTTTTTCAAGATTTTTCTAATGTACTTACCGCCGTCACTATACTCATCGCCGGTAAAAACAAGGTGAATCTCTTTCGATATTGTGTCACCCCGTATAATTCCGCCATAACTTAGCATGTATCCCGGGAATGGATTAGTTTGTTCGTTTTTTTCCATGTATGATAAATAATAAGTCAAGCTTGCGGTACCGTCCATTGTCGGTTCGTTTGTGGAATAGTCGCCATAATCGTCATGATACACACAAAGATCGGATTGAAATTCAGCATACTCATCGTCGTGTACAATTTTTAACCCCTTCAAACGTTTGAAAATAGAAGTATAAACGGGTCCATCTACCAAACCGCCGTCAATTTTTAAATGAAAAGCTGCCGATAAAGCCGAGTGGGGATCAGCGGGAGTATCACCGTTTTCCGGATAACCGACGATCATACTTGTTCCCCAGGGGTTGCAGCCAAAAAGCCAATCGCAGAGAGCTGCTTCCATTTCATCAAATTGCTTATCACCGGTGAGCTGATGATATAAACTGATTTGAGTTAATGCTGCAACAACCAAATTATTGGAACACCAAATAAAGGGAATCCCCATATAAAATCCATTGTTTTTCCCACGTCTTTGGATATCTTCGATTCCTTTTTTCAGAAAACCGGTAAATTTTTCTCTAGTCAAACTGTCTGAGTTTAGCGCAATTAAGTAATGCCCTAAATTCACAAACGGATACCACTGGTAATGCCGGGCTGCATTTGCCGACATCCAGGGCGTCACCGGCTCCAGTTCCCCCCAATATGTTGCTTCGGACAAAAATTTAATATTTTTCGAATGCAGGAATAATTGTGCTGCCGCAAGCTCCATATCGTCTGCATAGTTATCTTCTTCGTAAAAATAGGGAGCGCGGTTGCTGGCCGTCTGACAGACGCCAAGATCGGTTTTGGCATATTTAAAAGCCTCAGAAGCTTTGCCGGCTATTTTCGTACAGAATTCAGGATAATATTCTTTAAGCAATTGAGAGCCGAGAGCAAAAGCAGAGGCAAACTTTGCGGCAGTTGAAGAAACGCCGGTCGTGCGATTTTTATACTTGCCTAAACCTTGCGGTTTTCCGGTAGCAAAATAAACCGGACGCTCCCTTCCCTTTCCATAACTAACCGTATCGAGCGCGGGTAGCGTAAATTTAGTATGATCCCGGTCATCGGCAACCTGATTGTACATATTCCCATACCCAGGGTTCATTTTATCAAGCCAATCCAGGCCCCACTTTGCTTCGTCCAGAATATCCGGAATGCCGTTGGCTCCGGGATCACCGTTTTTATCATATTCATCAGAGAACACCGTGGAGTTTTCCTGATATGCAAACAACATTTGATAGATCGCATTTGCAGAAGTTGTCACATATTTTAAATAATCCGATGCATCATGCCAGCCGCCTGTGACATCGATATGCGTTGAATCGAGTTTTGGCTGATCAACAATAAAACCGTCATGGGTATGACAGGAATCTTTCAAAAACGGATTATAGCCGCATCTCTGCTGACGAATATATTTTAAAAGAAAATCTGCCCCGCCTTGGTAAACGTCATTTTGAATTTTAAAACGAGGCGAGAAAATGCGGCCGGCACGAATGAAGAATGTGCCTTTCTCTTTGAAATCAGAAAAATTAAGGCGGAAAATTTCCCTGAAACAGGCATAAGCGCCATAGATTTGAATATTCCGGCTGTGAAAAACGGTTTTACCGGTAAGAATATCAACAAGTTCAAAGGATTTTGTGGAAAGTTCCTCTTTGCTTCCTAATACGGCTACTTTGACAGACTCCGGAGAATAGCCCATCCGGTTAATTCTGATCCAACTTTTCTGTGCAAATGAAGTAGAAGAAAAGGCAGTTAACAGCATTACAAGTAAACTAAATCTCGGCATATTAAAATCTCTCAAAATAGATTGCCAAAAGACTTGAGCACAAGAGTTCAACTCCTGTCCAGGCGTTTCAAGGCATCAGCAATTTTACTTTCATTCGATCCGCTCAGGATCCAATCACTTTCAACATCAGGGAATAAATTTTCAGATCGGAACGAGCGCTCATTTTTTTCGTCAGCTTTTGCATCTTTTGGCGATTCCCGGCAAAATACGCAGCCAGCCAGACGACCAGAGGGTCATCAGGGGTCAGTTCCTTCCATTTTCGAAATATTTCTTTTGCCTGATCCTGCCTGCTCTGTTTTTCCGCGGCAAGCACACTGATTAACCTGTTGGCATTTGCATTATGCCGGAATTGTTCCGTTTGTTTTTCTATCTTCCGCAATGATTCGGTCATTTTCACTTTCTCTCCCATCGCCTCCCAGGCCAGCATTTCGATAAAATCTTCCAAACGTTCATCCACATGGTACGGCCGGCCGGCGCCCAGGTTTTCCGGCCACTGCAGCGCCATCTGCACATGCATGACCGCCTGCGGAAACTTTTTCTTCTCCATCGATTGCAGCGCAGATATCAAATGAGCTTCCCGGTAAATCGCCAGGCCGCCCCGGGAACCTTCGTACGGTAAAACACGGATTTTTTTCAATACTGAGAGACAGCCGTCATATTTCCCAGCATCGAAAAGAGCGCCGGCGTAGGGCAAACCCAACCGGAAATCATCGGGATACTTTTGGTAAATGGTTTGAATCGCCGCAAATGAATTTTTATCATCTCCCCCTCGTTTGTAAAAATTAGACAACATCACATAGGCACGCCAATTTGATGGATCCATTTGTACGGCCGTTTTACAATCCCGAATCGCCGCGGACAAATTTCTTTCCGCTTCAAATTCGGCGCGGGTCAGATAAAACGGCGCGTAATCGGGAACTTCGGCGCATTTGGAAAAAAGTTTCTCCGCTTCCGTTCGTCTGCCTTTGTGCCAATAGATAAGGGCAAGATAATATTTTGTTTTCCAGTGATCGTTTTTTTGCAGCGCCCATTGCAGCGCCTGTTTTGTCTCCTGCCGGAAGGGAAAAATCAGTTCCGGCGAAAGAGCTTCGGCCTGTTTTAAAAATGTCCGGCTTTTCTCCTTTAAATTTTGCTGATCGGCCAGAAATGCGCGCCAGTAGAAAACAACCGGATTTTCCGGCGCCAGGGCCAGTACGGCGGCGGCCTCCGGAAATAAACACAACCGGTAATAGATTAACGTCAGTTCCAGATAGGTTTCATGGGGAAATTCATTGCGGATCAGGGATTGAAAATCGTTTTTCGAATCGTTACCGGGTTGGAGCAGATATTTTTCAAAACGGGCAAAATGATTCAGCGGATCAGACTTGAGAAGTCCGGTTAACTCTGCGGCTGCTGCTTTCTTTTGATCCGTTTTGCGCAGGCAGACCGCCAAAATTTGCCGCGCGTTCATGTTCAGAGCGTTGTTGGACAATGCCCGCCGGGCGTACATCGCCGCCCTGGCCCAGAATGCTTCCCCTGCGGATATTTCCGCCAATTGCGTGTAAGCGGCAGAGCTATAGGGAAAAGATTGCGCCGCCAGGCCGAACCCATCTTTGGCATCGGCCATGCTGCCCAGGCGTCGATTGACCAAACCGTAGATAAAATTAGCCGCACCGTCGTACGTATCAATAGACAGCGCTCTGCTTGCAAAACGCAAGGCTTTTTTCATCTCCATTCTGTTGTAGTGGATTTCAGCCAAACCGGTAAGAGCATCCAGATAGTTGGGGTCTTTACGCAGGCATGCTTCATATTTTTTTATCGCCGCGTCGTAGTTCCTTTGTTTGGCAGCTTCGGCGGCGGAGATGGCCAGTCCCTGCACCGTTTCCCAGTCGAAGTTGTCCGGCATGGTCAACGGGCGTTGCAACGCCTGATCCTGTCTGTCTGTGGAAGCGTAGCGGATTTTGTTCCGGCCCAGCTTTGCAGTGATGCGTCCGACCGGTTCAATCAGTATGGAATCACGAAAAACCTGCAACGGTTCCAGGTGCAATTTTTTTGAATAAATTTCGCTGCCGTCATTGGTGACAACTAATTCATCATCGATTTTCTGTAACGGACAGAAATAAATATTAATTTGTCTAGTTGTGTGCACGACATTCAGCGCGCCATAAGGAGAAGCTGCGGCAATTCCCTTTGTCTCTTTTACCGGAAACCAGATTTCCCGCCAATAATCTGCGGCATTCGGGAAAAAAGAACGGTGTTTGAAGGGTGTGTTGCCGCTGGAAGATCCCGCCTGATTAAAAAGCCGGCCCGACTGCATTTCTATGTATTGCCCATCACTGTCGGTTAGCAAATCCTCCCAAATCATCCCCTGCCGGGACAATCCCCAAATCCACAATTTTTTACCCGGTTTATCGCCGTAAAGAGACCAGTTGCCAAAACCGAAACGATCGTCATGCCAGTAACCGCCAAAATATTCCGTGTACTGGCCCAATACATGATACGATTTCGGCCCGCCAAAATCGTTGTTTTCATACCAGGACAGATCCCGCCCTGCGGCATTCAGCGGCCAGGGATGGGCGCCGCCGCCGTGACCGATGAAATTCCGGCCGGGATAGAAAAACTGTAGATTCCCGGCCGCTTTCTCCGCGCCGTTCATCCAATGATAATAGGATTGATGCAGCGGCGTGGGATTGCGCCAGATCACATCAGTTTCAAAATAGGCCTTATCTTTGGGCAGTCTGATATCTACCCGCCAGATAGTGCGCGAAGGCAAATCCATGGCGCCGATGATACAACTGACGCTGCCGTCTTCATTGGTGCGCAGAACATAATCGACCGGTGTGGAACAGGTGGGCGCATGGCCGATGACACCGAAATTTGACTCGATGCCGCCGGAAGTCCATGGTCCGCGCATAGCAATATCGCGAAATTTAACCACATGATTGTAATAGATGAACGCCTGCCCACTCTCTTTCTCGATAGCGCCCCAAATCTTACCGCCAATCTGCGGCATGATAAAAACTTTGATGTAAGGATTTTCCAGGATTACTACCCGCCATTTCTGCGCCCGTCCCCGGTGAGAATAGCCATCGTAGCGGAAATAGGGATAAATTCTGCCTATATTGGCAACGGGATTAGGATCGAAGAAAGGGTAGGTTTTTAATTCAATCTGTGTTTCTTTTACCGTTGCCTCCTGCCCCGAAAGGCTGCCGCTGAGACCAAACAGAGGAAGCAACATGATTAAGATAAGTTTTAGAGATTTCATTTTCCCTCTCCGTTAAATATTTCGTAATATTTCAGTTTGTTCAGAATTACAGAAGATTGTAACACTATAATTGCTAACAATTTTCAGTTACTCAATTTTTTCAATTTCTCTGCGTCCTCTGCGCCTCTGCGTTAAAAAACAGACGCTCCGAAATGCCGAGACGAATAGAGCGCAGAGAACACAGGTTTTAGTAAAAACTAACGTGTCACAGAGAATTTCATCCTTATATCCGTCAGAAAACCATTTCAGTTCCGCCGCATTTCCGGCAGAAAACGTGTTGCTTTCAATTTTCCGTTTACAATCCTAACTGTATAGACCGGCCAGACATTCAACCGATTTGCCAATGTCAATCCTTTTTGGGCTGATCCTGCCAAAATATAAAACCGCATGCGCATACCGGGATTTTTTTCATTTAATTCTTCACGGAAAATCAGCTTTCTCTCCTGCACACGCCAGGTTGCCGCCAGATGCTCCACAGTACAATCTTTGATCAGATTGAAACCGTTACCCAGATTGATGAACCCATTGGCTAACGCAAGAATGGGATCGTGCATCAGGTCGATTGGGATGTCTACCATTCCGTTTTCACCACATCCGGGAGAGTAGAACAAATGATTTGCCGCAGTCTGAAAAGCAATTTCAACGATGCCGTCTGCCGGTCGCGCGCAATGAATATCCAGGCGATACAGATCGTCCCTGAACCGGCGTACTTCAACCGTATATTTTCCGGCACGAACAGAGAAAAAAACGGGCAGATGTGCAGCATGAAAGTCGGTTTTTTGGCTTTCGCCAATGAGTGTCATTTTCCCGGAACGGGTATCCACCAGTACAGGTCTTTCCGTCATTTTTAACATCTTCATAAGCCGATCAAAAATTTTCCGCAGGATCATCATGGCATCGGCAACTTCATTGGCGGTGTATTGTACTTCCACCGGCAGAGGGGTCCAGCCGCTTGAATCGGAAACTTCCGAAAGCAGCAGATGGCGCCAAGCCTTCAGCAACATCCGTTTAAGATCAGAAACATCCTGCCCTCTTTTTTCCGCCGCGGCAACCAGTTTTTCCGCAAGCAATATCTTTCCTCTCAATTCATAGGACAAAGAGCGGGTAATCCCATCGGTTTCAACGCCGCTGCGCTGCTTGCCCATCCACAGAAACGGCCCGCCCACGGGCATGTTCCAGGTACCTTCCGGAACAAAAGGATAATTGGGAATTTGATAGGCAGCATCTTTTTTCAGTATCTCAACCAGGCCACCAATGGTTACAAATTGGAATCCTTCATTTTTCAGTTTTTTGAAACGGGCAACATTTTTCTCTTCTTGTTCCGGTACACGGTAAAAATTGCTGTTATAATCGGTGGTGTTAAACACTTCGCCATCGTCCAAAAATGACCAGGTCCAGGCCAAATTTGTCAACTCTTTTCTACCGCCGCCGATCCAGGCTAAAATGGAATCTTTGCCGTAGTGAACATTCACCAACGGTTCGGAATTGCCGCGATAATAACCATGGGGATCGGCGCTGGTTACAACCACATCATATTTCCCCTGCAGAGCAGTTGCCAGCGCCGGCGACCATTGAATTTCCTGACCAAAAAATACCCGGGAGCGCCGCAATCCGTACCGTGCCAGAATCCCATCGGAAATTTCGATGGAGCGCTGTAAATCCAGTGCAGGATAGGCGATGAAGAACTGGTCCGAATAATGGGCAATCACCAGCTCGATCTGATCTTGTTCCACCAATTTTTTCAAAAGCGCCAACACTTCCGGATGCTCCTCCGCCAGAACCTCGATAGCATATCCCTGGATTTCAATATCCGCTTTGTAGGCTGGGTGCCGTTCAAAAAATTGCAGCACCGGGTAGAGCGATTCCCGGATGATGCGGTTCTCGATCCGATAATCGCCCGCCACATATTGCAGATTAAAATGAAACAGGCCGACGGCATATTTGGGTTTTGCCTGCAAGCTGCCCGTTAGAACCAACAAGAGGATACAAATTTTAAAACTTGTTTTCACCCTTTATCTCCTATTTTTTGATATCCGGGATATCCAACAGTTTGGGAGACAAAGGAAATATTTTTATTTGGCTCATTCCGTCTTTTTTCAATTGCCGATTGAGCTTTTTTATGTCTTTGCTTCTGATTTCTAACCATTGTTGTTTTGTTTTCGACAATTTCATCTTCAACAAATTAAAAGCATCCTGCATTTGCTGCGCCGGCTCACGGTCTGCACTCATTACAGCAGTTTCAAGACTTGCCAATCCTCCGTCATTTAAAAACAAATTAAACTTTTCAATTTTTCCATCCAGGGCCTTTACTGTTGTTTTCATCTCCATACTGAGTTTAAATTTCTGTTGGAGATTTTTTAAATTCTTTCGCACTTTTTGTACCGCTAACTCAATATCATTCTGTTCAGCTATGGCATTCCAAATCTGTAATGCTAATTGTAATTGTTTCTGCAATGCTGTAGCGGTTACATGGACGCGAGGGTCCATTTCAACTACGATGGGTTGAGTATAGTTTTTTCCGTTAACTGTCAGTCTTATTTTATATTTACCAGGTAACACAAGGGGTCCCCGCGGCCGGATAACCGTTCCGCGCCCGGCATTAGCCGCCATGCTGTAACCGACAAATTTTGTTGGCGGCGGCGGATAATGCAAATCCCACACAAACCGGTTATGACCAGCATGAGTCGTAAGCGGTTCAAAGCGGGGCAACCACTCTTTCATAAAATAGAGCCGGCCGGCCGGCATTTGAGGTTTATCCTCACTGGAAAAGTGCCGTATCGAGGCGCCGCCGTCATTTAGGATATCCAGTGTCACTTCGCTGCCGGTATGTGAATTCAGATTATAATCGATTACAGCACCGCGCGGCGGATTATCACCATGTGGAATTTCCGGCGGTAGAGGTGTATCCGTATTCTCACTGTGACGAATGCGAATAGCCCGTTCCGGTTGGTAAAGGTGGGCAGGCGCTTTAATAACTTTCGCATTCAATTGCTGCAACGGCGTCAGGTCATCGAGAATCCAGAATGCCCGTCCATGTGTTCCGGCAATCAGGTCATTATCCCGGATGGCAAGATCGCGTACGGCAACCGCGGGCAGGTTAAGTTGCAATGATTGCCAGTGTTCCCCATCGTCAACTGAAACGGAAACGCCTGTTTCCGTGCCGGCGTACAGTAATCCTTTTCGAACCGGGTCGGCCCGCACTACGTGGACATAAGAACCCGCCGGAATCCCCTCATCGATGCGGCGCCAGTGAGCCCCGTAGTCCCGGGTTCGATAAATGACCGGAACAAAATCATCCAGACGATGCCGGTCTACGGCAACATAAGCAGTCCCGGCATCGAATGGGGAATCTTCAATGAGGCTGATCTTGCTCCAGGGCTGCAATCCGGGCGGTGTAATATTTTGCCAGTGCAAGCCTCCATCTTTTGTAATCCGGACCAGACCATCGTCCGTGCCAATCCAAATTAAACCCGGTTGGCGACGAGATGGAGCGATGGTATAAATCACACCCCAGCCGCGCGCGGAAGCATTGGCGATGGTTAAAGGACCGGAAACCGATTGTTGGCCGGGCCGGGCGCCGGTTAAATCCGGGCTGATCTCCTGCCAATGCAACCCGCCATCCCGGGTCCGTAACAAAACCTGAGCGCCAAAGTAAAGACTTTCAGGATCATGGCGGTCAAAAACGATTGGGGAAGTCCAACTAAAGCGATATTTTTGTTTGGCAACCGGTTGGCCAAAAGAACGAAGCGGCCAGGGTGAGATTACCTGGTATTGGCCGGTGGTCCGATCAAACCGGCGAATGCTGCCGTAGGTGCCGCCGCCAAAGACAATATCGGGATTCCGCGGATCGGGGGCAATATACCCGCTCTCCCCGGCGCCAATGGAATACCAATTCCGGAATGTAATTTCGCCGTAATCGCTGCGACTTGTAATGGAAACAGTACCTGCATCCTGCTGGGCGCCATAAACACGATACGGAAATTGATTATCAGTGATGATGTGATAAAACTGACCGGTAGGTTGATTGTACCAACTGCTCCAGGTGCGGCCATTATCAAGACTCAAAACGGTGCCCTGGTCACTGGCCACAATCATACGATGGCTGTTGACCGGATCGATCCAGAGATAGTGATAATCATCGCCGCCGGGTGAGCTTTTGATCACCGTAAAACTTTTCCCGCCATCGGTTGAACGCAGCAGCCCCTGGCTTGGCACATAGACGATATCTGCATTCCGGGGATCGAGAAATACTCTGCCGAAATACCACATCCGGGATGAAATACGTCTGTCATTATTAAGAAACCGCCAGGATGCCCCGCCATCATCAGAGCGATAGAGTCCCGAACCGTTTTTCTGCGCACTGATGAGTGCGAAAAGGGTTTGGCCTCCGCTGCTCCGCGCCACAGCTATGCCAATACGGCCGAACGGACCATTCGGCAATCCATGCCCCATTAGCTCTGTCCATGTTTTACCTTGATCAACGGACTTATAAATTCCGCTGCCATCTCCCTCCACGGGCTGATATTGATCCCAGGGTAAGCGTCGCATCTGCCACATGGTTGCATACACCGTTTGCGGATTTTGAGGATCCCAGGCAAGATCAACGGCGCCGGTTTCCGGGTTTTTGTACAGTACTTTCTGCCAGGTTTTTCCCCCGTTGGTTGTGCGAAAGACGCCCCGTTCCTCATTTGCGCCGTAAGCATGCCCTACGGCGGCAACCAACACCAGGTCCGGGTTGCGTGGATCGATGAGAATTTTCCCGATGTGACGGGTATCCTGCAATCCGATATGAATCCAGCGCTCACCGCCGTCTGTGGATTTATACATGCCGTCGCCGTAGGTAATATCAGAACGCATGTCAGATTCGCCCGTGCCCACATAGATTATTTTATCATTGGCCGGAGAAATTGCCAACGCACCGATGGACGGATTGATTTGTCCGTCGGATATGGGCTCCCAGGTATGTCCGGCATTTACTGTTTTCTACACACCGCCGTCCACCGATCCGAAATAGAAAGTGCTTGCCTTGCCCGGAATGCCGCAAGCTGCCAAAGCCCGGCCGGCACGGAAAGGACCTATCATCCGCCAGTACATGGCTGAATAGGAATCTTGCGGTACGGTCTGCGCCCGCATGTTTCCGCCAAATAAAATTGGCAAAGCAATCAATGGCACCAAAAAGTGGCACAAAATAAAATGAATGACGGCATATCCAGAACTAAAGAGGATATTTATGGAATGAAAGAATGGTTTTTGATTCATAGTAATTACCTCATAAGTTTTGATGTTGCACCGATTCCAATCAACTCAAACCTGAATTGAGCGATTGTAGGGCGATTCGCTGAATCGCCAGCCGTATTTGTATTAAAAATGAAAATCCGTTTAGTAACAAAAACAAGGTCAAAAACAAGAGAATCGCTCAATTCAGGTCAAATCAAAAAACAAAGGATACCCGGCCGATACTCTCTGCTGAAAATTTGTCGCGCTAAAGATTATGACAGGGTTTTATACAGTATCTAATTTTTTCAAAAATTCATGCAAAGAACTTACCGTAACTTTTTCTTGAACCGGGTAAGATTGCCGTACAGGAGAGATAATATAGACTTCTTCCAATTCCAGATCATCAACGACATTCCGGAAACCACGAGTGACTTGCTGTGTCAGAGATGCTTTACATTCCACACCAATCCGTTTTCTCCCTTTTTCAAGAACCAAATCCAATTCCGCTCCGGCTGCCGTCCGGTCCGACATTTTTTGTAAAATATTTTCTATGACCATTCCTTCCCGGGACGCACTATAGACCGGGTGGCCAGATAAATCATCCATATTACGGATATCCAAAAAATCGTGCAGAATTCCGGAATCACGCAAATAAATTTTCGGGGATTTTACCAATCGCCTCTTCATATTGATGAAAAACAGCGGTAATACACGCAGCATAAAAATAAGAAATAAAAAACCGGGAATCAAGCATTTAACCTTGTATATTGCAAACACTCCTTTCAATTTACAAGGTTATCTTCTGATTTTTCACAGGAATACTTGGATTTTTAGTAACTTCAGACCTCGTTAAATCAGGTGTTTTATTGTTCATTAAGTTCTTGTTTACTAGTCGATTGTGAGAAAATCCATGAATAATTGAACACTGCATGTTTGACTTTAAACTAAAAAACAAGTACTTACGCAATATATAGTGCAAATTCATGATGATTTTTGTCCGGTTGTTCTACCTAATATTTATCAAATTTATCGAGGTCTGAACTTTCAAGAAACTCGATTTTTTTCCGGTCAAGCTCGAGACCGCTGCAGCAAACGTTGTATAAAAAATCAAATAGCCATCCGGAAGCGATTCGCTCATTCAGGATGGTGGGAATGATGTTGTAAAGTAAAACGATGTTGTTCGAATTGCCCCGGGCTATTTTTTTAGTCGGATTGATCAGCGCATCCGGCAGTGTTAATATAAAACCGGCAAAATTGCTGCGGGATGACTCAGGACGAAAACACCTTAATGAAGATCAGTGCCAACCTTTGCGGAAACAATGTTGCCCGGCGTCATCCCGGCATGGTAAGCCTGCATCAAGAGAGGAGTTGTTCCGGTCATAAGAATCGGCTTCTCATAAACAGGCGATGAAAATGAGGGCAAGCTGCCGTCCGGCGTGTAGCGGATCTGCGCACCGCCGGCAGAACAACCGAGGACAACAACTCCGCTGCTGTCTTTCCGGACAACCGGATTCAATGGAACCAACATGTGAAGTGGCGTAACCAAGATATTTTGTCCCTGATAAATCATCATAAAAGTCGGGGTACCAATTGTCTTTATAAAACTTACACCCCGGGGTCTATTAGACTCCGGGGTGTAAGTAAAAGCCTCATTCTCATTAAATACTTGCTTTATTCAATGTGAATTTTATATTGAACCTGAATTGAGCGATTCTCTTGTTTTTGACCTTGTTTTTGTTACTAAACGGATTTTCATTTTTAATACAAATACGGCTGGCGATTCGCTGAATCGACCTACAATCGCTCAATTCAGGTTGAATTTGTCCATTTCACATCAAATAAGCAAGAAGTTAGACATGAAACAATCACTCCATTCGGAAAGGAATAACGATGTTTGACAACAAAAACAATTTATCCCGCCGTGATTTTCTCATCAAAAGCTCATCGACGAGTTTGAGCCTGATAGCGCTCGGTTCGATTATAAATTGTGCAAAACCGGTACAAAAGATCAAAATGGGACTGGTTACTTATCAATGGGGAAAAGACTGGGATTTACCAACACTAATTAAAAATTGTGGAACCGCCGGTTATTTTGGTGTGGAACTGAGAACGCAGCATGCGCACGGTGTGGAACCGTCGCTCAATGCGCAGCAAAGAAAAGATGTGAAACAACGTTTTGCGGATAGTCCGGTGGAATGTATCGGCTACGGTTCCAACCAGGAATTCCACTCGCCGGATCCGGAAGTATTGCGTAAAAACATCGAAGGCACGTTTGCCCTGATCAAACTAAGTCACGATATCGGCGCGTCCGGTGTAAAAGTGAAACCGAACCGGCTTTTGGATGATGTGCCGCACGAAAAGACCATCGAGCAGATCGGCCGGTCACTGAATGAAGTAGGCAAATTTGCCGCTGATTACGGACAAAAAATCCGTGTGGAAGTTCATGGACACGGTACGCAAAAGCTGCCGGTCATGAAAGCCATTTTTGATCACGTCACCGAACCGAACGTGAGAATTTGCTGGAATTCCAATGATGAAGACCTGCTGCCGCCGGGACTGGAAGCCAACTTTAACATGGTAAAAGATCGCTTTGGCGACACGGTTCATGTCAGAGAACTGAATATCGGCGAGTACCCCTATCAGAAACTGTTCGATCTGTTTGCCGGCATGAATTACAAAGGCTGGATTCTCCTGGAAGCCCGCACTAAACCGGCAGACCGCGTTGCAGCCATGAAAGAACAGTTGGCTGTTTTTAATGAGATGACGGCAAAAGCACGCGGGTAGCGACTTTTGGCAAAACTTTCCAATCCTTTGAAACCTTCCAGGTTTTGAAAACCCGGAAGGTTTATTTTCTTACGATAAGCTATCGATCACCAGGTTCTGCAAATTACATTATCTATCTTACAAGTGCGCAGTGAAATTCAAACAATAGCAACATTTTTGTCAGGCCAACGAATTTATTCCGGAATCTTCCGCCAACAGCCCTTACCGGATCAAAACCATTCGCCGAACCTGTGTGAATGCGCCTGATTCCAATCGGTAAAAATATAAACCGGAAGCGACCGGCTGACCTGATTGGTCGCAGCCATTCCAGGTGTAATGATAAACGCCCGGCGTTAAAATACCCTGCGCTAACGTTGCTGTTTTTCGCCCGGACAGATCAAACACGGACAGTTCGGTACGTGAATTGGCTGAGGGCGCCGATATTTGAAAATCGATTTGTGTTGCAGGATTAAAAGGATTGGGATAGTTTTGAGAAAGAAAATACTTTTTCGCTATCCGATCACTTTTCCGATGCACACTCGAAACGGAATAACCGGCAAAAACAGTATCCGCCCGTGTCAAATCGAATTCCACAAACGATCTCCGGAAAGCATCGGTTTCATCGATACCGGCATTGGCAACCCAAATTTTTTGATGGGCCGGATCGTAAACCACCGAGTGCAAATCGCCCGTTCCCAAATCCCGCATCAAATTCACACCTGTTTCCGCAGAAATGCCGCCGTGGCGGGGATTCAAATAGTTGAATACTTTGGCGTTCCAGGAGCTGGACACACCCATGGAAAAGTAAACCACATCCCTTAAAAACGGGTTGGGACCGGTGCTGTCCGAAAAAACTTCAAAATAACTTGCTCCGGTCTTAAACGACTTTGCTTCGGGAATTTTGGCATCGCCCGCACAATAGAGGAAAGAGCTGGTTCTTTTTGCAGTGCGGATGATATTCACCGCCTGGTCAAGACCGGTGCCGTACTGTAAAACATCCCGCAGGACGAACGGCATCGGTTCGCCGGCCATGGTCTGGTTGGCTTTGTCGAAACTTTCGCCGATTTCACTGACGGTTATTCCTTCATAATTCATGCCGCTGACCACGCCGATAAAGCCAAGCCAGCCGATATTTACAAACCGGTTGCCGCTGTCCGGTTCGCAGACAAAAATCGCCGGGTGTTCCTGCAGATGCAAATCCTTGGCATAATCGAGCGCGCGAATTTGATACAGATTACCGTCAACCGTTGCGCTTCCCCAGGCGGCAAAAAAAGTACAATCCATTTCACTCACATCCGGGATGGCATGCATTCGATGTACCGTTATTACATCTACTCCTGCACCGTCGGCCAGACCCTGCATTTCGTCCTTGTAAGCTTGCGGAATAAAAGGCTCCATTTGCTGATATGCTGCATCCAAAATGAAGAGATTGGCATATTTTGCCGCCGCCGTCAGCACCGAATTATAAAGAGCCCTCACCTGCGGTTTCAACAAACTGCCGTGGATGAAACCCATTTCATAAGGGCTGCCCTTCAGAAAAACAACGGTAATTTGATTCTCAGCATCGCCGATATATTCCACAACATCTGCCGTGGCAATGGTTTGACCGACAATGAATATTTGCAGGGTTGCGATAAGATATCTGATTTTCATTTTTTCACCGTAAATTTAATTCCGTGACGGATATTAATAGTTATCCTAAGTTCTATCCAAAAACCTTTGCAATCTGCGCATCCCCTCCCGAATATTCTCCAGCGAGCTGGCATAGGAAAAGCGGAGATATCCTTCGCCATTGCTGCCGAAATCGATTCCCGGGGCAGCGGCAACTTTCGCCTGTTGCAAAATATCGAAAGCAAATTGTAGTGAATCGGTGCAATATTTCCTGGCATTGGCAAAAACATAAAAGGCCCCGGTCGGTTCCACCTTTACGCCAAGTCCAATCTCCCGCAGCAGGCGAATCATTTCCTGTCTGCGTTGATCATACATCCGCCGCATTTGATCTAATTCCGGGTGTTCTTCCGTCAGAGCAGCTACACCCGCATGTTGAACAAAATCTGCCGGAGAGATGAAAAAATTTTGCTGCAGTTTCTGGATGGTTCGCACATATTCGGGCGGAACAATAAGATAACCCAACCGCCAGCCCGTCATGGCGAATAATTTAGAAAAACCGTTTAAAATGAAGGCGTTATTTGTGTATTCCAACATGGAATGGGCGCGTCCCCGGTAAACCAGGCCATGATAAATTTCATCGGAGATAACCGGCAGCCCCAGCCCGGCGATGTCGGCAATGATAGATGCAGAGAGCAGATTCCCGGTGGGATTGGACGGCGAATTGATCATGATTGCTCTTGTTCGAGAGGATATTTTTCGTTTCACATCTTCAATCTGATATTGGAAACCGGTTTCTTCATGTACATCGATAAACACGGGTTCTGCCTGCAGGTAACGAATAAAATTAGGATAGCAGGCGTAACCGGGATTGGACAAAATTACTTCATCGCCAACATTTGCCAGTACGGAAAGAATTAGGAGTAGCCCCGGCGAAGTACCCATGGTGATGACCACCCGATCAGGATCAACTGAGACGTGATATTTTTGTCCATACCAGGAACAGACCGCCTGCCGCAGCGACGGGATACCCAGGCTGTGCGTATAATGAGTTTTCCCCCGGCGGATGGCTTCCATGCCGGCCTCACTCACCTTTACCGGGGTGGCAAAATCCGGCTCGCCGATTTCCAAATGGATAATATTTTTACCGGCCCGCTCCATTTCGTGAGCCTTCTCCATCACATCCATCACCAAAAACGAGTTGACTTTTGCCAATCTTTCCAACGACATTTATTTCTCCCGGGTGATTTATAAATTCTGAAGTACCTATTCAGGATACGAAAATACCGGCAGTTTTTTTACACCCCTCCGTAACTCCCTCAGGGGGGAGCCGATAGTCCCTCCCTGAGGGGGGTACGGGGGAGGGTCTTTCAATCTACCCGAAATCGTTACATTCTTGATTTGAACGGCCTTCCTTTACAAGGAATAAGATCTTTAAAACCTTAATTGAGCGATTATGAACCTCAGACTATCACCTGATAAGTGAAATGTCATTCAGCCTGCCCGCTGCAGGCTGAATGACAGAAGAAGCGCCCGGTTTAGGTTGAACCAAACCTGTCAAAGTTTACAATGGCAAAATCCAGATATTTCTGAATTGAACCGGATTATGGTGATCCTGCAGCAGAATTCCGCCTTCCTTCACTTCGTTTTTGGAAAACCGGCTTCCGGTTGGATGAGGAATTTCAGTTTTATCCTGAATCAAAATGCCGTTTTGTTCCACGGTAACTTCAGCGTTACTTATTTTTTTACCGGATTTGTCGAACCGCGGGGCGTGAATAGTGATATCGTATGTTTGCCATCGCAAAGGGGGATAGCACGCATTGCGCAGCGGCGCCGCTACCTTGTAAATTGCGCCGCAGTCATTATTCTGCGGCGTAAGTCCATAACTATCCAATATTTGCAGTTCATACCGTTCCAGCAGATAAACGCCGCTATTGCCGCGCGCCTGCCCGGTCGCTTCCGGTTTCAACGGTGTTTTAAATTCGAGGTGCAATTTGAAATCACTGAATTTTTTCTGCGTGACAATATCCTGTTTGGTTACTTCCATCGCGCCGTCCGGCAGGATTTTCCACATTGCCGCTTTTCCATTTTTTTGCCGCCATGCATTGAGGTTCGAGCCATCAAAAAGAACAATGGCATTTTCCGGCGGCTTCATATTTAGTGTGGGAGATTTTTTTACAATTTTTTTCATACTTATGGTGCCGGTGGTTTGTACTCCGGAAAATTTTCCTTTAAATACACCGTCCAAAATTTTAGCATTAATTTGATAGCTGCCGCCCAAATCTTCGCCCACATAAATTTCACCGCTAAAAACAGCGCCGGCAGATGCTTTTTTCCCGGCCAATTCCAGTTTTGGACCATAATCGATGCGAATCAACGCCAGATAACCGTCATCTTTTTGTGCAATAACTTCCGCCGTGATGGTGCCGGAATCGCCATAATCGGAAAGATATTCTCCTTTCCAGTCACCAATCACGTCATCCTGAGAATAAACTGAATTTGAAAAATAAAAAAGTGTTAACAGAACAAACAGCATCCTCATTTTCATTGTTATTTTCTCCTTCCAGTTTTAGTTTAACCTGGATTGAGCGATTCTCTTGTTTTTGAGCTTGTTTTTGTTACTAACCGGATTTTCATTTTAAATGCAAATCCGGTTGGCGATTCAGCGAATCGCTATACAATCGCTCGATCAGGTTTAAAATAGAAATTCCTGCCTGCGGATTCTTTCATCAAAACGCTTTCCGGCAAACTTCGCAGACAGCCAGCCGAACAGAATCAGTGCTAAAAGTCCAACCGGAATAAACCACGGATTCTGAAAAACAAAATATTCCCCAAAACCGCCGATGGCAAAAAGCGGAAACAGGATGAACATTAACATGAACCTGGTGTTGGACTGGCCTCTTTCGTACTTCTTGCTTAAAGGCAAATATTCCAGAAAAAAAGTCATAAAAATATAATAGCTGATGAAAAAGAAATAGTTGAACAGACAGATAAGCAGTGCATGATGCACCGGCATCAGCACGGACAACACCAGAGAAACAAAGACAAAGTAGGGTGTGATATATTTGATCACCACCGCTTTCATACTCCCCCACTGAATTTGAGCAAAATCTTCAACCGGAGCGACAAAATAGGTCCAGGAAGCTTTCCAATCATCAGAAGTGGGGATAATCTGGTAAAAGAAAACAGCGACCCAGATTAAAAACAGGAGAGGCATGAACGTGCCAATCCCGGCTCCGGGTAAAAACGGATCCTTAAATTCACCATCGATGATGAAAAGTCCGATCATGACCAACGGCATGGCAAATGAGGGAAAGATGCGGGTGCGCATAGTGCGGCTGCGGCGCAGATATTTTGACACCAGATTATACCCGACAAGCTGAGCGGAATTACTGACAAAAACAGACTGTATTCGGGTAAACAACCTTTTTTGCTTCACTGTTGTGTTTGCAACCTTCTCCCGTTGTCGTGAAGTTTCCGTCAGTTTATAAACGGTTTGAGCATAATCCAGAGAGAGGTTCCGCAACGCAAAAGTAAGGGTTAACAAAGTGAATGCGGCCGCTAAACCTGCAAGCAGAGAAAAATCCAATGGCGCCGGGCTGTAAATTGCCGTTACCACACTTCCGTACCAGGCGGGCGGTGCAAAATAATTCCAGGTTGCCCGAAGATCGATCGTTCCCTCGATTTTCGCGGTCAGACGAACCAGAAACTGATAACCGATAAAAATGATAAATGTAAAGATAACCTGGACATAAGCCAAAATATCCTTTAACCGTTCCTGGTTAAAAATACGCACTAAGAAAGAGTAAAGGATGATCACAAATGAAGCGGCAGCGATCTGAGCGAACCAACAGACGAAAAGATAAACGATGGGAAAATACCAGCGGGTCTCTTTGAAAACCAATCCTAAAAATGCCGGCGGAAGATTCAGGGCAAAGCCGATCAGAGTAACATAAAAAAACAGATTGGCCATTTTCACCCAGAAGTAAGTCCGGGAGCTGATGGGTCGAAAAGTAAGGATTTCCGACTCTTCAGGGTTAAGGATAATTTCATTGAATTCGATGATGATCGACAGCACAATGAAAATCATGGAAAGCGAAATGGTGATAAAAGTGAAACCGAACAGATCCGATTTCTGCACACCCAAACCGGCAATCATAACGCTGGGAAGAAGATAAAAAATCAGGGACATGATGAAACTGTATTTTTTCATATTTGTCCGGGTAGTGCCTTTAAATTTCTGCGAGCGAAAATCCAGTTTAATATGATTCTTCAACAGAATGCGAAACTGGAGATAATCGACTCCCATTGCAGAGAAGATGGATTCTAACATATTTGAACTCAGTTTGTTACTACTTTGGAAAGGGCTTCGGCAATTTCCGCCATATCTTCGGAATGGGTAACCTGGCTGAAAATATCTTCCAGAGATGATTTCCGCGTCAGATGCTGCAATTCATCTATAGAACCGTCCGCGGCAATTTTCCCGTCGTTGATGATGATAACCCGGTCGCAGATTTTTTCAACCACTTCAAGGATGTGAGAGCAGTAGAAGATGGTTTTCCCCTGTGCAGCTAAATTTCTGATCAGTTCTTTCAGCAAAAAGGCGGAATTTGCATCCAGTCCGTTCAACGGTTCATCAAAAAAAATCACTTCCGGATTATGCAGCAGAGCGGCGCTGATAACTATCTTCTGTTTCATCCCTTTGGAAAAGCTGTTCATGCGATCATTTTTAACTTCGGATAATTTAAAAATGCGCAGAAATTCGTCAATTTTATTTTCCAAATGCTCGCCGGTCAAATGATACAACGCGCCGATCATGAACAGATATTCGTACGGCGTCAGATTTTCATAAAGCGCACCGGATTCAGGAACATAGCCGATTGTTTTTTTCACCTCCAGCGGATTCCGGTGAATATCAAATCCGGCAATGGCGGCGCTACCGTCATTTAGCTTGATCATACCGGTCAGCATTTTAACAGTGGTTGTTTTCCCGGCGCCGTTTGGCCCCAAGTAACCGCAAATCTGCCCCGCCGGCACTTCAAAGGAGATATGATCTACCGCAGTGTGATCATTGAATCTTTTAGTCAGATTGTTTACTAGAATTGTTGCGCTCATTATCGAACCGTCTCTATTTAGCGGCTGAACGAAAAGTATCTAAATTGTATATCAAACATCTTGTTTGAATTATACTCTTATTGAAAAGCAGGAAACTAAACAGTTTATAAAACAAGCAAGATGCATGTTTTCCACTTTTCGTTAAGACACTATTTACTGATTCTTTCTTTTTATTCAATTGTTAGAATTGTTTGCAATTTTCGGTCTTAAGTTATGATTTAAATTTCCGGAAATTCTTCAACCGGTATTTTAATTTTCAATCGTGCTTTCGTTTATTCAACTCTTCCAGCAACAATTGATTCACCATTTTGGGATTCCCCTTCCCTCTGGTCGCACGCATCACCCGGCCAACTAAAAATCCCATTACTTTGATTTTACCGGCCAGGTATTTTGCCGTCTCATTGGGATTGTTCCGCACCACTTCCTGCACGATCTGTCGCAATTCCGATTCATCGCTTACCTGCGCCAATCCCCGTTGCTTAACTATTTTTTCCGGCGACCGGTCTGAGCGCACAATATCGGGGAAAATTAATTTGGCGGTTTTCAGATTAATTGCGCCGGATTCTATCAAATCAAGTAACTGCGCCAGTTTTTCCGGGGTCAGCGCTGTTTTTTCGATACCCTTTTTATTTTCACTCAGATACCGGTTCACTTCGCCCATAACAAAATTGCTGACCGCTTTGGCATTGGCGTGCAGCGCCACCGTTTCCTCAAAGAACCCGGCCAGATTTTTCGAAGCAGTGAGAACCTCAGCATCATAGGCAGGTAATTCAAATTCTTTCATGAAGCGCCGCTTTTTTTCTACTGCAAGCTCAGGGAGCTCTTTTTGCAATTGAGCTACACGGTCGGAAGTCACATAGAGTGGCACCAGATCCGGGTCCGGGAAATAGCGATAATCGTCCGATTCCTCTTTAGTGCGCATCGGCTCAATCCGGTTTTCATCCGCATTCCAAAGCAGTGTTTGCTGCTGCACTTTCTCTCCCCGATTTAAAATTTCCGTCTGCCGGGTAATTTCGTAGTCGAGCGCTTTTTCAATGCTTTTGAATGAATTCATATTTTTCAGCTCCGTTTTGGTGCCGAGCTGCTCTGTTCTCACCGGGCGCAGCGAAATATTGGCGTCACAACGGAGACTTCCTTCTTCCATGTTGCAATCGGAGATTTCCAGATATTCCAGGATTCGTTTTAGCTGAGCCAGATACAGCGTCGCTTCACGCGGAGAGCGTATATCCGGCTGACTGACAATTTCGATCAGCGGAACGCCGCAACGGTTCAAATCTACCAGCGTTTCTTCTTCCGGCACCCATTCTTCGGCGTGAACCGATTTCCCCGCATCTTCTTCCAAATGTATGCGGATCAAACCAATTTTTTTTATGTCACCATTGTGTTCAATCTCCACATAACCGTCGCTGCATATCGGTTCCTCAAATTGGGAAATCTGATATCCTTTGGGCAGATCCGGGTAAAAATAATTTTTGCGCGCAAAGACGGAATAATCGGCAATAGTACAATGAGTGGCACACCCGGCCTTAATGGCAAATTCCACCGCTTTCTCATTTACTACCGGCAAAACTCCCGGCATTCCCATACAGATGGGACATGCCTGTGAATTAGGGTCGGCGCCAAAACCGGCGCTGCATGAACAAAATATTTTAGATTCGGTTTTTAGCTGTGCATGAACTTCCAAACCGATCACTGCTTCGTATTTCATTTATTTCTTTTACCCTTCAGGCGTTGTTTTTCGACAGGAAAGACAGGGTTAACCGGTTAAAAATCAACTTTGATCCTGCTCATCCTTCAAATCTTGTTAAAAAAACCGTAACTATTCAGGTGTTTTCTTTCAATCTTTTTCGCCTTGCCGTGAACGACAAGGCTAAGAAATGAAAGGGCGCTAAAGCGTCCTATTTACGATAGCATCCTTCAGGATGCTTTCATGTCTTAGCC
>CAJVYQ010000069.1 GCA_913009825.1 uncultured Deferribacteres bacterium
TCCGGATGTGATTAAGGTTGAACGGATCGGGAGAATACAGCGGATTGATTTTGACGGATAGGATACAACCGCCGTGATTCAGTTGCAACAGCGTCGCTTTTGCATTTTCCCGGCTGCGACTGTTTTTAGCCAGTTTCACGACTTTTCGTACAACAGTGTCGGCAAGTGTCGATTTGGGATCAAATCCGCAGCTTTTGAACCGCGACACAACCGGCGAATAATCTATATTGGAGGTCCATGATTTTATGTCGGCATTTTTATACAGGTGGTAAAAAATGTTGTAAAAATACGGTTTCTTGGTAGTAGTTATTTTCAGACTTTTGGCAAAAGGGATGGGAGCGCACAACGAATTTCCCCCACTGGAAATATAAGTGTGATTAGCCAAAGGGAATAAAAACGGTTTTTTAAAACCGGAGAACAGGTCTTTTGAAGCCATTCGCAGGCGGGCATTTTTTTCACCGTCAAAATAAAAGTTGACGCTGCCCCAATCCGCCATACGATGCGGGCCGGTGCCCCAGATATTGTAAATACAGCCGGACTGCTTCGCTTCAAAAATAACATGCTCACCATTTTTATCCTGATACAGTTCCGAATAAGTTCCTCTGAATCCGTCATCATTGCCGCCGGTACGGTCGTAACTTGACAGATAAAACGCTTCATCGTTGGTAAACAGATACGGCAACCGTTCCGGATATTTGTAAAAATCGATACCGGCATTTTGAGCAAAAACAATGTTGGAGAAAAGAGTTGCAAGCAAAAATCCAAAAAGATATTTTACAATTTTCATTTTAATTTTCCTGTTTATGAAGATCATTCAAAATTCTGATTATGTAGTGTCTGAAAGAAAATCATTTTTCTCCAAAAAATCAAGCTGTCTTTTTTTTAGGGAGAAGAAAAACAGAAAAGCGCATGCGTACAACTTTTGCATAAACTGGAACGCACAGGAGTGCAACTCCTGCGTGAATAGGTGAACCAATGAACCTAACTGCCACCTTTTCTATACTATTTTTTCACAATTAAAAATAGCACAATGTTTTTTTATCATTTTTGCAAGAATAACAAGTTTCTTTTAAAGTAAACACTTTTTTGTAACTATTCAGGTATGCTGATTTGTTGATGCATAATAAGCCTTCGACTTCTCGCCTAAGTCGGGCAGGTGCTCAGGTTGGCTAAAAAAGCCATCCGTCTCAAGCGGAGAGTCGAAGCGTAAATAAAGTTTAAATAGTGAGCATACCTGGATAGTTACACTTTTTTAAAAAAAATCAAGTCGTTTTGGGAAGGTTAACAGGAAAGTATTGGATGACAACCTGCGCAGCAGCAGGTTTATTTACACGATCCTGCCTGAAGGAAACACAGGATTACAAATACTAGAAAATTATAATAGATTTCTCTCTTTGTTAGAAATGACTTATTTTTATCTTGCTATGCAATTTTACAACACGCTGCTATAGAATGTCGGTTCTGGTTTCTTAACTTTAGCTCACTTTAGTCACTTCAAACTTCAAACTCTCCCCTCACAATTTCCAGGCAAAATCCAGGGTAAAAATGGAACTGCTGGAATCGTTGTTTTGCAGCTCCTGATCTTTATCCAGATCGTTCTGCAATATCAAATTGATGTCCAGGGCGGAAAAAAGTTGATAGGAGATAAAAAGCATGGTGCTATTCTGTTTCCTGTCCGTAAACAAACTCATACCGGGAAAAGAATTTTCCGGCGCATTGGGATAGGAATTTAAACGAAATGTATGACTGAAACTGACGATCAGATTTTTGTAGTCAAAAAAATCAACAGAGAGGATAACGCCCTCGCCCAGGAAATCTTCATTAAACGACCAGACCAGACTTTTACTGTTGCTTTTCTTGTATTTTTTCATTTCCAGAAGATAATCGACGCCGATGGTTAATTTCTCCGACAACTCAAAACGGAACCCGGGTTCGGCGCGTAAATAATCGTAATCTACATAATAGAGCGAATGTTGCGGATAATCCCGTTTGTATCCTTCTGCAAACAGGCGCAGCGCCAATCGTTCCAGAATATTTTGTTTAAAATTAAGCGATAAATAATGCTGATTATAATCGGCGACAAAACTGGAATCGGAGACTGACTGAGGATAATCCATTTGCCTGAATTGGTACCAGGCCGAGTAAGAGGTTCGCCAGGTAGGATTGAAATAGTGTTGAATATCGAAGCGACGGTCATCATAATCATAAAGCACATAATTTTTCTGCCTTCGCTGATCCCGGTGATAGCCGAACATGAAACGACTGTTCCAAAAATCGGAGGCCCGCAGGTAGATTTGATATTCATTGCGCCGGTAGGTGGAAAAATTCTCCGTTTCATGGACATAGTTACGGTATTGAAATTCATTTTCAAAATGAAAAGAAAGATAGCGGCTGAGCTTTCTACCGATGCTCACATCCGACAGACTCTGCCAATACTGCAGCGGGAAATAACGGCTGTATTTCATTCCTTCCCCCTGTTGCTCCAATTGAATTTTAAAACCGGCCAAATCCGATTTTTCGTACCGGCTGCCCGCCTGCCAGAGAGAATAATCGCGGCTGTATTTGAACATGGCATTCAATTCAAAATCATAGCGGTTCGGAACGAACCGGTTCCAATACAGTCTCATCCCGCCTAACGGGTTGTTGATGGTTTCGATAAAAGCGCTGTCGCTGTTGCTGAAATTAAGATGATATTCCTGTCTGGAAAAATCCATACCGGTTAAAATTTCTTTTTCGAAAACCGTTTCTGCCGAACCGGTATCTGTTTCTTCATTCGTCCGTTTTTCATACAGATTGGAATCGATCCCACTATCGCGGATTATGCTGAAAACTTCATCCAGATAAATTAACGCCAGCGAATAATCTTTGTTTTTCACCGCTTCTTCGGCGAACAGTTTCAGTTCAACAATTTCGGAAAAGCTCGCCGACGAAACGATTTTTGGCCACACCATCTTCAGTTGCAGCATTTTTATATCGTAGGCAAGCTGCATGGAGAGAGAATCCGTCTGCTTCGACGGTTGTTGCGGGTTATCCTGAGCAAAAGTTCTTTTTACGGTCGTCAGGAATAAAAAGAGAGAAGCGCCGCCAACCAAAATCCACTGAAGAGGGGGTTTGCGGAGAAGTAAAAAGATTGTTTTCATTTCAGGATTCAAAATTAAGGTTTGATCCGCTTGAGTATCTGAAGTCCGACGCGGGTGTTCAGCAGGAGAACAGCATACTGACCGTTGGCATAAGCAGCATCTGCAATGTTTAACAGATCATGAGCCAGATTCAGCCAAACCTGAATTTCGGCCCCGGATGAATTGCCGGCCTGCTGTTGCAATTGGCTATATTGATCTTTGAACGATCGATATTGCGCCAGCGCTTTTTCCCTGACATTGTCAACAGGCTGATTCTTTTGCAGCATATTCTGCAGGCCGTGGGCAAATCTGGTAGCCAGAAAAAGATAAGCTCTGGCCATAAATTGGCGGTTAGCGCGTTTTTGCTGCGAACTCAACTCCAGATACTTCCGGGCTGCTTCCATCACCCGTGCCGCCGTAGGATTTTGCCGCGGTTCGAATTGTTGTTGCAGTTGGTCTAACAGGCTTCGCACTGCGTCGTATTCCTGAGGAAATTCAAAACCGCTTTGATTCCGGGAGCGGTCCGCCAATTGTTTGGCGCGATTCAATATCCGCCGGGAAAGCTCGGCTTTTCTTACCGCTTCCGGGAAATTTTGCCGCGAAAGCGAATTTTCCGCATCCAGATAGACTTTAGTCGACTGGCGAAAAAGCTTTTGTAAATTAGCATGTTTGGCCAAATCCACAGACTGTTCCACGGATTGCAGCAAACTCCGGGTTAACTGCAATTCTTCCGTTGCTCTGCGCTGCCAGTTTACTTCCGACGCACCGGTCAGATCGATTACCCGGAAGAGCAAACGGGACGCCCAGCGGTACGCTTCCACCGCCTGCTGCCTGTTGCCGCGGGCCATTGCCTCTTCGGCTTTTTTCCGCTGGGCAATGGCCTGATTGAAAAGCTGTTGCGCCAGGCTGAGCTGATTCTGTTTCAGCATATCCCGGGAACGGCGCAGCAAATCGTTAAAATTGGATTTTTCTTCATGAACCGCACTCATCAAATTAACCTTGGCTGCAGAGGGTTGTAATATTTTCAAAGCATTTTTCGCCTGGAACAGAGCCAATCGTAACCATTCCACCATTTTCTGAACATTCTTGTTTTTTAACGACAATGCCCGCTTTCTGCTTTGTTTGGCATTCTCCAGCACCTTTTGTGCCTGCGGATTAAAATTCCGGTGCAGTGTATTCTCGGCCAGGCGAATGGCATCGTTCACCTGTTCCAGCAACCGGGTTACCGCGCCGGTCGACACCAATTTCAGCGCCTCATCGATCAGTTTTTGCGCTGCATTTGCTTCATTGGCGGAGAGTTTGATCTTCTTTTGCTGATAGGCCGTGTAGGCATTTTTCAAATGATTTTTAGCCCGCCGGATCAGAAATTTTAATTTATTATTGGGATACTGTTTCGCCACATCATTTAAAAAATCCAACTGCTGTTTCATGTTTGACATTCGCTGTTTCACAACACTATTGGCCGGTGTGGGCGTTACCTGCTGCCGCGCGGATAAAACAGGTGCAACGGTTAACAGGCAGATAAACAGGCAGAAATTTTTAAACAGAGAGTTCATTTTCATTTTAAAAGTCATTTTCAGAATAAACAGTTTTACGCATCACGACGGACACATTTTAATTTTATCGCCAGTGTCCCGGAACATAGCGCCAGCCGCGGGGCTTCTTTTGCCAATGTCCTTTAACAAAGGTTCTTCCCCGCCGTGCTTTCACCCAACGACCGGAAGTCCAAACATGGTTTCTCCCGTTCCACTTCCAGTATCCGGCCACCCAAACTGCGTTGGCATACGGTTTTACCGGCCTGACTTCGACACGGACAGGCGGCGGAGCTTTGCGCACATAAACTACGCGGGAGGCGCAATTCATTATTCCCGTACCAATAAGGCCGATGAAACAGATGAGAATTGTTATTTTTTTTAGAGTTTGCATTTTCTTGTTCCTTTGCCTGGTTTAAAAAATTACCAAAACCATTCTCAAATTGCAAGATAAAACGAAAGAGGTTGAAACGTAAAACATTAGTTTTTTGTAAAACTGTGCCTTTTTAATATTTACCTGAATTGAGCGATTGTAGGGCGATTCGCTGAATCGCCAACAGAATTTACACTAAAACCATAAACCCGTTTGGTAACAGTTACAAACTTAAAAACAAAAGAATCGCTCAATTCAGGATTTAAATGAATGACATTGATGTCATTCCGAATGGATCCGCCTAAGGCGGAGAAATGAAGAATCTCATACTGCTTTATTGGTTATATAGTTAGAGATTTCTCACTTCGTCCCGATAAAAAGCATCGGAACTCCGTTCGAAATGACATGTTTTTAGTAGATAAATTATATACTGATAACAGACCGTCTTTTTTTTCAAAGAACTAAAATGTTACGATGAAACTGAACTTTTTCTTTTTTCTTCCTCAACCAAATAAATCCCGGCGCCTTTTCCCAAATCCGGTAAAGACGCCGGGCAATCCGTTTATTTCATCATGGTCATTTTCTTAACCTGATCAAATATAATTCCCTTACTATTTTTCACCTGAATCCGGTAGAAATAGATACCGGAGGGAACCGCAAAACCTGCATGATTCAGACCGTTCCATTTTACCGAATACTTACCGGCCAGCCGGTTTCCCTGAATCAGGGAGGCGACTTCCTGTCCCAACATATTGAATATTTTCAAAGTAACTTCACCGGATTCCGGCAGGGCAAAACGAATTTCCGTTTCCGGGTTAAAAGGATTGGGATAATTCTGATCCAGTCCGTAGCTCTGCGGCAAGACACCCGAAGATTCCGACACGCCGGTGGAAACATCCAGATCCATAGTGATATTTGCCTGCGGTGCATCCTGCCCGGATGATAAATCCACACTCAGAGAATCGGCGGTATTCGGATTGTTATCCAGATTCTGAACCATACCCGGCATGGAAGCCATCACCTGATAGTGACCGGCAGGGATATCTGTAATGGCATACATTCCCTGTTCATCGGTTACACCGAACCCGAAAATACGCTTGCCGCGATAGGCGTAAACCAGCGCATTAGCCACCGGCTGTTGACTGCCGCGCGCCAGAATTGTTCCCTTAATTACATAGGGACCCTGCTGCCGTTTGGCCAGTCCGAAATCAATATTTGGAGTTCTGTTGGGTGAAATAACCGCGACCAGCGTTGCTTTCTTCCATTGATGCACATTATCGTAAAATTCACCAATATAACCGGTAGCCCATGTAAACACGTAATATTTTCCGGTTGTCAATCCTTTCAATGCATAAAAACCTTCCGCATTGGTTACGGTAAAATGCGGTTTCCCACCGCCGGCCCGCAGGGCAACAAGCATCGCACCCGGTATCGGCAGACCGTCTTCGTCGGCGACTATCGTCCCGGTAATTTTACCCTGGCTGTCCGGCGCCGGCGTCAGGCCAAAATCAATGCCGGTGATATTTTCCGATTCTCCCACTGTAATGGCGGTTGCATCTTCAAAATTGGCAGCGCCATCATAAAACTCCCGGTAGAATCCTTCGGCCATTGCTTTCACGTAATAGGTTCCGGCCGGTAGACCGGTAATCGTGTATTCTCCGTCATCATTGGTGAATACGTTTCTTTCGAAAGGTACGTTCTGCATTTTTGCAATCACCAAGGCGCGCGGAATGGGAGCGCCGCCGCTGTCCGAAACCACAACACCGCTCAGCGTACTGGCTTTTGTAAGTGTAAAATCAATGCCTGTAAGCTGCTGGTTATAACCGATATTCACCGGCTTTGCATCGGCCAGGTTTTTTGCTTCTTCGTAAAACTCCTTATAGTAATCCTTTGCCCAGGCTTTAATAAAATAAATTCCGGGATGCAACCGGGTTAGTTCGTAATTCCCGTTTTCATCGCTGCGGGTTTTAACCGGCTTTTGGTTGCCCATCTCCGGGAAAGCCCAGATGACGGCGTTGCCAATGCCATCTCCGGATTCCTGATCGGTCACCAAACCGCTCATAGTGCTAAGGGGAGCCAGGCCAAAATCGATGCCGGTTTTGTGCTGATCGTCTATCACTTGCACCGGTGTTGCCAATGCAGGATCATACGTATTATTGTAAAATTCACCGTTGAAACTATCGGCTTCCACGCGAACTACATAGTAAGCAGATGGAACTTGCAGCACATACTCACCGTTTTCATCCGTTTTAGTGCGCCGCGCCAGCAGCCAGTTGGGACGGTTCAGATTTTTAGCAAATACAACTGCGCCGGCGACGGTAGAACCATCCGCGTCGGAAACAACCGTCCCCGCGATGGCGCTCTTCATATCCAGTGCAAAATCGATAGCGGAGGTGGTATCCGGATCATTGACCTGCACCAGGGTCGCATTGGCCTGCAACAGGACATTATTATAGAATTCACCGCGGTAACCGGATTTATTCACATAAATCACATAAGCGCCGCTGTGCAAACCGGAGATGGTGTAGTTTCCATCCTGATCCGTTAAAGCGTGGAACTTTCGTTCCGGTTTTAATTTCAGAAAAGCATAGATGTGAGCATCTTCCAATTTGGAGGAATCAAGCGAAGAATAGATGGTTCCGCTGATGGCGCCGCCATGATTCAAATTGAAATTGACAGCGGCAATTGTGTCGTTCTCCGCTAATTGAACCGGGGTCGCTTCTTCAAAATAACGCACATCCTGATAGAACTCCGTGAGAAAACCGGTTTTCTTGGCGCGTATCACATAATAGCCGGAGATTAAATTACCTAATTGATAATTTCCCGCGGAATCGGAGCGCGTTTGCCTCAGCCAGTGAGCATGCCCGATTCGCTGAGCCACGACAACGGCATTTTCTAGAATGGTGCCGTTATCTTCATCCATTACCACACCGGCGATGGCAGATGTTGGCCGGGTACCGACAACCACATAAGCTTCATCATAAATGCGTTTTCCCATATATTCAACATAAGCAATCACTTTACCATAGTTCATTTGATTACCGGCAACAAAAACGCCTCTCTGATTTATTTTTCCCAGCGAACGTGGTTTCACCGTCCAGTTAAGCATTACATTTTTGATCTCTTTGTTGGATGTTGGGTAATGAAGGATGGCCCTAAATTTCAGCGTATCGCCAAATGCCAAAGCCGCTTCTTTGGGCCGGATTACCAGCATGGGCAGATGCCCTGCAATGGCCGCCACACTGCCGATCTGTACTTTCGCTTCGGCACGCACTGCCTGGCCGCCCGCTTTCATCGTGGCCACAACAACACATCGTCCCGGTTTGTCGCCGGCCATAAAAAAACCGTCATCGGTTATTTTGCCCAACCCTGCCGGTAAAACCTGCCAGGTCACCGTCCGCGGGAACGGTTTGATCGCCGCCGATTCGGAAAACAGATGAACTTCAAACTGAACATGTCCCTTTACGGGAACAGTTGCGGATTCCGGTGAAATCACCAGCACATCCGCCATCACACTGCTGAATGAAAAAAGCATCAGCAGAACAAACAGACTCATGAACAACTTTTTTTTCGTAACTTGCATTTTTGGACCTCCTTGTTTGTTTGTGAATCAACCATTTTATTTTATAAAATCCGGGGGGAGCAATGCTCCCCCATCGGATTTATTTACCGCTTCACGATATAGGGAAAACCCCAGGCCAGTGCATTGTAAGGCGTAGTATCATCTTTGATACTTCCCGCGTCGAAAGCATCGGCAAAAGCGTGGAAAATGCCTCTGCGCTGTCCCACAGTCCATTGGCCGGTATAAATTCCGTCATTGGCAACATCGTCCACACCTTCGCCATTATCCTGAAATGCTTTTCTGGCACGATGCATACGATTTGTCCGGTAACGTAATACTAAAGTATCGGGTCTGGAAGATGTTTCGTTTAGCTTTACTGTCAGTTTTACAATTTCTCCGGGATTTAACAGAGGAATGGAATCCAGATCAGTAATAAAAGAAAGCGGTTCGTCGATGGTCCATTCCCGACCATCAGAAGCTGCCACTTTGATCCAATCGAAAGCCAGATTTGTGCCGGGACTTTTGGTAACGGAACCGGAAACACGCCTCATGCGCCAGTTCCTTTTGGGATTATCCGTATTGGCAATTTTTTTGAAAATCACCCGGCGGATAATTGAATTTTCCATTTCTTTTTTGTACAGTTTGCCGACAGAAACAGAATCCGTCGTGTCCCTGGCAACGATGAAAAAATTGCCGTTAAATGAGAACTGAACGGTTGCGATGGCCAGATCCCCTTCGTAATCCACCGACAGATGTTCCATTTTGAAGGTTCCTCTGCGGCCGAATTTTAACGGTGTGATTTCTGCGTCGATTTTTCCCAGGCCGTTATAAATATAACTGACCGGCTGAGCGCCGTCGTCATCGATTCCTACGGATGCAATGTAGTCCTGATTTTCTTCCACCAGTTGGCGGATAGCTTCATCATCGGCGTTAATGTCGACCGATGCCGGGTCTTTGGCGCATCCGGCCAAAACTCCCATTGCCAACATACTAAACACGATTCGTAACCGGCGATTTCTTTTCATTTTTCTGTCCTCCATAACTTTTTTGGGATTTAGTGTAACTAATATTTTGCAAGGCCCGTGCACATTTGCCCTCTTTCCTCTCAAACACTGTGCCATTTTTATTAAAAAGTGTTTTTGTGCTTAAATTTACTGTTTTTTAGGTATAGCAAAGAAAACAGGAACGAAATGGCAAAAAAAGTGTACCGTGAGGTACAGCGGGTTGAACCGTGGGGTACAACAGGGAGGATAGAAGCTGACCTTCTTTGAGAAGGTCAGCTTCTTGTAAATGTTTGCAATATTCTTTTCCAGACTGTATTTTTTTATATAGAGTACACAGAAACAGCTTGCACAATTGCCGGAATCCGGTTAAATTTTTGAGTACCGGAACAGAACCCCGGGCTTCAATTGTACATTTATCGAAGAAAGAGAAAGATGGCCCCGGAAATTATCATCGATGCATACAATCTCATTCATCGCGTAGGCGATTTGAGAATACACTTGCAGCAAAATCTGGAAAATGCGCGGGAGCGGCTATTGCAAAAGCTAATTGTATTCCGGCAAAATAAGAAGATAAAAATAACCGTGGTTTTCGATGGAGATCAGGTGGGTCAGCCAAGTTCCGTGACGCGAAACGGTTTACAAATATATTATTCGATCCCACCCAGAAATGCCGATGAAACCATCAAAATTTTATTGCGAAAAAGGAAAAATCCGCGCAACATTACCGTGGTTTCTTCCGATAATGAGATATTGAATTTCGCCCGTACCAACAGGGCAATCACAATGAGATCGGAAGAGTTTTACCAAAAATTTCTCCGGGTTGAACAGACAAAAAATGCCGAAGACACAAAACCGGAAATGACAGAGAAAGAGCTGCAAAACTGGTTAAATATGTTTAATCAGGCAGAAGATCGATGAATCAAAAACAGACACGCGAAGGTGGAAGCCGGTCCTGGGCGGAGCAATTGCAGCAGATTATCAAACGGCGCAGAATGTCGGTTTTTATGATCATCGGCGCTTTTCTTATTCTGCTTATCCTGTACAATGTGGGTAATTTCATCTTTTTAAATCAGATGGCCAACCAGATGGAAACCGAGCTTGGCAACAGGCTTAATTCCATTGCCAAACTTTCGGCAAGCATTGTGGAAAACGAATTTCCTGAATCTTTCTCGCCGACGATGAAAAACCGCCTGAGCCTCTCTGTGATCAAGGGGGAATTACAGAACATTCGCAAACAGCATCAATTAGAAGGACTTTTCATCATCGATCGTAATTTCAATACAGTGCTGGACAGTTATCAGAATTTTGAACTGGACATCACCCGCACCTACCTGAAAAATGATGCGCCGTGGATTGAACGGACCTGGCAGGGGATTCCTTCCACAGGACCGCTTCACACCTTCCAGGGTCAGAAATTTAAAAGCGCTTATGCGCCGGTTCACAATATTTCAGGTGAAGTGATTGGTGTTTTGGTTGCCGAAGCCAACGCCTACTTCTTTGTGTTGCTGGATCGTTATTTCAATACTTATTTCTTGCTTGCCGTAGTCAGTGCGGGAATTTTTATCTTATTCACTACATTTCTGATTTATGCGCTGCGGCTGCTCATTCAAACACAAAAAAAACTGGGCGACACAGAACGACTGGCAATGATGGGGCACATGTCCGCTGTCCTTGCCCACGAAATCCGCAATCCCCTGGGCATCATCCGTGGGACGGCAGATATTCTGCGCTCCCGTTACCAGGATCAAAACAAACCGGACCCCATGTTTGCCTATATTCCCGATGAAGTGAACCGGCTCAACAAACTGGTCAACAATTTTCTGATTTTGAGTCGGGACACTAAATTAAATGTGGAAAAACACAACATTTCTGCGCTGATCGAAGAGACCATCGGGAAAATGAGAACAGACGAAAATAGAGATCAGGTTCAAATTCAGACACAGGTTGATTCAATTCCGCCATTCTATTTTGATGCAGACACCATTCAGCAGGTGATTATGAACCTGGTGCGTAATTCCCAGCAGGCGTTGGAATCTCATGGTTCGATTTCCATAAAAGCAAGGATGGCGGAAAAACGCCGGAAAAAATTTGTGCAGATTTCCGTGACGGACAACGGCGCCGGTATCGAAGGAAATCTGCAAACCGTTTTTGAACCGTTTTACACCACCAAAAGCAGCGGCAGCGGCCTGGGTATGGCGGTGGCGAAAAAAATTGTAGAGAGTCATGGCGGTTGGATCGAAATCAGCAGTCGATGGGGCAAAGGGACAACCGTTACTTTTTACATACAAATAGTTCATTCGATTGAGGAATAGGAATGGCAGCCCAAAAAATACTGGTAATCGACAACGAAGAACGTATGTGTCATCTTCTGCAGGCAGCGTTGGCATCAGAATCGCTTCAGATAGAAACGGCATTCGACGGTGAAGAAGGATGGCAAAAATTCCAGCAGGATCAGTACGCTTTAGTCATCACAGATCTGAAAATGCCAAAGTTGTCCGGACTGGCATTATTGGAAAAAATCAAAGAGACGGATTACGACACAGACGTCATTCTGATGACGGCATTTGCGACTGCGCAAACAGCCGTAAATGCCATGAAAAATGGGGCTTACGATTATCTGATCAAACCGTTTGACATGGATGAATTACGTCTGAAAGTGAAAAGACTACTGGAGAAAAAACGCCTCGAAGCGGAAAACATCAATCTGAAGCAGCGTTTGCAATCACAATATCATTTTGAAAACATCATCGGTAAATCCGGTAAAATGCAGGATGTATTTAAGCTGGTGGAAAAAGTAGTGGATGCTGATACCACCGTTCTTATCCGCGGCGAGAGCGGCACCGGCAAAGAACTCATTGCTATTGCCCTGCACCAAAACGGGTCCCGGGCAAAGGAACCTTTCATCGCGGTCAATTGTGCGGCGATCCCGGAAAACCTGTTGGAAAGTGAACTATTCGGCTACGAGAAAGGGGCCTTCACCGGCGCGGACAGAACAAAACCGGGTCGATTTGAAATTGCCGGCGCAGGCACTATTTTCCTGGATGAAATCGGTGATCTGTCATCTTCCCTTCAAGTGAAACTGTTGCGGGTTTTGCAAACCCGGCAGATTGACCGGTTAGGCGGAACGGAGACTATCCCGGTTAAAGCCAGAGTCATTACAGCAACCAACCGGGATTTGGAAGCGATGTTAAAAGAGGGCAAATTTCGCGAAGACCTTTATTATCGCATCAACATTTTTCCCGTTCAGCTTCCACCGTTACGGGAAAGAATCGAAGACATCCCCCTATTGGCGGAATTTTTCCTGCATAAATTTGCCGGAGACAAACCGGTCAAAATATCTGCCGAAGCGGAAAAAATATTGCTGCGCTACAACTGGCCGGGAAACGTGCGCGAGTTGGAAAATGTGAGCGAGCGAGCAGTTCTGCTCTGCGGCGAAGGCAGCATTGAGACAAAACATCTGCCGCAACATTTACAATTTCATCCCTCCTCCGTGGTTTCCGATGAACTGCCGGATGAAGGAATCCAATTGGAGGAGCATGAGAAAAAATTGATTAGACAAGCGTTAGCAAAAGCGGGCGGCAATAAAAGCAATGCGGCACAGTTACTGGGAATAACCAGACGTAAATTGTATTCTATGATGGAAAGACTGGATATAAAAGATAGTTAGCCTGGATATTTATATTACAGAAAACAAAATTTGAATTGCGAATAAAAAGGATCTATAATGACAAAACGGAATCGTTGGCGTTTGTTTTTTTCTGTAGTTACTGCAATCTTTACTGTGCTCATCATTTTGAATATCAGCGATATTCTCTACTTCCATCCTCCCATTCAGGAAGGCAGCCATTGGGGATTCGACGAAAAAACACAACAAATCGTTATCCAAAAAATTTCTCCGGGTGGACCGGCACAGCAGGCGGGGATCCAGGCTGGAGACACCCTATCCGCTTTGAATGGCAACACTTTCCATGCAGTAAAAGAAGCATGGAATTACCTTTCCCGGTTTAAACCCGGGGATCGAATTACCTACAGTATAAAACGAGGCAAAACTACTTTTGAAACAGATGTAATTCTTGAATATAATACCAGCTTCATCCCACTATCAATCATCTCAACCATTGTTGGGTTGCTATTCCTAATCGTTGGTTTTATTGTCGCTTACAAAAAACCATCGATGCGTATTCCCCGTTTATTTTACTATTTCAGCTTCACCTTTTTCCTTATCATCGGATTCAATGCAATTACTGCTACAAAACCATGGGAAACCCTTCTGATGGGTATTCAGATAATCGGTGTAATGGTCTGGGCGCCATCTATTTTACATTTTTTTATGAATTTTCCCCAGAAAATCTCCTTGCTGCATAAACATCCCGGAGTTATCTATCTCATCTACCTGCCATCCATTCTGATTACCGGTTACATATTCCTGTTCAATCCAAAACTCAGGATCCTACTCAGTATTGTCATCATCATCTATATGGGATTTGCATTTTACAACCTGAGCAGAAGTCAACACAAGATTACAAATCCCCATGAAAAAAAATCGATCCGCTTAATTTATTGGGGCATGGTTTTCGGTTTGATCCCATTGGGTATCCTTTCCCTCACTGCAAACTGGGTAGTGGAAGCGCTGGGATTGCTGCCGGTAAGTATTGTTTTAGGCCTTACCGGGTTGGTGCCCATTGCTTTTGGTTACTCTGTTATGCGCTACGGTCTCATGGATGTGGAAATTATCATTAAAAAAAGCCTGATCTACACCTTAATCACCACCTCTTTCATTATGCTCTATTTTTTAGTCGTTGTCGGTATGGGCGGGTTCATTGTCAGGCATTTCAGCATCTCCAGTGAAACGGCGAACCTCATATTTCTAGCGATTGTAGCGCTGGCTTTCCAGCCGATCCGAACCGGAATTCAAAACGTCATCGACCGGCGCTTCTACCGCGACCGCTATCAGTATCAGAAAACACTGCTTAAATTAAGCCGGGAACTGCCCGGCCTGGTAAATATTGAGGATATTCTGAGCCGTGTGGCGCAAACCATTTCCGATTCCATGCACGTTTCAAATGTAATGGTTCATCTTTACCACAAAGAAACCCGGCAATATCAGAACCGTTACGCAATCGGCACCGACAAAAATCACGAATTTAGCTGGCAGGAAGAAAAAAACGGATTGATCGATCTGGTTAAAAAAGAAAAAAACGGCTGCCTGTTTTACAAAATTGAGGAAGACGAACGCTACAACAATCTGCCCATGGCCGATAAAGTTAAAATTGAAAAATTGGGCATTGTGTTGTCCGTACCCATGTTTTACCAGGATTCACTCATCGGCATTATCAGTCTGGGACAGAAGCAGTCCGGTCAGGTATACAACCAGGAAGATTTGGATTTGCTGCAAACGGTGGCGGGCAATACGGCCATCGCACTGATCAATGGACGGTTACACCAGGAAGACCTGCGCAAACAACGGTTCGAAAATGAATTGATTCTGGCCAGACATATTCAAACCAGATTGCTGCCGGAAAAAGATCCGGAATACACCGATTGGGAGATCGCCGGCATTTCCAAACCGGCCGCCATTGTAGGCGGCGATTATTTCGACTACATCCCTATTTCGGAAAACCGGCTTTTTGTTTTCGTCGGCGACGTTTCCGGTAAAGGGATGGCGGCGGCGCTCTACATGTCCAAAGTGCAGGGGATGATCCAGGTGGCCGCCGGGATTTACAAATCTCCGCAAAAACTTTTGATCGACATCAACCACCATCTTTACCACGGCATGGAGCGAAAATATTTTGTCACCATGCTGGGAGCATTGGTGGATGTGCGGCAAAAAAAGATTTCACTCTGCCGCGCCGGACATACTCCCGCGCTGATAAAGAGAAAAAACAAAGTTGAAAAAATTCTCGGTGCCGGAATCGGACTGGGACTGGAAGCCGGTGACATTTTTAACCGGAAAATTGAGGAAAAACAGATTAAATTGAGCCGCGGCGATTACTGCTTGTTTTTCTCCGACGGTCTGACCGAAGCGATAAATGTGAAACACGAATTGTTTGGCGAAAAAAGAGTAGAAAAAATTCTACAGGAAGGAAATTTCCATTCTGCACACGAATTACAGGAAATTCTCTTGGCTGAAGTCACGCAATTTCTCGCTGGCGCGCCGCAGAATGACGATATTACACTTGTGGTTTTGCGGGTGAAATAACGAAATTTTAAATGGTATTGCTTTCATTTAGCATTATTTCTACCTTAATTGAGCGATTGTAGGGCGATTCGCTGAATCGCCAATCGGATTTAGTTTAAAAATGAAAATCCGTTTAGTAATAAAAACAAGCTCAAAAATAAGATAATCGCTCAATTCAGGTTCTATATATCATAAATTCTTTTCGGAAACAGACAGCAATGCCAGGAATAAATCAACGGGTAGTATCATGACCTGATCCCGCCGGGAAAAGTCCTCTTTACTCAGGACAAAATATCTTTTTACAGGTGTAATTTGCTTTAATTTTCGTTCATCGACCTGATTTTGATATTTAATTTTTATTCCCGGGAATTCGTCCTTCTCTTTTATAAGGGCGTCGATCTCCACTTTATTTTTTCCATCATAATACTATAAAAAAGCGCTGCATGACCTCATGATCGGTATTTCTCTGTGCATGCACGAATGTGATAGTACAATTCCTTCAATAATTTTTCCCAATAATTCATCATCCTGAAGAGAGCGATCAATCACAGCCCAGATATCTTCACCGGAAAGGAAGCTTTTAACGGCATGGAAAATGAAAGGATCAAAAAAATAAATTTTTTTATCATAATTGATAAATTATTGCCCCTGACTCCACCATGGATTTTGAGCGGCAATTTCAGCAATTTTTACCATTTGGTTAAAATACTATCCATATTTCCCACTTTTTCGATAGTTTGCTATCCAAATTGTCCACTATTGGGATAATATACTATCCAAATATTCCACTTTTTTAATGTTACATCAATAAAATATTTAATAATCTTTTGCGAAACTCAGCGATTTTTGCTATCTTCGTGCTGTAATCTCTCTGCCCTTTCAGGCGCATCAGAAGATCGCTGTAGGAATATTTGACTAAATCAGCTTCAGCGATGGCAAACTGTTTTTTTAGCCGGAGGATTTTTTTTTGCGTATCTTCCACACCGGCGGCGTTCCGTATCACGCCTTCAAATTCGATGAAGTCGCCCAAACTCTCAACCTGGTCCAAATGGATACGCACATTTTCATAGAGAAAGAGTGTGCGTGTTTTTTTTACCACAACCAAAACACCCAACGTGCCGGAAAGCATTTTTTTCAGCGTTGAACTCTCCGGAATATTTAGCAGTTGGTATTCACTCTCCCGCTCGCCGGGTCGATCGGCGCGAAAATAGCTGATCAATTGCGGGATTTTTCCATCTTCCTCCCGCATTTTCAGTCTACCGTTTGGAACCCGAAAATAGGTGTCCGTCTGCCGTTTGCGCCACTGATAAATTGCCCCGATTCCTTTCGCTTGCGATTCGGCTTCGCATGCATCGTCACACCTTGCTTTCAATTCAATATTTTTCATAATTTTAGATCCTTACGAACGCAGCCGGTTACAGGAGTTCCAAAAACCGTTAAAATGGTTAAAGTCATTATCAAATCATCAGCCCACGACTTAAGTCGTGGGCTGTTTTAAAAAAAAGCTTACTAACCGCTTCAGCGGTTTTAAGACATGATTATTGGCTTCCAAAATCAGCGGTTTGTTCACTTCTTCTTTCTCAACAAATCCTTCAGACCCTTCGCCGCTTTTTTCTTCAAACCGTCCGTCTGTTTTTTCCTTTCCGCCTCGAATTTCTTTTCAATCTCCTGTTTTTTGTTTTCCACCCATTTCACTTTTTCGTCAACCTGTTTTGTCAAAACCCCGATTTGCGTTTCCAATTCCCGGTGTTTTTGTGAATACAGGGATAACGCCTGCTTCTTTTGGGGTTCCAACTTTGCACGGATTCTGCCTTCAAGCTCCGCTTTTCCTCCGGCAATCTGATCGCTGATCAGCGATTTGAATTTTGCCGCAAAAAGCCTGTCCAGGTTGGAATTCAAACCGATGGTCAAACGATCCGGCCTGCCGCTGAAATGCAGATTCAGATCCATCCGATTCACGGATGATAAAACATCACGGGTTATCTGAGCAAACCGGTCTTTTCTGCCGTCATCGCTGAAATCAAAGGCAACTCCAACTGCATTCATACTGAGTTTTCCGTCCAATACTGCACCGGTAACAGCGAGTTCAAAATGAACATCCAGATTTCCTTTCGCCACTTTTTGCGGCAGTACGCCGTTACCGCCCAATGCTGCATTATTCAGACTGATATTTGTCATTTGAATGACATATTTATCCGAATTCGAATCTTTCGTTCGGTCGATGACGGCAGCAATTTCGTAGCCAATGCCGTTCTGTTTGTCGCTCTTCAGATGAATTTCAGCCGGCTGCCCCACCGTTTTGGGCTCCGTGGTGATGTTGCTCAGTTTGCCCGATAAAACAAAGCCGCGGTTTTCCGGTGATGAACCGGATTCACCGGAGATAAACATCTTTTTAAGCCAGAACCGGGGCATTTTCCGTTTATCGGGAAAGCGAATATTCTGCCCTTTGAATCGGGGTGGGGATTTCACTTTGCCGGTTGGCGCCGGTTTTGCGCCGTATTTCTGGGCAATATCAAAATATTTCAGACCGGCTTCAATTTTGGGCAGCAGCGCCGGACCAAACACGATTTTGGCAATATTTTGCACGCTGAAATCCGGCAGTTTTGTCTTTTGCGCCGCCCGCCGGACATCCTCTTTCACCCAATCATCAATGGATTTTGTGTTATTTTCCAACCGCAGCCAGTCCCGGGAAAAATCATCTTTTTGAATTTTCAGCAACTTTTGCAGTGAACCGGCCCGCACCCGTACAGATGAAACGGCAGCCGCCGCTTTGGCAAGCTCATCCAGCGATTTTAGTTGATCCGTTTTGATGCTCTGTAACTTCTGAACTATTGCTCCTGCTTCTTCATCCAACCGGCCGAGAGACTGAATATTGCTTTGCCAGCGGTTCACGGTAGTGCGGATGTCATTTTGCAGCGAATCCAGCCTGGCGGGTGTGCTTAACTGCAATATTTGCACAATGCTGTCCACATTCATTTTGCGGTTCAGTCGGGAAAAATCAATGCCGGTGGATTGATCCAGTTCCGCACGCAGCGATTTCACGGCCTGATCCAAAAGAGTCGGTTCCGTTTTCAAGGCTCCGGCTTTTTCCGGAAGTTTGCCGTCGGTTTTCCGTTTGGTGCCGCTGCGTAAATTTTCCAGCTGCATTTCTTCAATAATCCAGCGACCGTAAAGCAGCGGTTCGGCCGATAAATCTATTTTCGCCGCTCCGGTCTCGATGACATTGCGCCGGGTATCATTGGGGTCTGCCACCTGAAGCCGGCGCCATCCGGCGCGCAGTTGCAGCAAATTCAAATCGAGATCATCGATCTCCACCTTTGCTCCCACAATTCCGGATGCATACGTTTCAATCTGCCGTTCCAGCCAGTTATCGGTAAAAAAATGAGCTGCAATGAGAAACAGTATAATAAAAACCAAAACGGCGATGATTCCTTTTTTCCTCACGTCAATCTCCTAACCTTCTAACCCGCGTGTAAATGGTAAACAGTTTGCTTCCTTTAATAATTTTAATCAGTTTCATCTTTTGAATTTGTGCATCCAGTTTTTCCCGGTACCGGATAATCCCCAGCCGGACCAGAAAATAAACCGGCACGGCAAAAAATATTGACAGCACCAGGCTCCCTAAAACCACTGTATTATTGAAATGAGAAATGGGAAAAACGGGTAAATTGTAGAGTGCCGTCCAGAATCCGTGCAGCCAATGCATGTTCACTAACAGCACGAATCCGACGTCATGAAAAACAGGATCCAGCAAATAGGCAAAGAGAGAAAAAACGGTCCAGCCCAAAATAACGGCGGAAAGATTTACATCCACCAGCAAAATCAGCACACAGATCACCAGCCGGTAAAAATTAAAACCGGGCATCAGTCCCAGAAACATACCCAGCGTGAATCCCCCCGCTATTTGCGCCGGCGACGGTCCGGCGCGCAGCACTTTAACCAATTTTGCCAGTAATTTTAGAATAATCACGGAAATGTCCTTTCATTTCAGACTTCCAAAGTCTTTAAGACTTTGGAAGTCTGTCTTAAAGACTTTGGCAGTCTGAGTCATCGGTCTGATTTTTTATCAAAAATATATTCACTGATAATATCAATATTCAGAGCGGCTTCAACAAATTTCTTGTATTCTAAATAATTATCAAACTGTTCAAAAATTAACTCAGGTTTTACCAAAGTTCCATTTCGAATCTTCACATAATCACGATAACTTGAAAACGCCCAATGTTGCGGTTCTGAAACCAATCCTGCTATAACCGGATTCAAATGGATGTACTTCGTCAGGTGTATTAAGACATTATTATCCTGCACAGGTTTTGCCTTAAAATTTCCCTGAAACAAGTGGCCAACTCTATTATATCTTTTATTGAAAGCTATCACATAGGAAATCGTAAAATTCTGCATCCGATGTGAAAAATCATCATCAAGTGGTTTCAGAAGAAAATGGTAATGATTTGGCATCAAACAGTAACAAAATAAATCCAATGTGCCATCAAAATATTTGCGCCAATTCCTTAAAAAAAATAGATAATTCTCCCGTTCGAAGAATATTTTATTCTTTTGGTTTCCCCGGTTATAAATATGATAACAATTCCCGGCAGTTATAATATCTTTTCTTCTTGCCATTTATAAAACCTGTTTTTATAAACTACCTAAATGAAGACTTCCAAAGTCCAATTTAAAGACTTCCAAAGTTTTTAAAACTTTGGAAGTCTTTATGTCTGGAAATCCTCACATTTTATAACCAATCATACGCAAGAAATCTTTTCTTTCTTTTATTTCATCCTCACCTTCAACTCCCAGTGTGGCAAGGCCGTCAATCACACCCAACACTCCCCTGCCCTGTTCGGTTTCGGCCAGAATCACCTGCGCCGGGTTGGCGGTGGCGCAAAATATCCGGACAATCTCCTGCACCCTTTTCAGATTTTGCAGCACGTTGATGGGAAACACATTTTTCAGAAACAAGATAAAAACATGCCCGGCGGCAAGGTTCAGCGCATTTTTTTGCGCCAGGTCGATCATTTCATCATCTGTGCCGCACCAGCGCACCAACCTTTTATCGGAAGATTCACAAAAAGCGAAGCCGAATTTTATTCCCGGCACCGAAGTAACCAGCGCCTCGTACACATCTTCCACCGTTTTGATGAAATGAGTCTGTCCCAGAATAAAATTGATCTCTTCCGGTTTTTCAATTTGTACCGTTTTTAATTCCATATTTCCTCCTTCGAAGTTCATGATCACAAAATGATTATCAGTTTGCCCGCGAAACCCACAAAATACTTTTCATCCATATTGATTGGAAACTTCGTGGCGTATTAAGCAACCAAGGCCAAATAATCCATTTAAAAAAACAAATTCAATTTTACGGCATACCGGCCAACTGCTGTTGATTGCGCAGAAAATCCCGCAGACAACGCAGCAAATTCTGCATCAATCCGCCTTTACTATTCATAATATAAACGGAATGATTAATATGAAAAATCTCACCCTGCAACCGGCTGACCGGATATTTTTCTTTTTCTCTCGAACCGTGCTTCCTGGCCGGCTCTTCCCGAAACAGCGGCACAATTTTATCCGCCATTCTTAGTTGCGTATCCTCCAGTAAAATGGCGATATCCGGAAACAATTCCCACAGGCGGTAAAAAAACATCTGAATCTGAACCGCATCAACCGCTTTAGGAGGTGATGATTTTACTTCAAGGTAAACCAGTCTGCCGCTCCAATTAGCTAAAACGTCCCAATCGCCGCCAATTTTGCTTTTGGTGATCATCGCCCGGTAAATGGCTGCCGAACCGAATTCACTTTTGAACAGCTCGGCAATGTACCACTCCAGCGTTTCACCAAAATTGGGAACAAAATCAGCCTTCAGTTGGAAAGAGTCCCCGTCCTGCCGCAGCACACCAATTTTGGTAAGAAACCCCAGATAGCGCGCTGCCGCTTTTGGGGAGCAGTATCGGGAAACATTTTCCGTTTGAATATGTTTCTGATTTTCCAACAGTTCTCTTAAAAACAGCCAAACTGATCGGGGATTTTGGGATTTCCTGTTCGCTCTACGAGGTGGGTGGGCCGGGACGGTCAGAAATTGACCGGCATAAACGGAGCAAAGCGGCGCCAACATCGCTGAAAAGCGCGCCGGAACATCTGCTTTACAGATACCAAAACTTGCGCTGATCCAGAAATTTGTGTTTCATGTCGGCGGTAAGATAGTCATAAGCTTCATCGACCGTATCGGCAAAATGGATCAGATTGAAATCCTCTTCATGGATGGTTCCCCATTCCACAAACTTGCGAAAATCGATCACATCATGCCAATATTTTTTGCCGTAAATCAGAACGCTGATCTCCTTCTGTAATTTTTTGGTCTGCACCAATGTAAGCACTTCAAACAGTTCATCCATGGTGCCGAACCCGCCGGGAAAAACCACCAGTGCTTTGGCCAGGTACATGAACCAGAATTTACGCATGAAGAAATAATGGAATTCAAAACTCAGTTCGGGAGAAATGTACGGATTGGGAAACTGTTCATGAGGTAAACTGATATTAAAACCAAGAGTCTTCCCTCCTGCTTCCCGGGCGCCGCGATTTGCCGCCTCCATCATACCCGGTCCGCCGCCCGAACAGATCAGAAAACGGTGACCGTCTTTCAGAGAATTGCTCCACTCGGTTAATCGTTTCGCCAGTTCCCGCGCATCTTCATAATAGCGGGCAAGCGCCAACTGTTTTTTGGCTTGCATAACCGCATGATCATTTTCATCATTCCGGTTTTCCACCAACACGGCGCTATATTTTTTTTCTGCAATTTCCAGCGGTAGTGAACGGGCTGAGCCGTAAAAAACAATGGTATCCCGAACCCGCTGCCGCCGCAGCCGCCGTTTTGGTTCAAGGTATTCCGCTAACAGTCGAATGACTCTGCCATCGGAACTGTGCATAAAATCCAGATTTTCGTAGGCTTTTTTCGATTTCTTCCCGTTCATTTTCTTCTCCTAGTTCACATAAATTGTTTTAATGTTGACAAATTCCCTGATGCCGTAATGTGAAAGTTCCCGTCCATAGCCGCTTTCTTTGATCCCGCCGAAAGGCAGGCGCGGGTCCGATTTTACAAACGCATTGACAAAACAACTTCCGGCTTCTATTTCCGTTTTTGCGATCCGTTCCCCTCTGGCAACATCCTCCGTGAACACGGCCGCGCCCAGGCCAAAAATCGAATCGTTGGCGACCCGGATCGCTTCCGGTTCATCCTCAACCGGGATAATGGCAGCAACCGGTCCGAACAGTTCTTCATCAAAAGCGGGCATTCCCTTTTTCACATCGGTAAGAATGGTTGGCGGATAAAACGCACCTTTTCCGGCGGGAATTTTGCCGCCAAGCAAACATTTTGCTCCCTGCCTGATGCTTTCCTGCACCTGCCGGTGCAATTCGTCGCGCAAATCCTTTCGCGCCTGAGGCCCCACACCGGTGTCTTCCTGCAGCGGATCGCCCATTTTGTTGCTCCGCATAATTTCAACATATAGTTTTTCAAATTCTTCCCGAACCGTTTTCACAACGATAAACCGTTTGGCGGCAATGCAACTCTGGCCGGAATTGATCAGCCTGCCGGTAACACATGCCGCCACGGTTTTGTGCAGATCGGCATCCGCCAGAATCAGGTAGGGATCGCTGCCGCCGAGTTCCAAAACCGTTTTTTTCAGCATCTCCCCCGCTTTCCGGGCAACCGCTTTCCCTGCCGGCGTACTGCCGGTAAGTGTGACCGCCCTGACCAGATGATTTTCGATGACAGCATCCACTTGCCTGCTGCTAATGAGTAAACTTTTAAACAGATATTCGGGGAAACCGGCAGCGGTAAAAATTTCCTCAATAGCCAAAGCGCAGCCAAACACGTTGGAAGAGTGTTTCAGCACACCCGCATTTCCCGCCATCAGAGCGGGAGCGGCAAAGCGAAAAACCTGCCAAAAGGGAAAATTCCACGGCATCACCGCAAGCACTACACCAATCGGTTGAAAAGTGACAAAACTTTTACCGGCATCCGTCTCCACCATCTCATCCTGCAAAAATTGGACGGCATTGCCGGCATAGTAATCACACACCCAGGCGCATTTTTCCGCTTCCGCTCGCCCTTCCCTGATTGGCTTGCCCATTTCGTTGGCCATCAAAACAGCAAATTGGTCTTTTTTATCGCGGAGAATTTCCGCCGCATTTTTCATCAATTTTGACCGGTAGGCAAATTCTGTTTTGCGCCACGCGGCAAAAGAATCGTGTGTTTTACTAATAATCTCCTGCACCTGCATTGGCGACATCTCTTCATACGTATGAATCACTTCATCCGTGGCAGGATTAATGGATTGAATGGTCATTATTCCCTCCAAACTTCATTTTTTGAACCTCTCCTGCAGCCAGTTAAGCGTGATGCGAATCACTTCCCGCCGCTGCTTCACCGTTTCGTAAGTATGTCCCGCTCCTTCAATCCAGGCAAATTGCACCGGTTGCGGAGCAATGGTTTTAAATCGCGCAAACCCCCGGCGAAAGACAGCATCATCTCCCGAGCCCTGAACAATTAATTTGGGCATGGTCATCGTTTTCAATTTTTCGGCAATATTGTATTTTACGGCATCCAGATAAAAATTACGATCGATCAGCCAGCCGTTATATTCATATTGCGGCAGAACCGGCGCCAATTCCAGCGGCCCGCCCAATTTATCTTCAAACAATTCCCGCATATCCGGCACCGTTGACCAAAGTATCAAACCCGCCACTGCTTTGTCCGCCAAAGTTAAAATCGCAGAAGCCGCCCCCATACTGATCCCCAGCACAACAATCTGTTCGAATCCCATTTTTCGTACGGTTTGCAGAGCATCCCGGATATTTTCCAGATTGATGGAAATCCGTGTTTCGCTGAATTCACCGGGACTGTCGCCGGAGCCGAATAAATCAAACCGGAACGCCGCAAAACCGGCTTTGGTAAAAGCGCGCGCCGTTTCCACAAACAAGCGTTTATTCTCCGTTTTATCGCCGGTAAAACCGTGACACATTACAACCACAATTTTGTTTTCTTTTTCCGGCTGATGCAGCATGCCAACCAACTGTTTTCCATTGCTTAAAAATTGCACCGGTTTCTCAATCATATTGCCACCATTGTTTTGTTCTGTTTAATTTGAACCATTTAAGCGATGATCGTTATAACATGTTTAAAAATATGATTATTCGAACATAACTTACAATTTTTATTTTGTGCGGTTCGATTGATTATCCGCAACAGGTACCGGTTTATCCAGGTTTGCAATGATCATGGCGCAAATAAGAATGACCGCACCGATCACTTCAATGGCTTTAAGGCTTTCTCCCAAAAACAGGAAAGAGAGCAGCAAAGCGACAAGTATTTCAATCAGAACCAGCATGGCGGAAACCGTTGCCGTCAAACCTTTCAGACCGGCAGACCACAAATAGAAAGGAATTGCCATAGCGATGAAACCGGTAAAAAAAAGCAGCGCCCACCCCTGCCAGACAATGTGGGCCGGAAACGGTTCAAAAATAACGGCAACCGGAAGCAGAATCACGGCGGAAGTAAACAGAAACAAAGTTACATTTTCAAGAACCGAATATTCCGGATGGTGCACCATCTTTTTATTCAGCACCATAAAAATTCCCCAGCTTACGCCGGCAAGCAGAACCAGCAAATCGCCGTTCAGTTTGCCGGAGAATAAAACCCGCACCGGCTGTAAACCGACGGACAAAAAATAGATGCCCAACAGCGCCAGAATCAGGCCGGTTATTTTGAACTTCCCGAATTTTTCCTTGAAAAATAAAAACGACAAAAGGGCCACAAAAACCAGGTTGCTGTTGATGTAAAATGCCGTTTTGGTAGCGGAAGTATATTGCATGCCTAAAAACTGCAGCAGAAATCCCATTCCGTTGAAAAAACCCAACAGCCAGTACTCCGGTGGAAATTTGACAAATAGTTTCCAACGACGAAACACAAGAAAAAGGCAACAGGCTGCCAGAGCCAATCGCATTTGACTGAACCAAACCGGTGAGATGTAAGCAAGCCCCATCTTGACGGTGGGAAACGAAGCACCCCAAAAAAGGCCGGCCAGAAGCGACAAAAGCACAAACCGGCTGCGACGATTTCTATTTTCTCCACTCGATCTCATTTGTTTGAATACGATAATAATCCTTTTTGATGAACAAACCGACCCGGCTCAGGTGCGATTTCCATTTTTATCAAATATGGATAAACGCGGAATTAAAAACATGCCGATGATGCTTGGCAGCAACACATTTATAGCAAAAAGTAAAAGCGATGCGTCAAAAGCATGCACTTTTACCACGGAAACCTGACTGAGAAAAAATACGGCTGCTCCTTCCCGAATACCAAGATCACCCACTGAAACCGGCAGCAGATTTTTGCTAAACATAGCCGCCATGATAGCCGCAAAAACAGGAATAGCCGGATAATGGGAAAAGGCTGTGATCAACAGATAGAATTGGCCAAAAATGACGCCATTCAGGATAAGAGAATAAAGAAAGACAGTGTTAACCGCTTTGTTGTCAAATTTTTCCAGGGCATAAAAAAACCGTGAAAATCTCTGTAAAAATGAAATCCGCCGCTGCCATTTCAGAATAAATAAATGAAGTTTCACCGGTCTCTTGAGGATATGGTAAAGAAATATCCACAGCATTAATAGTACGGCGAAGTAGGCAAAATTAACCGGCGGGGAAGTATGAAAATAGAATTTCATCAAATAGAAAATCGCCAGGCTGCCGGCAAAAAACAGAGTAATATTATTGAACATTTTATCCGTGAATGTCAGGCCGGTGACTAACCATTTGTCCGACTTCTTTAAAAACAGCCCCCTCCCCAATTCTCCCAGCCGGCCGGGGGTAATCAGCCCCAGCGTGAACCCGCCTAAAACAGAGCCAAAAGTGACCGTACGGGAGATTTCCGGATAATATAAATGCAAAATGTAGAGCCATTTTCTATATTGAATATAAATATTCACCAGCATAAGAAAAAAAACGATCACAATCAGGGAGATTCGGACATGGAGAATTGCACGGTAAATTTCAGCAAACTTACCCACATGAAGGCTGAGAACCAAAAGTGTAACGACAGCAATCAATATCTGAATAACGGATTGCCGGGTTTTCCATGAAATCAAAAGTTCTCCAAATAGTACCACCATTCCACTGCCAATTAACAGGGCTATAATTTAGTGATGACAGTTTAAAATCGCAAGAAAATAAAACGGGTAAAAATCATAAAAAAAATCATTGACATTATCACAAATGCCATTTATATTATACTCTACCGGTATAATATAACTAAATCAGTATAATTTATGACTTCATTCATCACAAGAGAGTACGATTACGCCATCCGCATCTGCGCATATCTGGCGGGAAATATAAAAAACAGCCCTGTATCTGTCGCCAGAATTGCAAAAGCTCTCTACCTCACCCGGCCTTTTACGACAAAGATCATCTTCAAACTTCGTAAAAAAAATATTGTCGGCACGGTTCAGGGAAAAGAAGGCGGTATCTTTTTGAACCAGCCTCCCGAAAAATTATCAATTTTTACCATATTGCGGGCAGTAGGTTTCGATTTTACCATAAACGAGTGCATCAAAAATCCGGCCATTTGTCCGTTGGTTGCAACCTGCAAAATCCACTCCTTTTTCATGCAACAAGAAAGCATCATCATAAACAATTTCAAAAACAGCCAAATTGCCGAATTTGCTTTTTCTGACCGGGATTTAAAACCCATGCTAAGTTAACATAAAAATCATTTACTCATCTAACCCAATTAAAAAAAGACCAGCTATTAAAAGTCAAGAGAAAAATGTGGATAATGTCAAAGAACAGAAAAGAAAAGTTAACTTGCTTTTTTCCATTGAAAAGTTTTAGGATCGGTTAGCACAAAAGGTTTATCGTTT
>CAJVYQ010000070.1 GCA_913009825.1 uncultured Deferribacteres bacterium
AGATTGATCGTAGGGTCTTTTATCAAATCAATAACAGGTTGTGTGATTTCATGGAACAAATTTGTTCGTTTTTCAGTAATAATCATCACCTCCATTTTGCGTATTTGTATATTATTGTTGATTTTATCAATACAATATATGCAAATGGAAGTTTATTTTTCAACTTTCAATAATCGTGCCGAACACTATTGATCTATCCATCAAAATCGGAAGTTATTTTTCGGTGAACCATCTGCACCTGCACTACTCGAGTGGGAATGAAAGAAAAGAGTGGTTTTTATTCCAACACTAGTTACGAAAAAATAAAAAAATACCCGTCCTGAATAATTCATAGTATTTTTAATGGAACTCTGTATAAGCATAATTTTTTAAGAATTCGATGTTTTACTTCTTTTTTCAAAAAAATTTATGAAAAAATCAAGTATGTCAAACTCGTAAAAAGTCAAGAAATGGCATATAAAATCAATATATAGTATTGAAAATATTTCACTATCTACCATGATGTGGACACAGAACAAATATTTTAGACTTTTTACGAGTTCGACAAGTATAATAAAACGAAAATGAATGAATTTATTGAAGAAATACTTGCTTTTGGAAAAAGTTCCGTTTATATTGTAGCGTCAAAATAAAAGTACATTATTGTTTATGCTTTTATGTGTTAAGTTTCATGCTGGACAAATTGTTAAATTTGGTGTGTGAAAACAGAAAAATCGAGACGAATGGCTGGTTAAAACCGTTTTATCCGATTTAAGTGGCACTGTAAAGGCTGGTAACTTAGTTGTACGGAACAAAAAAATTTATTGTAAGGGTTTATTTTCATGGAAAAAGGAACAGTAAAGTGGTTCAATAGCTCTAAGGGCTTTGGTTTTATCAGCAGAGAAGAAGGCGAAGATGTTTTCGTCCATTTTAGAGCGATTGCTGGCGAGGGGTACAAATCATTGGATGAAGGCGACCAGGTTGAATTTGAGATTGAACAGGGACCCAAAGGTTTACAAGCCGCGAATGTAACAAAGATATAGCTAAAAATATCTTTTGTTAACCCCCGGTCTATTAAAGGCCGGGGGTTTTTTATTTTATAATGAAGAGAGTAACCAAAAGAGTAAAAAACCAGCCTCTAATAGAACAATTTCTCCAAAAATGAACTTGACAAATAAGATAATGATTATTATATTTTACGGTATTTTAACATGAAGTGAATGATTCCGGCGTAGCTCAATCGGCAGAGCGGGTGGCTGTTAACCACTAGGTTGTAGGTTCGAGTCCTACCGCCGGAGCAAACAACAGACATTCTACAAAAACAAAGCCATCTAAAATATCTCAAACTGTCAAACTTCTGCGTTGTTTTTTATAATCCTCTTATTTGCTTTCGATTTCTGTTAGAGTATTGATCCTTTCTGTGTGATGGTTTAAAAATTTATTTTCTCTAAGCTTGACAATAAGTTTTCCTCATATTATATTGAATTTGTGAAATTTAATAAATGATTCTGTTGATTAAATCTGAAAACCTTCCGGCAGGTTATTTTGACCTGAATTGAGCGATTGTAGGGCGATTCGCTGAATCGCCCGCCGTATTTGTATTAGAAATGAAAATCCGTTTAGTAACAAAAACAAGGTCAAAAACAAGAGAATCGCTCAATTCAGGTTTGAATTGATTAATTTGAGCTTGAACAGTTGAATTTTTTATCAGGAAAAACCTGTGGTAAGGTTTAAATCAACAAACTCATAAATGACACTTCATTTTTGTTCATCACGAAAAATATAAATGCTCAATTCTTACAGAGATATTTCACTTATTTTTCGGAGAAAGCTGATTATTTTGAATTAAGTTTGTGATGAAAAAAATGCTAAAGAATATCTTACTTTATCGAAAGGATAAACATGGCTGCCCAATTTAAACCGTATATCCCCGCTGATTCACCTGTTTCCGATTTTTCCGTTAAAGCTGTCATTGCCGGTGTTCTATTCGGTATTGTTTTTGGTTCTGCAAATGCTTATCTGGGTTTGAGAGTTGGTTTAACGATCAGTACGGCAATTCCTTTGGCTGTCATTTCGGTGGCGCTTTTCAGGGCGTTGCAACCGATTTTTGGTAAGACATCTATTCTGGAATGCAACATTTCTCAAACAACCGGTTCGGCAAGTTCTTCTCTTGCTTCCGGTATTATTTTTACCATTCCCGCTTTGTTTCTCTGGGAAACAGTTCCTGATCCATCCCTTTTAAAAATTACCTCTCTGGCTGTTTTTGGCGGTGTGCTGGGTATTTTATTCATGATTCCGCTGCGTCAGTTTCTTATCGTTGAAGAACATTACACATTGCCATATCCGGAAGGCACGGCCAGTGCCCAGGTTCTGATAGCGGCGGACAGCGGCGGCGCCCGGGCGAAAAATGTTTTTTTAGGTCTCGGTGTGGGTGCGTTGTATAAATCATTTTTAAGCTTTTTACATCTCTGGCCGGAGAAAGTAGCATTAAAAATCCCCGGCATGAAAAAAGCGGTGTTAGGTGTGGAAACAAGTCCTGCGCTGTTAGGAGTTGGTTATATTTTGGGCTACCGGATTTCCGCCATCATGGTTGCCGGAGGAATCCTTTCCTGGATTGGTATTATCCCATTAATTGCGCATTTTGGCGATGCTCTGAAATTGCCAATATACCCGGAAACGGTAAAACTGATTGCGGATATGACGCCCAAAGAAATTTGGGATAAATATATTCGGGTTGTCGGCGCCGGCGCTGTGGCTTTTGCCGGTGTGATTACCGTGATAAAATCGGCTCCAACTATGTATAATTCTCTCCGTATAGGTTTGCAGGGTTTTCTGAACCGGAATGAAATGAAAGGGGTTCAGGAAATCCGAACCGAAAAAAATCTTTCCATGTCCATTGTGCTTTTTGGCGCATTGTTGATCGTTTTACTGATTGTTATAAGTCCCCACGTTTTAGGCACAGAACCAACATTGGCGGTCAGAATTGTCGGTGCCTTTGCGATTGTTTTATTCGCTTTTGCCTTTGTCACCGTGTCATCACGTATCGTTGGCCTGGTCGGCGTTTCCTCAAATCCTACATCGGGTATGACCATTGTTACTTTGTTGGGTACCAGCTCTCTCTTTCTGTTTTTTGGTATAACCGGTTCTATGGGAATGGCAACAGCGTTGACGGTAGGTACTGTAGTTTGCGTTGCTGCCTCTATCGCCGGTGATATTTCACAGGATCTAAAAACAGGTTACATCATCGGTGCAACGCCGTGGAAACAGCAGTTATCCGAATTGATTGGTGTGGCAACGTCGGCATTCTTTATTGCAGCCGCAGTCTGGCTGCTGGGTGAAGCGTTTGGTTTTGGCACCGAAGAGCTGCCTGCCCCTCAAGCTACGTTAATGAAAACCGTCATCGAAGGTGTCCTGTCACAAAATTTACCATGGGGATTGGTTTTCACCGGCGCCGCTCTTGCCGCAGTAGCAGAATTGTTGTCCATCCCTTCGCTGCCATTTTCGGTCGGTATTTATCTGCCTCTTTCGACGATGACGCCGGTTTATATCGGCGGTTTATTACGCAGATATATTGAACACCGTGCTAAAGATAACAAAGAAGAATTAGAACTTCGCAAGGAAAAAGGTATTTTGTTCGGTTCCGGTCTGATTGCCGGCGAGGGTATTTTGGGAGTTTTACTTGCTCTGTATGCGGTTATCTTAAAGAGCAAACCGCCGGGAATCGGTGTTCATTTATCACCATTGGCCGGCGATTTGGTTTCCGCCATTGTTTTTGGCGGCCTGGCTTTCTTTCTGCTGCGAATAACGAGGACGAAAAAATAGAGAAGGAATATAGCGTTAATCCTGCCGGGGAGTAAACGATATAAGATATTATGTCGATTCGGCGAACCGACCTGCAAATAAGCCATAGTTTCAGAGATCAGCGAAAATTTTGTGAAGAGGTGATCATGCAATATCGAAAATTAGGGAAGACAGGTTTAAAAATTTCGGAAATCGGATTTGGCGCCTGGGGAATTGGCGGCGGTTTGTGGCGCGGCGGCGAAGACAAACAATCTTTGCCGGCTTTGCACAAAGCAGCGGATGCGGGCGTTAATTTTTTTGATACAGCTCTCGCCTACGGAACCGGGCACAGTGAGCAGCTCATCGCACGGTTTTTACAGGATCGTTCCGAAGAAATCTATGTTGCCACCAAAGTGCCGCCTGAAAATTTAAAATGGCCGGCACTGCCGGATGTATCAATCAATGAAGTATTTCCCGAAAAATATGTCATTGAATCCGCCGAACAATCTCTGCGGAATTTAGCGACAGACACCATAGATTTGTTGCAGCTTCATGTGTGGAACGATGCCTGGATTACCGAACCGGATTGGTATATCGCCATCAAAAAATTGAAGGAAGAAGGGAAAATCCGTTTTTTCGGAGTATCCATCAACGATTATCAACCCGAAAATGCGCTGCACTTGATTGAAACCGGTTTGGTGGACACGGTTCAGGTAATTTTTAATATTTTTGATCCGTCGCCCAAAGACAAACTTTTCCCCGCCTGTCTGGAAAAAAACGTGGGTGTCATTGTACGGGTGCCTTTTGATGAAGGCGCCCTAACCGGGAAAATCGATCGCCATGCCACTTTTTTCAAAAAAGATTTCCGCAGTCGTTATTTTCGTGGCGACAGGAAAATTCAAGTTGAGGAACATGCCGATGGACTGAAACAATTTTTGGGCGCCGGAATATCCACGCTTTCCGAACTATCTTTGCGGTTCTGTCTGTCCTGGGATGCGGTTTCCACCGTCATTCCCGGCATGAGGAAGGCGGAACATGCGCAGGCAAACTGTGCTGTTTCCGACGGAAACTTACTCTCGGAACAGCAGTTGCGCGAGTTGGAGAAACATGTCTGGCAAAAGAATTTTTATTTGTAGAAAAACGCACTTTCAGGTGTAAAATGGAGGTTTGTCATGTCAAGAATTACAGATAGCATTCCGGTTGAACATCTGTTGGCCAAGCAGATGAAAATGTGGGAAGTGAAGCGGAAAATCAGTAAAAAAGGACAGGGAGAGATACCGGCCGAAGAACCGTGGCAAATTGGCTATGTCACCATTTCGCGACTTTTCGGCAGCGGCGGGGTTGAAATTGCCCGGCAAGTCGCGGAATTGCTGAATTGGCAGGTGTTTGATAAAGAGTTGGTGCATAAAATTGCTACGACCAGTAAAATGAGAAAACAAATTATCGAAAGTCTGGATGAAAAGCGGAAAGATGAAATCAAATACTGGGTGCAGGGAATCATTGATTCCGATACGTTGAGTTCCGACCGGTATTTGAAATATTTAATACGGGTAATTTTAACCATCGCAGATCACGGCAAAGCGGTCATTATCGGTCGGGGAGCCAATTTTATTTTGCCGTCCCGGAAAGGGGTGAGAGTGAAAATCCATGCACAGGAGGAATTGCGTGTTCGTTGGTTGCAGGAGAGAGAACAGACCGGCGAAAAACAAGCCATCAAGATAATCCGGCAGGAAGACAATCGCCGGCTGGCATTCATACACCAGTATTTTCATCGGGATGCTAATGATCCGGCGGGATATGACCTGATTATCAACACAGGTGAAATATGCCCGGAATTGGCCGCCCGCCTCATCAAAGAAACGCTTATTGGCAAATATGAGACGCTGCTTGGTTCTATTCCGGCCGCTGATTTGCAACAAACTGCCGACCCGGACAGGCGATGAAAACACTGTATAAAATTTATCTTTTTTACTTGTTTTTACTGATCGACCTCATTTTACATACGTATGAAGTTTATCAATTTGGTTACATGCGCAACAAAAGTATGTTAATTGACAATGCAGAACTGTTTCTGACTTTGCAGATAATCCTTCTGCTTGGCCTACTCGGTTTTGCTTCTCAGTTGTTCAGAAAACCGCCCCGGGCACTGTTGTTACTGCGGTTGGCTGCAATCCTTTTTATGTTGTACGGCTTGATTTTATCCTTTGGCAATATTTACCGGGAAGAAAAAGTGACCGGCAGTTTCACCGGATTCATTTTTGTGATGATCTCACTGCCGTTAATCCTGTGGATTTCGGATTATTTAAAAGAAGAAAAAAAGTAACCGGGCCGATATTTCGGGACAAAAAAGCAGGGCATAAAATTTTATCGCCCTGCTGTCCGGCTGACATAAATCTGTGAGAAAGAATTTAAAACAAAACTTACCCAAAATAATCCGGTTCGTTGCCGGATTTCCATTTGATATTACAACCGATAGAGGGCTTCTGATCTTCCGAAACCGGTTTGCCGGCCAGAAAATTTTCCACGGCGTTGTTTAAATCCTCTCCGGTGACGGGGATACTATTGCCGGGACGACTGTCATCCATCTGTCCGCGGTAAATGAGTTTGTGACCGGCGTTAAAAAGAAAAAAATCAGGTGTGCATGCCGCCCGGTACAGTTTTGCCACTTCCTGTGTTTTGTCAAACAGATAGGGAAAAGTAAAATGGTGTTGCGCAGCAAATTCTTTCATTTTTTTCGGGGAATCTTCGGGGTATTTTTCGATATCATTTGCATTGATCCCGGCAACGTGGATGCCTTTGCCCTGATAACCTTCCACAATATCCGCTAATTTACTGATCACATGCTTGACAAAGGGGCAATGATTGCAAAAAAATATAACCAGCAACGGTTCCCCTTTGTATTGTTCACTCGAATGATATTTTCCATTGAAATCGGGCAAATTGAACGGCGGTGCGCTTGTATTTAGCGCCGGCATGGTCGATGGTGTATTTGACATAAAATCCTCCGCATTTTATGGACAGTTGAACCGGATTCCTTTCATTATTCCAAAATCTATCACGTTCTAATCATAAATTCAAGTAATTTGAATTCAACAAACCTTCCAGATTTTCAAAACCCGGAAGGTTTAAAATTCCCCCGGAAGGTTTAGATTTGACGGGTTCAACGTTTTAAACAAAAACCACTTGTATCCTTGATCAAAAATTGTTAGAATATTGATGCAAGTTTTTTAATAATTGGAAGCCCAAATAAAACAAGAAGTTTTCAATAAGAAGAGGAGTATTTATCCATGATGAAAACTTTCAAAAACAGTTTTGCTGCCCGGGGAGATTTAAATGTCGGCGGAAAAAAGTATAAAATATTCCGCCTTGCTAAATTGGAAGAGATGGGACTTGCCAAAATTTCGGTGCTGCCGTTTTCGATTCGTGTTTTACTGGAAAATATGCTGCGGAATGAGGACGGCAAATTGGTCACTGAACAGCATGTGAAGAATTTGGCCGGTTACAATGCAAAAGCTGTATCCCCCAAAGAGATTCCGTACATGCCGGCCCGCGTTGTGTTGCAGGATTTCACCGGCGTTCCCGCCGTTGTGGATTTAGCTGCCATGCGGGATGCCATGAAAAAATTTAATGGAGATCCGGCCAAAATCAATCCCATCGTGCCGGCGGATCTGGTCATCGATCATTCTGTGCAGGTGGATAAATACGGCACGCCAACCGCTTTTCAGGAAAATGTTAAATTGGAATATTCCCGCAACCGGGAACGGTACACCCTGTTACGCTGGGCGCAGAAGAGTTTTAAAAATTTTAGAGTTGTGCCGCCGGGAACCGGTATCATTCATCAGGTTAATCTGGAATATCTGGCCTCTGTAGTTGCCTCGGCGGAGTTTAACGGCGATTTTTACGCTTATCCGGACACTTTGGTCGGCACCGATTCCCACACCACCATGATCAACGGATTGAGCGTGATGGGTTGGGGTGTCGGCGGTATCGAAGCGGAAGCGGTGGTATTGGGTCAACCTTATTATATGCTGATGCCTGAAGTGATCGGGTTCAAACTTTACGGTGAATTACCGGATGGCGCCACCGCCACGGATCTGGTTTTAACGGTGACACAGATGCTGCGCGCCAGAGGGGTCGTGGGTAAGTTTGTGGAATATTTTGGTCCTGGACTGGATAAATTAAGCTTGCCGGATCGCGCCACACTGGCAAACATGGCGCCGGAATACGGCGCTACCATGGGGTATTTCCCCGTGGATCAAACCACACTGGATTATCTGAAACTGTCCGGACGTTCGGATGATCCGGTGAACCTGGTTGAGGCTTACACCAAAGAACAGGGACTGTTCCACACCGCGGATACACCCGACCCGGTTTATACCGGCACACTCGAGTTGGACATGGGCCGGGTTGTGCCCAGTATTGCCGGTCCCAAACGTCCGCAGGATCGCATAGAACTGAAGCAGATCAAGCAAAATTTTGCGGAAACATTGCAGGCTCCGGTAGAGAAACGGGGCTTTGCGCTGCCGGATTCGGAAATGAACCGTGCGGTACCGGCACAAATGGAAGGAAAGCAATTTGATTTACACCACGGTTCTGTTGTCATTGCCGCCATTACCAGTTGCACCAATACGTCAAATCCTTCCGTTTTAGTGGCAGCCGGTCTGGTAGCTAAAAAAGCGTTGGCGCACGGCATCAAAAGTAAACCCTGGGTAAAAACCAGTTTGGCGCCCGGTTCACGGGTTGTAATGGATTATCTAAAACAGGCGGATCTGCTGCCGGCTTTGGAAGCCCAGGGGTTCAATCTGGTTGGTTTTGGCTGCACCACCTGTATCGGTAACAGCGGCCCTTTACCCGAAGCGGTGGAAGCGGGTATCAAACAAGGTGATCTGGTGGCTGCGTCGGTCCTCAGCGGCAATCGTAATTTTGAGGGACGTATTCATGCCGCCGTTAAAGCGAATTATCTGGCATCCCCGCCGCTTGTCGTTGCCTATTCACTGGCGGGCAAAATAGATTTCGATTTTGAAAATGAACCGCTGGGAAAAGACGAAAGCGGCAGCGATGTTTACCTGCGGGATATCTGGCCGGGTCAGACGGAAATTACCGACACCGTTCGGAAAGCCCTTACGCCGGAAATGTTCCGCAAAGAATACGCCGCTGTTTCTGAAGGGGATGAAAATTGGCGTAGTTTACCATCCGCCGCCAGTGAAACTTACCAATGGGATGAAGCTTCCACGTACATTAAAAATCCGCCTTTTTTTACAGAGATGGCTTTGGCAGCGGCGCCATTGCAGGATATTCAAAATGCCCGGGTGTTGGCCATGTTGGGCGATTCGGTTACTACGGATCATATCTCCCCGGCCGGTTCCTTTCCAAAAGACGGCCCGGCCGGAAAATATTTGATTGCCAAAGGAGTGGAACCCAAAGATTTCAATTCGTTCGGATCACGCCGCGGCAATCATGAAGTGATGATGCGCGGGACCTTCGCAAATATCCGGATCAAAAATCAGCTTGTCCCGGGTACGGAAGGCGGCTGGACTATCTTTCATCCAACCGGAGAAAAGATGTCTATTTACGATGCTGCGATGAAATACCAGGATGAGCACGTGCCGTTAATCGTGATTGCCGGAAAAGAATACGGCACCGGCAGCAGTCGCGATTGGGCGGCGAAAGGCACCGCCCTGTTAGGCGCGAAAGCCGTAATTGCCCAAAGTTATGAACGCATTCACCGCAGCAATTTAATTGGAATGGGCGTGCTGCCGCTTCAATTTAAAGAAGGCGAGAGCAAAGAAACCCATGGCCTGACCGGCAAAGAGGTTTTCACCATTAACGGAATCAAAGGCAATTTGCAGCCGGGGCAAGAGTTAACGGTAATTGCGAAGACGGAGAACAGTGAGGAGAAAAACTTTCGGGTTGTTACCCGGTTAGATACGCAGGTGGAGGTAGAGTACTACAAAAACGGCGGTATTCTGCAAACTGTACTGAGAAATTTGAACCGGTAATAAACTTGTACCGGTAGAAAGATTGCCATTAAAGGAAAAGGGAGCCGTAAAAAATTGCGGCGCCCTTTCTTTTTTCCCGATTAAAACACAGCAAACTGCACCCAAATTTGTAAATAGCCCTGAATGGAACCATTATATTTTAACTTGCATACTATCTCATTTTTCCCTTTGGCATCTTAAAATCAGATTGGGGAAAAAAGCACCGTCTATTACCTGTCACAGGTTAAAATCTTACTTGAGGTTGTCTTACCATTGAGAATTTATAATATCGATGAGGCTATATTTTTAGTAATGTGGGTTTAAATAAAAAACCATAAGGCCTGTCTCTCACATCGAAAGAAAAGAATTGAGAAAAAACCATGATTATGATAACTGATGTTGTACGGTTAATTAGTGCCTGACCGAAAACTCTGAAAAACAGTAAAAAACGTCATTCCTGCAAAAGCAGGAATCCGATAAAATCCCATACTTATAGATTCCCGCTTTCGCCTGTCTGCTTCAGGCACGGCGGGAATAACAGAAAAGTTGGGTTTTCGTTCAGGCACTAATTATATGAAGGTTACGAAATAATCTTATTAAAAAGTGTTTTCAATGCAACATCATCATAACTGAAATTTCTAACTATAGATTTGGCGGCTTGCGACAATTTTTTGTATCCCCATTTCATCCTAAAAGCAGTTTCTCTTTCCGAATTTCTTTGAAAATAGAAAGGTAAATTGACATCAAAGAATGAAATGCTGTCTGCATATTTCAATATATTTGCTTCCGGCGTCCCACCCACTTCGTGCAGCAATACTAAATGAACAACTTTATCGATAAAATCCTGATCAGCGTCATAGTTTAACAAAATCTCCTGTAATATGGCGGCGCTATTCTGTGAGTGAGTTTTTTTAAATTCGTTGTAATCTGTGAAATTCTCCCGTTTGATTTTCCGTTCTTCAATGCTTCTTTCTATATCATGCCCCAATGCCGCCATTTGAAGTGCCGTATCCGCTTCCGGTTTTAATTTTAAAACCCATTCTCTCGTATTTTGGGAATGTATTGAATCTTCCGGCACTTTAGATTTTGAAATAATCGTTTCTATTTCTAGTTCAATATTTTTAAGCATGTTTAAATCTCAAAACAACCAGCCTTCTAATTGCTTCAAAATTACTAATGATTGCTAAAATTACTAATGTAATGAGGATCTGATTACTCAATGCACCTATAAAAATTAGAAATAGCCTGACATCTCTTCCCATTCTCATCCTATTGACTTTTATTGTTTTCCTAAAAATTACATCATATTTATCAGCAGTATAGCTGTTTAAAAAACTACCCACCAGAGCTATAAAACCGATAGTCCAAATAATAATGTCATTATGCACTAGCCAATGACCATGAATCATCCCAAAGATAATGATCGCATCTGCATATCTATCTAAAACTGCATCGAACCAGCCGCCATATTTCGTTTCAACGAGTTTCAACCGTGCGACTTCACCATCACAACCGTCGATTATGGATGACAACTGAACTAAAAATCCACCGATGACGAGATATAAATAATCTCCGATATAGAAGAATAGCGCACCGAAAAGAGCAGCAATAAAACTTATTAATGAAATTTGGTTTGGGGTTATTTTTGTTTTTAAAAGCAATTCAGATATTTTGATTGAAATGGGTCTATTTAATATTCTGGAGATAGGCCCGTCTGTATTTTTCTTTAATTTTTCAAGCAATAAAGATTTAGCATTTTTCAAAGCGTTATCGTCGTCCACATCAAGCCAGTATTTATCAGAAATATCAAACGCTTTCATTTTCTGACGATTTGCTAAAACTTTTATTGCCGCAGATAAACTCTCGTTTCCGCTAGTTATACTTTCTTCAAGGGCATCGAAAATTACCGGTGTGCATAAAAAGATACCCGTATCAATTCCATTATAATCGTTCAGTTGTTTGTCAATATCTTTAATTTGACCGTCTTCAATTAAAACTTTTGTAGCATCATCCACATCTAAATATTTATGACGATTCTTGTCCACACAAAGAATACATTCATTATCTTCTATCGTTTGTTTTTGAAGTTCAAATAAGATTTTATCATCAAACAGATGGTCAGCCATTAAAAGGATAAAGGGCTCCTGTATAAAGTCTTTTGCCTTAAGAACTGAAATGCCATTTCCTTTTCTCCACTCATCATTATATATGTAACCAATATTTACACCCAATTTTTCCCCACTCCCTAAGTATTTTTGGATTCTTTTGCCTTTGTAACCGATGACAATTTGAAAATCTATAATACCTGATTTTTTAGCTGTCAAAATTACCCTTTCAATAAAGCTCAATCCCAGCAAAGGAATTAACGGTTTGGAATCACCATTTTCTTTTTGTCTTATCCCCAGTCCTGCAGCCAATATTAATGCTTTCAATCCATTTTTCTCCTTAAGTTACAAAAAAGATTTCAAAAATTTAAACGGCATATCCATTATAATCAATATTAAGCGCCCAATGACCAAGTTAACGGGCAAAATAAAGCGTACGGGGGAACGAAAACGCAGCTTTATTTTGTCCGGGTGCAGAACCTTGTTAGCCGTTTTTCCCGAACAGAGTTTGCTGAAATAGCGGTAAATCCTTAATGCTATTACTGCTCATTTCTCTAATTCTTTCTAGTGATTTTTCGTGATATTCGGCATTTGTCTCAAAGCCAATAAAATTACGCTTTAATGCTTTTGCCGCTACCGCCGTTGTTCCACTACCCATAAATGGGTCGAGAACTAATTGATTTTCTTGTGTCGTTAGTCTCATAATATATTCTATTAAATCAAGTGGCTTTTGAGCTTCATGTATCCTTGTTTCAGTTTTTCTAAAACCAAATTCAAGTAGATTCGTAGGGCTTGAACCATTAAGCCTACACTCATCAATGTTCATTGCACCAACTTCATTTTTCAGAATGTTGTCTGTAATAGTTCCCCCAATTTTATAAGGCTTCATGAACCACGCTATAGGCTCCCAAATTGGCGCCAAATTACCAAGCCTCCACCCTTCCCATTTTTTTGCTTCCTCAATAAGCCCTCGGCGCTCCAGAACAATGCTAACCCTCTGTGCTCTGTGATGAGCTGATGGTTTTTTCCAAGCCAGAGTGTCTTTTAATAAAAAACCACTATCTTCAAACGCATCGATAACTCTATGTATTGTTCTCCTTGCTCCAAAAACAAACAGGAAAGAACCATCTTTCATCTTCGGATAAACTTTAGCTGCCCAATCTTTGCACCACTCTCGATACTCTAACCCAATATTTCTATCGGACTGCGCCCAACCATTTATAGGTTTTCCTCTACGCTTAAAGCCGGATTTTCCTTCTTGAGCCGGAGACTTTCCCAATAAGGCTGAATTTGTATTGTTATGCAACACATCCCAATCATCTAAACTAATGCCGTAAGGAATATCAGACAAAAACAGATCGATACTGCTATCGTTTAGCTCTGGAATAAATTCCAGGCAATCACCCAAAGTAATTTTGTTTATGTACTCTTTGTTCATACTGTCTTCCTAAGCAAGACCAAGAAGTCCATTATTGCCGACCGACTTAATTGCGCTAATCTTATTTTCAATTTTACTTGATTTCAAAACTTCTTTAATTGCCTCTGCTCTTGAGAGCCGCATTATTCTCTCCCTCTCTGAAGCTGGAGAATCAATTGCTTCTTCTTTTGATATATGAATTGATTCAATCGCCGCTCCTTTTTCATTTTTCCGTATGCCACTAATTTTTTTATCAAAACCCAATATTGTACGATTTACAATTTGCCAAGTTGTATTTGCATTTTTTGATGGATTCATGGCTTCAACAGATTTAAATACTTCACGGACTAACTATATTGCCTTGTTCTTGCTTGTTGTTTGAGCATAACGAGCGAGAACCGCATGTACCCAATAGAGACCGACCTTGCTCCTGCCTGCTGATAGATTCGGCTTGTACGAGAGGGTAATTGATACACCGGGCATACAACCATTGCAAATGGCTTCCATGTTTCCACCTATCCATCACTTGAACCTCAAAAAACTTTTGGGGTTGTGCCTTCTAAAAATTAATTCTTTTGGAACGAAACTTCCTTTGGCCATCCACGAATTCTTTAGCGAATAAAATAATTACCATTTCTTAAAAATGTTACAAAGCCTGCTATTTCTTCCACAGTCCGGCCGGGTCCTGGGAACAGCGCGCCCCGTGTCATTTCAAATACTGTGCAAGAATATCATCTTCCGTCATGGCAGGCTTTCCATTGCGGTCATCGTCACTGCTGTCGTCATCATCCAGATAGCGTTCTGTCTCCGTATCAAACGGTTTATCATGACCGGGGATGATGATGCCGGAAAACTCACCGATTTTGTTTTGGCTTTTCACATAGGCTTGTGCGTTGTGGCAGTAGGGAAAATCCAGCTTGCACATCCGAAAAGCCGCTTTTGTTGTCAGCGCATCTCCGGTGATTAAATACGGTTTTGGCGCTGCATGAATTTTGAAGCTGTAATGGTGCACGGAATGTCCCGGCGTCTCTATCGGTTCAATAAAATTGAACGGCCATTCCTGCTCGATAAAATGAATCTGTTCGGTGTCGCCAACTATATCATCATGCCACAATGCCGCCATCTCCTGCGCCAGCCGGGAAAACAGGCGTACCTGTTTTTCATTGAATCCGGGATAAAACTTTTTAATAATTCCTGCAGTTTGATCCAGGCCGCTGCGGGTCAGCGCATTCATAAAATCGCGCTGAAAAAAATAATCCTGTTCACTGAAATAGATCGCTGCATTTTTGAAAAAGCGGTTGCCGCCGCAGTGGTCCGGGTGAATATGAGTATTCAAAACATAATGGATGTCCAATGCAGACAAGCCGATCTTGTTCAGAATATAAACGATCTCCTTATGATTGGCAAAACCGGTATCTATCAGGAAATTTTTGTTTTCGTTTTGAATCAATGTAGAGGATATCTGAATAGCCAATTCTTTTTCTTCTACCTGTTGATTCACATAGGTAAAAAAGTGTATAATTTTCATCATTCCGGCCCAAAACAACGATAAGGATTTTCGATGGCATAATCGTGAATAATTTCATCATAATCATCGAACCAATATGCTTCCGGTTTGCTTTTGAACACCATAAACCGCGCCTTCTCTTCCGGATCGGCAGCACGATGATAGCGAAAATAGACGTGACCGTCGGTAATACCGACAATTTCTATTTTCCCCGTGGCATGCGACATAACAAACCTTGCCCGTTTTGCCAGACCGGAACACTGCATACGCGCTTGCTCAAAAATTTCAAACCCCTCTTCGATAGGAACCGAAAACATTTTATTCCCCAACGTAGGCCGACATTGAAAAATATAGTATGGCGGTACACCTATAAATGATAACTTCTTCATCAGTTCCGCCAGTACATCCGGGTTGTCATTGATCCCTTTTAACAAAGCAGTCTGGTTGCAGGAAATAACACCTGCGCGGTGCAAAATATCCATTGCCTCGATAGCTTCTTTGGTAAGCTCCCGGGGATGGTTGAAATGCGCCATCAGATAAATTCGTTTATCCGGTAAACGATATTTTGCTAACATCTTCGGTAATGTCGGATCGTTGACGATGCGAAACGGATTAAACGCCGGTACTTTACTACCGATCCGTATAATGTTAACATGCTCCATCTCCCGCAATTGCCGGATGATGTTTTCCAGCTTTCCGGTCGACAAAATCAAAGGATCGCCGCCGGTTAAAAGAATATTCGTCAACTCTTTATGTTGGCGAATATATTCGAGCCCACCACTGATATCCCGGGTGACTTCGTCGTTTTCGTTCATAAAGATTCGTTTCCGAAAACAAAACCGGCAGTATGAACCGCAAACGTTGTTGACCAGAATGAGCGCCGTATACTCGTATTTATGTTCCACACTGGGTGCAACCATATAGTTTGTTTCATCGGAAGCGTCTAACCTGCCCCAATTTTCAAGTTCCTGTGCGCTGGGAATAATTATGCGGCGAATAGGATCATTGGGATCATCCCAATCGATCAGGTTTACATAATAATCATTGACGCGAAAAGAAAATTTATCGACAACGGGTTCTAACTGTTGCCTCTCTCCGGCGCCTAACCGCGGAATGGCAGCCAATTTAGTAATATAGTTGGGATTATTTTTCATGTCACCTTCTGTTGGTTACGAGGTGATTGCCAACCACCTGCTTTTTAATATTACAATTTCTTCTTTTAATTCTCATATAGATTAAAAATCAATAAATAAAGCAAACGCCCCCCCCGGTCTGTTCGGCACGGAACTATGGAAAAATTGCTTTGCTAAAAAAAAGATTTAACGTAACCACTCAGGCATGCTTATTTTTGATGTGCATGAAGCCTTCGACCGAGTTTATCTTGTGCCCTTCGTACAAGCTCAAAATAAAACTTATCGAAGAACTTAAGCCGGCTTAAATAGCCATCCGCCTCCGGCGGAGAGTTGAAGCATGATTACAGCTAATTCGTGTTTGTCCGAATTTGTCATTTCCACATATTTTTAGCGGGAATCCATTGCTGCCCTAAAAGTAGATTGCCTGCCTGTGCAGACAGGCCGGAATGACAATATTGTTGGTATTTTCAGACAGCCGCTAATTCATGAAGCATATCTGAATAGTTATGATTTAACGTATTAATATGGCAGTTTTTTTTATAAGAAACAAGCGAAATCCGAACTATCGGCAAACCGGCAAAGATTTTAGCCGGATAATTTTGCCATCTTTTTGTAAACCCAAAAGGTTCATTGGAAGTAAATAAAAATCCAAAATCAGACGATATTATTTTTAGTATATGAACAAGTCTGTAGACAAAGTGATTTTTTTATGCCGGAACAGAAACGAGAATTAGAAGACCGAAGGAAAAAACCAACCCGCCCAATCAGCCGGTATTCATTTATTGGCCGCCGCAAAAAGAATCGTCGGGAGGTTGAAAAAAAGAATTACTACGTGGATCGTTACGAGCCCGGAATCCTGTTTATATTTATAACCGTCCTGATTTTTTGTGCTTTGGATGCGTTATTGACGCTTAAACTGTTACAGTACGGCGGGATTGAACTAAACCCATTTATGGCGGTGCTTATCCGGAAAGATTCGGTTTTGTTTTTCATCGTTAAAATAGCAATTACCGCTGTTAATACGCTGATCCTTTTACTGCATAAAAATTTTGTCGTCTTCGGATGGTTCAAATTTCGAACCGTCATTTATTCCGTATTCCTGCTTTATTTCGGATTGATTGTCTACGAACTGCACCTTTTTCTGAAATATGTATTTTAATTCATTTCTTGCGATTTTTCCCAAATCATATTAAATTTCTCTTGAATACGCCGATCAGTTTTGTATATTTACAATATGGGAAAAATAAAATTGACATCAAATTTTGATGAGTCTGCCGGTTTAGTGTTATTTGAGGGAGATACACTAAATTTATTATCTCAAATACCTGTATTTTTTCAACGAAAACAAGGCTGATGTTCGGGTTGAAATAGTTCCCTGTCATGCTTTACATAAAAATATGTCAACCGGTGTATCTTACGGTGAACAACTCGTTGATGATATTGAAAGATTAAAACGTCATTTCCTCGCAGTTCCCGTAAAAGTCATTTTAATCGACGTTATGTAGTGATCCTTAAAGTTGCGCAAAATTGCGTCATTTAAAAAGCAAATGCCGCAAATTTGCTCTTGGTAAATCAATATTGGGTACTTAAGATCAGGCGTCGCTGCAAAAAGCGCAGCCATCGCCTAAGTTAAGTTCAATAAAACCGGTGCTAATATTGGGGCGGGGCATAACAAATTGCCGGAGCTTAATTTAGAGTAGTTGGTCTTCAAATTAAAAGTTTTAAGCAATTCAAATTTTGCAATAAAATATAGCATGGTGCTTTTGTTGTCCTAAATTAGCCCGGCAATGCCGTTAATATAAATTGTCCCCATGTTTGGTTGTGAATCGTGAATTTTGCAGAAGCGGCAGGCAGCAATTTTCCATGAAAGATATTAAACAAATCACTTCCATTACCATCTTGGCCGGTCTTCGATGTATCGTAGAGATCTACGGTGATCTCTTATTGCGCACTCTGCAAATCCCACTGCAAAATTCACCGTTGACCCTAACCTGTTCGACCGGTTCGTCACCGCATTTTCCAACGCAACAACGGAGATCAATCGTCGCTTATTCGGCATCGATGAAATCGGATTTTTGGAAATGGAATCAAAGTGGATCAATCAAAAATAGTGGTTATTTACCCGGATTCAAACTCCGGTAATTTTGGTTGTTCGGCAACGCGCCTTGCATTTTTACCGGGAATTTTTACTCTCCCCGCTCTGGACTCTATTTAATGTCAACCGCATGGATCACGACACGGTTCAAAAGAAATTTTTACCCAGTTGCCTAATTTTTTCACACAAAACAGCGGCAAAATCCCCCGAGGTAAAAATATGCAACCATTTGTTTCAGTAATCATCCCCACTTTCAACCGGGAAAATTTTATTTTGGCAAGCATCGATTCTGTGTTGCAACAGACCTACCGGAATTTTGAACTGATCGTTGTGGATGACGGTTCTACAGATGCCACGCAAAAAATGTTGCAGCCGGTGCTTTCGGAAATTATCCTTTTAAAACAGCCGCAGCGCGGGCCCTCCGCGGCCAGAAACAGCGGCATCCGCGCGGCAAGCGGAACCTGGATCAGTTTTTTGGATTCAGACGATTTATGGCTGCCCGGTAAACTGGAACGACAGGTACGCTTTTTTCCGGCGAATCCGGAAGCAAAAATCAGCTACACGGAAGAGATTTGGTACCGCAAGGGCCGGCGCGTAAATCCGGCAAAGAAACACTTAAAATATTCCGGATGGATTTACCGGAAGATGCTGCCGTTGTGTATTGTCAGTCCCTCTTCGGTGATGATTCACCGGGAAGTTTTTGAAACCGTCGGTTTGTTCGATGAAACCCTGCCCGCCTGCGAAGATTACGATCTCTGGCTGCGCATCGGGGCAAAATATCCCATTTACCTGATCTCCGAACCGTTAATCGTGAAACGCAACGGACATCCGGGGCAGCAATCGCAAAAATATTGGGGCATGGACCGGTTCCGCGTGAAATCACTCCAAAAAATGTTGCGGCAGAAAAATCTGTCTGAAGAAGACCGTGCAGCCACACGGGAGATGTTGAAAAAGAAATGTGAAATCCTAGCTAAAGGTTTTGAAAAACGCGGCAAAATTGAAGAAGCGAATTCTTATCGTCAATTGGCAGATCAATAGATTGGATTTTAAAATGAAAATAAATACCAGGCGGGAAGTTGTTAATTTATCTGCCCTTGACTGGCAGGACCAGCGGTTTTGCACCAGCTTTTTCCCCGATTTGACCGGTTTGAAGCGCTCCGTGCAAACAATCGGTTTGGTTACCCCCCCGTTGGTAAAAAAAACCGGTGACGGCCGTTTTCAAATTATCTCCGGTTGGCGCCGGCTTTTTGTGCTGCGGGAAATGCGACAAAATCAATTCGAAGCGGCTGTTGCAGCCGACAATATTCCTGATACAGATTTGTTGCAACTTGTCTTGTACGAAAATATGAGTTTGCGCAATTTCAATTTTTTTGACAAAGCGATGATCATTGCTAATCTGGAAAAGCGTTTTCAATTAGATGAAAATCAGATTGTTAAACAATATCTGCCAATATTGAATTTAGGCAACAATCCACGCTGGCTGAACCTGGCACGGGAAATTAGTCAATTTCCGGCTGCGGTTCAGGAAGCTTTCTCGCGGGAAAGTCTCTCCAGCGAGCTGATCGGCTTTTTATCCGGTTTGACCGATGAAGAGAAGATTCAATTAACACAAACAGTGACGCTTTTGCATTTGGGCAAAAACCGGCAGAAAGAGCTGTCGTTTCTGTTAAGCGATCTTCTGAGAATGAGAAATCTGTCCTTTCCGGAACTGATGGCTCAGGATTCCCTGCGTCAAATTTTACAAGATGAAAAACTGACCTATTCCCAAAAAACCACAAAATTTTTTACCGAACTAAAACAACAGCGTTTCCCGGTTTACACAAAAACACTACGGAATATTCAGAATTTTATCCGTTCTCTCAAACTGCCGCATAACGCCGAATTGCAGCACAGCCCCTTTTTTGAAAGTGAGTGGTTCACCTTCCAGTTCCGGTTCCGCAATCAGGCAGAATTTGGCAATGTGGTGAAGACGCTGCAACGCCTGAATAAAGAGAACAAAATCAGCCGGCTGATAGATCTGATTGAAAATGACATCCCGGATTCTAAAAAAAATGCGCAGTAAAACAACACACCGAAAAAAATCCGTTAGAACAACAGAGCTGTTTTGCGGGTAAATTTTGCGATGCAGTATTCGAAATCAGTAATTTCCGGTTAGGTTTTTGCCGCCACATCACCCCGTGGTAAACCACGAGGCAAAAATAGAAAGAGCGCCGAAGCGTCCTGCTTTGCAAGCGCCCGCCTCAGGCGAATGCTTCCTATTTTTAACCCCGGAGTTTATTACTACGGGACGAGCTTTATAAATCACAAGACGGCAAAAACCTAACCGGAAATTACGATATTCGAAATATGAATTTATGTTGCATTCAACGGCGATAATTACATTTTTTACCGGTACCCGTTTAAAAAGAGGTCTATTTTGTATAAACCGTTTACACCCGAAAAAATCTGGATCGAAAAACGCGTCCTCCGCAATGAGACGACCCGTGAAATTTTATCCCGCCTGCCGGAAGTTCCGGTAAAGGAGATCGGAACTATCAACGAAGTTCTCGCCCGGGAAATAAACGCGTCCGGAGAAAAAATTCTGATTCTGGCAAAACAGGAAGGCGAGTTTCTTAAACCCTGTCCCGGCACGCGCAATTATATTTGCTGTAATTACTTCTTTTTAAATTTGGCTACAAATTGCGATATCAATTGTTCTTACTGCATTTTACAGAGTTACTTGAATAATCCGTACATGACGGTTTACACCAATCTGGATGAAATGTATCCGGAACTGGACAAACTGCTGAAAAAAAATGCGAACCGTTTTTACCGCATCGGCACGGGGGAATTGACGGACAGTCTGACGCTGGATCATTTGACCCGGTACAGCAAAAAGCTGATCCCGTTTTTTTTAAAGCATAACAATGCCATCCTGGAGCTGAAAACCAAGACCACACAGATTGACAATTTACTGGATTTTTCGCCGCAAAATCGTGTAATTGTCTCATGGTCGTTAAATCCGCAGGAAGTCATCGACAGGGAAGAAAAAAAGTCGCCGTCTCTGCGGCAACGGCTGGCCGCCGCAAAACAGTGTGGTGAAGCCGGCTATCTGCTCGGATTTCATTTTGATCCGTTGATTCATTACGCCGGCTGGGAAAACGGTTACCGGGATGTGGTTCGCCGGATTTTTGCTGCGGTACCGGCAGACCGGATTGTCTGGATTAGTTTGGGTGCGCTGCGGTATTCTGCTGATATGGATCGTATTGTGAGAAAACGCCACCCGGAAAGCACTATCGTTTTGGGAGAGATGTTTTCCGGCAAAGACGGAAAATTACGCTATTTTCGTCCGATCCGTGAAAGAATGTTTCAGCGGATGGTGCAGTGGATCCGGCAGGAAGATAACCAGGTGCGGGTTTACCTGTGTATGGAGAGCCCCGAAGTGTGGCGTAAAGCATTTGGCGAGCAGCCACTGGTTCAATGCGGCCTGCCCCAACAATTGGATCAGGCGGTTTTTCAGCGCCGGGACGGCGCTGAACCGGTTTGTTGACAGACGCTTTTTCGTTTTTATAATCAAAGGAACTATATTTTGTAGTAATTTTGTTTTTTGAAAAATTTTACCAAACCCCTGTTTTAAGTGAGTGAATCATAGTTGGGAGGACGCAACCTCCCCCAACCCCTCCCGGCAAAGAGGGCGAAATTCCTCACTTTACCAAGGGGAGGTTAGGAGGGATTACATCACATTTTTCAAAGAACTAAAGTGTTGTATAATTTTTGAGAATCAAACAAGGAGAAACAACATGGACATATCCATTGAATACTGCGTCGTTTGAAATTATTATCCTCATGCCGCCAGGCTGGCGGAATTTTTAAAAGAAGAATACGGTACGGAACCGCAATTGATCAAAGGGAAAGGCGGCGTTTTTGATGTGAAGTTGAACGGTCGATCGATCTATTCAAAACATGAAACCGGCTATTTCCCGAGCAATGAAGAGATTAGCGCAAAGATTAACCGGGAAAAATAAAATGACGAGAGCTCCTGCCATTCATCGCAAAGGATTCGGTTTAAAAGAGCACATTGAAGATGATTTGGCGCAAAAATATCACAGTCATACGCTTGCCTATCTCCTGTCACACGGCAATGAACTTCATTTGGGTGATCTTCACATTTTTCTGGCGAATAAATTCGGTTTCTGTTACGGTGTGGAGCGCGCCACCGAGTACGCTTACGAAACATTGCAACACTTTGCCGGGAGAAAAATTTACTTGTTAGGCGAAATTGTTCATAACCCGTACGTGAACAACCAATTGCGGCAAAAAGGCGTAGTAATTCTGAACGGTTTGCAACAGAAGCAAATGGATTATTCTTTTATCCGTCCGCAAGATGTGGTAATTTTACCTGCCTTTGGCGTTACCCATACTGCTTTGAACCGTTTACAGCAGCGCAAATGTGAGATTGTCGATACTACCTGCGGCTCTGTGCTGACTGTGTGGAAGAGAGTGGAATATTACGCGCAAAACGGATTTACAACCATCATTCACGGCAAATATCCCCACGAAGAGACCATTGCCGTCTGCTCGCAGATTAGCAAATATCCGGCGGCAAAATATCTCGTGATAAAAAATGCAACGGAAGGGATGTCGATTGCTGATTTTATCGGCGGAAATATTTCAAAAAAAGAAATACTACGGCAGTTCACCGGCCGTTATACTACCGGTTTTAACCCGGAAAATGATCTGCAAAAAATAGGTTTTGCCAATCAAACCACCATGCTGGGAGGAGAATCCCGACAGATTGCCGAAATCGTTCGTGAAGCATTTGCCGCCCGGTACGGCGAAGAACAAACGGAACGCCATTTTCGCAGCTTCGATACGGTTTGCAGCGCCACCCAGGACAGACAGGATGCTGTGCGGGATTTGCTGGCTGCCGGGGACCTGGATATGATGATGATCATTGGCGGTTTTAACAGCAGCAATACCGCACAACTCATGCAAATTGCCTCAGAATCCGTCTCGTCCTTTCATATCCAGGATCCCGGTGATTTGATAAGCAAACAGGAAATACGCCACCAAACATTTCCCGCAATGAAGGTGCGTATCACGGATAACTGGCTGCCGGACGGAGCGGTTAAAATAGGCATCACCGCCGGCGCTTCAACACCTACCCGTAAAATCGGCCAGGTGCTCTACCGTTTATTCGAACTAAAAAATATTCCGGCTCACCAAATTAAAAGAATCGTAAACGCCACATAAACTTGACAAGCAGCCAAAACATTTTTATCTTTAATACGACCAGAAAAGTCTGATTACTGAAAAATGGTACCGGTTAAGCGTTTTTTTATTCTGGATTCCCGATAAAAGCATACGGGAATGACAAAAGAGCTAAATAATAACGGTTTTTCAAAAGGCTGAAATAATCTAAAAATCGCATGTTTTTTTGTGTTTCGTCAACAGTTGCAAATTTATTTGGGAAGTTCTTTTTTTCATGTTCCAATTAACCAAAAAGATAGAATACAGTCTCATTGCCCTGACCTATATGGGTTCAAAAAAGAAGGAAGATATTTCCACAGCAAAAGAGATCGCCTCCCTGTACCAGATACCCAGAGAATTGCTTGCCAAAGTACTGCAGCAATTGAACCGGGATGGGTACATTCGTTCGGTTCAGGGGCCGAGAGGAGGTTACGTATTGTCCCGGTCTCCCGACGAAGTAAATTTGGATGATATAATCCGGACCATAGAAGGGAAAAGGGGATTTACCGAATGCTCCGGAACCGGCGGTGCAGATTGTGTGCGCAGCGTTAATTGCAGTATCCGGGTTCCTATGGAGCAGTTGGATAGACAGATGGCTGCTTTTTTAAGCAGTGTAACACTGGAACATGTGATGAGGGGGGAAATTCCATCGTGCAATATCACTTGAAAACCTCTTGCCGTTTAAACGGCCGGGCGGATCGATCAATCTTCCCCTGCTTTTTTGTCTTGTTCAAATTTTTCTTTTAGAATTCTTTCAATTTTATCCAACAGTTCTTTTTCAGACAAATCGCCGGCATTTTCTATTTCCGCTGTCGACAGGGCCTCTGCAAGCGAATCGATCTTTTTTCTGAGGGAATTCATTTTTTTTGCTAAAATTCCGCGGTCTCCCGTTTGCCAATAATCCCCCTCGTCATTCACCTCAAGATTGGCAATGTACTTTTTCCCGATATATTTTAAAAGTCTGATGATAGTGATATGAACGTGCAGGGGCGCAAATTGAGTTTTAACACTCACCTGCGCTTTTTCTGCGTCGATGAAACCCTGCAAAATTCCGACCATGGTAACAACGTCCCGCAAATTCCCATTCCGGTCAAAAAGAAAACTGAGCGACTCGCAATCGGGATGGACGGAGAGAACAATTCCTTCTAAACCCGGATGACCCCGGAACTCCGCGCCGTGTTCGGAATGAACGATTTCCGCCCGGGACGGTTTTTCCCGATCTTTATCGAGCCGTGTAGATTTCCACTCCATAGTTCGGGCAATATCTTCCAATTCCTCAACAAGATTGGGTAAACTTGCGCGATCTTTCAGCTTTCCACTGTAATGAATTGTGATTCCCATTTATTACGCCTCCAAACAAGATAGTTTAAACTCCCGGAACACTTTTGTCTTTTGAAAAAAATCTGCATCTCTGCATTTCAGAGCGCATGTTTTTTAACGCAGAGGACGCGGAGAAATTGAAAAAATCGGGTGTCTTTTAGCCGACGAAATATACCAAAGGTCTTCTCTAACTTTTTTCGAGTATTTCGCGGGCTACCTGAGCCGTTGCCATTTAAACGGCCCGCCTGTTACAGACAAGCCGATAAAGTATTCGGAAAGGTTACCTGATAATTGTTGTTTTTTAAAGAATTAAAATTTTACAAACTTTCAATATTCCCGGCCCAATTCGTCTCCTTAAAAATATTCAGGAACAGATAGAAAAAACTTCCGTAACTGGATGCTGAATAAAATAATCAATTGGGACGAGTGACGTTCCACAAAAATGCGAAAAGTTGCACCAAGTAAATTAAGATCGAGTGTACGAATAAATCCGGTAAATTCCGGTATCAGTTTTTGCAGCCGACGAGAAAAAATAGCAAATTCGATACCGGGAATTCTCTTGCAACTCATAGAATAGTATATTATTTTTAAATTTAAACTCAAGGCAAACCTGCCTGCTTCAAAATAAGGAGAAAACGAATGAACTTGCATGAAAGTGGATTTATGGCCATTGAATCGATCCGGGCCAATAAATTTCGTTCATTTCTTACCGTACTGGGCATTATTATTGGCGTTTGGGCTGTAATAGGCGTCCAGACTTTCATCTCCGGGCTCAATTCATCGGTAACGGAGCAGCTTTCTCAAATTGGCGCCGGCACTTTCTATGTCCAAAAATATCCGGCTCTTCGTCTGGGAAATGACGAAAAATACCGCAACCGTAAGGATATAACACTGGAGCAGGTTCGGGCTATTCAGGAAAAGGCCGATCTGGTTTCCATCGTATCTCCCACTGTGTACACTTTTGCTAAAACCGTAAAATATTTTGAAAAAAAAACCAACCCGGATGTGTTTGCCTACGGTGGAAATCAATTCTGGCAAATCGCCGGCGGTTATTATGTGCAAGACGGCAGATTTATCACCGGTGCCGATGTTCAGAACCGGGCGAATGTCTGCATTCTGGGCCTGTCCGTCGTGGAAAAACTGTTTCCTTTCGAGACGGCTATCGGCAAGGAGATTCGCCTGGAAGGAAAGCGGCTCAAAGTAATCGGCATTTTCGAAGAAAAAGGCAGTACATTCGGCCAAAACCGGGATAATATTATTTTTCTTCCGGTGACAACTTTTGAAAAATTATTTGGCAAAAATCTGGAAATGCAGTTGGCGATAAAGGCCAAAAGTCCGGAACTGATGCAGGAAGCGATGGATCAGGTGATCGGTATTTTACGCATGGCAAGGAAAGTTCCGCCCGGGAAAGCCAATGATTTCGAAATCCTGACCAAAGAATCTCTGCTGGAAACCTGGGCAAATTTGACCAAATATGTTTTTCTCGGCGCGATCGTTATTGCCGGCATGTCCCTTTTGGTGGGAGGGATTGGGATTATGAATATTATGCTGGTTTCCGTCACGGAGCGCACCAGGGAGATTGGCGTCAGGAAAGCGGTGGGCGCTTCACGCCTGGAAATTATGTGGCAATTTATCACCGAAGCGATTATTTTGAGTGGGGTTGGCGGTGTAACCGGTGTTGTCTGCGGAATTTTGAGCGGTTTACTGCTTGGGTTTGCCATCGGCTGGCCAACCAATATTCCTGTTGTGGCCGCTTTGGTTGGTTTTTTCTTTTCGACTGCTGTCGGTCTGTTTTTCGGTATTTTTCCTGCGGTGAAAGCAAGCAGGTTAGACCCCATCGAAGCGCTTCGTTATGAATAGCAAATAGTAGTACAGATTTGGACGGTATAAAATTGTAATGGAATTGAACGCTCATTTTAAGCAAACTTTGACGAAACTACACGACGCAGTGAACCGGCAATTGCAGGCGGCACTGGTTAAAAAAGAGCCGGTTTCACTTTATGAACCGATGAGATATACGCTATTTGCCGGTGGAAAACGTCTACGCCCGATTTTACTCCTTTTAACCACGCAGGCAGTAGGTGGAAATTACCGGGATGCTCTAAATGCCGCCGTTGCAGTTGAGTTACTGCATAATTTTACCCTGATTCACGATGATGTGATGGACCAGGATGATACCCGGCGCGGCCAACCGACGGTGCATAAAAAATGGGATGTGGATGTCGCCATTTTATCCGGCGACGGATTGGTGGCCCTTTCTTATGAATACCTGCTAAAAACCAGGTATCCCGCCATCGATCAATTAGGACAGCTATTTTCCCGGGCGCTGCTGGAAGTTTGTGAAGGCCAGGCTCTGGATAAAGATTTTGAATCCAAAACCAACGTAACGCCGGCCGAATATTTTAAAATGATTCAGAAAAAGACGGCTGCTTTACTGGCGCTTTGTTGTGAATTAGGCGCTCATATTGGCGGTGCAGATGCTGAAACGATTGCTTCGCTGCGTGAATTCGGTTTAAATCTTGGCATGGCTTTTCAGATTCAGGATGATCTTCTGGACATTATCTCCGAAGAGAAACAACTGGGCAAAACGTGGGGCAGCGATATTAAAAGAAAGAAAAAAACGCTCCTGCTGATTCAGGCTAAAAAGCTGGCCGGTGCTGCAAATATGGCGCAGATCGACGCGATTTTAAACAAAGAGAGCATCTCTACTGCCGATGTAACCCGGATGAAAAAGATTTTTGAAGATACAGGCGCAGTGGAATATTCCCGCAAATTGTTGGCCCGGCACTTCCGGAGAGCAAGAGATTGTTTCAAACCCATTTCCTCGGAATCAGGCAAAGCACTCCTCACCAATCTCCTGGAAACAGTGGTTATCCGAACCAATTAGTGAGTTTGTTGATTTAATGCAAAAAACTTCCAAAGTTTTTGATCAATTCTGCAAAATGTGATTTATATTTTTGGAACATACAATATGTTGACAAACGCCCACGGGGAAACTTTGGAAGTTTAATTAATCAACAGA
>CAJVYQ010000071.1 GCA_913009825.1 uncultured Deferribacteres bacterium
ACGTAGGCAAATATTGATAAAGTTAAGTGCTTTCATAAATGATTTTTTATTACGCAAATTAGTTAACTTTTCCGGGTGGGCAGCTCGTGTGCAAATTGTTATACTGTTCCAATCGATCCATTAATTAGTGTCTGTCCGAATTTGTCATTCCCGCATGCTTATAGCGGGAATCCATTGCTGCCCTCAAGTAGATTGCCTGTCTGTGCAGACAGGCCGGAATAACAATATTGTGGGTATTTTCGGACAGACGCTATTTGGTGGGCTCCTCCCCATTGTGAATTGAGAGTTTTGGGAGAGAAAAGGGTGGCCGGTCTCCGCCTGTCTGCTTCAGGCAGGCAAAAACCGCAGCCACCGGTGATAATATTATATGTTGCTAATTTAAGATTTCAGTGATTTCGTTTATCTCATACTTTTTGTGGTGTTTGAAGTTCGCTACTGCGGCAAACGACCGTTAAATTATCTGGCAGGATTGCAATATGAGCATATTTTTAGGTATTGATGTAGGAACGGTCAGTATAAAAATCGCTTTATTAGCGGATCAAAATTCCCAAAATAGTTTACAAAGAATTTCCCATTCTCAGTCATTATTTTTGCAACCCACAAATGAAACGAACAAGAAAAATAAATTTTTAGTAACAACATATCGGCGTTTAAAAGGCAGCCCGCTCACCGCAACACACCGGCTTTTAAAGAAAATTCTTGCCGTTGTTTCGTTAAAGGAAATTGCAGGAGCCCGGGTTTGCGGTACTGGGGGAAGATTGATAGGAGAAAATTTAGGCATTAATTATGAGAACGAATTTCGGGCAATTGCCAGAGGGGCTGCTGAAATTTATCCGAACATTTCTTCGGTATTTGAAATTGGCGGTCAAAACGCAAAATTTATTGCACTGGAAAAAGACCCCGATTCAGGCGCGGTCGGAATTACGGATTATGAAAAAAGCGGAGATTGTGCCGCGGGCACAGGTTCATTTTTAGATCAGCAGGCGTTCAGGCTAAAATATGATATTACCGAAATTGGCGATATTGTCTCCTCGGCGGAAAGAGGGGCAAAAATTGCCGGCAGATGTACTGTTTTTGCAAAATCTGATATGATCCACGCACAGCAAAAAGGTTTTACTCCCGCAGAAGTTCTGCGCGGACTGTGTGAAGCGGTTGCCCGGAATTTTAAAAGCAGTATTATGAAAAGTAAAAAAGTAAAAAAACCGGTTCTGTTCATTGGCGGGGTCGCAATTAACTCCGGGGTTGCAAATGCGATGCGAGACATTTTTAAATTAAAGCCGCAAGAGTTAATTGTGCCAAATTATTACGCCTGGATTCCAGCAATCGGAACCGCCTTTGCCGAACGAGATGCGGCGACCGGATCAATATTACCCAATCTGGATAGAGCGATCGATTGCGCGGTAAAAAAATCTGATATATTTCCTACCGGTAAACCTTTAACCATGGAACAAGTTATGTTGCTGCGCGATCAAGTTCGCCCAAGAATTTTAGTCGACAGTGACGAATTTGTTGCGACCTATTTAGGGATCGATGTTGGTTCTGTCAGTACAAATGTTGTCGTAATCGATGAAGACGGAAATATGATCAAAGAAATTTACACACAAACCGAAGGCCGGCCAATTGAGGTTGTGGATCGCTGTCTGAAAGAGATTGACTATGAAGTTGGTAATAAGATTGTCATAAAAGCGGTTGGCACTACCGGTTCCGGCCGGGAGTTGATTGGCGAATTAATTGGTGCCGATACGATTAATGATGAGATCACCGCTCATAAAACCGGGTCGGAATTTCTCGCCAAAACCATGTTGAACATCCAACCGGATACCATCTTTGAAATTGGCGGACAGGACGCCAAATATATTAGTATTGAAAATGGAATTGTGGTGGATTTTGCCATGAATGAAGCCTGTGCCGCGGGGACCGGCTCCTTTCTCGAAGAACGTGCCGAAGAATTGGATATTTCTATAAAAGGAGAATTTGCTCGACTTGCCCTGTCTTCAAAAATGCCGATTAAATTAGGAGAACGCTGCACCGTTTTTATGCAGCAGGATGTGGCAGCTTGTCAACAGCGGGGCGCAAGTAAAAAAGACCTTACGGCCGGCCTGGCTTATTCGATTGTCTACAATTATTTAAACCGGGTTGTCGGTGACCGAAAAATTGGCGACACTATTTTCTTCCAGGGCGGCACTGCATATAATGATGCGATTGCGAGCGCTTTTGCAAAAGTTTTAAACAAAAGAATAATTGTTCCTCCTTATAATGGTGTGGTTGGCGCTGTAGGGGCTGCGCTGCTGGCGATGGAGAAAATCGCGGCAACGCCGGCAGCATCAAAATTTCGCGGATTTAGTTTGACACAGATCGATTATACATTACGAGAATTCACCTGCAAAGCCTGTTCAAATTTTTGTAATATGCAAGAATTCATGGTGGAAGGTGAAAAAACTTACTGGGGTGATCAATGTTCAGACAAATTTCGCAGAAGACAGGTTAGCGAGAAAAAACCGGTCGTCAATGATCTTCTTGCTTATCGAAACAAACTTTTATTGGCGGGTTATCAGCCGGATATTACCAGCAAGGAAACCATTGGACTTCCGCGCGGAATGTATATTAATGAACATTTCCCGTTCTGGAATACCTTTTTTAAAAAGCTGGGATACAGGGCGCTGTTGTCGGATGAAACCAATGCCAAAATCATACGAGTTGGAATAGAAACATCGGTTGCCGAGCCTTGTCTGCCCATTCAAGCTTATCACGGTCATGTACAAAATTTAGTAGAGAAAGATGTTGACTGGATTTTTATCCCTAATATGATCTTCGCAGACACGCCGTTTAAACATGTAAATAGTTATTATTGTGTCTGGGGGCAAACATTGCCGTTTGTGATCAAAAATTCCTCATCTTTTAAAGATGTTGTCGATAAAATCATTTCGCCCACTTTACGGTTTCGGGATGGAAAAGAATCCATTCAAACATCCTTGCTTAAAGCACTGAAACCGTTAGGAGAAAAAAGAAGCGCACTGAAAAAGGCATTGGTCGCCGCATATAAAAATCAGCGGGATTACCGGAAGGTTCTCCTTTCTGCCGGCCAATCTGCGCTAGAGACATTGATAAAAACCGGTGAGATTGGCATTGTTCTGGTTGGAAGAACTTACAACGTAAACGATCGGGGGATGACGCTTGATATCGGAAGCAAACTGAGAGATTATTACGGTGTAAATGTGATCCCTATGGATTTGCTGCCGGTTGATGAAATCGATATTTCAGATGTGAATCCAAACATGTATTGGGATTACGGGCGAAAAATTATTGCGGCGGCAAAAATTGTTGGGCAGTATCCAAACCTGCATTTAATCTATTTTACCAACTTCAAATGCGGCCCGGATTCTTATATTAAACACTACATTACCAAAGCTTCCGGCAAACCGTTTTTAACGCTGCAGTTCGACGGCCACAGCAATGACGCCGGTTACATCACGCGCTGCGAAGCTTATCTGGACAGCAAAGACGCTCTTAGATGGTGGTCAAAATAAAAGAAAGCGGTGATATCGGAAATACCAGCTGCGGAGGTTACAACAGGATGACTTCAATCGACACAGAAAAAAAAGCGCCGTCCCAAAAATCGTTGCGAGGAAGAACGTTGTACATTCCCAGAATGAGTGTTGACGGCGCTGCGGCAATAGCCGCGGTTTTTCGATCGATTGGAGTGAACGGTCAACTGGCGCCGGCGTCTAACGCACACTCTTTGGAACTGGCGCGGCAATATACAAACGGTGAAGAGTGCTATCCTCAAATAGTAACCTTAGGCGTTTTTTTAAAAGTGATAGAAGATGAGAATTTTGACCCGCAGAAAACAGCGTTTATGATGGCCACAGCCAATGGCCCCTGTCGATTTGGCCAATATAAAAATTTGTTGGAGAAAATTCTGGCCGAGAAAGGCCTTGATGACATCATGATTGTTAGCCCGAACAGTGAAGACGGATATGATGACCTGGGCGACCGCGCCAATCATTTGAGAAGACTTGGCTGGTGGGGTGTAATTTGCGCGGATGGATTGCGAAAATTGTTGCTGCAAACCAGACCGTACGAACTAAATTCCGGCGATACAGACAAAGTTCATACAGAAAGTTTGAAATTGCTTTGCGGCGTTCTCGAACGTGCAGATTTGGTGATGAAAGAAAAATTTAAACGCCTTATACAAGTTATGGAAGTGATCAAAACAAAATTTGAAAAGATTCCGGCAAATTACACAAAAGATAAACCGCTCATCGGCATTGTCGGTGAAATCTATTGCCGTCTGGATGATTTTTCCAACGCCTACTTGATTAAGAGAATTGAAAAATTCGGTGGTGAAGTATGGTTGGCTTCCATTGGGGAATGGGTGTTTTATACAAATTTTATGAATCGACTAGACCTCAAACAACACGGTCGACAGTTCTCAAAATCCATGCTTGGCACGGTGATCAAAAATAAAATTCAGCAAATGGACGAACACAAACTTCTTAGCCCTTTGCATGACCGTTTTGTCGGTTACGAAGAACCGGAAACCACGCAAAGGGTTGTCGAACATGCAAAGCCCTATTTGCCCTTTTGTGGCGCGCTTGGAGAAATGGTTCTCAATGTGGGTGGCGCCATTTATTTTTATGAAAAAGGCGCGGATGGCATCATTGATATTAGTCCTTTTACCTGTATGAATGGGATTGTTTGTGAAGCGATTTATCCAAAAATGAGTGAAGAGCACAATAAATTTCCAATTCGCAGCTTTTATTTTGACGGTACGGAGAGCGATTACGATCGAGATGTGGAAATTTTTTTAGAATTGTCCGGAACTTATCAACGCAGAAAGAAAAAGGTTAGGATTTATCCGAAACATTTTTTATCACAATCATTTTTAAACTGTGAACATCAATAAAATGTTTTTACGCCTTTTTATAAATGTTTCGATCTTAATCATACCGCTTTTTTTTAAAATTTCAGTCAATTGTTCTTCCGTCAACAGGATGGGATTTCTCTTCATATTGCCGGCATTTTTTGACTTATTAACAATCGTTGCAAAATATTCCTCTTTTAACCCAAATTGGGCCAGAGGCGGAATCTATAGTTGCGCACAGAGATTTTTAATCCATTGCACACCGTCTACCGCATTTGCAGATTGGTTATTGGTTACAGGATCAGCATAAATATGTTCCCAGGCCGAGGTTTTCGTATCCGCTTTCGAGATATTTGATCCGTTTTCTGCCGCATTTTTCTGCGAAATCGTTGTCGGGTTTTATTTTTTGTGAAGAAGACACGTATTTTCCAGGACGTAATACTACTTGATCGCATACGTCGCCTGCTTTTGCAGCCGCGCGGATTGATCTTTTTGTGGCAACTTAATGATAAAGAAGGGCAAAGAATCTTGTTAGTTCTGTGCACTAAACCAACAAGATTCCTACGGAATGAGCGTTAGAATCGCTCAATTCAGGTTGTAAATAGTGTCTGAACGAAAACCGGTAAAATTTGTCATTCCGAGCGAAGCGGAGCGAAGTCGAGGAATCTCTATGTTTCTGTAAATAAGTGATTTATTCAAATTGTTCTCCATCCTTTGGAGAATCGGAATAACAAAAAATGGGGTTTTCGTTCAGGCACTAGATAAAAAGGAGCTATAATAATGAAATATCTCTTTTCAATTTTAGTTTGGTTACCTTTGATAATACTAATCGGTTGTGCAGCACATAATGATCTTGAACCAATCGGAAAAGGTAATCTATCTGCAAATTTTAGTATCGGTGGTCCCATTGTTAAGGCATTTGGAACAAATATACCTATTCCTTATGCAACTGTAGGGGCAAATTATGGTTTGAATAACAAATTTGATCTAAATGGAAACCTTCATTTACTCTCAATACCTTATAAGATTTTTGGATTTGATTTCGGTTCAACATGGTATCCTTCTATAAATAATGGGAAAATTCCAACTATTGGCATCCAACCTCGTTTATTAACTTTGATCAGTATGAAGTCAAATGTAAATGAACGTTTAAAAATTTATCCTATAATATCAAATTCAGCAGCCTGGCATATAAATAAAGGTCTGATTTATATTGGAACTGATCTTACAATACTTCTTTCATCCTTAGATTATGATGAGGATGCGCCAAACGTAATTCTTTCTCCTTTTTGGGGGTATAGATGGAGAATAGGTGAAAATACATATTTATTAACCGAAATTAAATGGCATGGCGCAAATATTCGCACTGATCAATTAGCAGTAGAATATTTGCCTATAAGAAATCATGGTGCAATATCTACACTTTTTTCTATTCAAAGGAGTTTTTGATATGAGAATAAGAAATATTTTGATCGTAATTTTTCTTTCAATCTTTACCGCATGTGAGCTTGACAGTTTTCTTTTCAATGAAAAAAAGATTGCTCAATATGAACTTCCCAATAATACTATCCCGGATTCACTACTGGAAATGGCAACATTCAATAGTGAAGAAAACACACTTTATGGATATTGGGTAAAATCAAATAACCCACGAAGTGGAATTACGATTCTCTATTGTCCTGGTAATAAACACAATATAGACGAATATTGGGATAGAGTAATGATGCTGCACGATCTTTGTGTAAATTTGTTTATATTTGATTATCGTGGTTATGGCTTGTCGGAAGGCACGCCATCAGAACATGGCTTATATAAAGATGGGGAATCGGCGTTAAACTTTATTCTTGATCACTATCAAGTTGATAAAGATTCTCTTTGTCTTTACGGATACTCACTCGGCAATGTTGTATCTATATATCTTGCGGCAGAGAAAATTAACCCATTGTGTCTAATTTCCGAATCCCCATTCGCATCGGCCAACTCGCTGACTCAAAGTAGCTTATCTTTGGATATTCCGGAATTATGGCTTACGGAAGGAAAGTTTGATAATGTGGAAAAAATTCGTCGAATTAAAACTCCATTATTGCTTATGCATGGAGAAGATGACGATTTCGTACGCTTTAAAGACAACGGTAAGGTAGTGTTTGATAATGCACCTGAGCCAAAATTGTTAAAAATTGTCCGCCGGGCAAAACATACTGATATTCCTGAAAAAATGGGAAATGATAAATATAAAAAGTTAATTAAAGATTGGATCCATTTTAGTGTAAAATACAGAATGGGCAAGTAATTTGTTTTAAGAATATCCAAACAAATGTAACTGACTGCTGCCTTAATTTGATAATTTAGCTTTTGAGCTTTTCATTCATATTTTGGTGTGCTTGTAGCAATTCATTGGGCTAACCTGCGCATCATCGTGTCAAGTTGAATCCGGGTCATTGGGATTCCCGTATGCGAATGAAATTCGACATTATTATCCGGTGGCTTCGTAGGATCATCTTCATCGCAATTCTTACCTGCTCAAAGGTCGGCCGGTCCCCTGGTCCGGATAGTGAACCTCACGTGTAAACTCAGTAATGAGAATGCAAAGCTGAGGGAATTGAGGAAGCAGGCAGCGTTACTGAGCCCCGAAATATGTTTAGTTGTGTTGTTTTGTCTGATTCCCGGTCTATATCGGAAAGAAAACTGATGGCTTTGAACTGTCCATAAAGCAGGTTATGCAAATCTGTGGTTTTTGCATACTTATGATTCACAAAGCCGTCCCGAATCAGACTGCGGGACTGAAAAGAGGAAGCGTTATCCTGAAGAGAAAGCTCACTCAGTATGCAAACAAAGTTAATAAAAGCCAAAAACAATCTTCAGCATCCCTGGAATTTATCCTACCGGGAGGCCGTCACGGTTCAGGAAAAACTGCGCGGCGAAGTTCGCGTCCAACCCCTCGATGAAAATAAAATTAAATATCTGGCGGCGGCGGATATTTCGTTTTCACTGCGCAGTCCGGTTCTTTACGCGGCAGTTCTGCTTTTCACTTATCCCGATCTCCGACTGATAAAAATAGAAGCGACAAAAATAGAAGCGACATTTCCCTATATTCCCGGGCTGCTGTCGTTTCGGGAAGCGCCGGTCTTGTTGCCTCTGTTTCGGCGGATGGAGCCTGCTCCGGATGTGATTTTGGTTGACGGCCAGGGGATCGCCCATCCCCGGAGATTCGGTTTGGCCGCTCACATCGGCGTACTTTTGGACATACCTTCCATTGGCTGCGCAAAAACAAAATTGTGCGGCGAGTATAAATCCGAACCCCGTGAAAAAGGTGAATGGGCGCTCCTGACTGATGGGGAAGAAGAGATCGGCCGGGTTCTCTGCACCCGGAAAAATGTGAAACCGATTTTTATCTCCGTCGGCCATCTTGTGGATCCGGATTCCGCGATTCGAATTGTCCTGCACGTGTCAGCCAAATTCAGAATTCCAGAACCCATTCGTCAGGCACATAACGAGGTGAACCGGTTGCGAGTTGCCGATCAAAACGGTTCAAATAAATAAATTAGACGAAAGAAGCTAACCTTCTTGTAGAAGGTTAGCTTCTTTTTCCTTGAATATTTATTACATTTTTCCGTTATTATTAAATTATGCAATTAAAATATGTTGAAATAAAAAAATTGAAATTATATCCATGCTTCCATTTGTTTATCAATTCGGTATCGGTTCCATCTTCTTTGCCATCGGACTCTACTTTGCGGCGCGGCAGGAGTATGTGGGGTTTTCCGGAAAAAAACTACGCAACCTGATTCTAATTTTTATTCCGTATCTGTTTTATTTCGGACTGCAGGGGTATTTGCAGTTTGGCCGCTTCGCCTCTGTGCCTGCGGTGCCGTATAACGGAAAAGCGGACATCCCCACTACTCTGGGCGCTCCGGTGGATTACGGCATCATGATCTTCTATTTTCTGGCCATCTTGGTGATCGGCACCTATTTTGGCCGCCGGCAGAAAACGGTAAAAGATTTCTTTTTTGGCGGACAGAGGTTTCCCTGGTGGCTCATCACCTTCAGTCTCATCGCCACAACGGTTGGTTCCTACAGTTTTGTAAAATACAGCCGGGTTGCCTACACGTATGGGCTGGGCAGCAGCCAAACCTATCTGAACGATTGGATCTGGCTGCCCCTGTTTCTGTTCGGTTGGCTGCCCATTCTCTATTTTTCACGCATCACTTCCATTCCGGAATATTTCGAGCGGCGCTTCGATAAAAATGTGCGCCGCTGGGTGACGGTATTTGTCCTGATTTATCTCATCGGCTATGTGGGGGTCAATCTTTTTACCATGGGGAAAGTGCTGCATATTCTGGTGGGCTGGCCAATATTTTACTCCGCCCTGCTGGTGGCAACCATATCCGCTATTTATGTTACGGCAGGCGGACAAACCAGTGTCATCATGACAGATCTTTTTCAGGGTCTCATGCTTTTGGTAACCGGTGTGTTGATTCTGTTTTTAGGAATTCATTATTTGGGCGGGCCGGAATCATTCTGGCATCAATTGCCGCGGTCGCACAAATTGGCTTTTCCCAATTTCAATCAGGATCCGGCTTTTCCCAGCGTGGGGATTTTTTGGCAGGACGGCATTGCCAATTCGGCCATGTTTTATTTTTTGAACCAGGGCGTGCTGATGCGCTTCATGTCGGCAAAATCTTTGCAGGATGGCAGAAAAGCCATCTTTGCCGTGGTTTTGGTGTTGATGCCGGTGGCAGCCTGTGTGGTAGCGTCCGGTGGTTGGATTGCCCAGGCGCTGGTTCATGCCGGATTTTTACCGCCAAACATAAAAGCGGATGAAGCGTTTTTCATTGCGTCCGATTTCCTCAGTCGTCCCGGCGTGTTCGGATTGGTGCTGGCGGCCATGAGCGCAGCGCTGATGTCCACAGTAGACACGCTTATCACCGCTGTGGCGGCCATCGCGGTGAATGATGTCTATCAACCCATCATCAATCCGCAGGCATCGGAAAAACAGTTGCTCAGAATGGCAAGATTCAGTTCCGTAAGCGTAACCATGCTGGGTATTTTGCTGGTTCCCGTATTTATGTCGTTCAAATCCATTTACGAAGCTCATGGCGCTTTTACCGCCGCGGTTACACCGCCACTGGTGGTAACGCTGATGTTCAGCGTTTTCTGGCGGCGGTTCACCAGGAAGGCGGCGTTGTACACGCTTGTCGGCGGCATGGCGGCAATTGTGCTTTCTCTGCTTGTCCCGCAGGTGATCAAACCGTTTGCCCAAGGCGTTCCCATGGGAGAGGCGGGCAGCGGCCTGTTTGCCGGTATGACGCAGTATAAATTCATGCGGGCATTTTATGGTTTAGTAGTCAGCGGTGTCATCGGCATTGTTGTGACGCTTTTCACGAAACCCGAACCGTTTAAAAGGCAGCAGGGTTTGGTTTGGGGAACGATTGAAGCGGCGATTTTAAAATACAAAGGCGCGCCCGGAGAAGAAGCGGAGTACAAAAAATCCTACGGTTTACCGCGAACATTAGCGATGGGAAAAGGAAAGACGGGGATTGCAGAATTGCCGTTGATAAATCTTTCGCAACCACTTGCCCGAAAATTATCTGCAAAAGCGGGCGATCTGATTTATGTCAGCGACAGGCGCTGGTGGTTGGGTGGTTTGCATTCAACCCATGCTGTTGTCGGCAAGATCATCCCGGAAACGGAACAGAAGATCATCGAAATGGACCGGGAAACCGGCGATCTTGTTGTAAAACCGAAACGGAAGGGTAAATATTTATTTATTGAAAAGTTATACTAACCTGAACTGAGCGATTCTAATATCATTCTGTAGAAATCTTGTTGGTTTAGTGCACAGAACCAACAAGATTCTTTCCCGCCTGTGGCCGGGCAGGCAGAATGACAGAACTCTTTGGGTGATTGTTTTAAGCTAAGAATCGCTCAATTCAGGATTAAAAAAGAAAGAGGCAATGTTATGAAAAAAGGAAAGTATTTTGTACCCGTTTTACCAATCATTTTGCTGGCATCCGGGTTCCTGTTGTCCTGCCATCAGGTTTCGGAAAGGAATACCGTTGCGGATAAATTTCGTCTGGTCTGGAATGACGATCCCACATCGACCATGACCATTATCTGGAATCAATCCCCGGGGGAAGTAGCTACAGTTTATTATGATAAAAAAGATCATGGTCTCCAATATTGGAAATATGCGAACAAAAAAACTACTGATCGTAAGCTGCTGAATTTTTACAAAATGAACACCTGTTACACCAAACTAACAAATCTTGAACCGGACAAAACCTACTATTTTGTGGTAAAAGACAGCGCCGGCGTCAGCGAACGGTTCTATTTTAGAACCGCTTCGGATAAACCGGAACCGTTTACATTTATTGCCGGCGGAGATACGAAAAGTAGCGGAACTGCGCTGGCGGCCGGACGCGCATCAAATAAAATGGTGGCAAAACTGCGTCCCTTATTTGTTTTGTTCGACGGCGATTTTACCAGCGGCAATGGCACAAATCCGGCCCGCTGGCATCAGTGGTTGAGCGATTGGGACTCACTGACCACAACCGCTGATGGCCGTAAAATCCCGATTATTACAGTGCAGGGCAACCATGAAAATGGGGATAAAACACTGCTGACTAAAATATTTGATGTGCCGTTTCAACAGGGAGACAGTTCAAATGTTTACTACTCCCTCTCTTTTGGCGGTCGGTTGTTCCACATCATTGTGCTTAATTCCATGGTTGACCCGGGAGGAGAGCAGCGGAAATGGTTACAAGCCGACCTGGCGGCGTATAAGGATTTCACCTTCAAAATGGCTGCTTATCATAAACCGTTCCGGCCGCATACCCGTCATAAGCGTGAGAATGATGATGAGGTTGAACAGTGGGCGGGTTTATTTTACCGGTACGGATTGGATTTGTCTCTGGAAGCTGACTCGCACATGCACAAAATTACCTATCCGGTCAAACCGTCCACCGGGAAGGACAGCTATGAAGGGTTTGTGCGCGATGACGAAAAGGGCACCATGTTCATAGGAGAAGGTAGTTGGGGCGCCCATCCACGCGCCAATGATGACGACAAACCCTGGACATATCAGAGCGGTTCCTTCAATCAGATTAAATGGATTCATGTTTTGCCAAAAGAAGGAAAGAAACCGGCCGGCATGGAAATTTTTACGGTGATCACCTGCCGGTATGATAAAGAAGATAAACCACATTTTTATGTCGATGGGGTTGAAAATTTAACCGAAGAAAACTTGTTTCATATACCGGATAATATTCATCTTTTTATGGGCAAAGATTCCCTTAAATCGGTTAAAAACCCGTTTTATCTGAATGGACAAAATTCTTCCCGTTGATGATTATGTTGATTAAATTAAGGGAAGCGCTTCGCAGGTTATTTTGAAATGATGTAGTATTTGCAGCACTTTAGTTCTTTAAAAAATTCTGCGCAATTTAAAACAGCAGGTTGTGTTTCCGTTTAAATGTGAGGCTAATAACACGCCGCTATTTTTCAAAGAATTAAAGTGTTACGAATATTTTATCGGAAAAAACTGCAGAGGTTTTAAATCAACAAACTTATCGATGCTTCGAATTGGCAATTAAATTTAACGAGCAGATAAAATGAAAGCCATATTTTTAGACGGCCCCCGCAGCGTTGGGGTAGGGGAGCTTCCCATGCCTGAACCGGGGAAAGATGAAGTTCTGCTGCAGGTCAGCGCAGTCGGGATTTGCGGCTCGGATTTGCACTACTATCTGGCAGGCGGGATCGGTTCGGAGGTGATCAGCCGGCCGTTTGTTCCCGGCCATGAATTTTCTGCACGATTGCTGAACAATGATACCGGACTGAATCTTCCCGGCGGACAATTGGTAGCAGTCGATCCGGCTTCACCGTGCGGTAAGTGCGAATGGTGTCTGGCCGGCTATGAAAATTTATGTCCGAATGTGATTTTTGCCGGCGCGCCGCCGTATAACGGTGCGATGGCGGAATTCTACGCCGCCAAACGTTCCCGGCTGTTTTCGGTGCCGGAAAATATCTCTCCCGCAGAAGCGGCATTATTGGAAACCCTTGGAGTGGCCATTCACGCAACCGATATGGCAGAAATAGGGGAGAAGGAAACGGTTTGTATCCTGGGTAGCGGGCCCATCGGTTTGTGCGTTCTACAATTGGTTACCCAACAGAGAAGTCGTCCTGTCTTTTCTATCGATCCGCTCGATTATCGTGCAAATAGAGCAAAAAAAATGGGCGCCGCTGAATCCGGCCGGCAGGTGAAAGCCGTCGCCGGCTGGACCGGTGGACGCGGCGTGGATGTTGTGATCGAAGCGACCAATTCGGATAAGGGTTTCCAACAGGCCGTGGAAGCGGTTCGCATCGGCGGCCGGATTTTTTTGGTGGGGATACCCCAAAATGATGGCTATCATATTCAGGCTTCCATCGCCCGGCGCAAAGGATTAACGGTGAAGTGGGTGCGCAGGATGGGGCATGTTTATCCCCGGGCGATCGAAATGGTTAGCGCCGGCAAAATAGATTTGCACACAATGGTAACTCATGAATTTCCGCTGGAATTCGCTGCGCAGGCTTTTGAAATGCAAGCCGAATGCCGCGATGAAGTTCTCAAATGTGTGCTTTATCCCTCTAAGGTAATTTGAAAACATTGACCACAGATAGGAGTTTGGTGAAATTTTCAAAAAACTAAATTATTACTCCATTTTTAAACCCTTTCAAGGGTTCTCAAAAGCATTCTTGATAAGTTTAGTTGTAGGGTTAAGAATGACAAACAAGATTGCAGCCAAAATAAAAAAACCTCCATTACGGAGGCTTTTGTTTTTAGTGCCGAAGGGGAGACTCGAACTCCCACGGGCTGTTGCCCACTAGACCCTGAACCTAGCGTGTCTGCCAATTCCACCACTTCGGCAATTGAATTTTTAATATATATTAAATGGAAAATAAAATCAATAGTTTTGTTAAAATATGGATGAATCTTTATATATCCTAACTTGAGCGATTCTCAGTTTGTTCCTGCCACCCGATGAGGTTTGTCATTCAGCCTGCCCCGACCGCAGGGGGGGGATCTAATAAAAACAAGAGGTTATGGATTTCCGCTCCCCACTTCCGTGAGGACAAGCTTAGCGGGAATGACAGAAAAAGGGACTTTTCATTCAAATACTGATTTTCCCTCTCCTTCAAAAACCAGTCTGTTACAGACACCAATTTCAAATCTCCACATTCCAATTCCCAATTTTTCTTCGTCTCCTTTAACCATGTAGATACCCTCAGGAGATAACGGCAAAACTGTCCCTATATGATACATTTCTTAAATATGTTACAATCATGTCAAAATACACGGGGTTTTTATTTGTTCAATTTCAGAGAGTTAGCTTAATCACAATGTAATAAATTATTGGTATGAGGTTTGCCTTTTCACATGCAATTGTGAAGAAAGAAACATTTCAAGTTGGTAACTACTCAGGTATGCACTTTGAATTAGCTGTAATCACGCTTCGACTCCCCGCCTGCAGCATCGGCAGGCCTGCAGAAGCGGGCAAGTGCTCAGCATGGCTATTTAAGCCGGCCTGGGCTCTTCGACAAGTTTGTCCTGAGCTTGTCGAAGAGCTCAGGATGAACTCAGTCGAAGACTTCCTGCACATCAAATAATAAGCATACCTGAGTAATTACTCAAATTGTGATAAGTTCACCAAACAGGAAAAAAGAAAATGATCAATCATCCGTTGGTTAGTATCGTTTTGGCCGGTAATTGTGCCATATCGCAAATTGACTTTTCGCTGAACAGCCTGAAAGAAGTGAAATATCCCCAAGATCAATTGGAATATTTTTTGATTGCTCCAGCCTATCGTCCGATTTCAACTTCAATGACAGAAAACTCAAAATTGAGGATTATCAGGTTCGGCGAGGCGTTACCATGGTCCTCTTTCAATGCCTATCTGGAAGGGTTCTCTTTTGCAAAGGGTGAGTATATTCAATTTCTGGATTGTTTCCACGGTTTGCATCCGAAATGGATAAAGACCGCTTTGCAGCATTTTCAAAATAAAGCAATTTTAGGTGTGATCAATCAGAATCAATTAAAAGATGAAAAATATCTCAACTCGAATCCCGTTCCTTCTATGAACAAGACAAAAATCCCCGTCAGTTTATTTCGGGAGGGATTGTATGATACAAATAGTCTGAAACAGTATTTTCTCAGCCGGAATCGATCTAAGACACAATTTTTTTCCAGAGTTTTCGCTGTTACCGATCCGATGTGCACAAAAACCAACTATATCGCTTCTCACGCCTATGCCGGTTCCACACCATTGAGCAATAAAATTAAATACATTTTATCTAAATATGTATTGGCGCGTTAAGGAGATAAATTGCCCTCTAAGAAAGTGGTTCAAAAAAATTCTGTACAACAAACAGAAAGCATGTCAAAAAAATTAAATTCTATGAAAACAATATCAATTTCGTTGGGATGGAGGGAGTATTTTACGAATAGAGTGCAAAAACATAAGTTCAGAATAGAACCCGGAATTGAAAAAAATACCCTCCGTTACGATGCTTATAAAAACAGGTATTCTGTTGCTGCAAAATCAGTCCCCCCCAATTTGTTTTATTTTATGGAATTAAACGCCCGGGTTTTGATAGAAGTCTGGCCGTTTATCCGTAATTCACTTTTAGATATCGGTTGTGGTAATAAGCCGTTTGCCTTATTAATAAACTCTCTGGTGCGTCGATATGTGGGGATCGATCTCTCCGGCTTGAAGGCCGGCATTCATTCGGATGTAACCGGCGATGGCCTGCTCCTGCCTTTTAAAGCGGAATCGTTCGATACGGTTTTATCCACAGATATGCTCAATGAAGTGGCATCGCCCTCCCGGCTTTTTGCCGAAGCCAACCGGGTTTTGCAGCCGGAAGGCCATCTCATTGTCATGGTTCCAAATAACTTCGATATATTTTCTAATCGAACCATTTACGCTAACTATACTGCTGAAGGATTACGATATTTGGCGGAAGAAAGTGGCTTCAATGTTGTGGTGATGCGCAGGAAAGGAAAACTGCTGCCGTTCTATTTCAACATGATGATTCAGTTTATCTATCGCATACACCAGAAAATATTGCACAGAACAGGACAACCTCAGAACGGTTTGAGGCATAATGATAAGTATTTTAGCGCATTTCTGTTGAGCCTGCAAAAATTGTTGCTTAAACTAACGCCAGGCCATGCTATAAAAGCCGATGTAAATTGGGAAGACGGGGAGAATTGTGATAGTTCCGCCAATAATTTCCACCTTGGTTATTTGATGGTAGCCAAAAAGGTTTTTTGTCCGGACCAACGGAAAAATGATTGATATCTTAATTGAGCGGTTGTAGAGCGATTCAATCAATCGATACTCAACCAAATAGATTTACGGCAAAAATAAAAAAAGCCGGCTTCAGGGAGTAGCCGGTTTTTGTAGTTTATATATCTTTGGTCAGGTTTGATCAGGCCTTCAACATTATGCAAAGTTAGTAATCTTTTAGTTTTTTGAAAACTAAAAGTTTTGCGCTTCTTTCGGTAAATTTGGAAAATTCGGCGGGTTTTCTTTTTGGGCTAAAGCCCGGTGAGTCTTGATGCCGAAACCGTTCCACGAGCTAAAGCTCGCGGCAATAAAAAGAAAAGAAAAAATTCATGGCCACGATCTTCAGATCGTGGATTTATATAGATAACCAACTTTCAAGTGGCTTATGCCTAATTCTACGTAAGCAAAAGCACCAAGTTCTTATTTCCGTTTAAATTAGACGCCGATAACAAACAGACTTTCTTCAAAGAACTAAAGTGTTACAAAATATTTTTTCAATCCGGCAACATAACGATCCATCTCTTCTTTCGTTCGCTTTTCCGTTACAGCAACCAACAACTGGTTTTCCCTCGTTTTATCCGTTTTCCCCAGGTCGATTCCGGCAAAAACATTTTGTTTCTTCAACTTGCCAATCACTTCTCTGGCCGGAACAGGGCAGGAAACAACAAACTCTTTGAAAAAATGCCCGCTGTTCAGTAGTGAAAAATTGGGTAAGTTTGCAATCTGGTCAGCTAAATAATGACTTCGCTGTAAGCTTTGTTCGGCAACTTCCCGAATCCCCCGTTTCCCGAGCAGGGAGAGATAAATCGTTGCCACCAACGTGTTTAACGCCTGATTCGTGCATATATTTGATGTAGCCTTTTCCCTGCGGATATGTTGCTCTCTGGTTTGCAGGGTCATCACAAAACCGCGTCGCCCTTCGGAATCGACTGTCTCACCGATCACTCGTCCGGGCATGCGGCGGATCAACTCTTTCTTGACCGAAAACAGCCCCAGATACGGGCCGCCGAAGGAGAGTGAATTCCCCAGCACCTGGCCTTCTCCGGTCACAATATCGGCATTATAATTCCCCGGAGGCACAAGAATGCCCAGGGAAATGGGATCGACAGACACAATATATAAAGCGTTTGTACTGTGGATGATTTTATCCGTTTCAAATACTTCTTCCAAATTGCCGAAATAATTGGGATGTTGCACAATGACGCCGCATGTTGATTGGGAGATCAGGGATTTTAATTTTTCAACATCTGTTATTAGTCCGGTGGTCAGGGGAATTTCTTTCAGTTCGATCCCCTGGCCGCGGCAGTATGTTTCGATGATCCGGTGGTAATTGGGGTTGATACCTTTTGAAATCAGGAGATGATCGCAGTTCCTGCTGTTGCGATGGGCAAGGAGAGCTGCTTCGGCAAGGGCTGTACCTCCATCATACAGGGATGCGTTGGTGACATCCATTCCGGTTAATTCGCAAATCATAGTTTGATATTCGAACGCAGCTTGCAGCGTTCCCTGGCTGACTTCCGGTTGATAAGGAGTGTAAGCCGTGTAAAATTCAGGGCGCGAAATGATATGATCGATAGCAGCCGGTGCATAATGATCGTAAGCACCGCCGCCCAGGAAACAGGCATAATCATCGATGTTTTTGTTGGCTTTTGCCATACTCTTTAGCAGACGGAAGGCTTCAAGTTCAGATAAAGGATCCGGTAATGAAAATTCACCTTTAAAGCGGATGGATTCAGGAACCTCTGTGATTAAATCATCAAACGATTTTAAGCCCAACGTTTGTAATATTTCTTGCTGCTGTTGTTCTGTATTCGGAATGAACGGCATTCCAATCTCCTTATTCATAAATCGAACGAATTAACACCACAAGCGGCGCCATAAAACTATTGAACCAAATTTTTGTAATCATCTGCAGAGAGTAAATTTTCAAGCTCGGCTGCATCAGAAAATTTAATTTTAATGATCCATCCCTCACCATAAGGATCTTCGTTGATCAAATTGGGACTATCCTCTAATAGTGTATTTAGTTCCACTACTTCACCGGAAACCGGAGCAAACAAATCCGCTACTGTTTTAACCGCTTCAATGGTGCCAAACGGTTCCATCTGCTGCACCAAATCCCCAACTTGCGGCATTTCAATAAATACGACATCACCCAGTTCTCCCTGGGCAAAATCCGTAATCCCAATGGCCGCTGTATTGTCTTCGGTTAACACCCACTCATGTTCTTCCGTATACTGAAGATCTTCAGGTATATCCATTTTAATCTCCTTTTCGTTATGTTGTTTATATCCTTTAATGTGATTGCAATAAAATTATTTGACTATTTTTCTCCTAAAAAAGATTCCATAAAATTAATTGTAAAATTTCCCGCCCGAAAATTTTCATCCTGTAATATTTTAAGATGGAGCGGGATGGTAGTATGCACTCCTTCGATGACAAACTCTTCCAGAGCCCGCGTCATCCTTTTAATCACCTCTTCCCTGGTTTTGCCATGAACAATGGTTTTGGCGATTAAGGAATCATAGTACGGCGGAATACTGTATTGGGCATAAGCATGGGTATCTACCCGCACACCGAATCCTCCCGGAGTGTGGAAATCGGTGATTTTCCCCGGCGACGGCATAAAATTTTTATCCGGATTCTCCGCATTGATGCGGCATTCCATGGCGTGTCCGCGCATTTTTAAGTCTTTTTTCGGCGAGAGCTTTTCGCCTGCGGCCACTTTGATTTGTTCCTGCAACAGGTCGAGACCAAAGACTTGCTCGGTTACCGGATGTTCTACCTGGATTCGGGTATTCACTTCCATAAAATAGAATTTGCCGTCTTCATTCAGTAGAAATTCGATGGTGCCTGCACTACGATAGCCGGCTGCTTTGGCACCGTTCAGTGCGGTTTTGGAGATGGCTTTCCGGGTTTTTTCATCTACGGCAGGGGAGGGAGCTTCTTCTATTAGTTTCTGGTGTTTTCGTTGGATGGAGCACTCGCGTTCGCCCAGGGTGATAATGTTGCCATAGTCGTCGCCGATTATCTGGATTTCAATATGACGGGGATTTTCCAGGAATTTTTCCAAATACAAATCCGGATTGCCGAATGCGGCGCCGGCTTCCGTTTGCGCGGTTTGAAATGCCATTTCGATCTCATCTTCATTTCGAACAATGCGCATCCCTTTGCCGCCGCCACCTGCTGATGCTTTGAGAATAACCGGAAAGCCAAACGATTTAGCGAGTTTCTTTGCCTGGTTAACCGACTCCACGATTCCTTCGCTACCCGGAATGATAGGCACACCGGCTTTTTTCATGGTGGCTTTTGCCAGCGCTTTGTTGCCCATCTGATCGATAACACCGGCCGGGGGACCGATAAATCGAATGTCACAAGATTCCGTGATGTCGGCAAAATGGGCATTTTCTGCCAAAAATCCATAACCCGGATGAATGGCGTCCGCACCGGTTATTTCTGCCGCACTGATGATTCTGGGAATATTTAAGTAACTTTGGTGACTTGGGGGGGGGCCGATACAAACCGCCTCGTCAGCAAACCGGACATGAAGAGAATCCGCATCCGCTTCCGAATAAACGGCCACTGTGCTGATCCCTAATTCTTTACAGGCACGGATAATTCGTAGAGCAATTTCGCCGCGATTTGCAATCAATATCTTTTTAAACAATCGTTACTCCGTCTGCTTTCATTTCAGGTGATTTCAGGAAACCGCTACTTTAAACAGGGGTTGATTGTACTCCACCGGCTGGCCGTCTTCTACCAGGATTTCCGAAATTATGCCGCTTATTTCCGCTTCGATTTCGTTCATTAATTTCATTGCTTCTACAATGCACAAGACTTTTCCCTGTCCGATGTGATCACCTACTTTTACATAAGATTCTGCATCCGGAGCCGGAGCGCGATAGAAGGTACCAACCATCGGCGAATGGATCTCTTCGATGTTCTGTTTTTCCGCTGCAGCAGACGGAGCAGGTTCGCTAACAGCAGGTTGAACCGGGGGCGGAGCCGGTGCCGCAACCGGAGCAGGTTGTGGGGACAAAACGCCCGTTTCGGCAACCGTACTATTGGCCGCTACCGAATGGTTCGAATTAGCGGTGCTTTTAATGATTTTTACCTTTTTCCCCCAGCGGGAAACTTCCAGTTCAGAGATGCTGCTTTCTTCTACTATTTTTACCAGTTCTTTAATTGTATTTGCTCTCATCATTCCTCCTCGGTGTGAGGCAGAGGGTTGGCCGGAAATCAGGCTTTCACTCTTTCAACATATTCGTTAATTCGCGTATCTATTTTTAATACTTCTCCTTCTTCAATAAAGAGAGGAACCTGAACGGCTGCGCCGGTTTCCAGCTTGGCAATTTTTGTTGCGCCGGAAACCGTATCCCCTTTCATACCCGGTTCCGTCTCAACTACTTTCAGATTCACAAAATAAGGCAGTTCAATGCCTACCGGAGTAACTTCGTGAAAAAGGATATCAACATTATTTCCTTCTAATAAGAAGTTAATTACATCTCCTAAAAAATCCTTATCGATGGTGACCTGTTCGTAGGATGTTTGATCCATGAAATAATAATTTTCGCCATCAGAATAAAGAAACTGCATCGATTTTTTTTCGATGCGGACATCTTTTACTTTCTCTTCAGAGCGAAATGTCTTTTCAACAACCCGTTCGGTTTTCATATTTTTCAATTTTGTTCGTACAAATGCGCCGCCTTTTCCCGGTTGTATCAGTTGCGCCTCGGAAATCGACCACAAATCACCATCTATTTCCAGAACCATCCCGGAACGAAAACTGGAAGCCTGAGCCATTTATCTCCTCCAAAAACAATTAAATCCATAAGCTTACTGCCAAAGTTGTGAAAATATAATGTATCTCCCCAAAAAAGTCAATATATTTTGCTGGAATTCGACAGAGAATTTTTTGCAGACGATTTTGAGTTTGAAAAACCTGCCGGGTTTTTAAAACCCGGCAGGTTTTTGGTTCTCCCATCCTATTGACCAATCGCTTCGATAACCAGAACTTGATTTTGAATCTGCCACATTCTCCGGTACCAGCCATCCTGTTCTGTCAACTCGGCATGTGTTCCCCGTTGAATGATTTTTCCTTTTTTCAAAACAAGTATCTGATCCGCATTTTCCAAACCGACTAATCGATGAGTGATTAAAACAGTTGTTTTATTTTTAGAAAGATCCCAGAAAATTCGCAATATTTTTTGTTCCGTAAACGCATCTAAGTTGGCCGTAGGTTCGTCCAGAATTAAAATGGGCGCATCCTTTAAAAATGATCTGGCAATGGCCAGGCGTTGCCTTTCTCCGCCGCTGAATAAAAAACCCTGCTCTCCGACAAAAGTTTCGGCTTGTTTTGGCAAAGATTGCACGGTTTCCCACAATTGCGCTTGTCTCATCGCTTCTTCCAATTCATCCTTACTTTTTTCCGGGTTGGCCAGCGACAGGTTCTCCTGAATGGTTTCATTAAAAAGATAAGTGTTTTGTGAAACCACACTGATCAGATTTCTCACATCTTCCTGGCGGAATGTACGAATATCCCGGTTGCCAATGAAGATGTGCCCGTCCGGGAAATCCCAGAAACGCAGCATCAGGTTGACCAGAGTGGATTTTCCCGCGCCGCTGGAGCCAACCACCGCAATCTTACTTCCTTGAGGAACGGTAAAACTTACATGCCGTAGTGAAAAATCATCATTCTTGTCGTATTTAAAACTGAGGTTTTCAAATTTCAGTGAAAAGTCATCGGGAACAGAGGATGGTGTCTTTGGGTCGGTAATTAACGGATTTGCATTTACCAGATCCAGTAAACGTTGTCCCGATTTTATGCTTTGTTCCAGATGTTGCGCCGCTGCAGGCAGGGGGGAAATCGCTTCAAATGCAGCCATAATGCCCAGTGCAATGACGGACAAATAGATCCCATCCAATGTTGCAGCGGTTACTTGAGGAATTGCGATGAGCAACATGGCTAAAATGGTAAAATTCATGATGAGTCCGATGAGCGCCTCGTGAACGCCGTTGATGAAAGTACGCTGCCGTTGCTTCTTTTCGTAACGTTGATTCAAAATATGAATCTTGTTCCTGAACCGTTCCTCCTGCCCGAAAATCAATATTTCTGAGATCCCCTGCAAACTGTCGATGGTTTGAATCTGTAGCTTTGAGCGAAGCCGGTTTACTTCCTCTCCGGTTTTTCTGCTCACAATAAAAATGAAAACCGGAACGCCAATGCCTGCTATGAAAAAAGAAATCAGAAGCAAGATTGAGAAAACAAGATTGAATGTTTCGAACAGGAAAAACATCAAAACGGTTACCAAAGCAGCAATGACAGGCGGCGCCAGCACCCGAATATAAAGATGTTCCAAATTGCCGATATCGGAAATGATCCGGTTCAACAAATCGCCGGATTTATATTTGATCAAACGGGCGGGAGCCAGCGGTTCGATCCCCTGGTAAAACCAAACCCGGAATTTTGACAACAGGCGCAAAGTTGCTTCATGGGAAATGAGCCGTTCCAGGTAGCGAAATATTCCCCGGGAAATGCCGAAAAATCGCACGCCGACAATCCCTACCTGTAAATCGGCGATGGAAGGATGCAGCGCCGCTTTGGCGATAATGTAGGCCGAAGTCATGAGCAAACCGATGCTGCTGCCGATGGTAAGGAATCCCAAAATCGCGGCTGTAATCATCCGGTTTTTGTAGGCCATAGTCAGTTTTACTAAGCGGAAAAACGTCTGTCTCATGTCACACCCCGGTACGCCTGGTTGAGTTTTTTGTAAATTCCGTCCTGTCTGATTAATTCCGAGTGATCTCCCTTTTCTCTAATCCGTCCCCCCACAAGCACGATAATCTGATCGGCATCATGTACCGTACTCAGCCGGTGGGCGATAAGCAACACGGTTTTTTTTCTGGTGAGCGTTTGGATGGAATCATGAATCATCGCTTCTATCTCCGGATCCAGGTTGGCGGTAGGTTCGTCCAGAATAATAAACGGCGCGTCTTTTAAAAATGCCCGTGCGATAGCGATTCGTTGTGCTTCACCGCCGCTTAAACGTGCTCCTTTTTCACCGATATCGGTAGCGTATTTTTCCGGTAACGAATCGATAAAATGGTGAATGTTTGCCAATTTTGCCGCCGTAATCAGTTCGGCTTCGGTAGCGCCCGGTGCAGCAAGGCGAATATTTTCCGCCACGCCGGCATGAAAAAGGTAGGGATTTTGCGAGACCCAGGCAATCTGTTTGCGCCATTCCGGCGCGGATATATCGCTTAAATTATGCTGTCCCACGCAGATCCGGCCGCAATCCGGTCGGATGAATTTCAATAACAGGCTGGCAATTGTTGTTTTTCCGGCGCCGCTGGGACCCACCAGAGCAACTTTTGCGCCGGGTAAAATCCGAAAAGAAAGGTTCTCTATTGCGTTCAGCTGTTTGCTTTTGTAGCCGTATGAAACCGTATCAAAAACAATTTCTTCGCTGCGCAAATTGAACAATACCGGCCGGGCAGATGAATGCTCTGCCGGTTCTTCTAAAATCGTGAAAATCCGGTTTGCCGCTGCTACACCTTCCATACCCGCATGGAATTTTGTTCCCAATTGTCGCAACGGCAGGTAAAATTCAGGCGCTAAAATCAGGACAAACAGAGCGCTTTGAAAATCTATTTTGGCATACAGTAAACGCAGTCCGATTTCCACGGCAATAATAGCGGTACTGATTGTGGCAAGCATTTCCAGCGTTAGTGCTGAAAGAAAGGCAACCCGTAGTACTTTTAGTGTGGCGATGCGATAATGATCACTGATTTTTGCAATCACTGCAATCTGATCTTTACTGCGGTTGAAAATTTTGAGCGTGGTCAATCCCTGCAACACGTCCAGAAAATGGGCGCTCAGGCGGCTGAGAGTATGCCATTGTTTTTTCGTTAGTGTTTCGGCAGTGTCGCCGATCAAAACCATGAAAAGCGGAATAAGCGGCGCCGTGATCAGAAATACAATTCCGGATAAAATATCCAGGGGAAAAACAGCCAAAAGAATTCCCACCGGAACCAGCGCCGAAAGGAAAATCTGGGGAATGTACTGACTGAAGTATGCGTCCAGAGAATCGATCCCCTTGAGAATAGTATTACTCAGCTCGCCGGTTCGACCGGATTTTATGTAGATTGGGCCCAGTTTAAAAAGATGACGGACGATTTTTTCACGCAGATCGGTTTTTACCTTAAATGCGATTTTACCGGCAATGTTTTGTTGCCCATAGTGAAACAGAGAACGAAACAGGGAAAAAATTCCAAAATAGATGAGACAGGGGGATACATCCGCAAGGGTACGGGAATGCAAAAATACAAGGTTGATTGTTTTACTCAGATAAAAAGCCTGGGCGATGGTCATGATCGCCACAAGTAATCCCAGACCAATTGTTCCCGATACGAGGATTCTGAGGCCGTTAAGTTGCTGAAGGAGACGTTTATCTAATTTCATATTCTAAAAGTGTAAAGAACAGAACTACAAATATCAACAAAAAAATAACCCCGATTTTTCGGGAGTTATCCTTAGTTCTAACCTAAATTGAGCGATTCTAATCTCATTCCGCCTGCCCGACGAAACGCCCGCCTGCTGCGGGCAGGCCCGCCTGCGGACGGACAGGCCCGCCTGTGCGAACAGGCAGGCAGGAATCTTGTTAATTTGGCGCTCAGAACTAACAAGATTCTTCCCCGCCTGCTGCGGGCAGGCTGAATGACAAAATTCTTTGGCTGGTTTAAGCTAATAATCGCTCAATTTAGGTTTAAATAAAATTCAAGCTGTTAATACTCCAGGTCGGAGTCGGCGGAAATTCGTTGTCTGAAGATCCAGTAGGTCCATCCCTGATAAATCAGGACAATGGGGACAAAGATCGCCGCGACAATAGTCATTATCTTCAGTGTATAAGGTGATGCGGAAGCGTTATAAATGGTTAAATTCCATGCTTTATTCAGGCTGGAGACCATCACTCGCGGGAAAAGTCCCATAAACATAGTGATGGTGGTAAATACGATACTCAAAGCCGTCATGATAAATGCCCAGCCGCTTTTGTCTTTCTTCAGGAAAAATATAACCAGAAGCATTGAAACAAAAGAAATGAGCGGCACCGGACCCGGATTGACGCCGGGATGGCTGAACATATCGGTAGAAAAATAGCTGTAAATAACATTCAGCACGACAAGAACAAGAGTGGGTAACCAGAGTTTTACAGCGTATTCTTTCGCTTTTACCTGTACTGCTCCCGCGGTTTTCAGGTTAAGAAAAGCGGCGCCGTGAAGTGTGAACATGCTGAGAGATGCCAATCCACCGATCAATGCGTAGGGGTTCAGAAGATTAAAAAATCCACCTGTGTAAGTCATGCTTTCATCGATGGGAACACCGCGCAGCATGTTGGCAAACGCCACACCCCACAACAGGGCGGGGACAAAGCTGCCGACAAAAATACACCAATCCCATAGACTACGCCATCTGGGATGTTTGTCCTTGCTGCGAAATTCAAAGGAGACGGCACGTACAATCAACGCCAGTAACATGAGCAGAAGAGCCACGTAGAAACCGCTGAAAAGTGTGGCATACCAGTTTGGAAATGCGGCGAAAATTGCGCCGCCCGCCGTGAGCAGCCAGACTTCATTACCATCCCAAAATGTGCCGATGGAATTGATAATCACCCTTCTGGTTTTATCATCTTTACCAATGAATGGCAGTAAAATGCCAACCCCGTAATCGAACCCTTCCAAAAAGAAAAAACCGGTAAAAAGAACTCCGATCAAAATGAACCAAACCGTGTTTAAATCCATTTTATCCTCCTATCATTTTTACCTAAATTGAGCTATTTTTAGCTTAAAACAACCAGCCAAAGAGTTTTGTCATTCCGCCTGCCCGTCGCCCGTCCGCAGGCGGGCGGTTCGTCGGGCAGGCGGAATGACATTGGAATCGCTCAATTCAGGTTTTAGTAAAAAATTAGGTAACTATTCAGCTCACGTCTGTCTGACACAGGCAGAAAACGCACGAAACAATCGAATGATCTCATCTAACTTTTTTCCTGTTTTTCTTGAGTCTTTCGCGGGCTGCCTGAGTAGTGACAATACCGTAACGTTTTAGTTTTTTGAACAAATCCGCTTCCTTTGCGTTCTCTGCGTCTCTGCGTTTTAAAGCGCCTGTTTTTTTAACGCAGAGACGCGGAGGGCGCAGAGAAATTGAAAAAATCGTCTGCCTGTTCAGCCCG
>CAJVYQ010000072.1 GCA_913009825.1 uncultured Deferribacteres bacterium
AGCGCAAAGGAAGCGGATTTGTTCAAAAAACTAAAGTGTTACGGTATTGTCACTACTCAGGCAGCCCGCGAAAGACTCAAAAAAAAAACAGGAAAAAAGTTAGATGAGATCATTCGATTGTTTCGTGCGTTTTCTGCCTGTGTCAGACAGACGTGAGCTGAATAGTTACAAACCATTAAACAAAAGTTTTGATACCTCCGCAGGTCAGGGCACAAAAATAATCCGTTTTTCCAATTTATGATCGAAAGCCATCGGGATGATTTCATTTATCGAATCCAATGGCTTTTCCTCAATATTATCCAATAGATTGATTTTTCCAGATAAAACCTGCTCAACAACAGCCGGATAATAAGCCGGACGACAGCCCCAATTTCCAAAAACATCAGCATCAAAAGCCATAATATTGCTCAGGCGAATGGTCAGTTTATCCATAGTAAAACCGATCACCCCCAGGCTGCCGGCAAAAGAAAGCAGCGAAAAAGCCACGCCCTGTCCGGCAGCCGTCCCACTGGTTTCAAACACACGCCACCGGTAACGTGGCAGCTTATTTTCTTTTACAATGTCACGAATTGCTTTCTTAATGTCGCGCTCATCTAACCCCCGGGAGTTAATAATATACCCGGCGCCCATTTTGGGGGCTGTTTCAAGCTTACTTTTGTCAATATCGATTGCGATGACGGTTGCACCGGCAAGATTCGCGTGCTGAACCATATAAGTTCCAATCCCGCCAACGCCAATCACAATCGCCAGATCACCGGCTTTAAGACCACTTCGTATCAATGATTGATAAGGAGTGGTCACGGCGTCGGAAATGACCGACAGTTGCGAAACCTTAAACTCGCCCAAATTTTTGGGAAGTTCACACAGAAAACGGGACGGCACGACCACATGACTGGCAAAACCGCCGTTGAAATCATTGCCGGGCATCTTTTGATTCCGGCAAATATTATCTCGATCATCTTTACAGAGGTTACATTCGCCACAAGGCAGCACTGCGGGAATGATGACATTATTTCCCTGCCACCTTTTTGCATCAGCGCCGGTTGCAGTGATTTTTCCACTAATCTCATGTCCCAGAATTAGCGGAAGCTCGTGCTTTGTTTGTACATTTCCCGACATAAAGCCCAGGTCTGTGTGACAAAGACCGCAGCCGGCGACTTCCACTACAACCTGATCTGCTTCAATCCGGTCAATTATGAAATCTCGTCTCTCCAGCGGTTCATTTTGTGCCGTATGGAAATAACCATAAGCTTTAATTTGTTCCATAAATTCTCCTTTATTATTTGGTTGGAACCCAGCGCGCCAAAGTGCAAGTGACCAAAGTGAATTAAAGTTTGAAACGATTTCAAATGTACTAAATTTGAACCGCCTGCAGTTTAAAACAAATTATCAAATTTAAGTTCACTTCAGACAATTCAGGCGCTATCAACTTTCATTTGCAATACACCTGTTTTTTATTCAGCAATACACACCCATAAGCGGCCAAAAATTGTGAAAGATCCGGGCTTGTAGTACCAGGATATATTTCTTTAAATAGTTGGACAATTTTGGCATGTTTATCCGGAATGCCGCCCGTTAACACTAAAGCATTTTGCAATGGCGCCATCTCCTCACATCTTTTAATGATTGAATTATAAATACCCAAAATAATATTGGGAAGTGAAATCCCTTGTTTGATTAAACCGAGGATTTCAGAGACGGCAAAGACGGTACAGTAGCTATTGAGTTTGATACTTTCCGTCGCTTGCCCGGCTAATTCATCAAATTTTTCGGGTACAATATCCAGGCGAAAAGCAATTTCCTCCAGGAATGCACCTGTTCCCGCCGCGCATTTTCGATTTAGTTTAAATTTTTCCACCCGGCCCGTTGCAGAAATCCGGATATATTTCGTATCCTGACCGCCAATGTCGATGACTTCAAGCGCTTGTTGATATTTAGCAAAAACCGCCCTGGCGAGCGCTGTGATTTCTGAATTGGCAAGATACGCACCATCGATTTGTTCACGACCATAACCGCATGAATAAATGGGATATTCGATTTCATTTTTTTCGGAAAGAAAATCGATTATCTTTTTGGCGGCAGATTTAAAATCGTAACCGGTCTTCACTGCCAAATAAGCGGCGATCCGATTATCGCTTGTCACCAGCACGCCTTTTGAGTATGAAGTTCCTAAATCTAATCCAATTCGATGCACTTACTTCCTCATGGCTAACTGATCGATGAATGTTTCGATGGCAATAACGCTTTGCTCTTCACTATAGCAGCGACTATCATTGAAATCTCCATCGATCTCCAGATAGGGCACATCGGTTTTCTCATACAAGCGGACCTGCAAACCATGCTGATTATTTGAATTTCTGGGACACGTTTTTGCATCGTGATAAATAATGCCGTCGATAGAAAACTCCTGCAGATGTTTTTCCAGAATTTTTTGTTTCACGTTTTCGGAACGAACGATGAACAACTTCGTATACGCCAGTGCCGAGGAGTCGAACGGATTTTCAGGATCGAGATCGTCAAAAATCCAGCTACTGCAATAGGTCGATGCTGCAATACAAGTTTGTAACCGGTCAAACAATTTCGCCATGGTGCTGAGTTTAAACCAGATCGGCATCCCTTCCCAATATAGTCTGTATTTTTCGCTGGCAACGGCAGCTGCATTATTCTTAATTCGTGTTTCTAATTCTGCAAGCAGAACCTTATAATAATCCAGTGCGTACCGCGTTCCTCTCATCACGACGATGGGACCCATGTGGATGCAAGCGTCGAAAAAGTTTATCGGCGAAGGGTGATGTTTTGCGGTTGCAAGTACCTTCCGCCATAGAGCACATGTCTCTTTAGATAATCGGACTGTATTCTTAAATTTATCCGGATCGAATTTTTCGGCGGTAACCGGTTCTAATTTCGGCACAAGCTCCTGAAATTGCAAAGAGATATAACGAACCAAACTCTGGGACACCTCTGCCACATTCAGCGGTGTGCTGATCCCCATAATGGGCACATTAAAATGTTTAGCGTAAAAATTGAACCAATCCGCAACCTCACGACATTGATTGGTGTTATAAACCAGGACATCAGGTTTGGGCACGGACTCAAGTCCCATTTTTGCGAGCGGTGTTTGCTGCTTTAAAAATGCACCAATATCGCTGGTCAGATAAGAACAGACATCAGGGGAGTAACCGTATGCATTGGTGATGGGAATATACTCGGCAGCTTTTTTTGAAACACCGATCATGGCTGCATGGTTCTCGGGGAAATAGACTTCAAAATCCATCGCATAAAGCAACTCCACCGGGCCCACGCTGGAACACCAGGCGACTCTCCTCCCCGGCGATTCCGCTGCTTGTCTCAACCGGGTGAAATAATCACCCATGGTCTTTTTCAACCGCACCACAGATTCAAGTTTTCTGATCCCATTTCCGTCACTCATTCTACCGGTTTCCTTTGACAATATCCCGGTGGAGCAATATACCATCGATGAGCGAGCACAGCAGCTTATTATACGTGCAGGGAACATTGTGTTTTTCAGCATATTCCCGGATTTTTTTGTTTAAAAAATCGATCTCGAGTGGTCTGCCGGCTTCAAAATCCATTAACATGGATGGCTTGTGATCTCCCGCATTGGCAAGATAGGAAATCGCTTTATCAAAAAAATCTTGTTCGTAAACATAACCTTCCATTTTTGCCACTTCGAGAAAATCCCTCAACAATGTTTCGACTATCGACTTTAATTCCGGATGTCCCATGATTTTAGCCATTGTCAACCCGGTTGTCACAGAGACAGGCATGAGCACAGAATTAAGAATCGACTTGCGCCAGGCCTCTTTCTTGATCGTTTCAGTATATGTTGTTTCTATCCCGGCTTCACGATGAAGTTTAACAATACTTTTGGCAATGCCGGTGCTTTCCGGAACAAGGCTGCCAATGTAATTCGGAGGGTGGAAAAAAGTCATCCTTACAATACCGGGTCCGGCCATCATGCCTGCATAATTGATTACACCTCTGAATACTTTTTCACGAGGGAAGTGATTTGCAAGGATTTCCTCGTTATCGATACCATTCTGAAAACTTATGTAATAAGTATTGTCCAATCGGAGCTTTTCCAATTGAATCGAAACTGCCGGCAGATCTATCGCCTTCACACACACATATATCTGATCCGGTTTTTTATCCCGAAGCTTATCTATCGAAGTATAAGCATTGACGATTCCGGCATACAGATCTTTCTCTCCAACAATGTGCAACCCATTTTCCTTAATGCCATCAATTAAGTGCGGTAAAATGTCGACCAGGTAAACTTCGTGTCCGCTATTTATCAAGTGCGCTGACAATATTGAACCCACCGGTCCGGCTCCGATGACAGCGATTTTTGTTTTAATCATGAAACTACCATCTTTTTGAATATTTAGAGTTGGCAATATTCAGTCGGCAGTCTTCAATTAACAAGGATACTTGACCGTCAATTGCCGACCGCTAACTGCCTGCCTCCGACTGATTACTATTACTTGAAAGCTGGAAAACCCGTAATGTCGCTACCAACAATCAGAGTATGAATATCGTGCGTTCCTTCATAAGTGTAAACGGATTCCAGGTTGCAAAGATGGCGCATCGCCTGGTATTCGGCAGTGATGCCATTGGCGCCAAGCATATTTCTAACCGTCCTGGCTGTCTCGAGCGCCATTTCAACATTATTTCGTTTTACCAGGGATATATGAGTGTATTTACAAACACCTTTGTCTTTCAACCGGCCCAGTTGCAGCGTCATCAATTGTGCTTTGCTGATTTCGGTAAGGATTTTCACTAATTTGCCCTGCGTAATTTGAAATGAGGCAATGGGTTTGCCAAATTGTTTTCTTTCCAATGTATAATTTAGTGCTTCATCATAACACGCTTGCGCTGCGCCAATAGCGCCCCAGGCTATTCCATAGCGCGCCTGGCTCAAGCAACTTAATGGAGATTTCAATCCTCTGGATTTTGGTAAAATATTTACTTTGGGAATTTTTACATCATCAAAAATAAGCTCGGATGTCACAGAAGCGCGCAACGAATATTTTCGTTTTATTTCAGGCGCTGAATAACCTTTTATGCCCCTTTCAACTAAAAACCCCCGAACCTCGCCATCTAATTTAGCCCAAACCACCGCAACATCCGCTATCGTGCCATTTGTGATCCACATTTTCGAGCCATTCAGGATGTAAGAATTGCCATCTTCAACTGCCCGGGTGAGCATCGAGCCGGGATCAGAACCGGCATCCGGTTCCGTCAACCCAAAACAACCGATTTTTTCACCTGTTGCCAGTTTAGGAAGCCAGTAGTCTTTCTGCTCCTCACTTCCATAGCTAAAAATCGGGTACATAACCAGCGCACCCTGTACAGAGGCAAAACTTCTAATTCCGCTATCACCGCGTTCTAACTCCTGATTGACCAATCCATAAGCCACATTATTCAATCCGGCACAACCATATTTTTCCGGCAAATTTGCACCTAACAAATCCAACTCGCCAAACCGTGGAATCAAGTGCATCGGAAATTCGCCTTTTTCGTAACACTCGGCAATAATCGGCATCACTTCGTTGGTAACAAATTGTCTGACTGCGTTACGCACCATTCTTTCTTCTTCAGAAAGAAGACTGTTTAAATCAAAATAATCAACGGCATTGTATGTTTTCATAATTGTTCTTTTTACCTATTTGTGTTACTTAATTATTTTTTTAACCTCAAAGCACAGGAAGTTCATGATGTTTTAAAGAATAAAAAATTTTAAAACTCTGCATTGATTCTTAATTTTCAATCAAAACAGCGAATCATAAATATTCTTCCAACCCGGCAACTCACCGCGGGGTGTTAAATCCATGGGCGGATTCTTGCCACCCATATTGAGCAATCGCAGCAAACCGGTTAAAATGTATGAATTTTTGTCAGGATTAAAAGTTTCACCTGTTTCATGAGTTAGTCGCTCATCGTCGATCCCCTGTTCAAAAGCATCCTTCTTTTGTTGATTGTAGAGTGCAACAGAATAGGGAGCCGCGAACTTTTGTTTCAAGCGGCAAATTTCATAAGCTCGTTCCAAAAGATCATATTCATTTTTGCTAATGCCGTTTGAAATCCCAATTTGATAAGCGCGTGTTGCGGTCAAACCCTGTAAAAATAGCTCATCGATAATTGAATCACCGAAACCGAGACGGCGTAATTCCTGAACAGCTCCAAATCCAGGCAGGATGGCATATTCAATCTCGGGCTGGTTGTAGTTTTTCTTTTCAAGACAGACCAATTCCCGTTTAATGGTATCGAACTCAACGCCATGAATAACCAGGTCCAATCGCTGGTTGAGAAAATAAGTAAATTCAGCGCCGCCGCCCCATTTTTCACCAAACACACCGATCGTCCAGATGGGGCATTCCTGCAAAAATCGAAAAATTTTAAGCCCGGCCTTTGTAAAATAAGCTGCTTCTTCTTCACCTAAAAATTTGTAGCCAACCTTAGCATCAAACCAGCCCTTATTAAACTGACGCGCATCCGCGCCGAGCATCCGCATATTAACTCCGGCAGCGGTAAATAAAATCGATCCCAAACTGCCTTGTTCATACTGCTTGATCGAGACACCCAGCGCATGGTCCAATTGATCGAGCGTGTTCTTGTTCCAGACATTGCCGCGCAGCGGATTGTCAAAAATGATCGACGCCACGCGATCCCTTTTGGTCGGTGGCACAAAACGCAGATCGTTGTAATAAAAATCCATATCCCCGGTTTTGAAATTACGCTGACTGACGGGAGTTCCGTAAACTCGTCCGTACCCCAATAAATTTGTCCAGCCATTTTTCTTCATGGTGTGCAAAAGACACGGTTTGCCTGTGCGAGGTCCGGTTTTACCATCGACATCGAACAGTTGTTCACGATCGGGATTCTCAGCGGCTGCTTTTTTGACCAGTGCTAACAATCCATCAATCCCGAAATGATCGAGAAAACCGTCGCTGATTTCAATCAGACCAAATTTAAAGCGCAGTCCGATCTTTGTAGAAGAATTGACATCACCCGGCGTGGCAAATCCATCCTGAATCAGATCGAGACCATAAAGCATAATCGGCAGAACATAACGGCGAAACGTTTTCCCTGCTTTGTCATTGGCTTCGGCAATGTTAATCAATCCTTTGATACTCTTGATTTTCGCTTCCCGGTAATCAAGAGCATTTGCTTCGCTGATCGACCAATAATCATTCCAATTGATTTCTTGAATTGCCACATAATCGTCAGTCGCCGGGTTATAAACCTTAACCGGTTTTTCTCGACCATCTGCTCCCTGCCACTGAAAGAAACCTTGTTTTTGGGGGGAGTAAATGCCGATTCTGCCCGATTTTTCTAATTTTTCAATCCATGCCGGGTAATGCCTCTTTCCCTGGTTATAGATAGAACGCAATCGATCGTTCTCAGGCAGGGCAGTTCCGAGATGATTGGCGCTTTCAGTATAGGGCATGTGTCCGGTTCGATCCAATACCTGAAATGGATTGGCTGTTATCAAAGCAAAAACCAAGGGTAGTTCAACAATATCCTGTCCGGTTTTTATATCCCAGCTGATAATTGCCGCCATGCCTTCAAAAATTGGATCGGCAAGGTAGCCGTGATGATCATTTCTCAGTGCAATCGTCTTTTTCTCTAAAATCTGCCCGGCAAAAGCAACACCAGCCATAAATGTATCTTCGCTTGCGTATTTGCCCTTCATCACGTCGAATAAACGATTAAGATGAAATGGAAAATAACCATGACCGGTTAAGAATTTATCGCGCAAATATCTATCATTAAAAAGCTCTGCCAATTCTGCAGTGGCGTGAGACGATGTATTGGAAAAGATGAAGATAAGCTTTTCGGGATCGACATTCGCTTCGATCTGCCGGAAAATTTTCTTTTTAATGTCGAGTCGCTCCGTAGCAATCTCCCAAACAATTTGAGCATCCTTCAAAACAGAATAGTCTTTGGTAAACGCAATTCTTTTTAAATAGTTATCGACATGTTCATTTAAAATGCGCCCGCCATCGACCAATGCCGAGATATGATTTTTAATTTCATTTTCTGCTCTCTTCAATGAAGCATCGGCGATATCGATGTAAACCAGTTCGTATTCTGTTTTATTCAAAAGATCGATACCGATACCGATACCCATTGTGCCCGCACCGATCAGCGCGATTTTTTTTACTTCATTTAGTCTCGTCACCTGTCGCTTTAATGAACGATTACCATAAGAAAAACAAGTTCCCATAATGATTGTCCTTTTTTTTTTATTCTACCAATTCCAGGCAAACAGCGCCGCCCTGTCCACCACCGATACAGGCAGAGGCGATGCCGATTTTTTGACCCCGTCGCTTGAGTTCGTAGATCAAATCGGTAGTAATTCTCAAACCGGTCGCCGCGATATTATGACCGATGGCAATTGCGCCACCGTTTACGTTAGTAATTTCCCGGGCTAAACATAATTCTTTTTCAACAGCTAAATATTGGGCGGCAAAGGCTTCGTTAATTTCAAATAAATCAACATCTGACATGGTGAGATTTAATTTGTTTAACAGCTCGTTAATGGCTGGAACCGGTCCCTGCCCCATAATAGTGGGATCGACGGTGGCAAAGTGGTAGCCGCGGATTTTTGCCGGGTAAGGAATATGGTGTTCATCAGCGAACCCACGGTCCATTAGTATCGCAGAGGCAGCCCCATCACTGATTTGACTCGCTGTTCCCGGCGTAACCAATCCACCGGGTTTTACAAGTGGGCGAAGTTTACTCAGCTCCTCCATGCTGATATCATACCTTGCTCCTTCATCACGCCAAACGCACAGACTGTTGCCGTCTTCATCAATTGTATCAACCACAAAACTTCCCCGGAGATAATCATTACCATTCGGTTCAGAAAAACGATTCCATTGCTTCATTTGAGCATTTTTTGTCCGCTCATGACTCAGACAGGAAAACGCTTCACACTCCTTTCGGGTAATTTCAAACATAGCGCCGTATTTTTCAGCCGTTTGGGGCATCATGGTGTTAAAACGGTAGTGATTAAATCCTTCGAGGAGAAAATCTTTCAGGGGGGCATCTTCAAAATTCCAGACATCATCCCGTTTTCGTCTGCCTTGATGAATCAGGTTGGTTTGTGACATATTTTCCGTGGCAAAGGAGATTACACAATTCATCTTATGAGGATCGTCACCGGTTAAAAGATCGAATGCATCGGCGAGAGTTTGAAAACCGGTGCCACAAATTCTTAAGGTGGTTTTGCCGGGCGCGACATTCAAATTATCAGTATCACCAAACTTAGCGGCAACCCTGGTGGAAACATTTCTCGGCAGATAAATTTGTTGGCAGTGAGATTCTACATAGATCATTCCTGCAACAACCTGATCAATCTTGATCTTTGATAAATCGATGCCGGAACGCAAAATCACCTCTTCCACAGCAAAAACAGCAAGGTCTTCGGCTGACAATGCATTATAATAGCCGCCATGTTTTCCGATGGGAGTTCGCGCTGCAGCTGCAATTACAACTTCTTTTTTTGTGTGACTCATAATTTTGTGCCTTTTCGTTACGTTCAACTTGTGCTTAATGAAATAAGATTCTGCTTTAGAAAAAAAATTCAAATTTAATTCTTTTTGCTACATTATGTGTTCTCTTAAATTTATCTTAAAAAAGGGTAACTATTCAGGATACAATACTATTATATTGGAAGTTGTTTTACATCCCCCGGAGGGGGTACGGGGGATGTCTCTTCAATCTACCTGAATAGTTACAAAAAAAGTTTGTAGCCTTTTCTCTCCTGTTGCGATACATTTTTTATTTTTAGGCCTTTGATAATAAGGCAAATATTCCGCTGCATCTTTCTATTACCTGTTTATGAGGATAAGCCTCCGGCAGTTGAACCTTTATTCAGGTTTTCATTTCATGAACCTGTGCGCCTATCTTAAGAAGCTTCACATGAATTGTTTCGAAACCGGCCTTGGCAAATTGAGTATGCCCCGATACATTGCCGCGCAGTGCATGCAGCAGTACATAGGCCGCGGAATGAATAAACAAGCGAAATTGATTGCCGGAAATAACGTACGATAAAGCTCCAAAACTCAGGATCATACTTCTTCGGCGTAGTCAGTTGAAGCAACGTGTTGGGCTTCAATTACCATGATTCTCCTGTATATTCATGTTTCTTGAATGTATATAAATTAAAGACTTTTATTCTGAATATCAATTAAAAATTTCACCCCGGTCCCAATTTAAAACGGTCAGATAAAGATTCAAAATTGTCTGTTTCTATTCAGCTAAAAAGATATATCTGTGTATTTCCTCTAGCGCGGTTTTCAAGCTGAAATTAGATATTGGAGATGGATAAATCGAGTGCTGAGATCAATGGAAAAGAGAATGTGATAACCCTAATTTCCAATTGCTAATCACAAAGTTCTCCTCATCATTTCGCCATGACGGCCTTTTTACTTTGAAATTATTTTAGCCCGAATGATTCAATTCAGAGAGCACCCCGGTTCTCATGCTTCCTGCTTTCTGGTTTGAACCAATCGCGAGTTACGCCCCCTCCCTGTAATTCAACCCCCGCCGGATAATAGACCTGAATTCCTCATTTGTATACGGTTTGGCGATGTAGCCGAACGCGCCCTTTTGTTGCGCCTCCATTGCTGTTTCCAACGTAGCGTAACCGGTAATCATCACAATTTTTGACTTCGGATCAACCGTTTTCACCCGTTCTAAAAATTTTAAGCCATCCATACCGGGCATCATCAAATCGGTGACAATCAGATCATATCGATTCGCCCGCATTCGCTGCAATCCATCCACAGCGGAATTAACCAGATCCAAATGATAAATATAGTTCTCATCCGGCTTCAGAAGTTTCTTTATTCCCAGCAGTACAACTTCTTCGTCGTCCACAACAAGGATACGAACATCGGTTGCCATATTATTCTCCTCATTTATTTTTCTTTGCGAACAGGAAGGATTATTTTAAACATTGTCCCCTGGCTAATTTCCGAGTCCACTTCAATTCTTCCGCCATGTTGATCGATGATTCCCCAACTTACCGACAATCCCAGTCCACTATTAGATTGGGTGTTTTCCTTTTTTGTCGAGAAGAAAGGATCAAAAATTTTCGTCAGATTTTCTTTTTCTATGCCGGTGCCATTGTCCCTGATGGAAATGATGATCTCCTGCCCGGGCGTATCCAGTGTTGTTGTCACTTCAATCTTTCCTCCACTGACAATCGCCTCGGAAGAATTAATCAACATATTCAAAACAACCTGTTCGATCTGGCCGGGATCGACCAAAGTTTCCGGGATCCGGCTGTCCAGACGGGTCACAATTTGAATATTTTGGAATTGAGTTAATCTGCGCACGAGAGCGATGCTGCGTTCGATGAGATTATTCAGTTGAATATATTTGATTTGTAATTTATCCTGACGGGCAAAATCCAATATTTTTCTCACAATATCTCTGCTGCGGATGGCCTGTTGACGAATTACTTCCACATCGGCACGTTTGACATCACCGGCCGGCATCTCTTCCAGAAGTGATTCGGAAAAGGTAAGGATTCCGGTCAACGGGTTGTTAATTTCATGGGCAACGCCGGCAGCCATTTTACCGAGAGAAGCTAATTTTTCGCAGGTTATTAAATATTGCTGCGATTGTTTCAAACGGGTTTGCATCCTATTGAAGGCCGAAGCCAATTCACCCATCTCGGCCGGCGCCGGTGATATGGGTTCATCCATATTCCCCGAGGCCACACGCCTGGTCCCTTTTACTATCTCTCTCACCGGCAGGGTTAGCCAATAACGTAATAAAATATAAACCAGAAATGTTACAATAAGAATGATAAACAAACTTAAAATTGCAATGTTTGCCTGGGATAATTTCAGTTCGTTCATCATTGATGCCGTGGAAACCCGGATGGTCAACAAACCTAAAATCGATTTTCCCGTTGAGTGCACATGACAGGGATTTTCGCTGCAAGATAAAGAATTGCGGATCGGCACAAGCACATCGATCGTACTATTTCCTTCAACAAACCCCACCTTTTCAGATGATTCCCGGAGCACTTTTTTATCAATATTCTTTTTGCTATGGCAAAATCCACAGGGATATTCGCCGGCGTTTAGTTTCCGGCCAACGGCAAGGGAATCGGTAGCATAAACAATTTTACCGGAATGATTGTAAAGGCGCATCTGTTTGATATCTTTATCTTCCCGGAATTGGTCAATTGCCAACTGCACTCCCGGATAGCGTCTTTCTATCATATTCACGCGCAAAATCCGTTCGATGGTTTTGCCGAGAAATGTGGTGTTTTCAAATAATATCTTCTTCCCCTGTCGAATATGGTCATGAATGGAAAATATAGTGAACGCCCCCATACTGAAGAGCAGGGTTAAAAACAACAGTACCGAAATACGCGTGGAAATTTGAGAATTTAAAAATTTTTTACTCATATCATCCTTTGGTTAAGTGTAACTTCTAAGAAACCTGAAATCCGGACCCTGAGGATTTTAGTTGGCGACTCTTTTAAGTTTCTCGTACTACAGTGAAACCCTTAGGGTCTTGGGCATTATTCAGGTATTCTATAAATTAACTTGAACTACACTTCAACTTCGCTTAGCATTGTTTTTCTGTCGAGCTTGAGCAAATTTGCAAGCCTTCTGTGCAAAAAACAGCCGGCATACCTGAGTATTTACCGTTAATCAACAATTTGCGTGACAGAAGGTTTGATGATCACACTCTTCACACCCTTCACCGTAGAAATTACATTACCTAAATCATGTTTCCATGTTTCCGCACCAACGCCGGGCGCTTTACCATAAACCCGGACTTCACCGGCGGCGGCATCAGCCCTGATGGTCACATCCAATCCACGGGTTCGGGAAGACATCCAGAGAGCAACATGCACTACTGCTTGCAGGCGCAAATTTTTCAACACATCAATATCCTGAGCTGTCGGTTGAAAATCAGCGCTTTCTACGCATTGGATTACTGCCTCACCGGCTGTTTCTAAACTTAATTTTTCAGGATTCAGGATAAGATCATATAGCACCGGGTCCCGCCAATCCACACCATACAAAAACCGGCTCCATTTCAGACGGCGTTCATCAATATCTTTGATCAGTTTCTGTGCTTCGTCATGGGACAGGCCCTGCTCTTCTTCCAACTTCCTGATACGATATTTATCGGAAGCGGCCAGGCGGATGCGCAGCACGGGGCGATATTCCGCCAGAAGTAGGTGTGCCAGGTGGCCGATATAGATCAGATTGTCGTTCAAGGCAAAATCCATCAATGCTGCTTGAAAACAGATCAGATACTGTCGTCTTTTCTCGGTAAAACGGTTCAGTAATGATGGCGGACGAGAATCCAGGATAGCCACTTTACCCAGCCCGGTTTTTTCCACACCGTAGATTTTGGCAGCCTCCAGCACCTCTTCCCGGGTTATCACCCGGTAATCTAATTTTTCCGCCAAATAACTGCTCAATTTTAGAGAAGCCGTTAACGTACCTTTTGCAATGGCTATTACAGACATAATATAGTCTCCTTACATTCAAATTTAAACCTGAATTGAGCGATTCTAATGTCATTCAGTCTGCCCGCAGCAGGCTGAATGACAAACCTCATTGGGTGGTGGTTTCAAGTTAAGAATCGCTCAATTCAGGTTTAAGTAAAACCGGCTGAAAGTAGCCTGATATGCAAAACTACTTTCGGGACAATTAACTTCAGGTAAGCCGGCTCACAGTAGTCACATCAAACTTTTATCGCTTTAGTTTACCCTCCGTTTGCCGTTCGTTTTTTAGTCTGAGAATTTCTCACAGTTGCCACCGGAGAGTTACTTCCATCCAAAAATGCCCGGGCATATAATTGAATCTGCTGATCGTCCACCATAGTTACATCTGCATTTCGAATAGCCCCCAACAAACGCCCGATATTTTTCAACAGATACAGGACTTCCTGTTCGTCAATTTTCCGGATGGTGGAATGTACATGATCACCTTTCTGTACTACATGAAAACCATACTCCTTCAGAACTTCCGAGATAAACCTGGCCCGTCTTATTCTTCGGGTTGAATCTGCAGCTCCTCCCTTAAACCTGTAACTGATATAATTTCGGTGTACAGACTCACCGGCATAAGCATCCAGATTGGAAAAATGATAGCCAAGCCTTGCCGAAAAATTAACATACTGCGGGGAGATCACGGCATAGCTTCGACTGCCCATTTCCCGACGGGCTCTGCCGGCATCAACCATTGTATTTACGATCAGTCCGGCAAAACCGCGCAAATCCATAGGAACAGGACCGGACCAGGGCAGTCCCGGTGCGCTCATCCCCTCTAATAGGGCATTAAAAGGTTGTGACAGAATTTCATCGGGAGTAACTTTTTGTGAGCCGACATGCTCTGCCAAACCGCCGCCTAAATCCACGACATAAATTTCCAGGTGAATTGGGATAGCCAATTTTCTGACAGCGCTCATCTTATTTTGCCTGGAATCACTGATTTTAAACATTTCCAGGATAGATATTTCATGGCAGAATCGCGTTATGTCATGTGCTGTTCTACAGTTTTTGGCCGCAAATTCAGGCGCCTGCGGGTTTGTCAGATTGAGCGGTAAAATATGTTTTACCGCATTATTAATCATTTTATAGATTGGTGTTTGATGAAACGGTTTTCCACTGTTTTTTTGATCACTTTCCATTTGGGTGGTTTTGTCCATTTTTCCGGCAAACACAATCCCATGATTTGCATCTACAATGACTTCCTGACCATTTGCTAATTTTTTGACTGCATCCTTCAGGTTCAAAATAGTTGGCACGCCCAGCTCCCGCGCAATAATCGATAAATGACTGGTTGTGCTACCCACCTCCGTAATTACCGCCGCGGCTTTATGCAGCACCCGGGCATAGGCGGGAGATGTTTTCCGGACTACCAAAATACCACCATCGGGAAAATTCACTAAAAACCGCTCCTGTGTGGCGATAAAAACCGGGCCGCTGTCAATTCCCCGACAGGCACAATCGCCACCATCTAAAATGACGGGATATTTATTTTTGAATTCCATCAACGAACTCTGATTCAGAGGCTGGGATTTTTCCGCATCCAGCACCCCCAGAGGTCTGGTTTGTAAAATATAAATATTGTCATCCTGCGTAACCGCCCATTCGATATCCTGAGGAATACCAAAATGTGCTTCGATTGTCAACCCATAGCCGGTCAAAAATTCAATCTGTTTTTGGCTTAAAAAATGAGTTTGCCCTCCTGTTACTTTAAATTCCACCTGATCCAGGCCGTCGCTTTCCCGCGGTTCAAGTAGATAAGTTTGATTTCCGGGATCAAAATCCAAAACTTTTGCCGCCGTATTCCGTTCCACTACATATTCCTGAGGTACAACTTTACCCTCAACGACCAGAGCGCCAACCCCGCGCACGGCTTGAATAATCATACCCGGCTTTCTTCTTTGTGGGTCCACGGTGAAAAGGGTGCCGCTGACTTTCGAATTTAACATTATCATACAACCGATATTCATCGGCATATCAATATCCCGAAGTCCGGTAACAAAACGATAGACCATAGATTCCGGCAGATATTTGGAAATCAAAACTTCCCAGCAGGCATCCACCAGATTATGACGACTCACATTAAGAGCGGTGTAATGCAGACCGGCAAACGAGTGAACCGGATCATCCTCGCCAACCGCGCTGGAACGAACAGCGACGGTACACTCTTTGCCAACCCGCCGGCTCAGGCGGTCGTAAGCTTTGAGAATCTCATTTTCAATTTCCGGCGAAATGGGTGCGGATACCAGCATCGCCTGAATGGCCCTGCTAACTTCCTGCAGTTCAACTGAATTGTTGATATCCAGATTACCCGCCAGATCGTTTATTTTATCCCGTAAGTTATTCTCCGTGAGAAACTCCTCAAAACAGCGCGAAGTGATGCAAACACCATCAGGAACCGGAAGATGCAATACATTTTTCACCTCACCCAACCGTGCCATTTTGCCGCCCACTTCAGAGATATATTGTCTGTTTACCCTCTGTAGATCAAAATAGTACGGCAGATCCCGGTAATTTATACTCTCATTTTTCTTTTGTTCCTGACTACTTAAATTGAGTAAGGGTTCCTCAGCAGCATAAATCTCGTTCAGTTTACTCCTCAGCACAGCAAAATCGCTGTGATACATCCCTTCCAGATTGGTAATGATACGGCGCGTTTCTGCCAATATTTCCATGATTAACCTACGACCTTTGCCAAACGCAAAGGGTGCTTTCTGCTGAAGCATATCTCCTAAAATAGACATCCGTTCCAGCGCATGATCGTTTGAAGCCAGTAGATTTTGAAAATATTGGAATTTTTGGCGAAATTTTTCGGAAGAATCCTTTTGAGAAACCGGTTTAAAAATACTTGCTATTTTTTTGAAGAATGATGCCATTTAAAATACACCTTCAACCCGAAACCCGGTTTTCTATCACTTTAATTGAGCGATTCTGAACTTCAACTTATCACCTGTAGAGTGAAATGTCATTCAGTAAGAATCTTGTTATTTTATTGCTAATAATCAAAAAAATTTCTCCTGAATGTTAGATATCACATAAATATTATCTTAACCTGCATAATTCATAAACTTCTGCCACAAAGGCTCCAAGTCACGAAGAATATTAAAAATAAGCTACTTTAGTAATTTAAATTTAGTCTGTTTTGTTAATTATTTTCCTTCAGTTTCTTCTAGCTTTGTGTCTTTCCTGCTCGTGCAGGCGGGGTGCCTTCGTAGTAAATGGATTTTTCAGGTTAAAAAGCCTGCTTTTTCTCTGCGGCGGCGCCGCGCAATAGTTTTAAAAAGATGAGCAGTGTCATGGAACCGGCCGCGCCCAAAACAACAATACCTGCTATTGTGCCCAGCCAGGGAGTTTCCAGCATGGCATACGCCTGTTTTAATGCTACGGAAATTCCGGCCAGAATAATCATGATGGCAAATAATATGCGAATGCCGTAACCCCGGACATACCTGGTTGCCAGCACACCAATCTGCGCACCGACAGCCGCGCCCACAAGCATGATCATGGCGGCAATCAATTCAGTTCTCCCTTTCATAGCGTAGGAAAAACAACCGTATCCGCCCATAAACAGTACACAAAGCAAACTTGTGCCAACCGCCACAGCGGTAGGACAGCCGATCAGGTAAATCAAAGACGGCAACAAAATAAATCCGCCGCCGACACCTAACAAACCGGAAAGGAATCCTGTCAACATAAATACAGCAAAAATCACCCAGAAAGAAACCGCCTCAATTCCGGATGCGGGCAAAGAAATAACAGGTGGAATTTTAATGGAATACAGCTTCTGTGAAATCGGAGTTCCTTTTGTTGGAGTTGCTCCGGTATCCGAATCAGTGGAACTTTCCGCTTTGGTTGCCTTGAGATAATCCAATACCATAAAAATTCCCAGACCGAACAGAAGCACCATATAAATCCATCTTACCACCATACCAACATCGCCAACTTTCTCGAGGAACATAATTGTCTGGGCGCCCAATTCCACACCTATAATAGAACCGATAATCGAAATAAGCCCAAGTTTTACATCTACGTTGCCCATTTTGCTATGTTTTTTAGTAGCAATAATGGACTTGCCAAAGATGTGCGCCAGATCTGTACCAATGGCAAATGACATATTAAAACCGAAAATATTTAAGGCGGGAGTGACAATCCAGGCGCCGCCCACGCCAAAGAAACCACCCAGAGTACCAACGCAAAATCCAATACTCAGGAGAAGAATAACACTGAATTTTATTTCTGCAATCGGCAACCATATATTAAAAACATCCATCGTCGTTCTCTCCTACCTGTTATTCACGGTGTTCCATTTTTGATATTGTTAAGCCAAAATGCGCCAGAATAAAATCAACCGACAATGCGATGAGGATACCAAAAACCGCCATGGAAATGGTTGTCCCAAGTGCATAGAACAAACGATGTTCATTGTACAAAATTGCGAGAAATAAACTGATTCCGCTCAAACTTTCGGTGTTCACTTTGTGTGCCAATGTTCCCTGTTCCTCATGATCCTGGGCATAGATTACCGCACAAAATACGATCAGAAGCAAGATAACTAACATGATTACCAGGGGGATGATGCGCTTCACATTCATATAAATCTCCCTATTTTTATTGAAATAAAATCAACAATTTTTTGACCAATAACAGGGTTAAGTAACATTGACTCTTTTTAAATTGCGTTTTTCATTTAGTCAAAACTTTTACACCCCCCTGTCCACACACACACGGGGATTTATAGTTTCCTCCTTGATGGGGGCAGGGGGGTGTTTACGATTGATTGATATTGTTTTCAGCCATTAAATTGGAACCCTGTGATCTGGCGCATAATTTTTGTATTCCAGATTTAAAGACATAGAATCCATGCCCTAAAAAACATGGATTCTACACGAATCAAAAACGTTACAAATTAGATTGGAAACGGTTTCTCAACCTTTGGCAACGGCCGCCGGAACAGCTTCACCCTCCGCTACCTGTTCGCCAACTGCCTCCACCGACACGATCTGCTCATATTGCAGCGCACCCGGTTCGCCTCTTCCGTTCATCCGCGACCAGAGAATGGCGATGAAGCGATAAACCATGTGAGCAAATTTTGAATACGGCGCAAAAATAAGCAGAATAATAATAAATACCAGATGGGCAAAATAGGTTGAATAAGACAGCCATCCGATACCGCCCAAACGAAAAATCTCAAGAAAAATTCCGGTGACGGCTACGGCATACAAATTATACAGAAACAGTTTATCCTGGTAGGTACTATTTCCGGACTTTTCATAACCTTGTATCCGACGGACTACTAGGATTGTCAAACCGATGATGATTGCAATCATGCTCAAATTGCCCAATATTTTCACCGGATGGATTAGCGGATAGGGGGAGGGTGTATGTAGTACGATCTCGTAAAACGCGCCCAATCCTGCCGTTGCCGCCAGACCGATGAATCCGTAAAATGTCAGCAGATGAGCATACTGCCGGACGGTATTGTCACCACATTCCGAAAACTTTTTATGCGTGACAATTTCAAGAATCGTACCTGTTAATGCAGGAATGAATCCCTGTTTGTTTTCAGGATGGGTTAATTGCAGACTGTTTTTATTCATCGCCTGCCGGAAACGGGAAATAGATACGACGAACATCAGAAGAGCCAACGTGGTACCGGTAATAAAAGAATATTGCAGCGTGGCAACACTAAACATCTTTGAATAGATCACTTCACCCTGCGGGAAATAGAGACGTCCCGTTCCGGCCAAAACGGCAAGCAGGAGAACAACAGGGATAAGAAGCAAAACAGGAAACAGGGAAGGCGTGCCGACAATTTTCCCCAAAAATCCGGGAAAAGCAAATTTCTCAAACGCATACTTGCGGACAGCCGCTAAAACATCGCCGGGTCTTGCGCCACGCGGACAGTACGTGGTACAATCGCTGCATTGATGGCACAACCAGACATCCGGGTCTCCAAGCAATCGATCCTCCAAACCCCATTGGGCCCAGATCATCTCTTTGCGGGGAAAAGGATTAGCGGCGGGAGATAAATTACATACGGTAGAACAGGTGGCACACTGAAAACAATTCTTCAGGAAATCGCCTCCTGCCTCTTTGATCTTTTCGATGAACTCCACATTGGGTTCTACCATTCTTCGTTCACCCATCGACAATCTCCTTCAAATAATCAATTCTCTATCCTTTTAAGTATAATCGGCATGTTCCGATTTAACAAACATAAATAATCGCGGTCGGGGAAAAAACAAGAAGGGGTTTCAGTTTTCATAACAATGATGAAAAACAGTTAATTAATTCACGGGACACAAAAGTTCTAAAATAATGTCACAAAACCTGCGCCGATTTGCACATAAAATAAATGTTTCCCTTGCAAGTGTCAAGAAATTCCGGCAAAAAAACATTATTTCAAACAGAATATAATTATTTAGCTTTGATTTATCCCTTTACTGTAACCATTGTGTTGTTTTTTAAAGAGTGGGCGTAACTATTCAGGCATGCCCGGTTTGGTGTTATGAGATAGGCCTTCGACTGAGCTTATTCTGGGCTTGTCGAAGAGCTCGGGCTGGCCTTGATAGCCATGCTGCGCAGAGTTGAAGCATGATTACAGTTAATATTATAGAATATACCTGAATAGTTACGTGTGGGCTTTGTTAAATGTGATGAGGGGAATCTGGAAAAGTAGAAGTGCGGAAAACCGGTCAGGAGCCGCCCCGAAACATATTTTGAAAAGCGTCCACATAATATTGAACCGCTTCATCCGTTTGCATTTTAGCATCCAATTGGCGGGTGAATCCAATTAGTTTGCCGATAGTATTTAAGGTGGCTTCAAGCTCCTGCTGCGATCTGTTTTTCACTTTGGCAATCACCAGATCACCTTCGATGGAGACGACAAAATCTTCTTTTTCCAGAATCGATTGAATGACTACCGCCCGCCGGTGCCGCCGTACATTATCGGTTACGCCGCCCACGAAACGAAAATAAATATAGTTATCATTCAAATTGGCGGAGAGATAAGTATCGATCACATTAAAATGGTAGCCGAGCCGTAAGCTCAGATTCAGATAATTTTTTGAAATAACCGCCAGATTTTGCCCCTGGTAAGACAACTTGTCATCTGACATGGAAAAACGGGTGATGCTGGACATGAAATCGCCAAAACCCAGATCGACCGGTTTTGTGCTCCAGATATTGGGTGCCGTAAGCCCAATTAAAACTGCTTTCATCGGAATGGAGGTGATCTCATCGATGGTAACCTGATTCTGTTTACCGTCAATTTTCGCCACACCATTGCCGATATCGATCACTTTCAAACCAATGGGCAGAATCAGTTTCAGATCTCTCACAGTGATGTCCGGAAAACGTTTAGCCGAGATGTTCAAATTAATTAATTCCTGAACCGCTTTTTCGTGGGCAAACCGGATGATGTCGTGATAGGTTTTACAATTTTTCGCCTGAAAATTGCTGCCGGACGGATCGGTTAAATTTAAGGGCAATAACATTTTCAACATGCGGCGCAGGATTCTGTATTCCGGCATCTCGATGAACACATCTTCATTCTCTCTTTCGAACTCCAGCAGTTCCGGAATCACTCCCCGGTACACCACGTTTTCCTGGGCATCTACAGTAATTTCCATGCCATCCTGCAGCACGCTATTTACATCGCCGGCGCCAACAATGGTTGGCACGCCAAATTCCCTGGCAATAGTCGCCATGTGTCCCGTTGAACTACCGGTCTCCGTTAAAATAGCGGCGGTTTTGCGGATGATTTTACTCAATCTGGGGCTGGCATGCCGGGCCACTGCAATGGCCCCCACCGGGAAAAGAGCCGGTTCCACATCCTCGGTTACTTTACAGACCTGTCCGGCAGCAATCCCGCGGTTTGCAATCACGCCCCGGCCTTGCAACAGCACCGGATATTTTTTGATGGCAGCCAACTTTAACTGCGGTTTCTTTCCGGCGCCGCTTTTCAAGGCAAGAGGCCGGCTCTGCAGCACATAAACCTGATTTTTACTATCGATGGCCCATTCAATATCCTGCGACCTTTGCAGCGACCGTTCCAGCACAAAGGCAATTTCCGCAATCTGCCTGACATGTTCATCGGTTAAGCTAAATTCCTTCTGTTTTTCGGCCGGAACCGCAACGAGATCAACACCGCCCCCGGACAAAGGGATCATCATCTTTGATTTTTCCACTCTCTTTTTTTCAAGAATCGCGGCCGGATTTAATCTGGAAACCCGGTAGAAGTCAGCATTCATTTGGCCGGCGGCCAGAGGAGCACCCAAACCGTACACCGATGAAATAATGATACAGTTACACGGCGGATTCGTCGGATCATTGGAATAGGCAATACCGGACATGGCTGCCGGTATCATTTCCTGAACCCCTACCGCCATTGGCGTTTTTTCCCGAAGATATTCGGAATTGCATTTTTCCGGGAAGGGTAAATTAATAAACCGGCCGGCAATAATTTTTTTGTAGGCTTCCGGAACCTGATCGGCGGGGACATTCAACAGCGAACGGAACTGACCTGCGTAGCTTCTCAATTCCGAATCTTCACCAACGGCGCTGCTGCGTACCGCCAGCCGTACCTTTTTTTTGCGCCGTTTAAACAGGTTTTTCAGTTCCCGCTGGATTTCTTTACGCAGAGCTGATGGAATTTCCGCCCGATGGAAAAGGGCCTCGATCATTTCTACTTTTTCAGCAGCGGAGTTTCTGTCTTCCGAACCTCCGGACTTCTGCAGAATTGCCTGAATTTTACCCCATAAATTATTATGATTCATGAAATCATAATAACCCGGTACGGATATGGCGAACCCATCCGGTGTGTTAAATTGAATGTGATTTCTGACCTCTCCTATTTTAGCATTTTTACCGCCGACAAATTCTTCACAATCCCGGTCCACTTCAGACAGAGGAATGACCTTTCTGTTATCCAGAATACAGTCGTTTCTGTTGATAATATTTTCCAGTTTGGTCTGGATCTTGTTCCGGACCTCAATCAATTCCGCATACTTGTTTCGGGTAATCAGGTTAATTTCGGTAATTAATCCGGTCACCTCTTCGGTCAAAACGACTTCGGTCTTTTTCAAGTAGTTGATATCAAAAATATATTCGCCGCTGAATTTATCTTCCAATTCAGCCAGAATTTCCAAAACACGGTTGTTTCGCTCCAGCATCTGCCGGAACTTTTCGAACAACTGACGAAATTCCGGATAACTCGCATCTCTGTCTTTACGAAATATTTTATTAATGATAGTTAACATACGATAGTTCTGTTCCTCGTAACAAAACCCGGACAATTTGTGTAACTGTTGAATAAATGATCCACTAAAATGTTCCTGCTTATATTTATTAACATATTATATGTTTCGCAAATAATAATAAAGGGTGTTTTAACAACCGTTTTCTCAATCGGCTAAAATTCATTTTAAAGTTTTTTTAATGCAAAAATTTCGACTAAACAATCGTAATATCAGACCAATAGGAGCGTTTTATATTTTATTCCCATCTTTATTGGGGCTGTTTTTTACTCCCGGTCTGTATTCGCTGTGTCTTCGTCAAATATTTTGCACACCTGTATTTAGTTCAACCCAGGAACAAAACAGCTTTTTCCATTCCGATTCCTTATGTCTGTTCTTGTTTATGCAGCTTTTTGACAAAACGGCAAGGAAATTTGCACGTCCTTATTTTTCTTCTTTTTTCGATAACCGGCTGTCTCAATTAACAGGGTGGTTATATTGGCCATACCGGCAACAAACGTCGAATTTACTATCCCTTTGGTTCGTAATGGTTCCAAACCATCGCGATGCTTGATCAAATTAAATGGGCGTTCGGCCACCTTCCTCATCTCGCTGCTCCGTTTCGCATCTGGGAAAAATGAAGGGATTTGACCGAAAACCCCTGAATCTACCGGGATAAAGCGGACTTTATCACAACTTCCCTGCAAAGGACATTCACCTGACTGAGCCTGACAATGAAACTCATGCTTGAACGATTCATCCTTGCCCCGGTATTCCATGGCAACAGAACAATAAGAATTCCGATACACTTTATAGGTTTGTTCATCAACATAGAGAGGAAGTTTGGTGATCTCTTTTGGCGTATTCAGGATCGTAACATGATGTTTCTTCTGAATCTCATTGGTTTCCCCGGCTTCACCGTAAGCCTGATCCGCGGCAATGACTTTCAGAGGCAAACCGGTCTGTTTGCCAAAATCAACCAATAGCGATAAAAAATTGCTGTCATGATGATTAGCCGGAGCTAACAAAGACAGCAGTGGATAGGCCATTTCACTTTCGGCATCAATGACGGTTAATGTGTGTAAACGGTACCCCACAACAAACCGGGATCGGTCCCGTTTAGCTCTGCGGGTGCCAACATCGGCATCTAAATCTTGATAAAATCGGATATACTGACCGCCTATCTTTAATTTAAACAAAGGGTAGGGAGAAACTTTGGCTGCCAATTCAGTGGAGTCTACCGCATCAAAAGTGGAGGAACTTAAAGAAACTTTTTCCAAAAACAAACAGATGAAATAGACCATTACATTCGTCAATTGACCAAAATTAACCGACGATCGAAATTGTGAAAGTTGACTATGGGAAATCTGGCGATCCCTTTTTAATCCTATGAAAACCCGGTTCTCTTTACGTTCTTCGTTGTTGATCTCTGTGGCGGCGTATTTGCGGTAACTGAGCTCCGGATATTTTAAGTGTTTCAGTAACTCCGCCCGAAATAATTGAACCGGTATGAGTGACCGTTTACCGGCTGTGTAATGACGATCGATCAACAGATCGTTGATCAAATCCCAATCCACCATCTCGATGATATCCCGTAACTCACGGTCTTTTATATCCTTAAGACGACGATGCGGTAAATGTTGAAAAAGCCAGGCATGCCTTCTCTGTTTGATCTGTTTCTGCATTTGATCTATGCTGATAATGGCCCCCGGAAGCTCACAAATATTAAATAATTCGTGCAAGGGAGCCGTAACTTCCGTTGTATCATCATAGGCAGAAGAAACCTGTATGCAAATTTCCTTCAAAACCTTCTTCTTAACTTTCTTGGGTAACCGATTAAAATGCGGATAAACTTTTTTTAATTGCTTCCTGACCTTGCGTTTTATATCTTTTAATGACTTAGACATACATATTCCTTTGTTATTAATTGAGTTATGTTATAATATAACAAAAATGTATGTCTAAGTCTATTGTTTTTTATACTTTTATGTCGGTTTGTTTAAACACCCTTTATTAGTGAAAAACGATATTTAGATGAATTTTTTAAATCAGTAAATGAAACAAAAACATCTCCAATATTTTCATATTTTTATTCAAGCGTTATATCCATTTTAGGTCTCATTCTTTTCATTTCAGCAGTAATTATTACATCAAATAATCTAAATGATAGGGTTGTATATTGGGTTCTCTTTTCTGGTTTAATTGGAGGATTAAAAATCGCCACTCCCCCATGGGGGAGTGTTACCCATGTGCTGCTATTTGTGAAGTAATGGCTAATATTGGATGCACTCAATAACAACAAAAATTATCACATCATCCTATATTACTGTTTTATAGTCCGTTAGGCCGATTTCGCCCTCACCCTTCCAGTATGGGTGAGAAGGGATTCGGTCGAAAACGGCCTAACGGACTCACCATTCTACCCACCCCAAATGATGAGGAACCCTTTTTTTGTTTTTCTACTTCCGGGTATTCTACTATCGCAATCTAAAAACCACACTAAAATCATGGGTAAAATATTTGATGAATCTACTGAAAATCCGCTTAATTTTGTAAATGTATTTCTTGCGAATACTACACTCGGTGATGTTTCAGACGAATCCGGAAATTATATCATCACAAACGTTCCTCCAGGTTTCTATAAATTAGTTGCTACTATGATGGGCTATACAGTTCAAAGAAAGATGATTAAGGTTTATAACCAAATGTCTATAATCATTGATTTTAATTTGAAACCAATAGTTTTACAAGGGGAAAATGTAACAGTAACTGCTAAGTATCCAAAAGAATGGAAGAAGAATTTAAAAATATTTGAACGAATATTTTTTGGGAAAAAAGAGTTTGCAAAAAAATGCAAATTAATAAATCCAGAAGTTCTTGATTTAAAATATGATAGAAAAAGTGGCCACTTCAAGGCAATTTCAGAGGGAACGTTGACATTCATAAATAATGCGTTGGGTTATGAAGTAACTCTTTTTTTAGAAGAATTTTATGCTGAATTATTTACTAATGATGATATTTATATTATCGAAGGCAATCAAGAAGGAATGCCTTCTAATATCAAAAGAGGTATAAAAAGATATAAAACTATAAATTTTTTCAAACAACTAATTCCAAAAAATAAAAAAAGAAATGGGAGAATAATCGGCTAATTGCTTATAATGGTTCCCAACAACACTTTTTCAAATCATTAATCAATGGAAACCTCAAAGAAGAAGGTTTTAACCCAAGTTCACCACAGTTTTAAATGAGCATTGTTATAAATAATAGACTTACATCCATTTTTTTTCTTTGAAACCGCTTATGGGTCACTACAGATTTTGATTATTTTTCTTTTAGTTTTGCATGGC